>CAWGHP010000016.1:0-180464 GCA_963822465.1 uncultured Gammaproteobacteria bacterium | reverse complement strand
GACGTATTGCTCATCTTGTTGGCGAACAGCATCTCGTCGCTGCGAGCGCACCGACACCGCCGAGTCCAGCGAACCAGCACGGTGGTGAAGCGCTCGGACGATGCCGACAGTTCTTTCGCGGATGCGCTCGGCTCGGTGATGTGGGTCATCGAGGTCATCCAGCCGGTCTGGTGGCCCTTGGGGTCGATCAGCGGCGAGGCATACGTGCGCGCGTCGAAGATGCTGCCATCGCGCCGTTCAACCCGCACTTGAAGGCCTCCCGGCGTCGAGCGCCCGCGGTCCATCGTTGAGCCGGGCGGCGATCAGGGGTCGCGGCGGCGGAGGCGGGTCGACGTCCTCGAGGCGCCTTGGCATCGTCGTGGGCGCGTAGCGCATAATCGGACGGTCTTCCCGAGGAGCACGACCCATGTGGATTGCATTCGCCCTGGCGACCTTCCTGTTTCTCGTGCTGGCCTTCCGCGGACTGGGCTTCCTCGCCTGGACCGGCGCAGCGGCCGTGATCCTGATCGGCTGGCGCCTGGCCGGCGTCGACTCGCCAACCATGTTCATTGGCGTGACCGCGGCCCTGATCGTCATTGCGCTGGTTTTCGGTTTCCCGCCGCTGCGCCGGCTGCTCATCTCGCGTTTCGTCATGCCGGTGTTCGCCAAGGTGTTGCCGCGACTCGGCGATACCGAACGCATCGCCCTGGAAGCCGGTACGGTGTGGTGGGACGCTGACCTGTTCTCCGGCATGCCCGAATGGCAGAAGCTGCTGGATTTCGAGGCGCGCCCGCTGAGCGATGACGAGCAGGCCTTCCTCGACGGCCCGGTCAACGAATTCTGCGCCAGCATCGACGACTGGGAGGTCTACCAGCATCGCGACCTGCCGCCGCACGTCTGGGAGCTGATCCGGAAGTTCCGCCTGTTCGGCCTGATCATCCCGAAGGAATACGGCGGCCACGGATTCTCCGCGCTGGCCCAGTCGCGCATCGTCACGCGCATCTCGAGCCGCTCGGTCACCGCCGCGGTGACCGTGATGGTGCCCAATTCGCTCGGTCCCGGCGAACTGCTGATGCATTACGGCACGCAGGCGCAGAAGGACCGATACCTCAAGCGTCTCGCCGATGGCGTCGAGATTCCGTGCTTTGCCCTGACCGGGCCGGAAGCCGGATCCGATGCGGCGGCGACCCAATCGGAAGGCATCGTCGAGAAGCGCATGGTCGATGGCGTCGAGGTGCTCGGCCTGCGCCTGAACTGGATGAAGCGCTACATCACCCTGGCGCCGGTGGCGACCCTGATCGGCCTGGCATTCCGGCTCAAGGACCCCGACCATCTGCTCGGCGACGAGGTCGACCGCGGCATCACCTGCGCGCTGATTCCGCGCGACACGCCCGGTGTCGAAATCGGCATGCGGCATGACCCGATGGGCGTGCCGTTCCACAACGGCCCGACCATCGGCCGCGATGTCTGGGTGCCTTTCGACGCGATCATCGGCGAGCGCGACGGCGTCGGCCAGGGCTGGCGCATGCTGATGGAATCGCTGGCGGCCGGACGCTCCATTTCGCTGCCGGCGCTGAGCATCGGCGCGGCGCAGATGGCGACGCGGATCTGCGGCGCCTACGCCACCGTGCGCGAGCAGTTCGACACGCCGATCGGCCGCTTCGAAGGCATCGAGGAACCGCTGGCGCGCATCGCCGGCATGACCTACCTGATGACGGCCACGCGCACCCTGACCTGTGGCGCGCTCGACGCCGGCGAGAAGCCGGCGGTGATCGGCTCGATCGCCAAGGCCTATCTGACCGAAGGCATGCGCCAGGTGATCATCGATGCAATGGATATCCGCGCCGGCAGCGCGATCCAGCGCGGGCCGCGCAACACCCTGTCGCGCGCCTGGGATGCGGTGCCGATCGGCATCACCGTCGAAGGCGCCAACATCCTGACCCGCTCGATGATCGTCTACGGCCAGGGCGCGATCCGTTGCCATCCTTTCGTGCAGAAGGAAATCGACTCGGTGGCGAGGAAAGACCTCAAGGCCTTCGACCTGGCCATCTTCGGCCACGTCAACCTGCTCGTCACGCGCTCGCTGCGCTCGCTGCTGCTGGCCCTGTCGGGCTCGCGCTTCGCCGGCGTGCCGCGGACCGAAGACACGGCGCGCTACTACCAGCATCTGTCGCGCTTCTCGGCGGCCTTCACGATCCTTTCGGATACCGCCATGGGCACGCTGGGCGGATCGCTCAAGCGCCGCGAGAAGCTGTCGGGCCGCCTCGCCGATGGCCTCGCCTATCTCTACCTGGCCTCGGCCGCGCTCAAGCGCTACCACGACGAGGGCAAGACCACCGCCAACTACGGGCTCGTGCGCTGGTCGGTGGAACTGTGCCTGTTCCGCATCCAGGAAGCCCTGCTTGGCGTCCTCGAAAACCTGCCGGCGCGTCCGGCGGCGTGGTTGTTGCGCGTGCTCATCTTCCCGCTCGGCGCGCGCTTCCGGCCGCCGTCGGACCGCATCGGTGCGCGCGTCGCGCGCGACATCCTCGAGGACCGCGAGGCGCGCAAGACCCTGACCGAAGATGTGTTCGTGCCGCCCGGCAACCAGCCGGGCCTGGGCATGCTCGAGGCGGCCCTCGACAAGGCGGTCGGGGCGCTGCCGATCGAAACCAAACTGCGCGATGCGGTCCGCGCCGGCAAGCTCGATCGCGCGCCCGGGCACATGCTCGACGACCTCGGGCTCGCCGCCGGAGTCATCAGCCAGGAAGAATACGATCGGCTCAACGAGGCACGCGACCTGCGTGACGAAGTGATCCAGGTCGACGCCTTCACGCCCGAAGAGTTCATGGCACTGCGCTGACGATGATGAAAGCGACCTGGTATTTCGACTTCATTTCGCCGTTCGCCTACCTGCAGCTGGCGCGCATCCGCGCGCTCGGCGACAAGTTGCCGATCACGCCTTGCCCGATCGTGCTGGCCGCGCTGCTGCGCCACCATGGCCAGCTCGGTCCCGCGGAAATTCCCGGCAAGCGTGAATTTACCTACCGCATGGTGCAATGGAGTGCCGACGCCAACGGCATGGCCTTGCGTTTCCCGCCGGCGCATCCGTTCAACCCGCTCAGCGCGCTGCGCCTGGCCATTGCCTGCGGTTCGCGCTGGGACGCCATCGCGGCGATCTTCGAGCATGTCTGGAAACACGGTCGCGCAGCGGATTCCGCGGCGGCCTTGGAGGGTCTGGCAAGAAGCCTCGGCATCGCCGACGTCAACGAGGCCATCTCCGCCGCCGCGGTCAAGGAACAGTTGCGCGCCAACACCGAGGAGGCCGTCGCCTGCGGCGTATTCGGCGTGCCGACGGTGCGCCTCGGCGACCAGCTGTTCTGGGGCAATGACGCCACGCCGATGTTCGAGGCCGCGCTGGCCGATCCGGAAATCTTTTCCCGCGGCGAATACGCGCGCGTCTCGCAACTGCCAAGCGCGGTCGAGCGCAGGCGCTGAGCCGGACAGGCGCCCGCGAAGGTGTCCGCGCGCTGAACGGCCCGCGCACGGGATACGAGGCGTTCACGTTCATCCAGCTTCAATACGCCGCGTGGCGCCCGGACCGTTGCGGAGTGACACCGGGCGAGCCGCTGACAAACTGGAGAACAATGCATGAAGAATTTATTGCTCGTATCGATGATGGCCGCAATGCTTGGCCTGGGCGCCTGCAGCCAGCAGGATTCCGCAGTCGAGGCACAACGTGACGTGGAGCAGGCGCGCAAGCAGGCCGCGGAGGATCTGGCCAAGGCGCAGCAGGACGCCAGTGAGCAGAGTGCGGAAGCGCAGAAGAAGCTCGATGCCGCCCGTTCCGAGGCGCGCGCGGACATGGCGCAAGCCGATACCGAGGCCAACGAGAAGATCAACTCGGCGACCGGTGAAGCCCTCGACGCCGCCAAGGAAGCGCGCAGCGATGTCGCCGAGGTCGAGGCCGACACGATCAACACCCAGGCCAAGGCCGACTACGATCTCGCCGTGGCCAAGGCGGATGCCGAGCTGAAGGTGGCCGTGGAGCGCTGCGACACGATGGGCTCGGGCAAGGCCGGACCGTGCAAGGACCAGGCAAATGCCGCGCATGACATCGCCAAGCAGAATGCCAAGCGCGCCCTCGACGACGCGCAGGCTGCGGCCAAGGATGCCAAGCGCTGAGCGCGCGGGTTGCAATGATGTGAGAATGCAGGGGCGGCCTTTGGCCGCCCCTTTTTCTTCGACTCTTGATGGAGTGTCGGTCATTGCGCACGCTGGTTGCCGGACTCGCATGCCTGTCGCTGATCGGCCTGCCGTCGGGGTCGGCGCAGGCGCTGTCGGTTTTCCGTTGCACGGCATCCGACGGCGCGATCACGTTCCAGGACCGGCCGTGCCCGCAGGGCGCGCAGTCGCGCATCATCGAATTGGCCGGGGAGCCCGATCGAGCGGCGGCGAATGCGGCCCCGACAGTCACGCGCGCGGCGGCATCCGCGGCTTCGCTGCCGCAGCAGGAGCAGGCCCTGGCCCCGTCGGATCCGCTCCCGGCACCTTCGGCGGTCGTCTGCACGCGCGAGGATGGCAGTCGCTATCTCAGCGAGAGCGGGCGGGGCGACCGGCAGGCCGTGCCGCTGGCCATGCTCGGCGTTCCCTCGCAATCCCTGGCCGACGCCTACGCAGGCCGCGACGGCATCGGCATTTCCTCGCCGGGCCTGCGCCAGCCGCCGACGGATGCCTCGCCCGAGGCGCGGCTCGGAGCGCTGTATGTCTGGCGCGAGGATCCCTGCGAACGCCTGAGCGGTGCGCCGCTATGTGCCTACTTCGACAGCCGTGTTGCCGATGCCGAGCGCCGCTTGCGGCTGGCCTTCAGCGATACGGCCGACGCCGTTCGCCAGGAACTGAAGGGCCTTCGCGAACGCGCGGCGACCTGTCGCCACTGACTGCGCGCAGCGCAATCGCCGCGTCACGGGGACAATGCGAAGCCTTGCGCCGGCGCATGGCGGCGTTCGAGATCGAGCAGGAACTGCTTGGCCGCCAGGCCACCGCCGTAGCCGGTGAGGGAACCATTGGCGCCGATCACGCGATGGCAGGGCACGATGATCGCGAGCGGATTGGCGCCATTCGCCAGGCCGACGGCGCGACTGGCTTTCGGATTGTCGATGCGGCGCGCGAGCTCGGCGTAGCTGATCGTGATGCCATAGGGAATCGCGCGCAGCGCGTCCCACACGCGTTGCCGGAAGTCGCTGCCGCGCGGCGCGAGGGTGAGGTCGAATTCGTTCAATTTGCCGGCGAAATAGGCGTCGAACTGGCGCCTGGTTTCGCGAAAGCGTGTCGGGTCGCGGCGCCAGTCCGGCGCAATCTCGACCGGATGGCGCGCGGCGGGCAGGCCGACCTGGCACAGGCCCTCGGCGGATCCGGCCACGAGGATGCGGCCGATCGGTGTTTCGAGATAGTCGTAGTACATGTCTTTTCTTCCGTTCAACTGGCGCTGCGCCAGAGCAGCATGACCGCGTAGGCGCGCCAGGGGCGCCACGCTTCGGCAATCGATTCCATCGCGCGTTCGCTGACCGGCGAGCCGTCTCCCGCGATCTTGCGCAGGACCAGGTCGCCGGCGGGAAACGCATCGGGCTGGGACAGGGCGCGCATGGCGATGTAATGCGCCGTCCATGCGCCGATGCCGGGCAACGCGACGAGGCGCTCGACGAAACACTCGAGCGACTGGTGGGCGGCAAAATCGATGCGGCCATCGACGCAGGCCCGGGCGAGGCCGCGAATGGTCTGTGCGCGCGCGCGCGGCAGGCCGATCGATTCGAGCGGCGCGTCGGCCAGCGTCGCAGGCTCGGGAAACAGTGCGCCGGGTCCGGCGGATCCGGCAGCCGCGCAGGGCGTGCCATGGCGATCGACGATGCGTGCTGCATAGGTGCGTGCCGCCGCCACGGAAATCTGCTGGCCCAGGACCGCGCGCACGGCCAGCTCGAATCCATCCCAGGCGCCCGGCAGGCGCTGGCCCGGCCAGCGCCGGGCCAGGGTGCGCAAGCGCCTGTCGCGGCGCAGCGAGCCGATGATTGCGGCGGGATCGGCGTCGACATCGAACATGCGGCGAACGCGTGAAACGAGCATGCCGAGGCGGGCGGGCCGCACGCCATGCACGCGCAATTGCAGGGCGGAATCCGCGGCCGGTGCGGCGACGCTGAACCAGCCGGATTCGCCGTCGATGACGACGCTGCGCCGGTAGCTCGATGCATCGACGCATTCGACGCCGGGAATCGCTCGCCGCGCATAGAAGGCGAGCAGGGCCTCGAAGTCGTAGGGTTCGCGATAGGGCAGACGCAGCACGATCGCATCATCGGTGGCCGTCGTGATGCGAGCACGGCGGAACTCGCGTGGCGGCTTTCCGTAGGCCTCGAGGAAGGCCGCGTTGAACCGGCGCAGGCTGGCATAGCCGGCGGCACCGGCAATGCTCGTGATCGGCAGGTCGGTCTCGCCCAGCAACTGCTTTGCGAACAGCAGGCGGCGGGTCGCCGCGACATCGAGCGGACTGGCGCCGAGCTCCTGGTCGAACAGGCGGCGCAGGTGGCGCTCGCCGACGCCGATGCGCGTGGCCAGTGCGCTGACCGGATGCTCGTCCAGCGCGCCCTGTTCGATCAGGCGCAGGGCGCCGGTCACCAGCGCACTGCCGGCGTGATGCAGGGGCGAGCCGGGTGCCGCCTCCGGGCGGCAGCGCAGGCATGGCCTGAATCCGGCCGCCGCTGCCGCCGCCGCGCTCGCGTAATAGACGATGTTGCCCGCCTTCGGGGTCGGCGCCGGGCAGACCGGCCGGCAATAGATGCCGGTTGTCTTCACGGCCGTGAAGAACAGGCCGTCGAAGCGCGCGTCGCGGGTCAGCCGCGCCTGTTCGCAGATGGCCGGGTCGAGCAGCTGGCTGGCGGTTTCGGTGTGCATGGGAAGCGAATCTAGCAACGGACGCGGCGAAAGACTCGCCGTTTTCGGCTACGGTTGCAGGAATCCGCCGATCGCGCAAATGCCTGCCACCATCGCGGCGTGCGTCAGCGGCGTGGCACGCGGGGCCGCTGCTAGAACCCGTAGCGCAGGAAACCGCCGTCGACGGCGATGCATTCGCCAGTCACGTAGGAGGCGGCCGGCAGGCACAGGAAGGCGATGGCAGCGGCAACTTCCTCGGGTTCGCCGATGCGCCGCATCGGCGTGCGCTCGAGCACCTCCTCGAGGTAATCCGGATCGGCGAGCACCGGTTCCGAGCGTTGCGTGCGGATGTACCACGGTGCGACGGCATTGACGCGGATGCCGTCCTCGGCCCATTCGCAGCTGAGGTTGCGCGTCAACTGGTGCAGGGCGGCCTTGGTCATCCCGTACGGCGATCCGGTGCGTACCGAGATGCTTCCGGAAACCGAGCCGACATTGACGATGGCGGCATTCGCGTGTTGCACCAGGTGCGGATGCGCGAGCCGGCACATCTCGAAGGCGGAAAGCAGGTTCGTGTCGATGAGGTCGCGTACCTCGCCTTCGGAATATTCGAGCGTGGCCTTGCGCGTATTGGTGCCGACATTGTTGACCAGCAGGGACAGGTCGAGATCGAGGTCGGCGATGAAATCGAACACCTCGAGGCGTTGCTCGTGCTCGGTGACATCGGCGGCGAAGATGTGCAGGTCGTTGCGGGGAAATTCCTCGGCCAGCTCATCGCGAATCTGCTCGAGATGCGCCTCGTCGCGCGCGACCATGATGATCCCGGCGCCGAGCGCCGCCAGTTCGCGGACCGTGGCATGGCCGATGCCGCGACTCGCGCCGGTGACCAGGGCCAGTTGTCCATCAAGTCGCCAGCGGGATGGATTCATCGTTCGGATTCCTGCTTGTCCGCGCCAGGCCGCGGGCGCAGACTCGGGCCCCGCGGAAAACCTACGAGGACGCCATGTTACGACAAACCCTGCAGGCTGCCGCCTGCGTACTCGGCCTCGGCCTGTTGCTGGCCTGTTCGAAGCCGGCGGCGGATGACCCCCAGCCGGTCGCGGATCCGGCTGCAGCGCCCGCTGCGCGTCCGGCCACCGTGCTCGATGAGCAGCTCAAGGCGCTGGACAAGGCCAAGGCCGTCGAGCAGCAGCTGCAAAAGGAAAAGGCCGACCACGACAAGGCGATCGAGGACGCTGGCGGCTAGAAGCGCCCGGGTGCGGCGCGCCGGCGGGTGATCGCCTTGCGCGCGCCGGCATCCAGCCCGGCCAGCTGGTCTGCCGGCAACTGGGCGCGGGCGTCAGTTGATCGTGCAGAAGCAGTGTGCGACGACACCGTAGCGATTGCCGCCGAGATTGCGCAGCAGGGCGACGGTGCGCTCGAGCTCCGCATTGCCGAGCAGGGCAGTCGGCAATGAAGACAGGCCGGACCAGCGCCCGAGGCTGATCGCCGCATTGCTGTTGCTCAGGTTCAGGGCGAAGCGCTCCCATGCGCTGAGCTCGCGCTCGACGTAGCGGGTACGGTAGTCACTGGCGATATCCGCGCGTGCCGCGGCCGAGGCGACCGCTTCCTGCAAACCGCCGAGCTTGTCGACAAGACCGCGTTCCTTGGCCTGCGATCCGCTCCAGACCCGACCCTGGGCAATCGCATCGATCTGCTCCGGCGTCTTGCCGCGCGCCTGCGCGACCTTGCCGATGAAATCGCGATAACCCTTCTCGATCACGCTGGTGATGATCGTCTCGAGCTTCGGGTCGAACGGTCGGCGGATGTCGAAGGCGCCGGCGATCGGCGTCGTCGCAACGCCGTCGGTGTGCACGCCGATCTTCTCGAGGGTCTGCGGAATGGTCACGAACAGGCCGAAGATGCCGATCGATCCGGTGATCGTCGTCGGCTGCGCCCAGATCTCGTTGGCGTTCATCGCGATCCAGTAACCGCCGCTCGCGGCGACGTCGCCCATCGAGACGACGACCGGCTTGCCGGCGCCCTGGATCAGTTCGACCTCGCGACGGATCATTTCCGATGCATAGGCGTCGCCGCCCGGTGAATCGATGCGCAACACGACCGCCTTGACCTGTTCGTCCTCGCGCGCCTGGCGCAGCAGCTCGACGGTGGTGCGCGAGCCGACCATGCCCTGTGCCTGTTCGCCCTGGACGATCTCGCCCTGGGCGACGACCACGCCGACTTGCGGGCGCCGGTCGGGGAGTTCGTCGCCGACCAGGCTGCCGAGGTAGCGCGTCCAGCCGACCTGGCGGAACGATTCGCCATCCTTGTCCGGCTTGCCCCTGGCCTTGAGCAGTTCGCGCGCCTCGGCACGCGTCTTCAGTTCATCGACCAGGCCGCGGTCCAGGGCGAGCCTGGCGAAGTCGCCCTGGAACTTCGGCACCAGCGTGTCGATATGGGCGATGTCGTCGGCGATCGCGGCGGCGTCGAGCTTGCGCATCGACGCGATCTCGTCGAGGAATTCGTTCCAGATGCCGCCCATCCAGAACAGGTCGGCTTGCTTGGAGGCTTCGGACGCGTGGTTGAGGACATAGGGCTCGGCCGCCGACTTGTACGTGCCGACCTTGATCAGGTGTACGTCGATGCCGAGCTTGTCGAGCGCATCGCGGTAATAGCTGCGATAGCTCGAGAATCCCTCCAGCAGCACCGCGCCATCGGGATCGAGCAGGATCTCGTCGGCATGCGCGGCCAGGTAGTACTGGCCCTGGTCCATGCCCTCGGAAAACACCACGACGTCCTTGCCGGCCTTGCGGAACCGGTCCAGCGCCTGGCCGATCTCGCGCAGGGTCGAGATGCCCGCCGAGAACTGGTCCGGGATCAGCACGATGCGGTCGATGCGCTTGTCCACGGCGGCGGCTTCGATCACGCGCAGCACGTCGCGCAACTGCACTTCGCGGACGCTGTCTCCGGTCAGGTTGCCGAGAGCCCGCTCGCCCGGATCGGTGCTGAACTGTTCGACGATCGTGCCCTGCGGGTCGAGCACCAGAGCGGTGTTCTTGTCGATGATCGGCGCGGCGCGGAAGAAGGCGGCGAACAGCAGGAACAGCACGATCACGAAGATCGCGTTGAAGACCAGGCGACGCGTGAAATTCAGCGTATTCCAGGTTCCACGCAGCAGGCGAACGAAAAAGCCCGGTTGGTTTTGCGACATGGGGTGGCTCCGGTTCGGGTCTCTGGCCCGGCTATATGGACGCATCAGGGTAGCGGAACCGCCGAGGCCGGGCATGCGCCGGATGGCATGGCGGCTCGTGGAGCGGATTCAGGCGCGCGAGGGAAGCCTGTTGACGATGCCCCAGAATCGCATGGTCAGCAGGACAGCGGCAACGCTCAGGCCTGCGATCAGGCCCATCCACATGCCGCGGGCGCCCAGCCCGGACGGGAACGCCAGCCACCAGCCGACCGGCATGCCGACGCCCCAATAGGCGAATCCGGTGATCAGCATCGGTACGCGGGTGTCCTTGAGGCCACGCAACGCGCCATTGGACGCCGCCTGCACGCCATCGGACAACTGGAAGATCGCAGCGAGGGTCAGCAGTTGCGCGGCCAGGGCGACGACCGCGGCATCGCTCGTGTACATCGAGGCGATGCGCTGCGGGATCGTGAACAGTACCGTGGCGGAAATGACCTGCATGCCGAGCGTCAACATCAGGCCGACCGCCCCGGCCTGGCGCACGCCGTGGGCATCGTCGCGGCCGCGCGCATGGCCGACGCGCACGGTTGTCGCCATGGCGATGCCGAGCGGCACCATGAAGGCCACCGAGGCGATATTGATCGCGATCTGGTGGCTGGCGATGATGTCGGTGCCGAGCTTGCCGATGGCCAGCGCGACGGCGACGAACAGCCCCGCTTCCATCAGCAGGGTGATCGCGATCGGCCCGCCGATATGCGCAAGTTCGCCGATCGTGCGCAGGTCGGGCCGGTCGAAGCGGGCCAGCAGATTCAGGTTGCGGTAGCGCTTGCGGCGCGCCAGGTAGAGGGCGAAGGCCAGGCATTGCACCCAGAGCACGATCGCGGTGGCGAAGCCGCAGCCCATGGCGCCCATGCGCGGCACGCCCAGTGCGCCATACATCAGCACATAGCCGATCGGCCCGAGCAGGGTCAGTCCGAGCAGGCTGAAATACATCGTCGGCCGGGTCAGGCCCATGCCCTCGCTGAGACCGCGCAGGACGAAGAACACCGCCAGTGCCGGCGCCCCCCAGGCGATCGCGCGCAGGAACGCGCTGGCATCCGCGACCAGGCTCGCATCGACGCCGATGCCGTTGAACAGCAGCGGCGCGACAAAGGCGGTCGCAAGGCCAAGAACCACGCCCATCGGCACGGCCAGCCAGAGCCCCTGGCGGAACAGGGGTCCGATCTCCTGTTCGCGTCCGGCACCGTGCAACTGCGCGATCGACGGCTGCAGCGCCATCATCATGCCGATGATGATGATGAGCGCGAGGACCCAGACGTTGCTGCCGAGGGCAACCGCGCCGAGCGTGTGCGCATCGAGATGCCCGGCGAGCACGGTGTCGATCAGGTTCATGCCGATCGTCGACAGCTGGCCGAGCACCAGCGGCAGGGCCAGGCGCACGGTGGCAACAAGCTCGCTGGCCAACCGGGGTCGGTCGGTGGATAGAATGAGGGTCATGGGAGGAACATCCTGCGGTCGCGAAGTATAACGGGGCGTCCCGTCATACGCCGCGCCCATGGCCTCGAAGCGGAACCCGACGGGAGTGGAATCGATGCGCGTCATGCTGACCGGAGCGACCGGATTCCTCGGCGGGCATCTGCTCGCACGCCTGCGCGCCGCCGGCGTGGCGGAGATTGCGGCCCTGGTGCGCACCCGCGAAGCCGGCGAGCGGCTGGCCGGGCTTGGCGTCTGCCCGTTCCCCGGTTCGATCGAGGATGCCGGCTCACTGCGCGAGGCCTTGCTGCGACCCACCGACTGCATCTTCCATGTCGCCGCCGATACCAGCCCATGGCGCGGCCATGAAGAGCGCCAGAGCCGCACCAATATCGACGGTACGCGCAACGTGCTCGACTCCGCGCGGGCCTGCGAGGTGCGCCGCATCGTGCACACCTCGTCGGTTTCCGCGTTCGGTCAGCAGGAAGGGATGCTGACCGAGTCTTCGCCGCGCCTCGGCAAACAGTCGTGGATCAACTACGAGCGAACCAAGGCAATCGCCGAGGAACTCGTGCTGGAGGCCGATGCGCAGGGGCGGATCGAGGCGGTCGTGCTCAACCCGGCGCATATCCTCGGGCCCGGCGACACGCACAACTGGGCGCGCATGTTCCTGCTCATCGACCAGGGCAAGCTGCCCGGCGCACCGCCTGGATCGGGTGCCTTCGCCGATGTGCGCGAAGTGGCCGCCGCGCATGTGGCCGCCTGGCAACTGCCGGCGCATGGCGGGCAGTTCCTGCTCGGCGGCGCGCATGCCAGCTTCCTCGAGCTCATCCAGGCGATCGCCAGCGAGCTCGGACGTCCGGCTCCCGCAAAGCCCATGCCCGCCGCATTCCTTCGGGTCTACGCACAGGTGCTCGACGCGCTCAGCCGGATAACGCGGCGTGAGCCCCGGCTGACCCCGCAGGCGGTATCCTTCACCTGCCATGATCTGCGCGTCGATTCGACCAAGGCGATGCGCGAGTTGGGCTACCGGACGACACCGCTGCCGGCGCTGGTCCATGACACCTGCGCCTGGTTGCGCGAGCACGGAATGTTGCTGCCACGATGAGCACCGGAATCGACCTGCCGCCCCTGCCGCCACCGCCGCCGGCATCCACCGCGCTCGCCGACGCCGAATTCAGCCTGCCGCCGGCCGAGGCGCCGTTGCGCACCTGTCCGAACTGCGGAGCACCCGCGCACGGCCCGTTCTGCTACGCCTGCGGGCAATCCGAGAAGGGCATGATCCGCCACCTTTCCGAGGTGATGGCCGATCTCGCCGACATCGTTTTCAACGTCGATTCGCGCATTTTCCGCTCGCTGGGCGACCTGTATTTCCGGCCCGGCTACCTGACCACCGAATACCTGGCCGGGCGCCGCGCGCGCTATGTCACCCCGTTCCGCCTGTTCTTCTTCCTCACGGTCATCGCCTTCTTCGCCATCCAGAGCGTGGTCCCGGAAAACGCGATCCGTTTCGACGACGATGCCATCGCGGCGGCGGAAACGCCCGAGCAGGTCAGCGCGATCGTCGACAGGACGATCGCGGAAATGACCACCGCGAAGAGCGTGCCCGGCCTGCCACTTGTCGCGGTCGAAGGCATCGAAAAGGGCATGCAGGAAGTCCGCGACCGCGGTGCCGAGCGCATCACGGAACTCGGCAAGGAGGCGGCCGCCAAGCCGGGCGAAGGGAATTCGCCGACCGGGAAGAAAAAGGACAAGAAGAACCTGCAGTTCGACGTGGACGGCCAGCCCTGGGATGCCGAGACCAACCCGGTCAGGGTCGACTGGTTGCCGGATGGCATCAACGGATGGATCAACCACACCCTGTTGCGGATGGACAAGAACGTCGAGAACGCAAGCAAGGACCCCGGTCGCCTGCTCGCCGGCTGGTTTGCCGTGCTGCCGCAAACCCTGTTCGTGGTCATGCCGCTGTTCGCCGTGCTGCTCAAGGTGTTCTACATCTTCAAGCGCCGGCTCTACATGGAGCACCTGCTGGTTGCCCTGCACAGCCACGCTTTCATCTTCCTCTCGGTGCTGGTCATCCTGCTGCTCGGCCTGCTGCACGATTTCGCCGCCGCTCATGCATGGCTGGCCGAACCGCTCGGATGGCTGCGCGTGCTCGCCTGGATCTGGCTGTTCGCCTATCTGCTGCTGATGCAGAAGCGGGTTTACCGGCAAGGCTGGTTCATGACCATCGTGAAGTACTGCGTGATCGGATTCTGCTATGCGATCTTCCTCTCGGTCGCACTGGCCTTTTCCGCCCTGGTCAGCCTGGCGCTGACCTGAGATCGACTGCGAGGCCGGCCGGCAGCGCTGGTCAGCCGGAACGGTTTTTTTCGGCTTTCCGGGGTGTCCGGGAGGGCCTCCTGGAGGTCCTGCGGCGGTCCGAGGGCGTGCTCCGCGACGGCAAGGCCCCGTGAACGCTGATGATCGCGTTTTTTCGACCCTGTCAAGACTGTTTTGCACAATCGCCGGCGCTCGGCTTCGCGCTTGTCCGGACCCACCGTCCTGCCCAAAATGGACAAAAGCTGAATGTGCAAGCCATTGAATGGAATGGATAAAAGGTGAGTGGTCAAAGTTTCACCAAGATGACAGCGAGCGCGCCGGGACGCGCCGGGGAGGCGCTTGCGAAGCGCTCATCCACAAACTTATCCACAGCGTCTGTGGATAAGGAAAAATCCTCTGTCGGACCAGCGACTTGTACCGCTAACCTCAGGTCATTCTCAAGAACAGCTCGCAACTTCGTCCTTCGCAGCGGCAGTGGCAAGGTTACACTCGCGGCTTGCCCGATCTGATCCCTTGCCGCATGCCGCCTGTCGTCCGTGTGGCGGTCCCGGTGCCGCTGCCCCGCTTGTTCGATTACCGCCTTGAGCCAGGGCACGCCCGGCCTCTGCCGGGGTGCCGCGTGCGCGTGCCGTTTGGTCGCCGCAGCCTGGTGGGTGTCGTGGTCGAACAGGCTGATGGCAGCGAATTTCCCTCCGACCAGTTGAAGGCCGTGGACGCGGTGCTCGACGAACAACCGTTGCTCGGCGTTGAGCTGGTTCAGACCCTGGTCTGGGCCTCTCGCTACTACCAGCACGCCATCGGCGAGGTCTTCGATGCCGCTCTTCCGACCTTGCTGCGCAGCGGACGTGAACTGCCGCGGCAGGGAGTGGCTGCCTTCGGCCTGACCAGCAGCGGGCGCGAAGCGCTGGAGGATCCGGGTCGACGCCGCGGAACGCGCGTTGCGGCGCTCATGGATGCGCTGGCCAGCGGGCCATTGGCGACCGCCGACCTCGACCTGAACCTGCCGGGCTGGCGCAGCGCCAGCCGCAGCCTGCGCAAGCGAGGCTGGATCGAGGAATGCCGGCTCGAGGGCGCCCCGCGGGGACATCCCGCGGTCGCGGCGCCGCCGCTGAACGCCGCGCAGCACGATGCGGTGGCCGCGATCCTGGCCGGCCTTGGCGAATTCGTCCCGTTCCTGATCGATGGCGTCACCGGCAGCGGCAAGACCGAGGTCTACCTGGCGGCGATCGCGCAGGTGATCGCACGCGGACAGCAGGCGCTGGTCCTGGTCCCCGAGATCGCGCTGACGCCGCAGACGATGCGGCGCTTCCGGGAACGGCTGGGCTTTGACGTCGCCATCCTGCATTCGGGCTTGAGCGAACGCGAGCGTGCCGATGGCTGGCTGGCCGCCGCGCGCGGCGAGGCGCGGGTCATCCTCGGTACGCGCTCGGCGGTATTCGTGCCGCTGGCATCGCCGGGACTGGTCATCGTCGACGAGGAGCACGATGCCTCCTACAAGCAGCAGGACGGCTTCCGCTACCACGCCAGGGACCTGGCCGTGTTCCGCGCGCGCGCGCTCGGCGTTCCGGTCGTGCTCGGCTCGGCGACGCCGTCGCTGGAAAGCCTGGCCAATGTCGAGGCCGGACGGTATCGCGTGCTGCGCCTGCCTGGTCGTGCCGGCGGCGCCAGGGCCCCGTCGCTGGAGGTCATGGACCTGCGCCGCAAGCGCCTCGAGCAGGGCCTGGCGATCAGTACGCTGGATGCCATCGGAAAATGCCTGGCACGCGGCGAGCAGGTGCTGGTCTTCCGCAATCGTCGCGGCTATGCGCCGGTACTGTTCTGCCACGCCTGCGGCTGGAGCGCGCAATGCGCACGTTGCGACCGGCCGCTGACCCTGCATCGCGGCGCGGCCCGCCTGCGTTGCCACCACTGCGGCGCGGACGCGGCGATTCCGCAGGCCTGCCCCGAGTGCGCAAGTCCCGCCCTCGCGCCGCAGGGGCAGGGCACCGAGCGCCTGGAGGAAGTGCTCGCCCAGCGTTTCCCCGCGGCGCCGATCCTGCGCGTCGATCGCGACACGACGCGCAACCGCAGCGCACGCGATGAGGTGTTCGGGCAACTCGACGTGGAAGGGCCACGCATCCTGGTCGGGACGCAGATGCTGGCCAAGGGCCACGACCTGCCGAGGCTGACCCTGGTCGTCGTCGCCGGGGTCGACGAAGGTCTCTACAGCGTCGATTTCCGCGCCGGCGAGCGACTCGGCCAGTTGATCGTGCAGGTGGCCGGTCGCGCCGGTCGCGCCGATCGTCCCGGCGCGGTGATCCTGCAGACGCATCATCCCGACCATCCACTGCTGCGCGCCCTCGTCGAAGGCGGCTACGCGCGGCTGGCCGGCGACCTGATGGCCGAGCGGCGCGCGGCGAGCCTGCCGCCGTACGCACAGTTCGCCCTGTTGCGCGCGGAGGCGAAGTCGCAGGCCGATGCGAACGCCTTCCTGCAATTGGCTGCGGATTCGGCGCGCGCCTCGGGGCACGCGATCCTCGCGCACGGACCGTTGCCGGCGCCGATGCCGCGGCGAGCCGGCTATCAGCGCAGCCAGATACTGATCGAAGCCGCCACGCGAAGCCTCATGCAGGCGTTCCTGCCCGAATGGCTGGAAACTTTCCGCAGTGCGCCGGCAGCACGCAAGGTGCGTTGGTCGATCGACGTCGATCCGGTCGAGATGGCCTGATCCGGCAAGCCGGATGCCGCGCCATCGGGCAGTGAAGCCGGCTGTGCCGGCTAGTTCACTGCAGGCGCCTGTCCCGCATAGAATTCCCGGGCGCGCTGCGCTTCCTCGGGTTTCGGCCGGTATTCGGTCCACGGATCGGAACGCTTTTCGCGGTAGCGGATGACGCCGGCGGCGACATCGACCTCATAGAACGGGAACACCGAGCGCAGGTTGAAGAACGCCGCCGGGGCGAACAGGATGATATCGGCGGCCAGGTGGCCGCCCTTGAACTTCAAGGGCAGGATGCCGTACAGCGTGCTGCCGTCATCCTCGTGCGCCTCGAATTCGTAGTTGCCGAAACTCGTCCCGCGCAGATCGCGGCTGGCCGGCAGGCTCATCGAATCATTCTTGACCGTCATCCGCGTGCCGGCCCGCGGCGATTCGAACGAACTCATGCTCGAGCAGGCCGCCAGGGCGGCGGCGGCAACTACAGCCATGCAGCGAAAAACAGTGGTCTTCATCCCTGATCCCCGGTTGGGCGCGGCGCCTGTGGCGCTGCGGCGATTGTTCCTGCGCAGCAGCAACGCCGATGCGCGCGATCCGCCATGCAACTGCGGCGGGTACGTGCCGGGGAAACTAGCGGAAACAGAAAAGCCCCGCAAGCGGGGCTTTCCAGAGAACCATGCGGAAATGGTCAGGCGACAAACAGCGCGCGCATCTTCTTCATCGCATTGGCCTCGACCTGGCGGATGCGCTCGGCGGAAACGCCGTATTCATCAGCCAGCTCCTGCAACGTGGCCTTGTTCTCGTCGCCCAGCCAGCGGCGCTGGATGATGTCGCGCGAGCGATCGTCGAGCCTGGCCAGACCCTTGTGCAGGGTGTCGAGCGAGGATTCCTCTTCGGAATCGTTCTCCACCGTCAGGTAGGGATCGGCATTCTGGTGATCCTCGAGGAACATCACCGGCGATGGACGGGCATCTTCATCGTCATCGGTCGGCGCGTCGAAAGCGATGTCACGACCACTCAGGCGCGATTCCATCTCAAGGACGGTCGCGGCCGGCACGCCAAGTTCCCTGGCGATCGTGTTGACCTCTTCGTTGTTCATCCAGCCCAGGCGCTTCTTCGACTTGCGCAGGTTGAAGAACAGCTTGCGCTGCGCCTTGGTCGTGGCGACCTTGACGATGCGCCAGTTGCGCAGGATGAATTCATGCATCTCGGCGCGGATCCAGTGCACGGCAAACGACACCAGGCGCACGCCCTGGTCGGGATCGAAGCGCTTGACCGCCTTCATCAGGCCGATATTGCCTTCCTGGATCAGGTCGGCGATCTGCAGGCCATAACCGGCATAGCCACGGGCCACGTGCACGACGAAGCGCAGGTGGGACATGACCATCTTGCGTGCCGATTCGATGTTCTCGTTCTCGAGATAATCGCGGGCCAGGGCCTGCTCATCTTCCGGACTCAGCATCGGCACGCGGTGCACGGCGGAGATATAGGCATCCAGGCTGCCCAGCGGACTGGGAACCGGGAAATTGCTGGCGATGACGGCGTTGCTCATGCGGATGTCCTCATTCATGCGGCTCATTTTAGCACTCAGGTCATTAGAGTGCTAAAGACAGCGGGAGTTCCTTGCTGCCACCGGGGCCCGAAACAAAACTGAACTGACCAGTATAGTAGCGCGAATCGCGTTAACGCGCGGTGAGCAGACTGCCAAACCGGCGTGAACAATCGCGCCCGTCCCTCAGGGACCGGGCGAGCAGGCCATTTCTGGCAATCCCCAGTCGATCGGCTCGCGGCCGGTTTCCTCAAGATAGCGGTTGGTCCTGGAAAAGTGGCCGCAACCGAGGAATCCGCGATGGGCCGAGAGCGGCGACGGATGCGGCGCCTTGAGGATGTGGTGGCGCCGCGCATCGATAAGCCGGCCCTTGGCCTGCGCATGGCTGCCCCAGAGCAGGAACACCAGGCCCTCGCGCTCGCCCGACAAGGCTTCGATGCAGGCATCGGTGAAGCGCTCCCAACCCTTGCCCTGGTGCGAACCAGGCCGGCCCTGCTCGACGGTGAGCACCGCGTTCAACAGCAGCACGCCCTGGCGGGCCCAGGACGTCAGGTTGCCGTGGGCGGGGCGCGGCAAGCCGAGGTCGCGCGAGATTTCCTTGAAGATGTTCTGCAGCGACGGCGGCACGGCCACGCCGGGAGCGACGGAAAAACACAGGCCGTGCGCCTGGCCCGGGCCGTGGTAGGGATCCTGGCCAAGGATGACGACCTTGACCGCGTCGAACGGCGTCGTGTCCAGCGCGGCGAAGATCTGCGGGCCGGGTGGATAGATCACCTTCCCGGACGCCTTCTCCGCGCGCAGGAAGGCCGACAGTTCGTGCATTTGCGGGTCCTCGAATGCGCCGGCGAGGCGCTGCTTCCACGAGGGTTCGAGGCGAACGCGGTCTTCGGTCATGCGGTCGCGTTGCTGACCCGCGCGCGCATCTGGCGGCCCACGCGCAACTGGAACAGCAGCTTGGTGACGAGCAGGCGCTCGTCGATCGGCTTCTCGACGAGGTCGTTGGCGCCGGCACGCAGCAGCGCGGCCTGGTTGTCCGGATTGTCGTCGCCGGTCATCACGATCACCGGCAGGTGGCCCTTGCCATAGCCGAGCTTGTGCCGGATCCGGTCGAGCAGGTCGCCGCCGGTCAACTCGCCCTTCAGGTTGACGTCGGTGAGCACGATATCGGCGCCGATGCGGTCCATCGACTGCGCGGTTTCCAGCATGGCCAGCGCATCCTCGACGGCAATGACGTGGAGCACGGTCAGGCCGTGCTTCTCGAGCATGCGCCGCGTGGCCAGCGCGACCACGCGGCTGTCTTCCACGTAGAGCACCTCTCCCGAAGTCATCTCGGTCGGTCGCACATAGCCGCGGATGAACTCGGCAAGCGCCTGGAAACCCAGCGACTTGTCGAAGTAGTCGGTGACGAACTCGCTCAGCGAGCGTTCCAGCAGGCGCTCCTGCACGTCGCCGGAAACGACCACGATCGGCATGTAGGCCTGCGGCGACTGTTCGCGGATCTGCCGCGCCAGCTCGAGGCCGTCCATGTCCGGCAGGCGCAGCGCCGTGCTGACGAAATCGATGACGCCTTCGCCGAGCTGCTGCAGCGCTTCGGCGCCGGTTTCGCAGGCCAGCACGATGACGCCCGGGAGGTTGGCCTTGAGCATCTGTTCGATCAGGCGACGCACCACGCGCGAGCCGTCGACCACAAGGATGCGCGGCTGCTCCGAGGAAAGATGCTTGGTCAGGTTGGGTTTCGTGCTCATCGTTGCGGCCGCCCGGCGAGGAGATGGCGCGTGCTGACGATCCAGGCGCCGATCCAGCCCAGCAGGGCACTTGCGGCGACCACGACCACGCCCTCGACCCAGCCGAAGCCGTGCAGGCTGAAGCGGTTCTGGTAACTCGCCATCAGTTCCAGCAAGGGTGCGCGGACCGCCAGTTCGACGAGGACGACGGCGATCACGGCGAGTGCACCGCCGAAGATGCCATACCAGAACCCGGCGTAAAGGAAGGGGCGGCGCACATAGCCATCACTTGCTCCCATCAGTTGGACCACGGCTATCTCCTCGGAGCGCGCCTGGATATCCATGCGCACCGTGTTGCCGACGACCAGCAGGGTTGCCAGGCCCAGCAGGATCACCAGTGCCTGCATGGCGCGCTCGCCGAAACCGAGGATCGCCGAGAGCCGCTGTCGCCAGGCTGCATCGTACTGCACCATGTCGACGCGCGGATCACCCTGCAGCTCCGCCAGCAGTGGCGGATTGTCGAGATCGCCACCGGAACGGGGCGAAACCACCAGCACGCTGGGCAGGGGATTTTCCTGCAGCACGTCGAGGGCTTCGGCGAATCCGGACAGCTGGCGGAACTCCGCGAGGCCCTGCTCCGGCGTGCGCACGGCCACTGCCTGCACGTCATTCCTGCGCTCGAGCTCTGCGGCAAAGGCGCGTGCGGACTCCGTATTTTCCGTGTTGCGCAGGAAAACCGTGAATTCGCGCGCTTCGCGCAATCCACCGGACAGGTCCCTGGCGTTGTCGAGCAGCACGTACAGGAGCAGGGGCAGGGCCAGCGCGATGCCCATGACGAGTACGGTCAGCATCGTGGCCCACGGCCGTGCACGCAGCCGTCCCAGGCTCGAGTGCAGGCCTTCGCGATGCTGTTGCGTCCACGCCTTCCAGCGCGCGCGCAGCGGGCGGCGCTCGCGCGGCAGGTTCTGGTTGGGCACGGGCGCCTCGCGCAGGCGATTGGCGCTGGGTCGGGGTTTCGCCATCATGCCGCCTGCGGACGGAAGTCGTCGATCAGCTGGCCATGATCGAGCACGAGTACGCGCTTGCCCATGTGCCGGATCAGATGCAGGTCATGGCTGGCGATGAGGACGGTGGTACCGACCTGCTGGAATTCGGCGAACAGGTTCATGATCTCCACCGACAGCTGCGGGTCCAGGTTGCCGGTCGGCTCGTCGGCGATGATCAGCGGCGGCTTGCCGACCAGGGCGCGGGCAATGCCGACGCGCTGTTGTTCCCCTGTCGACAGCGTGGCCGGCGCCGCGCGTTCGCGCTCGAGCAGGCCGACCTTGTCCAGCGCCGCGCGCACGCGCCGGGCCGTTTCCTCGCGGCCGGCGCCGGCGATGCTCAGCGGCAGGGCCACGTTGTCGAAGACGCAACGATCCATGAGCAGGCGGTGATTCTGGAAGACCATGCCGATGCCGCGCCGCACCTGCGGAACGGAACGCTGGCGGACCCGTGCCAGGGCGGCGCCATTGACGACGATCTCGCCGCGCGAAGGACGCTCGATCAGGCCGAGCAGCTTGAGCAGGGTGGTCTTGCCGGCCCCGGAGTGGCCGGTCACGAACACCATCTCGCCCGCGGCCACCTCGAAGGTGAGCCCGCTCAGCGCCTCATGGCCTCCCGCATAGCGTTTGCTGACGTTGTCGAAGTGGATCATCTGAAGGCCGGGATTGGGGATTTGGGATTTGGGATTCGCACAAGACTTCCAGCCACGATGCCTCCGCTCGCTCGTTCGAATCCCGAATCCCGAATGCCGAATCCCATCACTTGATCATCGTATTCAGGTCGAAGATCGGCATCAGGATGGCGAGCACGATGAACAGCACCATGGCGCCGACCAGCAGGATGACCGCCGGGCCCAGCGTGGCGGACAACACGCCGAGCCAGCGATCGAGGTCGCGTTGTTGCTGGGCGGCGGCTTCGGCCAGCATGCGCGGCAGTTCGCCGGAACGTTCGCCGCTGGCAATCAGGCGCAATGCGACCGGTGGAAACTGCTTGCTTTCGGCGAGTGCGCGGGCGAAGCCGCTGCCTTCGCGGACCTTGAAGGCGGCATGGCGCAGCGACTCGCGCATCGGCAGGTTGGGAACGACCTGGGCGGCGATGGCCAGGGCATCGAGCAGCGGAACCGCTGCACCCGCCAGCAGGGCCAGGGTGCGCGCCGCGCGCGCCGTGTTGGCGGCGCGCGTGAGGCGGCCGACCAAGGGCAGGCGCAGCAGCAGGCTGTGCCAGCGGTAGCGCACCGATTCGCGGCGCAGGGCCAGGCGCGCGGCGACCGCGCCGAGCACGAGCAGGACGATGAGCAGCCACGCCCAGTGGCGCAGGAAGTCGGAAAGTCCCATCAGCAGCCGTGTCGCCAGCGGCAGGGTCTGCTGCATGTTCTGGAAGACACCGATGATCTGCGGCACGACCCAGGTCAGCAGCCCGGCGACCACGGCCAGTGCGACGACGGTCAGCAGCAGCGGGTAGGTCAGTGCGGCGAGCAGGGTCTGGCGAAGGGCATCGCGGGCTTCGGCGTAGTCGGCCAGCTTGTCGAGCACGCTGTCCAGATGGCCGGATTGTTCGCCGGCCGACACCGTGGCGCGGAAGATCTCGGGGAAGCTGTCCGGGAAATCGGCCATGGCCTGGGCCAGGCTCGCACCTTCCATGACCCGCGAACGCAGGGCGACGGTGAGCGTGCGCTGGCGCTCGTTGTCATCCTGTTCGGAAAGGGCGGCCAGCGCCTCGTCGATCGGCAGGCCCGCGCCGATCAGGGTCGCCAGTTGCCGGGTCAGCATGGCCAGCTGGGTCCCCGACAATCCGCGCCGGCTGAATGGCATCGCGCCGCGCCGGTCTTCGGCGACTTCGTCGACGAGCAGCGGGTTCAGGCCGCGCTCGCGCAATGCTCCGCGCACGGCACGCGCAGTGTCCCCCTGCAGCACGCCGCGTTGCGTCTTGCCGCTGCTGTCGAGCGCCTGGTAGGCAAATGCCGGCACGCATGTTCCTTTGTTCGCAAGGACCGCACCATTGTCGCCGGAATGGCCCGGCGATGGCAGTCAGTGATAGAGAATGAGGGTCAGCGTGGCCAGCCAGCCAACGGTTGACAGCAGCAGCCAGGGATCGCGCACGGCAAGCCGGCTCGGATCGCCGCCGGCGCCGCGCCGGAAGACGAGAAAAATGTAGCGCAACACGCCCAGCGCCACCCACGGGGTCGAAAAGACGAGGGCATGGTTGCCGTGCCGCGCAATGACCTCGGGCGAGATTGCGTAGAGGACATAGGCGGCGATCACCGCGCCGGCCAGCCCGGCCAGCACGCGCTCGATCGTCACCTGGCTGTAGGCGGCCGTTGCGAGGGCGGCGGAATTCCCGGTCCGGGCGAGGTCGCCATGGCGCTTGCCGAGCGCCAGCATCAGGGCCAGCAGGAAGCCCATGGCCAGGATCCACGGTGTCAGCGGCACGTCGGCGGCGTAGCCTCCGGCGATGATGCGCAGGGCGAATCCGCTGGCGACGATGAACACATCCAGATAGGCGATCTTTTTCAGGCCCAGCGAATAGCCCAGTTGCATGCCGAGGTAGATTCCGACGACCACGGCAACCTCGAGGTGCACCAGCGAAGCCAGCAGCAGCGCCACCGTCGCCAGCACCGCGGCCATGGCTTGCGCCGCGGCGACCGTTACCACGCCGCGCGCCAGCGGACGCTGGCGCTTGTCCGGGTGCCGGCGGTCGCGCTCGACATCGCGGGCATCGTTGAAGGCATACACCGCCGACGCCGCCAGGCAGAACGAAAGCGTCGCCAGCAGGGTGCCATGCAGGGCGCGCTGGTCGAGCAGGGCATGGGCGAAGAACAGCGGCAGCAGGACGAATCCGTTCTTGATCCACTGTGCCGGCCGCGCCAGCTCGATCAGGGCTGCCAGGCGCGCCATCGGCTTATTCGGCATGTTCGGGAACGGATTCGTATTCCTCGAAACCGCGGCGCGACACGGTGTCGTCGGGCAGCGACTTCGCGCCGAAGCGCAGCCAGGCGGGCCAGCGCGAGCGGGGCTGGCTGCGCGCCGCCAGCGCAGTCATGTCGAGCCCGGCCGAGGCATCCCAGCCGGCTTTCTCGTTGTTCGCGTAGACACGCGCAAAGCGGGCGACCTTGCCGTCGGCGAATTTCGGCACCGGCACGCTGAACACCGGTACGTCCGCGCGCAGGACGGTCGTCGACAACAGCGTGTTCCCGCCATCCAGCCAGTCCAGGGCGACCAGGCCGTGGAAATCCGGACCCGGCAGGGCGACCAGGACGGAGGGCTTCCAGCGATCCGTGCCAAGCTGCAGGCGGGCATCCGCGCGCGGTCGCTCGAGCACGATCGCCGGATCGCCGAGCAGGTTGTACATCTCGACCAGGGTGCGGTCATCGATGCTTTTCTTCGAGCGCAGGATGCCCTCGCCGATGGTCCCTCCCGGAACCAGCAATTCGCTGACCAGGCTCTTGCTGAACGTGGTCGATGGCGAATTGCGCCAGGAGGCGGCGAACACGGCCACGGCGCCCTTGTCCGCCTCGCGCAGGAAGCGCTCGCCGATCGAGTCTTCGGTCGGATTGTCGAACGGCGCCGAATAGCAGGTCATCGACAGGATCATCGGCAGGCGACCGCGGTTCTTCAGCTGGCTGACGTCGTCCAGGGTGAACAGGTCGTGGTTCTTGCGCAGGTCGGGCGGGCCGGTGCGCCAGATGTAGCGACCGCCATGGCCGATGAAGTGCACCAGCAGCTGGCCTTCGTTGAGGCCGTCCTTGATCGCGCTCTGGTGGGCCAGGTTGTCCGCTTCGTCCGGACTGGCGTAGATCTTGTCGGCGAGGAATCCCATCTCGCCGATGCTGCTGGCGATCTGGTCGGAGGCCTTCTTGAAGTAGTCCGACTCGTCAGTGATGAACATGACGTCGCGCCGCCACGCGCCGGGTTGCGGGCGGGTCATGTAGTCGATCGTCTTGTCGACGATCGCCGTGACCTCGGCCGGCTTGACCACCGGGAACCGGCCTACCGCGACGACCGGATGGTAGTCATCGCCGTCCACCGCGCCGAACCAGTTGTCGCTGGCCGACTGGCCTTCGGGCGAGGGGTACTGCCAGGTCGGAATCAGGTTGCGGATTCCGGTGTGCCCGCCGACCTGGTCGTAGGACGTGGCCGGAATGCCGGAGAACTGGCCAGGCTGCAACTCCTGGGGGCTGTTGGCGAATTTGGCGTAGGCGAGGTCGTTGTAGGTGTCGTGGCGGATGTCGAAGCTTGCATCGCCGACCAGCAGCAGGAACCGCGGTCGCGGCTGCGGCCAGTTGTGCCAGGCCTGGTCGACCAGGTTGCGCACGGCCTGCGGATGGGTGATGCCGAAATTGAATTCGTCGTAGACATCATCGATATCGAGTACCGCAACTCGCATGCCGCGCTTCTCGTGGAAGGCGGCAAGCGGCCGTATCGCGTCGATCAGGCTGGGGTGGCTGACGATCAGGTAGTCGTAGCCACTCGCCGGCGCATGCCAGTCCTTCGCACTGACCGCCCGGATCGCCGTCGGCGAGGCGAGGCGGGTGGCCGGATACAGCGTGACATTGCCGGCCGCGGCGGCGTAACGGTAACGCGCCTGGCCGAGGGCCTGCGGCGGACGGCGCACGCCGTCGTCACCGTAGAGCGCGGGCGCCGCGCCCGGGCCGTTCCAGCGAAGCTCCAGCAGTCGGTCGTCCGATCCGTCCGTCTGCATCGGCAGGTCGCCGGCATCGAGGTTGCCGCCGAGCGGATAGTCCACTTCGACCCAGTTGAACATGACCACGTCGACGGCGGACTGTTCCTTCTTCCAGGGCAGCGCGCGCCTGGGTACCGACAAGGTCAGCGAGTTGGCCTTCGCCTTGAGCCCTGCCGAAGGAACCGGGATGTCCTGCACGAATTCGTCGCGGCCACTCCAGTGCGCGCTCTTCAGCAGTTTTCCGTTGACGCGGATTTCGACAACGTGATCCTCGGGGCGCCCGGACTTGTAATTCGTGGGCACGACGATATTGGACATGCCGCGGAAGTTCAGGTGCAGCGAAACCGGGCCGCTGCCGGTGGCCAGGTCCGGCAGGTCGAAATCGGTCGTGAACGGGGCCGGATCGGCGTGGGTCAACTTGACCCAATGCCACACGTCCGGCTCTTCGCCCGGCTTCTGCTGGCTCTGGTCGAGCCGGATCATCAGGTTCTCCTGCTCGAGGTGCAGCGTACGCCGCAGGCGGGCGCTGCCCGCGCCGGCAGGGTCGCGATCGACCATGCGCGCGTGCGGGCCAGGCGAGGCCGAAAGCAGGTAGACGTTGTTGATCGCGTAGGTATCGAACCAGCTCTGCGGGCCATGCAACTGCTTGCCCACCCACTCGATGCGGTCACCTTCGCCGAAGCGGCCATCGCCGTCGTCGACGACGCGCAGCGCGACCGGCTGGCCGCGATTCTCGAGGGACAGCGCATCGATCGCACAGTCGGCCAGGTCCGGTTGCCGGGCGGCGATTTCCGCGTAGTCCAGCGAATAGACGGCGGATTTCTCGAGTTCGATATGCAGGGATCCGCCGCAGGCGAATGCCGGCAGCGGCAGCAGGCACAGGAGGTGGGCCAGGCTGCGCCAGGTCAGGGAGGGAGGCATTACGATCCGGCGGCTTCCGTTCGGTAAAACGGGGAGCCTATCCCGCGTATCCAATGGTCGCAAGGCCGGAAGGTCGCGTCGATGCCCGGCCGGCGCGGTTCACCGCAGGCGCAGGGCGTTACCGGTGAGGCCCTTGCGCGATGTCCGTGCCGGCGAAGAACCGGCCCAGCAGGACGGCGACCGCCGGCATCGATCTGGCCAGGCAGGCCCGATCGGAATGGTAAAGCTCGCTGGCCACGGCGAAGAACTCGTCCACGCTTTCGCCCGCGTAAGGATCGATCTCGCTTTCCTCGCCGTTGTCGAGGCGGCGAACGAGGTCGTCGTACGCCGCCTGCATGATCGATATCCACTCGGCGCGGTCGATCGAAGGCGGCAGGCGCGGCACGCCGTCGATGACGCCATCGAGCATGTCCAGCTTGTGCGCGACCTCGTGGATGACGACATTGAATCCTTCGAACGGACTGGCGAGATCGGCGGCGATATCGGCCCACGAAAGCACCAGCGGCCCGCGATCCCAGGCCTCGCCGATCAGGTCGTCGTCGAATTCGGTGACGACGCCCGATGCGTCGTCGTGATGCGTGCGGCGCACGCGGAAGCCGCCCGGATAGACGATCACCTCACGCCAGCCATCGAGCCAGTCGATGCCAAGGTCCAGCACCGGCAGGCAAGCCAGCGCGGCGATGGCCAGGCATTGCGAATCATCGAGTTCATGGCCGCCCGCGGCGCTGAACGACTTGCGCGCGAGAAATTCCTCGCACAGCGCGCGCAGGCGCGGCCTGTCGCCTGCATGCATCCCGGAAAACAGGCGCGATGCCGCCAGCAACCGGTGCCAGGCGTCATCGCCTATGCGCGCATCGGCGGGGCGTGATGGAGTCAGCAGGTTCTGCCACGCGCTACGCATGGCCGGTCAGCAGGTTTCCCGGGCGAGGGCGCGGAGCGCGGTCGCCAATGCGTTACTTGATGGCGCCGGGGACCAGCGACTGCCAGCGATTGCCGCGTGCCTTGATCGGCACGGAAATCGTGCTGTCGGCCTGGCTGCTGCCCGTACTGGTCGCGTTGTCGGCGACGCCATTGCCATCGTCCGCCGCGACGCTGTCCGCGATCGCTGCGGACGCCGTCGGTGAATGGCGTGCGGTGGAGCTGCGTTCGCTGTCATTGGCCATCGACCTGGGTGCGGGAGAGCAGTCGCGATTCGAGCCGGCATCCGGATTGCGTGCTCCGGAGTTGGCAAACAAGCCGCCGGCATCCATCGAGATTTCGCCAGCCTGGACAGACGCGGCAAACAGCAGTGCCGCTGCGGCGGAAAGGCAGGAGGTGAACCTGGGCGTGTTCATGCTTCGTCTCCGGATTGCTGCACGGGACTGCGTCGACACCGGGCTGGGGATGTTCCCATGATCCCCGGTCTGACACCAGCAGCCTGCTTCTCGTGCGAACGCGCGGGCCGCTTTCTGCATCGAGATCGCCGGAGATTCAGCAGCTATCGTGCCAAGCGCGACATTCCTTTGGAACCAACGACTTGGGCGACCCGGCCGGCGATCTTTCCTGTCCACTGGACAGCAGCGGACACTCGCGGACACGCAAGTGTCCGCTGGCGGTCGGTGTGGCGAGTGGACCGTTCCGGCCGGCCTGCCCGCCGGACGCCTTGTCCGGCACTGGCGGGCCTGGCAGGAGGCCCGCAGGCGCAGGCACGACCGGCATTGCGGACCGGTCCCGGGTCCGGCCAGGCCGCGCCGGCATCGCGGGCGTTGATTACGGGGCCGGCAAAATGCTTCCATGCGGCTGCGCTGTCCGTCATGGTTGCGGACCAGGCCAGCATGTCGTGCCGAACTGCCACCGCCACAGGTTGCCGAAATTGACCGAATGTCCGCGAGCGATCCCCAGGCCATGACTTCGAAAGCACATCGCGATGCCAGCGGTCCCGCGCTGAGGAGTGCCCTCATCGCCGGCATCGGGCGCGTCCTCGCCGAACGCGACCTGCTCAACCGCATCAATGTCTTCCCGGTCCCAGACGGCGATACCGGCAGCAATCTCGGTTTTACCCTGGTCAGCGTTCGCGATGCCCTGCAGGCCATGCCGGGCGGCCACGCCGGGGCGCTGTTCGAGCGCATGGCCAGCGAGGCGATCGACGGTGCGCGTGGCAACTCCGGCGCGATCCTTGCCCAGTTCCTGCAAGGGCTGGGCGAGGCGCTGGCCGGACACAGGCGACTGGCGCTGTGTCCACTGGCGAACGCGGCCGACCTCGGCGCCAGCCAGGCGCGGCAAGCCATCGCCGAGCCCCGCGAAGGGACGATGCTTTCGGTGATCGCCGCGTTCGCGCAATCCCTGCGCCTGGCCTGCGACCAGGGCGTCGTCGACCTGCGCATCGGCTTCGGGCGCGCCCTGGCCGCCAGCCGCGAGGCCCTGGCCAACACGCCGCGCCAGCTCGCCGTGCTGCGCAAGGCCGGCGTCGTCGATGCAGGGGCGCAGGGATTCCTGCACCTGCTCGAAGGCATCAACGATTACATCCAGCGTGGCCGCATCGCCATCCGCAACGACATCCAGCCGCTTTCGGGCGAAGTAGGCGTCATGATCGGAACCGGTGTCGACGGCGATCCCGAGTCGGTGCACCGCTGGTGCACCGAATGCGTGCTGTCGGCCGCGGCGATCGACCGGGCCGCAGTGCGCCAGGCGCTGGACCAGCTCGCCGGTTCGAGCCTGGTCATGGCCGGTACCCGCGAAAAGCTGCGCGTGCACATGCACGTCGACGATCCGGCGCGCTTGTTCGATGTCCTTTCGCCGTTCGGCGAAGTGCGTGCGCGCAAGGCCGATGACATGCACGCCCAGCAACGGGCGGCGCACACGATCGGCAAGGTGGCCGTGGTCATCGATTCCGCGGCCGACATTCCGGCCGAGTCGCTGGAACACCTGCCGCTGCAGGTCGTTCCGGTGCGCATCAATGTCGGCGCGCAGGACTATCTCGACAAGGTATCGCTCTCCGCCGAGGCGTTCTACGCACTGCTGCGGACCAGCGAGCAGACGGTGCGCACCTCGCAGCCGCCGCCGGGGGACTTCCGCCGC
Organism: uncultured Gammaproteobacteria bacterium; assembly: GCA_963822465.1. Lineage (GTDB taxonomy): Bacteria > Pseudomonadota > Gammaproteobacteria > Xanthomonadales > Rhodanobacteraceae > Dokdonella. Next base: position 150,954 of record CAWGHP010000016.1, on the reverse strand, counting down.
ATCTTCGAGTTCCTGCTCAGCCATCACGGCGAGGTCGTCTACGTCGGCGTCTCGCGCGCGCTCTCCGGGACGCTGCAGGCGGGCGAGTCCGCGGCGGCCGGGTTGGGAGGACGGGTGCATGTCTTCGACAGCGCCAACGTCTCCGGCGGCCAGGGCCTGCTCGCCTTGCATGCCGCCGAAATGGCGCTTGCCGGCGCGGACGCCGCCAGCATCATCAGCCAACTCGGCGAGATGCGCGAACGCACTTCGACCTACGCCTATGTCCGCGACCTGACCTCGGCGGTGCGCGGCGGCCGCGTGCCGGCCTGGTCGCTGCCGATCACGCGCTGGTTCGGCCTGGTCCCGATGGTGCGCATCGGCGGCGGCGATGGTCGCCTGCATGTCTTCGGGATGGGCCTGGACCGCAAGGATTTCGCCGCGCGATTCGTCGCCAGGGTGCTGCGCAGCATCGACCGCGGCCTGGCCTGGCGCGCCCAGGTCATGCACTGCGACAACCGCGAGGAGGGGCTGCGCGTGCGCGATGCCTTGCTCGAACAACTGCCGGGTGTGCATTGCCCGGAAGTCTTCGACGCCGGCAGTGCGATCGGAGCACATGCCGGGCCAGGTGCCATCGCGGTTTCCATGATGCCGGTTGCGCAGGCAGGCTCCGGGAAATGACATCATCGTGGGCGGGCAGGCTGCCTGCCCACTGACAGGGGGGAACATCCGACATGGCGATCTTCCTCGCCAAACTGGCGCTTGCCTATCTGCTTGGCTCCCTGTCGGGCAGCCTGCTGGTCGGACGCCTGCGCGGGCTCGACATCCGCCAGCACGGCAGCGGCAATGCGGGCGGCACGAATGCGTTGCGCGTGGCCGGGTGGCGGTTCGCCCTGGCGGTCGTGCTCATCGACGTCGGCAAGGGCGCGCTCGCCGCCGCCCTCGGCGCGTGGTCGACGGACTTCGCTTCCGCACCCGGGGTCGATCCCGGCACCCAGATGGCTGCCTGCGGGTTTGCCGCCGTGCTCGGTCATTGCTGGCCCGTGTTCTTCGGATTTCGCGGTGGCAAGGGCGCAGGCACGGCGGTGGGCGCGGTCCTGGTCCTGGCACCGCTGTTCGCGATCATGATGTTCATCGTCTGGGTCCTCGTGATCGCCCGCTGGCGCTATGTGGGGCTGGCCACGGTGATCGCCGCCGTGGCGTTTCCGCTGGCGGTCATCGCCAGCGCGATGTCCGGCACCGCCGCGCCGCGCAGCCTGCTCGTGTTCGCGATCGCGATTGCGCTGCTGGTCGTGTTCACCCATCGCGGCAACCTGCGCCGCATGCGCGAACACCGCGAGCCGCGCATCGGTGGCGGGCCGCCCGCGTGAGCATCGATCCGCGTTCGTTGCTGATCGCGCTCGCCGCGCAGCCTGAGGTGTCGGGCAGCGCCCTCGCCGCGCGCTTCGGCGTGACCCGTGCAGCGGTCTGGAAGCAGATCGAATCCTTGCGCGCGCTCGGCATACCGATCGAGGCGCATGCCGGCGCCGGCTACAGCCTGCGCAAGTCCATCGACCTGCTCGATGCGGATGCGATCGCGGCGGCCCTGCCGGTTGCGATCGCACAGCGCCTCGGTCATATCGACGTGCGCTGGCAGGTGGATTCGACCAACACCGAATTGTTGCGCCGCGCGCAGGCAGGTGACGCCGATGCCAATGCCTGTTTCGCCGAAATCCAGAGCGCCGGACGCGGTCGTCGCGGGCGCCATTGGGTCTCGGCGCTGGGCGGCGGCCTCGCGTTCTCGCTGTCGCGGCGATTCGAATCGAGCATGGCCGCGCTGGCCGGCCTCAGCCTCGCCGTGGGCGTCGGCGTGGTGCGCGCGCTCGAGGATTTCGGCTATTCGGGAATCGGCCTGAAGTGGCCGAACGACGTGCAGCATGGCGGCCGCAAGCTCGCCGGCATCCTCGTCGAACTCGGCGGAGATGCCCTTGGACCGTGCCATGCGGTCATCGGCGTCGGCCTCAACCTGGCGCTGGACGAGCGCAGTGCGGCGCGCATCGACCAGTCCTGGATCGATCTCGCCTCGACCTCCGCGCAGGCACTGCCCGAGCGCAATATGCTCGCCGCCCGGCTGCTTGCGCGGCTGATGGAAATACTCGACCAGTTCGCGCATTCCTCGTTTTCCTCGATTGCCGGGGACTTTGCGCAGTACGATGTGCTGTGCGGACAGGCCGTCCGCATCATGAGCGGTCGCGAGCAGCGCGATGGCATCGCCATCGGCGTCGATCGCCTCGGGGCCTTGCGCGTTCGCGCGGCGGATGGGGAAATTGTTGTGGACAGCGGTGAAGTGAGCGTGCGTGCAGTTTCCGGTGCAAACCCGTGAAGCTGCTCGTGGATTTCGGCAACACGCGCCTGAAGTGGGCCCTGTGGGCCGACGGCCGGCCCGCCATGGGTGGCGTATTCGCCCATGAGGACACGCCACTGGAAGCGGCCCTGAGCAACAACTGGACCGCATTGCCGCGGCCAGAGGCCATTCTCGTCGCCAGCGTGGTCCGCCCCGAGCTGGAACAGGAGCTGTCGAAGCTGATCAAGGCGCATTTCGGCCAGAAGGCCGAATACGTGCGCAGCCCGGCCGCCGCGCTGGGTATCCGCAATGCCTACGCGCAACCCGAACAACTGGGCGTCGACCGCTTTCTCGCCCTGGCAGCCTTGCATGCGGCCAGTCCGCGCGCCCAGATCCTGGTCAGCTGCGGCACGGCACTGACCCTTGACGCATTGAGCGCCGATGGAAGGCACCTGGGCGGATTGATCGCGCCATCGCCCGCGCTCATGCGCCGGGCCCTGGGCCGCGGCACGGCGCGGGTCGGCGAGAACGCGGGTAACCTGGTCGAGATCGCCGACAACACGGCGGATGCGGCGTATTCCGGTTGCGTGCTGGCCGCCGTCGCGCTGATCGGACGCTTTCGCGCCAGCGCCCGGGCGCAACTCGGGGAAGAGGTCGCGGTGACCGGCGACGGCGGCGGTCTCGACGAATGGCTGCCGCTGATGCCGGACGTCGAGCGTGGCAGGGACCTCGTGCTGCGCGGACTTGCGCTGTGGTCCGCGCGGGAATCCGGCCACCCGCCAGCCTAGGGCGGCGGCGTTCCGGCTAGAATCAACGGCCAGTCGCTGCCCTTCCTGCAGTTCCCATCGAGCCCGGATGTTCCCGAGAGTCCTGTTCCTGCTGTTGCTTGCCCTCAATATCGGTGGCGCCGCCTGGATCGCATTCGCGCCCCAGCCCGCGGCCGTGACGCGCTCGGCCGCCGATCCGGGCGTGCCGCAGCTGGTCCTGCTGTCGGAGCGCGACGCGGCGGCGGGCGCCGCGCCGCGCGAGCGTGCTGCACCGGCGGGAGCCGCCAACAGCGACGACGTCTGCCTGTCGATCGGACCGTTCCAGACCCAGTCCGACATGCGCGCGACGCTGAACTCGCTGTCGCCGCTGGTCAAGCGCATCCAGTACCGCGACGAGCGCGCCACGCAGTCGCGTGGCTACTGGGTTTTCCTCGCCGCCATGAAGAATCGCGAGGAAGCGCTCGGCGTCGCCCGCACGCTTTCGGCCCGCGGCGTGCGCGACTACTACGTGGTCACCGCCGGCGACCAGCTCAACACGATATCGCTCGGATTGTTCCGCGAGCAGGCCAACGCCGAGCGGCGCAAGGCCGAGATCGCGGCCATGGGATTTTCCCCGCAGCTGGTCCAGCGTACCGAGGAACTCCCGGTCTACTGGATCGATCTCGCCAAATCGCGCGAGAGCACGGTCGACTGGCGTTCGCACGTGGCCAGCGCGAGCGGGCTGGAAGAACGTTCGATCAATTGCTTCTGAGATCGACCCGCATCCGCGCAACGCAGTCCGCATCACGGCTGCGCCGCGCATTGGTATTTGCCGGTCAGTCCACTAGAATGCCGCCCGCGCCGGCATAGCTCAGTTGGTAGAGCAACCGCCTTGTAAGCGGTAGGTCCCCAGTTCGAATCCGGGTGCCGGCACCAGAAGCGGGTTCCACCGGGTCGCGGAGCTTCCCGCAAGTCGCAGGACTGGTTCTGACGGATCGTCTGCTCCGGCGATTTCATCCGGCTTCACTGACGCGCGTGGCGGGCATGCCATCGGTCGATGCCCTGGGCCGCTCGGCATCCGGGCAGGCTGGCGCCGATCAAATCGCCGCCGATCAACGCTGCTCAGGCAGGTTCGCGGTCGTCATCGGGTCAGCTACGCGAATCCTGGCGGCGCCGGTTCCGGCCGGCCGGAATTGCGGTTGTTCATGTCGCACGGAGTACAACTGGGGGCTCATCAATAGCCTTTGGGTATACCCATGAGATCTGCCAGAACGGATCGCCCGGGCGGAGATCGGCTCCGTCAAATGGCCCTCGCCCGCTGGGAGAACGAGGGCGGGGCCCCCTTGCCCGCCGTCGCAGGCAAGGGGGCCGATGTCGTTTATGGCGGCGGGGCAGCGTCCACGCCTGCGGCTGGCGCCGGGGCCGTGTCGGAACCCCTGCGCTCCCTGCGCGCGCTCGGGCAAAGCCTCTGGCTGGACAACCTCTCGCGCACGATTCTCGATGACGGCACGCTGCAGGGTTATATCGACGCCTTCGGCATCACCGGACTGACCTCGAATCCGACCATCTTCGACCAGGCGATCGGATCCGGCGATGCCTACGATGCCGGAATCCGCGAAAAGGCCGGCGCCGGGCAATCCGGCGAGGCGCTGTTCTTCGCATTGGCGCTCGAGGACCTGCGCCGCGCCGCGCTCCTGTTCCGGCCGGTTTTCGATTCCACCGCAGGCGCCGATGGCTGGGTTTCGGTCGAGCTTTCGCCGCTGCTTGCGCACGACGCCGCCGGCAGCATCGCCGCGGCGGCGGAAATCCATGCGCTGGCCGCCATCGACAACCTGCTGGTCAAGATTCCGGGTACGCCAGCGGGGCTGGATGCGATCGAGGAGTCGATCTTCAACGGCATTCCGGTCAACGTCACCCTGCTGTTCTCCGCCGGGCAGTACCTCGCGGCCTTGCATGCCTACATGCGCGGTATCGAACGCCGCATCGTTGCCGGGCGCAATCCCGTGGTCGGATCGGTGGCTTCGCTGTTCGTCAGCCGCTGGGACAAGGTCGCCAACGCCGTGTTGCCGCCGTCCATGCACAACGAGCTCGGCGTGGCGATGGCGCAGCGCGTCTATCGGGTCTATCGCGAGCAGCTGGCTTCGCCGCGCTGGCAGGCGCTGGCCGCAGCCGGTGCACGCCCGCAGCGGCTGCTCTGGGCGAGCACGGGCAGCAAGGATGCGCAGGCGCCGGATACCCTCTACGTGCAGGCACTGGCGGCGCCCGATACGATCAACACGATGCCCGAGAAGACCTTGCGTGCCTTTGCCGATCGCGGCAGCATCCCGGCGGCGATGGCCGTCGACGGCGGCATCTGCGAGGCGACCCTGAAGCGGGTTTCTGAGGCGGGCATCGATATCGATGTGCTGGCTGCGAATCTGCAAGGCGAGGGCGCGGAATCATTCGTCCGTTCGTGGAAGCAGCTCCTGCAGCGCGTGGCCGACAAGGCGCGGTCCGGCAACGTCGCCCGATGAATCGATACGCGCAAGGTCCGCGTTGCAGCTACCATCCCATCCCCGATCCATCGACGCCCTGCGGAATTCCCCGATGGCCCAGTCCCTGAGTCCGATCGCAGGCATGCCCGCGCCGGCATCCGTGCTCGTCGACGTCAGCGCCTTGCGCGATGCGTATTTCAGCCGGCACCCGGATCCGTCGGTGCCGGGCCAGCGGATCTCGTTTGGCACCTCCGGTCATCGCGGTACGTCCCTCGATGCCAGCTTCAACGAAGCGCACGTGCTCGCCATCACCCAGGCCATCTGCAACTTTCGCGGCAGCAAGGGCATCGACGGGCCGCTGTTCATCGGATTCGATACGCATGCGTTGTCGATGCCGGCCTTCGAAAGCGCGCTCGAGGTGCTCGCAGCCAATGCCGTCGAAGTCATCATGTCGAGCGGCGGCGAGTTCACGCCGACCCCGGCCATTTCGCACGCGATCCTGGTCCACAACGGGCGGCGCGCCAGCCGCCTGGCGGATGGCATCGTCATCACGCCTTCGCACAATCCGCCCGAATCCGGCGGCTTCAAGTACAACCCGACGAATGGCGGACCCGCCGATTCCGAAATCACCCTCTGGATCGAGGGCGAAGCGAACCGGCTGCTCGAAGCCGGCCTGCACGGCATCAGGCGGGTGCCGCTCAAGCAGGCACTGGATGCCCCGACGACGCGTCGGCACGATTATCTCGGCAGCTATGTCGCCGACCTCGGCAACGTGCTCGACTTCGACCTGATCCGTTCTTCGGGGCTGCGCATGGGCGTCGATCCGCTCGGCGGTGCCGGCGTCCACTACTGGTCGCGCATTGCCGATGTCTACCGGATCGATCTGCAGGTCATCAGCGAACAGGTCGATCCGACGTTCTCGTTCATGACCGTCGACTGGGATGGCCGCATCCGGATGGACCCGTCGTCGGCCTATGCCATGCAGCGGCTGATCGCGCAGAAGGATCGCTTCGACGTGGCCTTCGCCTGCGATACCGATCATGATCGGCATGGCATCGTCACGCCTGCTGGCGGCTTGCTGCCAGCCAACCACTACCTCGCCGTGATGATCGACTACCTGTTTTCGCAACGGCGGCAATGGAACGCCCGGGCCGCAGTCGGCAAGACCGTGGTCAGCAGCAGCATGATCGATCGCGTCGCCGCGCGCCTGGGTCGCCGGCTGGTCGAAATGCCGGTCGGTTTCAAATGGTTTGCCGAGGGCTTGCGTGACGCGTCGCTCGGATTCGCCGGCGAGGAAAGCGCCGGCGCCGCGTTCCTGCGCCGCGATGGCAGCGTCTGGACCACCGACAAGGATGGCATCGTGCCGGCGCTGCTGTCGGCGGAAATCAGCGCCTGCGCCGGGCACGACCCGGCCTCGTATTACCAGCGTCTGGCCGCCGGGTTGGGCGAGGTGTTCACGGATCGGGTCGACGCGGCAGCCAGTCCGGCGCAGAAGAAGTTGCTGTCGAAACTCGCGCCGGCGCAGATCGCATGCGCGACCCTGGCCGGCGGAAAAGTCACCGAGGTGCTCAATCGGGCGCCCGGCAACGATACCGGGTTCGGCGGCATCAAGGTCTGCTCCACGGGCGGATGGTTTGCCGCGCGACCCTCGGGCACCGAAGACATCTACAAGATCTATGCCGAAAGCTTCCGCAGCGAAGCGCACCTGCGGAAGATCATAGCCGAGGCCCAGGTCATCGTGGACGCGGCGCTGCAGTCGGCACCGCCGGCGGGATAGTCCGGCGCGAACACGGCACCCGCGACTGCGCCAGGGCGCGGATCAGGGCCGCGCCTTCCTGCGCGTGCCGAGCACCCGCCGATAGATGTCGATATCGCTTCGATAGCACGCGCAGGCCGCGGCTTCGAGGCCGGCCCGGTCGAGCACGATCATGTGCCCTCGCGCATAGCGAATCAGTTTTCGCGATTGCAGGACGCGCGCGGCTGCGGTGACGCCGACGCGACGCACGCCGAGCATGAAGGCGAGGAAATCCTGGGTGACATCGAACGCATCGGCATGCGCGCGGTCCCGGGTCATCAGCAGCCATCGCGCAAGTCTCGCCTCGACCATGTGGAAGCGCGTGCAGGCGGCGGTCTGCGCGAGCTGGCCGAGGAGTACGTGGATGTATCGCTGCATCAGCAGCCGCAACGCGGGGCTGCTTTCAAGGTGCGCCTGGAAGACCGCGGCCTTGAGCCGAAGGCTCTTGCCGGATCCCTGCACCAGCGCACGCAGGGGCGCGGTGTCGACGCCGAGCGCGAGGGAATGCCCGCACATGCCTTCATTGCCGACCATGCCCACTTCCAGCGTGTGGTCATCGACCGTGGTGAGCAGGGATATGAAGCCCTCGGTCGGAAAATGGACGTAGCGCATGCGATCGCCCTGTTCCCACAAGGTTTCGCCAAAATGCAACTCGACCGGCGTAGCGTCCTCGAGAATGCGTTCGCACTCCTTCGCTGGCAACAAGGCCAGCAATCGGTTTCCCGGGAGGGTTGGCGGCGCGATCGGCATCGGTTTCTCCAGAAGGGCGGGACACAATCCCGCGACGGCACTGGAAGATCGCCGGAAAGGTCCGGCGTGGGGTTCCGATGAGATGCCAGGCGCACGACCTGAGTGGAACGCGTCGAATATGACGGCTATCGAGGTGGCTGTCTGTCCGCCAGCGCACTTAGCGGAAAACGGTTGCGCATGCGCGTGTGCGCGGAAAGTTCAGGACTTCCGGCGCTTCGAGGTTCCTTTTCCGGGGCTGCGGAAGTTCGCATCCTCCCAGGGCAGCAGGCGCGCGAATTCCTTCTTGACTACCTCGTAGCATTCACAGGCCATCTGTTCCAGCCGGGCGCGGTCGAGGACGCGGATGCGGCCCCTGCTGTAGCTGATCACGCCCGCGCGCTGCAACTTGCCGGCGGCCTCGGTGACGCCTTCGCGACGAACGCCGAGCATGTTGGCGATCAGCTCCTGGGTCATCGTCAGTTCGTTGGTCGACAGCCGGTCCAGGCTCATCAGCAGCCAGCGGCACAGTTGCTGGTCGACGCCGTGGTGCCGGTTGCAGACGGCGGTCTGTCCCATCTGGGTGAGCAGGGCCTGGGTATAGCGCAGGAACAGGAACTGCACCGGTCCGGCGAGGATGAATTCGTCGTGGATGAACTCCGCGCGCATGCGATAGGCCTGGCCTGCGCTCTGCACCACGGCCCGGCTCGGTGTCGTTCCGCCACCCATGAACAGGGAAATGCCGACCAGGCCCTCGTTGCCGACGATCGCGATCTCGGCCGAGGCGCCGTCCTTCATGACGTACAGCAGCGAAACGATCGAATCGGTTGGAAAGTAGACCCAGGGCTGTTCCCTGCCCGATTCGTAGACCACATCGCCGAGGGCGAGGGTCACCGGCGTGAGATGCGGGGCGAAGCGCGTCCACTCCGCAGCCGGCATCGCCGCCAGCAGGTGATTGCTCCTTGGATCGGAGACCGGTGCGGTCTTGGCATGCCTCCAGCGCTGGCGCGCACCGGTACGTGCCGCACTGACGCAATCGGGAGCGTCCCGATTCGCAAGCCGGTACTCCACGGAGTCCGTATGTTCGACAGCGCACACATCGCCCCATGCTACTCCCAATGGAGCACGCTGATGTGCGGGCGGAGGCAGGTTGCCGTCTGTCCGTTGTGGCCGTGGCATCGCAGCCGAGCATCGCTTGCAGGCAAGGGCAGGGCCGAAATCAAGGCCCGCTATGTGCGCCTGCGTACAGACGCTCGCGCGGCGCCGGAGCAAGCTGGACGAGACCGGACGAGACCGGACGAGAGTGATGCCAGATTGACAGCCATGGGGGCCCGCATGAACGCAGATTGGATCCACAGTTCCACAAAACTTCCCCGCGAGGGGCAGCAGATCGAATTCATGCTGGATCACCGCAGCGCGCCGCTGCAGGGTACTTACACCCAGCAGAGCTTTCACTCGCGCTGGGCCGAATACGACGTCGAACGCGTGGGCAGCTGGTGCGATCTGGCGCTGGCGCTGGCGTGCGATCGGCCGGCCGCCGTTCGGGATGAGACGGCATGCGTGCTCTCCAGCATGCCGTCTCAACGCCCCGGGTATTTCCCGTCGTCTGCGGGCGGGATCGCCCATGCCGCGTAATCCGCTCAGTTTCATCTTTCGGCTGGACAAGCATCCATCGTTGCCGTTCAGGCCATTGATACAGCTCGGCGTCGTAACCGCGAGTCCCTCGTTTCCGCTTCCAGTACCCCGGGTAGCGCTGGAAGCTCCCCGCAACATCGAGCAAGCGCAGCACAGCAACCAGATGTCGTCGTAGGAATGCGCTGATCCGGCCTGCACCAGGCCGTCGCGTTGCGCCAGGCACGCCAGTGGAGAAGGCAACTCGGCTCCTCTCGACGCAATCCGCAAACTCGAAGCACAGGCAGGCATGGCATGGGTGTCCCAGAAGCAACCAGATCGGCTCCGTTTGCGGCGCATGCCGCGCAAGCGGGCGCGGCGGCGAATCCGGCGCATGGGCCAAGCTGGGACGTGGTGCTGACCGGCGGCCAGGCGGTGCTGATCCGCCAGATCCGCAAGCAAGACGTCGAACTGGAGCGCCGGTTCATCGAGCGGCTGTCGCCGGAATCCCGTCGATTCCGCTTTCTCGGAACCCTGGTTTCGCCAAGCGACAATCTGCTGCGCAAACTGGTCGCCCTGGACCCGGCACGGGACATCGCCCTGATCGCCCTGATCGGCGCCGGAGCGGAACAGTCGGAAATCGGCGTCGCCCGCCTGAGCGCGGAGGGCGACGATACCTGCGAATTCGCCGTTACCGTCAGTGACGAATGGCATCAGAAAGGCCTCGGCACCGTGCTCATGCAGCACCTCATCCGCATGGCGACTGATCGCGGCATCAAGTCCATGCACTCGATCGACGCCGCCGACAACGAGCCGATGCGCGAGTTCGCCGCCCATCTCGGTTTCAAGCGCACCGCCGATCCGGACGATGCCACGCGCGTGGTGCACAGTCTTGATCTCTCGGCGAACATCGCTCAAGGTGGCAAGACTTCGGTCTGATACTACCCAGGCCTTCGTCGCGGCTGGGCAGTCCGCATTCCCGATGGCCTTCGGCCAATGCCATCCCTCTGTCGCAAGGCGGAAATCCAGCGTAGTGTCGACCTTGCTTGCCGCCGCGGTTCGTCCCGGCCCGACATCGGGTTCGGCGGAACGACGAGCCCCTGCATATCGTCGCGCAGCCGACTGCAGCAGTGAATGCCGTCGCCTCGACCCGCCAGCACAAGTCCACAGGAAGATCGAATCATGAATTCCTCCACTCTGAGTCCCGACCTGTTGCGTCGCATGGATGCCTATTGGCGTGCCGCCAACTACCTGGCGGTCGGCCAGATCTACTTGCGTGCGAATCCACTGCTCAGGCGGCCGCTACTCCCTGCAGACGTCAAGCACCGGTTGATCGGCCACTGGGGAACCACGCCGGGGCAGAACTTCATCTATGTCCACCTGAATCGGGTCATCAGGAAATACGACCTCGACATGATCTATGTCTGCGGCCCCGGGCACGGTGCGCCCGCGGTCCTCGCCAACACCTATCTCGAGGGCAGCTACAGCGAGGTCTACCCCGGGATCAGCCGGGATGAAGCCGGCCTGCAGAAGCTGTTTTTCCAGTTCTCGTTCCCGGGCGGCATTCCGAGCCACGCATCGCCGGAATGTCCGGGTTCGATCCACGAGGGCGGGGAGCTCGGCTATTCGCTCAGCCATGCCTTCGGTGCCGCCTTCGACAATCCGGATCTGATCGTTGCCTGCGTCATCGGCGACGGCGAAGCAGAGACCGGGCCGCTGGCAACGGCCTGGCATTCGAACAAGTTCCTCGATGCCGCGACCGATGGCGCCGTGCTGCCGATCCTGCATCTGAACGGCTACAAGATCGCCAACCCGACCGTGCTTGCGCGCATCTCCCACGAGGAGCTCGACCAGTTGCTGCGCGGCTGCGGCTGGACGCCGATCTTCGTCGAGGGCGACGAACCGGCACCCATGCACGAGGCGATGGCAACCGCACTGGATGCCGCCGTCGAGCAGATCCGGGCATTCCAGCGCGACGCCCGCGAACACGGCAATCAGGAGCGTCCGCGCTGGCCCGTCATCGTATTGAGATCGCCAAAGGGCTGGACCGGACCGAAGATGGTCGAGGGCCGCCGGATCGAGGGCACGTTTCGCGCGCATCAGGTACCGATTTCAATTTCTGCATCGAAACCCGGGCATCTGGCCCTGCTCGAAGAATGGCTGAGGAGCTACCGGCCCGAAGAGCTGTTCGACGACAAGGGCCAACTCCTGCCGGAACTGGCCGAGCTGGCGCCTTCCGGTGCGCGGCGCATGGGTGCGAATCCGCATGCCAATGGCGGCATCCTCCTGCGCGATCTCGAGCTGCCCGACTTCCGCGACTACGCCTGCGACGTGCCGACACCCGGCATTCGTGGAATCGGCGACACCCATGTCATGGGTCCGTTCCTGCGCGACGTGGCGGCGCGCAACATGGCATCCCGCAACTTCCGCGTGTTCGGCCCGGACGAGACGCTGTCGAACGGACTCGAAGCGCTGTTCGACGTGACCGGGCGTCAATGGAACGCGGCCACCTTGCCCGACGATCAATGGCTGGCGCCGAGTGGAAGGGTCGTGGAGATGCTCAGCGAACACCAGTGCGAAGGATGGCTGGAAGGCTACCTGCTGACCGGTCGGCACGGCCTGTTCAATTGCTACGAGGCCTTCATCCATATCATCGATTCGATGTTCAACCAGCATGCCAAGTGGCTCGATGCATCCCGTCAGCTGCCCTGGCGGCACAGGATCGCCTCGCTCAACTACCTGCTCGCCTCGCACGTCTGGCGCCAGGACCACAACGGTTTCACCCACCAGGATCCGGGCTTCATCGACGTCGTCATCAACAAGAAGGCTTCGGTCGTGCGCATCTACCTGCCGCCCGATGCCAACTGCCTGCTTTCGGTCATGGATCACTGCCTGCGCAGCCGCCACTATGTCAATGTCGTCGTCGCCGGCAAGCATCCGGCGCCGCAATGGCTGAGCATGGACCAGGCGATCGCGCACTGCACGAAGGGCATCGGCATCTGGGACTGGGCGGGCAGCGATGCCGGTGTCGAACCCGACGTCGTGATGGCCTGTTGCGGCGACGTGCCGACCCTGGAAACCCTCGCCGCGGTCTCGATCCTGCGCGAACACTTGCCGGAGCTGAAGATCCGCGTGGTCAATGTCGTCGACCTCATGCGCCTGCAGCCGCAGATCGAGCATCCGCATGGCCTGAGCGACGCCGACTTCGATGCCCTGTTCACCCGGGACAAGCCGGTCATCTTCGCCTTCCATGCCTATCCGTGGTCGATCCACCGGTTGACCTACCGGCGCACCAACCACGACAACATCCATGTGCGTGGCTACAAGGAGGAGGGTACGATCACCACGCCCTTCGACATGACCGTGCGCAATGATCTCGACCGCTTTCACCTGGTCATGGACACCATCGACCGCCTGCCGCAGACCGGCGACAAGGGGTTGCAGCTGAAACGGAATCTCGCCGCGAAGCTGGTCGAGCATCGCCAGTACATCAACCTGCACGGCCAGGACATGCCCGAAGTCCGCGACTGGGAATGGACGCCGTGCGCGCCGTGATCCGCGGATCAGGCCTGCAGGCCGCGGCGGAAACCGCCGAACGCCACGCCGGGTTCTCCGCGCCGCCAGCGCAGGCGGCGAATCCGGGCGTGGTGGTATCGGTGCGCGGCAGCGTTGTCGACATCCGCTTCGAGGCGCGGCTTCCGACCATCCATTCGGTGCTGCGGGCGGGGGTTGATGGCCAGGTCATCATCGAGGTGCTGGCGCATCGCGATGCCAGCCATGTGCGCGGTATCGCCATGACGCCGACCCAGGGGCTGGCCCGCGGCAGCCTCGTGGTGGATACGCAGCATCCGCTCGAAGTGCCGGTGGGCAAGGGCATTCTCTCGCGCATGTTCGATGTGTTCGGCGAGGTCATCGACCGCGGCCCCGCGTTGTCCGACGTGCAGCGGCGTTCGGTCCATCGCGATCCGCCTGCGCTGGCCCGGCGATCGACGCGATCGGAGATCTTCGAGACCGGAATCAAGGTCATCGACGTGCTGGTTCCGCTGGAACGCGGCGGCAAGGCCGGCCTGTTTGGCGGAGCAGGCGTCGGCAAGACGGTATTGTTGACGGAAATGATCCACAACATGATCGGCCATCATGCCGGCGTGAGCATTTTTTGCGGCATCGGCGAACGCTGTCGCGAAGGCGAGGAACTCTATAGCGACATGAAGGCAGCGGGAGTCCTGCCGAACATGGCGATGGTGTTCGGCCAGATGAACGAGCCGCCGGGCAGTCGTTTCCGCGTCGGCCATGCGGCCTTGACGATGGCCGAGTATTTCCGCGACGACGAACATCGCGATGTCCTGCTGCTGATCGACAACATCTTCCGCTTCATCCAGGCAGGCATGGAGGTTTCCGGATTGATGGGACAGATGCCTGCGCGACTGGGCTACCAGCCGACCATGGGCACCGAACTGTCGGGGCTGGAGGAGCGCATCGCCAATACCGACAGCGGCGCGATCACCTCGATCCAGGCGGTCTACGTGCCGGCGGACGACTTTACCGATCCGGCCGCGGTCCATGTGTTTTCACATTTGTCCGCGTCCATCGTGCTCTCGCGCAAACGTGCGGGCGAAGGGCTGTATCCGGCGATCGATCCGCTGCAATCGAGCTCGAAGATGGCCACCCCCGGCATCGCCGGCGAACGCCATTACCGCCTGGCCCAGGCAGTCAGGCGCACACTGGCCCAGTACGCCGATCTCAAGGACATCATCGCCATGCTCGGGCTGGAACAGCTTTCGCCGGACGACCGCAAGGTCGTCGCCCGCGCGCGCAGGCTGGAGCGGTTCCTGACCCAGCCATTCTTCACCACGGGACAGTACACGGGAATGCAGGGAAAGCTGGTCAGCCTGGCGGATGCGCTGGATGGCTGCGAGCGCATCCTGGCCGACGAGTTCAGGGATCTGCCGGAGAGCGCGTTCTACATGATCGGCGCCGTCGACGAAGCAAGGGCGAAGCCGGCAGCGGCGCGCAGCCTGGACGGCGCGAACCCGAAGGCAACTGCGCATGAAACTTGAGGTGTTGCTGCCGTGGCGGGTATTCCTCGACGGCATCGAGGTCTCGCGCATCGTCGCCGAGACCAGCGAGGGATCCTTCGGCGTGCTGCCGCGTCGCCTGGACTGCGTCGCCGCACTGGTGCCGGGAATCCTGATCTATGAAACCGAATCGGAGGGTGAAGTCTTTCTCGCCGTGGACGAAGGCATACTGGTCAAGACGGGCGCGCAGGTTCGCGTATCGGTGCGCCGCGCCCTGGCCGGAAAGAACCTCGAATCGCTGCGGAAGACGGTGCAGCAGGAGTTCCTGAGTCGCGATGAACATGAGCAGGACATGCGCTCGGTCATGGCCGGACTCGAGATCGGCTTCATGCGTCGCCTGGCGCAGTTCCGCCATGAATAGGGATGCTCCCGGCAAGCGCGCGAAAGACGAATCGGCCTTCGTCGCGCTGGTCGATGCAAAGGCGGCGCGCAAGCAGAAGGCACGCAACAATCCAGCGCCGGGCGTGTGGTTCGGGCTCGGCATGATGGGCCTGATCGGCTGGTCGGTGGTCGTGCCGACGCTGCTCGGCGCGATGCTCGGACTGTGGCTGGACCGGAACTATCCGGGGTCGCATTCGTGGACCCTGGCCCTGCTGGTCGGCGGACTCGTGCTCGGCTGCGCGAACGCCTGGCACTGGGTCTCCCGCCAGGACCAGGCAACCCGGGAGGAATCGCGCAATGACCATGAATGAGGCGCTGCCCCTGCTGCTCGTCGCTTCGGCGGGTTTCGCGCTCGGCCTGGTCTTCTTTGGCGGCCTGTGGTGGACGATCCGGCGCATGCTGCATTCGGCGCGACCGGTGCTCTGGATGCTCGGCAGCCTCATTCTTCGCACGGGTATCGCCCTGTCCGGATTCTGGCTGGTTGCCGGCCACGACTGGAAGCGCCTGCTGGCCTGCCTGGCGGGATTCTTCATCGCGCGCCTCACGCTGACCTGGCCAACCCGGTCCAGGCTCAGGCAAGGAATGGATGCCACAACGGAGGATCGTCGTGAATCTCAGCCCTGACGCAATCGTCTACTGGCAGTTCGGGCCGTTCAAGCTCAATGCCACGATCGTCTTCACCTGGGCGATCATGCTGGTGCTGGTGGTGGGCTCGAGGCTGGTCACGCGCCATCTGTCGATGGGCCTGCAGCGCGCGCGCTGGCAGAACCTGCTTGAAATCGTGGTCACCGGCATGAACCGCCAGATCACCGACATCGGCCTGCCGCAGGCGCGCACGTACCTGCCGTTTCTGGGCACGCTGTTCCTGTTCCTCGCCACGGTCAGCCTGGCGACGATCATCCCCGGTTTCGAGCCGCCGACAGGATCGCTCTCGACGACCATCGCGCTCGCCCTTTGCGTGCTTGCGGCAGTCCCCTTCTTCGGCATACGGAAACAGGGTCTGGGCGGCTATCTGAAATCCTACATCCAGCCGACGATCGTCATGCTGCCTTTCAACATCATCAGCGAGGCCTCGCGCACGCTGGCCCTGGCCGTGCGTCTGTTCGGCAACATGATGAGCGGCACGATGATCATCGCGATCCTGCTCACCATCACGCCCTTCCTCTTCCCGGTCGTCATGAGCGCGCTCGGCCTGCTCACCGGGATGGTACAGGCGTATATTTTCAGCATTCTTGCCGCGGTCTATGTCGCCGCCGCCACACAACCTCCGAAATCGAAGACCACGGTCGCAGCCCCGGTTCCGGCCAAGCAAGGGAAACACCATGGATAGCATGACGATCATCGCGGTGGCCTCCATTGTCATTGCAGGCATCACCACCGGATTCGGCACGATGGGGCCGGCACTCGCCGAAGGGCGTGCCCTGGCCACCGCACTCACCGCGCTCGCGCAGCAGCCGGATGCATCGGCGACGATCAGCCGGACCCTTTTCGTCGGCCTGGCCATGATCGAATCCACCGCGATCTACTGCTTTGTCATCTCGATGATCCTGATCTTCGCAAATCCGTTCTGGGATTACGGCGTCGCCCTGGCCACGGGCAAGTAAGCCATGCTCATCGACTGGTTCACGGTGGCTGCACAGGCGCTGAATTTCCTCATCCTCCTGTGGCTGATGAAACGGTTTCTGTATGGTCCCATCCTGCGCGCCATCGATGCGCGCGAGCAGCGCATAGCGGCCCAGCTCGAGGATGCCGAAGCGAGAAAATCGGAGGCGAGCAGGGAGCGCGACGAATTCCAGCGCAAGAACGAAGCCTTCGACCGGCAGCGTGCCGAGCTCCTGGACAGGGCCACGGAAGAAGTCGAGTCGAAACGCCAGGCCATGCTCCGCCAGGCACGCGAGTCCGCCGACAAATGGACGGCAAGGCGGCAGGAAGCCTTGCGGTCGCAAGCCGATGGACTGAGCCGTGCAATCGAAGACAGCGCGCGCAATGAAGTCTTCGCCATCACGCGCAAGGCGTTGCGGGATCTCGCCACCTTCGACCTCGAATCGGGCATGGCCGAGGTCCTCATGCAGCGCCTGCGTGCCCTGGACGGGCAGGCGAAGACGGACTTTGCCGCAGCCTTGCGGACCGCGAAGACGCCGCCGACGGTGGGCAGCGCGTTCGCACTGCCGGACGGATCGCAAGGCGCAATCCGGGAGGTGTTGCGAACTTCGTTTTCCTTCGACGCGCCGCTGCGTTTCGAGGTCCGCCCCGACCTCGTCTGCGGCATCGAGCTCAGTGCCGACGGACAAACCGTGGCCTGGAATGTCGATGCGTACCTGCAATCGCTGAGGAAGGAAATCGAAAGGATCGCGAACGAACGCGGTGCGCAGGCGAATGCTGCGCTGTCGGCTCCGGCGGCACGGGGCGAGCCGTCGGGGAATGGCACGCACGCGGCCGGAGCCAGCACCGGCGAGGGCCCGGCCGCAAGCGCTGCTTCGCCAGCGAAGTCCAGCATCGAATGATTGCCGGATCGACAGACCTGCGGGAAACCGTGGAACGCGCGATTCGCGATATCGGCGAGGCAAGGGAAGCCTTTGCAGCACAACTGCTGGTGCAGGAAGTCGGCACGATCACGCGCATTTCCACCGGAATTGCCCGCGTCTCCGGCCTGCCGCACGTGGGCTCCGACGAGTTGCTCGCGTTCTCCGGCGATGTGTTCGGCATCGCCTTCAACCTGGACGAAGACGACATCGGCGTCGTCCTGCTCGGCGACTACGCGAACCTGCGCGCCGGCGATCGCGTCGAGCGCACCGGCCGCGTCATGGACGTGCCGGTTGGCGAAGGATTGCTCGGCCGCGTCATCGATCCGCTGGGGCGGCCGCTGGACGGCAACGGTCCGGTCGCATCCAGCGCCCGGCTGCCGATCGAACGCCCGGCCGCGGCGATCATGGACCGGGCGCCGGTCAGCGTGCCGCTGCAGACCGGCCTGAAGGTCATCGATGCGCTGATTCCGGTCGGTCGCGGTCAGCGCGAACTGATCCTCGGCGACCGGCGTACCGGCAAGTCGGCGATTGCGATCGATGCCATTCTCAACCAGCACGGACGCGACGTGGTCTGCGTCTACTGCGCGATCGGCCAGCGCGCCTCGGCGGTGGCCAAGGCGGTGGCCAACCTGCGTGCAAAAGGGGCCATGGAATACACGATCGTGGTCGTGGCCGAGGGCAACGAGGCGCCGGGGCTGGCCTATGTCGCGCCGTATGCCGCGACCAGCATCGCCGAGCATTTCATGGAAGCTGGCCGCGACGTGCTGATCGTCTACGACGACCTCACCCACCATGCCCGCGCCTATCGCGAGCTGTCCCTGCTGTTGCGGCGTCCGCCCGGCCGCGAGGCGTTTCCGGGCGACATCTTCTACCTGCATTCGCGCCTGCTCGAGCGCGCTACCCATCTGGGCGAGGCGCGTGGCGGCGGCTCGCTCACGGCGCTGCCGATCATCGAGACCGAAGCGCAGAACATTTCGGCGTATATCCCGACCAACCTGATCTCGATCACGGACGGCCAGATCTACCTGTCGCCTGCGATGTTCGAACTCGGAGTGCTGCCTGCCGTCGATGTCGGCAAGTCCGTCTCCAGGGTCGGCGGCAAGGCGCAATGGGCCGCTTTTCGCGCGGTCGCCGGCGACCTCAAGCTGGCCTATGCGCAGTTCGAAGAGCGCGAGACCTTCTCGCGCTTCGGCGCCCAGCTCGACGCGGATGCGCGCGCCATCATCGAACATGGCAAGCGCATCCGCGCGTGTCTCGGCCAGGCGGAATCTTCGCCGGTATCCGTTGCCGCGCAAATCATGATCCTGCTCGCGCTGTCCGCCAGGCTCTTCGACAACGTGCCGCTCGAGCGCATGCGTGAAGCCCAGCAGGCCCTGCAGGACGCCGCAGCAAAGCTTCCGGCCGCCGTTTGCGCGCGGCTGGAGAGCGCTGAAAAGCTCGACGAGGAGAACCATGCAATGATAGTCGAGCTCGCCAGCAAGGCGCTCGCACCTTTTGCGCCCGCAGCCATGCCTGGCGCGCAGGCGGATCGGCACCTCCCCGGGCCGGAACATCTGCCGGCCACGGTCTCAGGCGCGCCGGCCCTGAAACTCCCGGCACATCCAGGCGACAGCGCGGCGGTGCCGGCGCCTGGCGCGCAGGCCGGTCCGCATTCATCCGGCAAACAGCCCGGCCATCCCAGACGGAGAGTCCCATGAGGATCCAGATCAATACCGACCACAATATCCAGGGCCGCGAAGCGCTGGCCGAACGCTACAGCGATGACGTCGCCAGCGCCCTCGCAAACGTCAGCAGGCACGTGACCCGCGTGGAGATCCACCTCAGCGACGAGAACGGCGAAAAGGGCGGGCAGGGCGACAAGCGTTGCACGATGGAGGCCCGCCTCGAAGGGCGCCAGCCGATTGCAGTGACCGAACATGCCTCGACGCTGGATCTGGCCTTGCACGGCGCCTGCCACAAGCTTGTCAGGAGGATCGGCGACATCGTCGACGCGCAACGCGACAGCAAGCGTCAACCCGTGGACAGGCCTGCCGAGGGTTCCATTCCAGCGGAGGATTGATGAGCATCACGGCTGCAAGCCTGGGCAGGAAGATCGCCAGCGCCGGCGATCTGCAGTCCGTCGTGCGAACGATGAAGGCCGTGGCAGCCGCAAACCTCGCGCAGTACGGGCAATCGGTGGGCGCGCTGGCCGACTATGTGCGGACGGTGGAACTCGGCCTCGGCGTCTGCTTCAGGCAAGTCATGACGCCGGCAACGGCTGCCGCCGATATCGCCTCCAGGGACCAGGGATCGCCCAGCGCCATCGTGTTCGGATCCGACCAGGGGCTGGTCGGCCGCTTCAACGACGAAATCGCGGACTTTGCTTCGATCTCCCTTGCCGGGCTTTCGGGCGAGACCCGCGTCTGGGCCATTGGCGAGCGCGTCCATTCCCGTTTGCTCGACGTCGGCCTGCGACCCGTTGGATTGCTTCCTGTCCCGGCCTCGATCCATGATGTTGCAGCGCTGGTCGGGGAAATCCTCGTGCGCTGCGTTTCGCCGCAAGCGCAGGGCGCCGAGCTTCATCTGTTCCACCAGCGGCCAGTCGCATCGGGGAGTTGCGTGCCGACCAGCCTGCGCCTGCTTCCGCTCGACAGGGAATGGCGCAGCGAAATGGTCCGCAAGGCATGGCCGGGGCGCAGCCTGCCCGACGTGATCGGTGGCGTTTCCGCGACCTTGCGCGCGCTCATTCGCGAGTACCTGTATGTCTCGTTGTTTCGGTCCTGCGCGGAATCGCTGGCCAGCGAAAACGCGAGTCGTCTCGCCGCGATGCGACGCGCCGACCGGAATATCGACGAGTTGCTCGAAAACCTCAGCATGACGTTCCACGACGTGCGCCAGAGCGGAATCGACGAGGAGTTGTTCGATGTGATCTCGGGTTTCGAAGCGCTGAATGCGACCTGATGGATGCGGACAATGCCGACAGGTGCTGCCGTATCTTCGCGCCTCTGAATTCCGCAATCGGCGATTTCGCACCTGCCGGTTCACGTTGTAGCGCACACTGCATCACGCGTCGAAGTCCTCCGTGTCCCGACACGAGCGCTCATGGCAAGGAAAAGAACATTGAAGCGCAATCCAGCGAATGGTGTCCTCGCATGGTGAGGCCCGCATGAACCTGAAGTCGGTCATTGCCTACCTGCGCCGGGCGCGCCATCGCGCCATCGCACCCGCGGAAGGTGCCGAAGACGAGTCGCCGCTGCGGGCGCGCCTGCTTAGCGCGGAACAGATGGAGCGCCATGGCAAGCACCTGGCGCGAGGCCACCGGATCGGCCCCTCGTCCTCGCCCGACCTGCTGCTCGCCCGGCTCAGCGAGAACCGGGAACTGATCGAAAAGGCCTGCAGCCTGCTTGGAGCAGCGGCACAGTCCAGCAGTCGGCTGACGCCCGCAGACGAGTGGATGCTGGACAACATCTACCTGATCGAGGAGCAGATCCGCATCTCGCGGCGTCACCTGCCGAAAGGCTACAGTCGCCAGCTTCCACGGCTGACCGGCACCGGCGCCGAGATCCCGCGGGTGTACGACATCGCGCTCGAAGCCATCTCGCATGGCGATGGTCGCGTCGATGCCGAGGGCCTGATCCGTTTCGTCGCCGCATACCAGACGGTCACGCCGCTGAACCTGGGCGAATTGTGGGCGATCCCGATCATGCTGCGCCTGGCCCTGATCGAGAATCTGCGCAGGGCGGCGGCGCGCATCATCGTCAAGCGCACGGATCGCAACCTGGCCGACCTCTGGGCCGACCGCTTCACCGCGATGGCGGCCACCGATCCGAAGAATCTCGTGCTCGTCGTTGCCGACATGGCGCGATCCCATCCGCCGGTGGCAACGACGTTCGTGGCCGAACTGGCGCGCCGGCTGCAAGGTCAGGGACCAGTCCTCGCCCTGCCACTGACCTGGATCGAGCAATGGCTGGCCCAGGCCGGCCAGACCATCGAGGGGATGGTCCATTCGGAAAGCCAGCAGCAGGCGGCGGACCGCGTCTCGATCGCCAACAGCATCGGCAGCCTGCGTTTCCTGCAAGTGCTCGACTGGCGCGAATTCGTGGAGTCGCTGAGCGCGGTGGAGAATGTCCTGCGCAAGGATCCGGACGGCACATACGCCAAGATGGATTTCGCCACGCGCGACAACTATCGGGGCGTCGTCGAACGTCTCGCCCGTCGTGGCCGGCTGGCCGAAAGCGATGTCGCCGCCACGGTGCTCGATCTGGCACGCAAGCGGGTGACTGCGCGGACGGAGGATCCGCCACACGCGCACGTGGGCTACTACCTGATCGATGAAGGCCTCGCCAGCCTGGAAGCGGCGCTTTCGCTTCCGCTTGGCCTGCGCGCCCGATTGCTGCGCCTGCTCAAGCGTGTTCCATTGCTCGCATACATTGCACCCACCGCGATCGTCGTGTCGCTTTTCACCTACGGCATGGTCGCGAAAGCGTATGCAGAATTGAGTGCCTTCGGCGTGGTCGGGCTGGCCATCATCCTGTCCGTCATCGCCTACAGCGAACTCGGCGTCGCACTGGTGAACCGGCTCGCGACCGGACTCGTGCGTCCCAGCCCGTTGCCGCGACTGGACTTCTCGAAGGGGATTCCCGACGACGCGCGTACCCTCGTCGTGGTGCCGACCATGCTTGGCGACGTGCAGGCAACGCAGGATCTTGCCGAAGCGCTGGAGGTGCGATACCTGGCCAATCGCGATGGCAATCTGCAATTCGCCCTGCTGACCGATTTTTTTGACGCGGATCTGGCCGAATTGCCGGCTGATGCTGCCATCCTGGACGCTGCGCAGCACGAGATTGAAGCACTGAATGCGCGCTACGCCGGGAACGGCAGGGACGTGTTCTTCCTCCTGCATCGGCCGCGCCTGTGGAATCCCGCCGAGCGCAAATGGATGGGTTACGAGCGCAAGCGCGGAAAGCTGGCCGCGCTGAACGCCCTGCTTCGCGATGGCGCTGCGGCAAAGTCCTTCCTGCGCGTGGTTGGCGATCCGCGATCGCTCGATCGCATCCGTTACGTGATCACGCTGGATACCGACACCCGGCTGCCGCGCGATGCCGCGCGCAAGCTGGTCGGAACCCTGGCCCATCCGCTCAATCGTCCGCGCTTCGACGCGCGCAGGCGGGTAGTGACCCACGGCTATACGATCCTGCAGCCGAGGATCGACATCTACGTCGGCGCTTTCCGGCGCTCCTGGTATGCACGGCTGGACGGCAGCGAACCCGGCATCGATCCGTACACACGGATAGTTTCGGATGTCTACCAGGACGTGTTCGGCGAAGGGTCCTTCATCGGCAAGGGCATCTACGACGTCGATGCTTTCGAGCTGGCCTTGAATGGACGGTTCCCGGAAGGCCGCATCCTCAGCCACGACCTGCTGGAAGGCTGCTATGCGCGCGCTGGCCTGGTCAGCGACGTCACGTTCTACGAGGATTCGCCGAGCCGCTATGCGGTCGACGTCAAGCGCCGGCAGCGCTGGATTCGCGGCGACTGGCAGCTCCTGCCCTGGCTGCTGCCGTGGACGCCGTTGCCCGGCGGAGCGCATGAGCGCAATCCGCTCTCGATCCTCTCGCGCAGCAAGTTGCTCGACAACCTGCGTCGCAGCCTGGTGCCGGCGGCGATCCTCGGCATGTTCCTGCTCGGATGGCTGCTTTCGCCAGAGCCGGGAATCTGGACACTCTGGGTCCTGTCGATCCTGCTGGTTCCGGTCATCTTCATTGCCCTGCACGACATTCTGAAACGGCCAACGGAAATGCCGCTGTCGGCGCATCTGCGCCATGTGCTGGTAAGCATGGGGCGCACGTTTTCCCCGATCCCGCTGATGATTGCGTGCCTGCCATTCGAGGCGATGTTCAGCCTGGGCGCGATCGTGCGAACCCTTTGGCGGATGCTGGTTTCAAAGCGCCACCTGCTGAAATGGAATCCCTCCAGCGAGGTCGAGAGGACCCTCGGCGACTCCTTGCTGGCGTCGCTCCGGCTGATGTGGATCGGTCCGTTTGCCGCCATTGCCAGCGCCACCGCATTGATTCCCCGCGACGAACGGGCGGCGCTCGTCGCCGCTCCCATCCTGCTGCTGTGGCTGCTGTCGCCGGTGTTGATGTGGTGGCTGGGACGACCCGCTTCGCGCGCGCCGGTGGCGCTCTCCGCCGAGCAGTCCCGTTTTCTCGGGCGCCTTTCACGGCGCACCTGGGGATTCTTCGAAACCTGGATGACCGCGGAGGACAACTGGCTGCCACCTGACAACGTGCAGGAACATCCGAACCTGCAGGTGGCGCGGCGCACGTCGCCGACCAATATCGGCCTGTCGCTGCTGGCGAACCTTGCAGCCTACGATTTTGGCTATCTGCAGCTGACCGGCTTGATGGAACGCACCGCCAACACCCTGCGGACCCTTGAGTCACTGCCACGTTATCGCGGGCACTTCTACAACTGGTACGACACCGAAACCCTTCAGGTCCTTGCTCCGTCGTATGTTTCAACGGTCGACAGCGGAAATCTCGCGGGTCACCTGCTGACGCTGCGCCAGGGGTTGCTGGCCCTGGTCGATGCACCCGTGCTCGCGCCGTCCACGTGGACCGGATTGCGCGACGCAGTCGAGGTGCTCGGCGAGGTCATCGACAATGGACCCGGCATGGATACGCTGGCGGAAATCCGCAGGCTGCTCGACGGACCCTGCAGCCAGCCGCTGGCGACGCTGGCGGAGGCGGGGCAGGTTCTTGCCGGACTGCACCTGCTGACCGCAAGCCTCGATGGTGAATTCGCGCTGCAACCGGGAGAGCCCACCCATTGGATACGCGCCCTGTCGAACCAGATCCAGGCCGCGCAGGACGAGATAGCCTCGCGACCGGCAGAGCCTGCAGACGGGTCGCGCGAAATCGCCGATTCCCTCGCGCAAGGCCAGCTTGCGCAAGCGCAGGCGCGGACGAGGGAATTGCAGCGCCTGGCGCACATCGCAGGGCAGTGCGCACAGATGGATTTCGCGTTCCTCTACCACAGCGGGCGGCACCTGCTCAGCATCGGTTACAACACGACCGAGCGCCGCCTGGATTCCGGCCACTACGACCTGCTGGCTTCGGAAGCACGGTTGGCGAATTTCGTCGCGATTGCGCAAAACCAGTTGCCGCAGGAGAGCTGGTTCGCGCTCGGCCGCCTGATCACCGAGGTCGATGGCGATGCGGCCCTGTTGTCGTGGAGCGGCTCGATGTTCGAGTACCTGATGCCGCAGCTGGTCATGCCGAGCTATGGGGACACCCTGCTCGAGCGCACTGCCCAGGCCTCGGTGCGCCGGCAGATCGAGTACGGGCGGCAGCGCAACGTGCCGTGGGGAATTTCCGAATCGGCCTACAACATGGTCGATGCCCATTCCAACTACCAGTACCGGGCGTTCGGCGTACCGGGATTGGGATTGCGGCGCGGTCTGGCGCGGGATCTCGTGATCGCGCCGTATGCGAGCATGATGGCATTGATGGTTATCCCGGACGCTGCCTGTGAAAACCTGCAGCGGCTCAGCGATTCCGGTTTCGCCGGACGCCATGGCTTCTACGAAGCGATCGACTACACGCCCGAACGCCTGCCGCGCGGACAGAGCCAGGCCCTGATCCGTTCCTACATGGCCCATCACCAGGGCATGGGCCTGTTGTCGCTGGACTATCTGCTGCACGACCAGCCCATGCAGAAGCGCTTCAGTGCCGATACGGAATTCCAGGCGACCTTGCTGCTGCTGCAGGAGCGGGTTCCGCGCATTGGCGCCTATCACCCGCATGTCCAGGAGGCGGCAGCCACCGATGTCGACGCCAGCATCGACGAAACGCGCCTGCGCATCCTGCGCAGCGTCGACAGCCCACGCCCGGCAGTGCACTTGCTGTCGAACGGCCGTTACCAGGTCATGCTGACAAATGCAGGGGGTGGCTACAGCCGCTGCGGAAACCTGGCGGTGACGCGTTGGCGCGAGGACAGCACCCGAGACCAATGGGGAAGCTTCTGCTATCTGCGCGATGTGGAGAGTGGTTCCTGCTGGTCGGCGGCGCATCAACCCGTGGCCGCCGATGTCGACAACTACGAAGCGATCTTCTCGGACGGAAAGGCCGAGTTCCGCGGGACCAGGCACGGATTCGACACCCACACCGAAATCGCCGTATCGCCCGAAGATGACATCGAGCTGCGGCGCCTGACGATCAGCAACCGCTCGCGCGGCACGCGAACCATCGAAATCACCACGTATGCCGAACTGGTCCTGGCGCCAGGCATCTCCGACGAGTTGCATCCCGCTTTCAGCAACCTGTTCGTGCAGACCGAATTGCTGCCCGCCCAGCAGGCCATCATCGCCACCCGCCGGCCGCGCGCGGTGCACGAGAAGCCGCCGTGGAGCGTGCATCTGCTGGCGGTACACGGTGCCGACATCGACGCGATCTCCTATGAGACCGATCGCGCCCGATTCATCGGTCGCGGCAACGATCTGCGCCGGCCGCAAGCCCTGGCCGCCGACGAGGTGCTGTCGAACAGCGCGGGTTCCGTGCTTGATCCGATCTTCGCCATTCGCTGCCGGATAACGCTGAAGAGGGAACAGAAGGTCACCATCGACATGGTTACCGGCGTCGCCTTCAGCCGCGAGGACTGCACCAGCCTGATCGACAAGTACCGCGACCGTTACCTCGCCGATCGCGTGTTCGACCTGGCCTGGACCCACAGCCAGGTGGTCAGGCGCCAGATCAATGCATCGCAGGCCGACGCGCAGGCGTATGAGCGTCTCGCCGGCATGCTGATCTATGCCCACGCAGCGATGCGCGCCGATCCTTCGATCATGCTGCTCAACGACCATGGCCAATCCGGGCTGTGGGGGCAGGGGATCTCGGGCGATCACCCGATCGTGGTCGTGAAGATCGTCGATCCGGCCAACATCGAGCTTGTCCGGCAGATGATCCAGGCGCACGCCTACTGGCACCTGAAGGGCCTGACCGTGGACCTGGTGATCTGGAACGACGACCAGACCGGCTACCGCCAGCAGCTGCAGGACCAGATCATGGGCATGATCTCGGCAGGCGTCGAAGCGAATATCATCGATCGCCCGGGCGGCATCTTCGTGCGCGCCGCGTCGCTGATTTCGCAGGACG
Organism: uncultured Gammaproteobacteria bacterium; assembly: GCA_963822465.1. Classification (GTDB taxonomy): domain Bacteria; phylum Pseudomonadota; class Gammaproteobacteria; order Xanthomonadales; family Rhodanobacteraceae; genus Dokdonella. The sequence continues at coordinate 124,188 of CAWGHP010000016.1, read as the reverse complement.
AACGCATCCTCCTGCAAACGGTTGCGAGGATCATCGTCAGCGACAAGGCCGGCAGCCTGAAGGACCAGGTCCAGCACAAATTGCCGTTACCGCTGTCGGTTCCGCTGCTTGCGCAGGCCGCGAAGATTCGTGGGACACCGCTGGCGCCGGCAGCGCTCGTCGCGGACCCCGGCGTCGCCGGCCTGGCTGGGGGTGCGCAGTCGCGCGTGCATCCCGCGGATCCGGCCCAGCCAGCGCCCTACCGCGCAGCGGCCTCGCCGATCGCATTCGACAATGGCATTGGCGGCTTTTCCGCGGATGGCCGGGAATATGTCGTCGACCTGCAGCCGGGCGCAACGACACCGGCGCCGTGGGCCAATGTGATCGCCAATGCCGTATTCGGCACCGTGTTGAGCGAGAGTTCGCCCGGTTATACCTGGGGCGAGAACGCGCACGAGTTTCGCCTCACGCCCTGGCACAACGATCCGGTCATGGATGCCAGCGGCGAGGCGTTCTTCCTGCGTGACGAGGAGACCGGCCAGTTCTGGTCGCCGACCCCGCTGCCCTGTCGCGGAAGCACTTCCTATCGGACGCGGCATGGATTCGGCTACAGCGTCTACGAGCATGTCGAGCATGGCATCGCCAGCGAACTCTGGGTTTTCGTCGATCGCGACGAAGCGATCAAGTTCAGCGTGCTCAAGCTGCGCAACCTCGACGGTCGCCGCCGGCGCGTCTCGGCTACCGGCTACGTGGAATGGATCCTTGGCGATCGTCATGCGGCGACCCAGATGACCATCATCACCGAGCGCGACCAGGCCAGCGGCGTATTGCTGGCGCGCAACCCCTACAACCAGGAATTTGCCGGACGCGTGGCGTTCTTCGATGTCGATGCGCCCGGTTCCGCCCCGAACGACGTCAGTACCAGCGGTGACCGCACGGAATTCATCGGCCGCAACGGCAGCCTGCGTGAGCCCGACGCGTTGCTGCGCGAGCGTCTTTCGAACCGGCTCGGTGCGGGGCTCGATCCCTGCGCGGCCATCCAGGTCCCCTTGTTGCTGGAGCCCGGCGAAGAAAGCGAACTGGTGTTCCGGCTTGGCCTCGGGCGCGACCGGGCTGCCGCGCTCGAGCTGGCCTGCCGCGCGCGCGGCAGCGCAACGGCCGCCGAGGCGCTGGCCGAGGTGCATGACTACTGGCATCGCACCCTCGGCGCGGTCGAGGTGGAAACGCCGGATCGATCCGTCGACCTGCTCGCCAATGGCTGGCTCCTCTACCAGACCATCGCCTGTCGCTATTTCGCCCGCAGCGGGTACTACCAGTCCGGTGGCGCGTTCGGCTTCCGCGACCAGCTGCAGGACAGCATGGCCATGTTGCACGCCGAGCCACAGCTGGCGCGCGCCCATCTGCTGCTGTGTGCCGCCCATCAATTCCCGCAAGGCGACGTACAGCACTGGTGGCACCCGCCGCTGGATCGTGGCGTGCGCACGCGCTGTTCTGACGATTACCTCTGGCTGCCACTGGCTGCCTGTCGCTACGTCGAGCTGACCGGTGACCACGGCGTGCTCGACGAGGTGGTCGGTTACATCGAGGGACGTCCGCTCAACGTCGATGAGGAGTCCTACTACGACCTGCCTGTGCGTTCCACGCTGCGCGAAGACCTGTACCGGCATTGCGTGCGGGCGCTCGAACGCGCCTGGGGGCTGCTCGGCGAGCGCGGCCTGCCGCTGATGGGAAGTGGCGACTGGAACGACGGCATGAACCGGGTAGGCGAGGGTGGCAAGGGAGAAAGCGTGTGGCTGGGTTTCTTCCTGTTCGATGTGTGCACGCGCTTCGCCCCGGTGGCACGCGCGCGCGGCGACTACCAGACCGCCGATCGCTGCAAGGAAACCGCCGTCCTGCTGCGCGAAAACCTCGAGCATCATGCCTGGGATGGCGACTGGTATCGGCGTGCATGGTATGACGATGGCGTGCCGCTCGGCTCGGCACGGAACGACGAATGCCGCATCGATTCGATCTCGCAAAGCTGGTCCGTGCTTTCCGGCGCCGGTGATCCGCAGCGCGCGCGCAAGGCCATGTCTGCGCTGGACAGCCATCTTGTGCGCCGCGACGCGGGACTGATCCAGTTGCTCGAACCGCCATTCGACAAGACCGCCGAAGATCCCGGTTACATCCGCGGTTACGTGCCCGGCGTTCGCGAGAACGGTGGCCAGTACACGCACGCCGCGATCTGGACGATCATGGCCTTCGCCGAACTCGGCGACCACGAGCGCGCCTGGGAACTGCTGCGCCTGATCAATCCGCTCCACCATGCCGACAGCGCCGCGCGACTGGCCATCTACAAGGTCGAGCCCTACGTGGTGGCTGCGGATGTCTATGCCGTGGCGCCGCATACCGGCCGTGGCGGCTGGTCGTGGTACACCGGTTCGGCCGGCTGGATGTACCGCCTGATGATCGAATCACTGCTCGGTTTGCGCCGCGATGGGCAGAGCCTGCGCATCCTGCCCTGCATTCCGGCCGACTGGCCCGGCTATCGCCTGAGCTATCGCTTCGGCGACACCGTCTATCGCATTCATGCGACGCAATCCGCGCAAGCCGGCGCGATCGGCCGGGTCAGCGTCGACGGCATCGACCAGCCCGACAAGGTCATTCGCCTGCAGGATGACCATGCCGCGCACTCGGTCGAAGTCGTGCTCGTGCAGGCGCCTCCGCCGGCAGACGAATAGCCGGACGGCGCCGCCAAGTCGGGCCTCGCCACTGGTTGCGCGTTCGACGGTCGCCCCCGATTGCGGCAAGCAGGTCTGGCCGCGGTTGCCGATTCGCCAACGGCCCGGGAGCCGCGAGCCGCTGCGGAACCCGCCGCGAATGCGGGATTCGTGTCGTGCGCGTCGTCGAGTTGGACGGATGCGGCGGGCGGGCGCACCATCCGGGGCTGCTTCACGCAATGGCCTTTCTTGCGATGGAAAGGGCCGCTCCGGGGCGTCTGCTCCAGCCCGAGGTGGCAAATTCATGCCTGCGCATCGGTAAGATGGCGAGGCGGATATCCCGCCGCCGTGCGCGGCATTCCAACTTCGGCAGCGACCGCCCATGAGCGCCCTGAGCATCTCCACCGACAAGGCAAGACTGGATGTGGCGATGATCCATCGCTACCTCGCTGCGGAAAGCAGCTGGGCGCGTGACATTCCGCTGGCCGTGGTGCAGCGTTCCATCGATCATTCGTTGTGTTTCGGCGGCTATCTCGACGACGTGCAGGTGGGCTTCGCCCGGGTCATATCCGACTATGCGACGTTCGCCAATCTGGTCGACGTGTTCGTGCTTCCCGCATATCGGGGCAGGGGCTACAGCAAGGAGCTCATGGCCGGCATCCTTGCCCATCCGATGCTGCAGGGACTGCGCAGGTTCATGCTCGCCACGGCGGACGCGCACGGGCTGTATGCACAATTCGGATTCACCGCTCCGAGGTTTCCGCAATCGCTGATGGAGCGCTATGCGCCGGGGATGTACACGGCCGCGCTGGAGGCCGAGCGTGCGTCCGGCGGGTAGGATGCCAGGCAACGGATGCGCGCGCGGATAGTGAGCCCGGCATCGTCCCGAAGCCGCGTGTTCAGCCGCCCGCCTGATCCAGTTCCGCATACACGGCGACGGTCTCGTCGACGCAACGCGACCACGGGAATTGCGCCGCATGCCGCAGGCCGCCGGCCGCTGCCTGCAGCCGCCAGGCCTCGTCCTCGAGCAGGCGCTGCAAGCCTTCGGCGAGCAGGCCTTCGTCGAGCGGGTCGATGCACAGCGCGATGCCGGCGCAGACTTCCGGCAGCGAGGAGACGTTCGAAGTCAGCACCGGGATGCCACTCGCCAGCGCTTCGAGCACGGGCAGGCCGAAGCCCTCGTACAGGGAAGGAAACGCGAACGCGCGGGCGCCGGCATAGATCAGCGGCAGGTCGTCCTCGCTGACGTAGCCGAGCCGGCGGATCGAACCGCCGGCTTCGAGCGGCGCGAGCGCCTTTTCGAGCTCGGCATTGAGCCAGCCGCGCGCGCCGACGATGACCAGCGGATGGCGCGCGCGCAGGCCGGCCGGCAGGCGCGCGTAGGCACGCGCGAGGCGAACGAGGTTCTTGCGCGGCTCCTGGGTGGCGACGACGAGCAGGTAGCCGCCGCATTCGAGCCCATGCCGGCGCATCGCTTCGCCCAGTTCCGCCGCGTCGCGCGGATGATATTTCGGATCGACGCCAAGCGGCACGACGCGCAGTTTTTCGCGCGACACGCCGAGCTTGTCGTGGATCTCCGTCGCGATGAACTGCGAATCGGCGAGCACGCGATCGGCGCGTTCCAGGCTGCGCGGCAGGTGGCGCTCGAGGAAGCGCACGCGCTCGGGCGGATGGGTATCCGGATAGTTGAACGCGGACAGGTCATGCACGGTGGTCACGCAGGGACCATCGAACGGCATCAGGATGTAGTTGGGCGTGTGCAGGAGGAAGCCGCGCAGCTTGCGCGTATGCGCGCGGAAAAGCAGGTTGCGCATGCCGGCGTAGATTTCCAGCGCGCGCGTCTTGAACGGAAGGTTCTGGCGCAGGCTGGCGAAGATCCTGTTCGAGCTCAGCGCCTCGGCCGGATCTTCGACCCAGCGCACCGCCGAATACAGGCGCAGTTCCTCGACGGCGGCGTGGTGGGCGAGGCCGTTGGCCAGTTCGAGGGCATAGCGGCCGATGCCGGTCAGCGGAGCACTGATCGCATCGACATTGAAGATCACGCGCACTAGTTGGGAATCCCCTTGCGTTCGCGTTCGATGTCGCTCTCGACCATGCGCCTAGCCAGTTCGCCGAGCATCACGGCGGGGGCGAATCCGAGCGCGGCGCGAGCCTTGCCGGCGTCGCCCACCAGCGACGGCGCATCGACCGGGCGCAGCAGGGCCGGATCGACGCGGATCCTCGGTACGCCGGTAGCGGCATCGCTGGCCACCTCGTCGGCGCCGCTGCCGCTCCATTCCAGGCTCACGCCGACCGAGGCGAAGGCCGCCGCGGCGAAATCGCGCACGCTCGAGGACTGGCCGGTGGCCAGCACGTAGTCATCGCCACTGTCGTGATCGGCCATGTTGGCCAACGCGCCGACATATTCGGGCGCGTAGCCGAAGTCGCGGCGCGCATCGAGGTTGCCGAGGCTGACCGATTTTTCGCGACCGAGGAAAATGCGCGCCACGGCGCGGGTGATCTTGCGCGTGACGAATGCGGCGTCGCGCAATTCGGATTCATGGTTGAACAGGATCGCGCTGCTGGCGGCGAGGCCGAAGCTGTCGCGCCAGCTGCCCATCGCGGCGTGCGCCAGCAGTTTGGACAGGCCATAGGGCGAGCGTGCGTGCGTCGGCGTGTGCTCGTCCTGTGGCGACTGCAGCGGGCTGCCGAAGATCTCCGCGCTGGAGGCCAGCACGAAGTGCGCGTCCGGCGCATCGCGACGCATCGCTTCGAGCAGGTTCAGCGTGCCGATGCCGTTGGCCTGCACGCTGCCGAGCGGGTCGCGGAACGAATCGGCGACCCGCGACTGGCCGGCCAGGTGGAAGATCGCCTGCGGGGCGACTTCGGCGACCAGGTGCCGGCAATCGGCCGGGCTGGCGAGGTCCAGCGCACGCAGCTGCAGCAGCGGATTGGATTCAATGCCGAGTTCGCCGAGCCGCCACTTGACCGCCGCACTCGAGGGCCGGTGAGTGCCGATGATCCCGATGCCTTCGCCGAGCAGTTGCGCGGCCAGCCAGGCGCCGTCCTGGCCGCCGATGCCGGTGATGATGGCGCGTGCATAGCGTCGGCTCATGCGGGTCCTCCGGAGAAGCTGCGCAGCGAGGCCATGGCGGCGGCGCGCTGCGGCGGGGTGGTTGTCGCGCCGGCGGCCTGCCGCAGCAGCGGAATGCCCAGGCGGTGCGCCTGACCGGCCAGCGCCGCGGCGACGTGCGGGTCGGCATCGGCGCCGATCTCGACCAACTCGATGGCATGGCGTTGCAGCAGGGCGGCGATCTGCGCCGGATCCGGCGTCCCGCGGGAGCTCTCGACGCCTCCGCCGGACCTGCATTCGAATTTCAGTTCGTCCGGGCTGTTCGTCAGCATGCACGTATCGTAACCGCTGGCAGCGCCCGAATCGCCCCGGTTGCCGAATGCCAGCAATCGCGGCAGCGGCGCGTGCCTGCCGGCCAGGGAATAGATGCGGCGCACGCGCCAGTTCAGGGCGAGCCGCGCGAACGAGAAAAGCCAGGCGCCGACATCGGCTTCGTAGTTGGGCCAGCGCTCGCGCAGGATCTGCATGCCGGCACGGCCCAGGGCCTCGCGACGCTCGATGCCGAAGCTGCGGCTGCGCGCATGGGCCACGAGGACGTTGCCGGCAACCAGGTGCCGGTAGCCGGCGGCGCAGGCGCGCTGGCAGAAATCGTTCTCCTCGCCATAGCCTTGCGGGAACGCCTCGACATCGAGCAGGCCGACCGCGTCGAGCACTTCGCGCCGGATGTACATGCAGAATCCGTTTCCGGTCGGCAGTTGCGGATAGGCGTGGCCGGCCTGCTGCCACAGCGCGCGTGCGGCCTGCGCGAACGTCCATGCCCCGGGGATCGGATTGTCACGCTCCAGTTCCGGCACCGAGAACGCGCCGGCATTGTCGGAAACCGCGGTGACCGTGGCGACATCCGCGGCGCAATGCGCGGCGCGGCGCAGGCCGGTCAGCCAGTTGGCGGCGACTGCGGTATCGGCATTGAGCAGGACCACGTCGGCGTTGCCGGCCAGCGTGATGCCGCGATTCGCCGTGGCCGTGAATCCGAGATTGTGCGGGTTGGCGAGTATCTCGACGCCGTCGATCGCGCGGTAGCGTTGCAGCAGCGGGGCGATCGCCGGATCCGTGCTGGCATCATCGATCACGATCAGCCGACCTGGGCCGGTCGTATGCAGGAGCACCGAATCGAGGCAGCGCCTGACGTCCTCGCTGGCGTTGTAGACCGGAACCACGACGACGACCTCGCGACGCATCGGCTGCGCGGTGTCGCCGACCCATTGCCCGGAGTCCGCTAGCGGTCGCAGCGGCTGTGCTTCGTCGCCGGCGGGCAGGAGTCCGGGCTTGTCCCACTCGATGGCGAAGGTGTCGACGACGGGTTCGCCCTCGTCTGCGCTCACGACCAGGCGCAGGTCGAGCACGGCATTTCCCGAGGGCGAGAAGGCAAACAGCAGCTCGCCGGCCGAGGCGCCGCTGATCGGCAGATCGGCGAAGTGGGCGCCATCGATCGCGATCGCGCAGCGACTGCCGGCTTTGGCCTCGACCCGCAGGCACCGGCCGTTCCAGTCGATCATGATCGGATGTCGTCGGGTCGCGGCTGGCATGCGCTCGTGGAGGTTCGGCGGCGGAACGCGCGATTACGCACGCAGGTGCGCGCGGATGCAAGCCGTGGCCGCGTCGCCGATGGATTGCCGGGATTCGTGCCGGGTGGTCGTGGCATCAGGCATCACCTGGCCATGGCCCGAGGATGCGCCGCTCGCTGATCGCCGCGAGCAGCTCGGCCTGCGTCGCCGACAGCACGCAAGCATCGGCGGCAGGGGCGGCCTCGCCTGGTTCGATCCATGCCCGGATCGCGGACTCGTCGGGGAACGCCAGGCCCGTGATTCCGCAGCTGGCGAGCGCATCGAACAACGTGCGCGCCGTGGCCACCGGCTGTTCGCACAGCGCATCGTAGTCGACGATCAGTCGCGTCCATCCGCTGCTCGCGGCGAACGCGTCGTGCGTGTAGCGCTCCCACAGGGCCAGCGCGTCGGCCAGCGCCATGCCGTCGCGTCGTTGCAGCGACGCCGCCGTCGCCAGCGGATCGCGCAGGACATGCACGAAGACGGGCCGGCCCAGCAGTGGCAGCAGCTCGCGGGCGAGCAGGCACAGGCGCGGTTCCTTGATGAACCACGGGCGACTGGGCTCCAGCGTCTCCAGCACCGCGGCGACTTCGCGGCGGAAGGCATCGATGGCGTGGGCCGGGGAGTTGGGCGGCGGATTTTTCCAGTCACCGCCGGCTGCCTGCAGGCGGCGCACGCAGGCCATGTGCAGCTCGCCGTGCTCGAAATGCCCGCGCGGATTGTCGGGACCACGCAGCAGCATCTCGTCGGCACCGGCGAACGCGCCGAACAGATTCAGCAGTCCGCCGACGCTGGAGGTGCCCGAGCGATGCATGCCGAGTACGACGATCTGCCCGGATGCCGCCAGGTCGGCATCGCCGGGACGATGCGGCGGCGGCCGCGTGCGCGCGGGTTTCAGGGTCGAAGCGCTGGCGAGCGCTTCGGCCAGGCGGTCGGCGCTGGCGTCGAGATTGTGCCGGGCAGAGAATCCGGCGGCGCGCGATCGCGCCTGTGCCAGCAACGCTGCGCTTCGCTCGAACACGTCGCGCATGCGCCAGGCCAGCGAATCCACGTCGGGATCCGCCCACAGGCAGTCGGCCTGGTCGGGGTCCGCGACTTCCCCGCGCAGCTCCACCTCCAGTGCCCATTCGCGCACCAGTTCACGCTGGCTGCCGTAGGCGGGCGCCACGACGACACGACCGCAGGCGATGGCTTCGCGCACGAGCGGATCCCAGCCGGCGCCGCGGCGCGCGCTGACATAGGCATCGGCGGCGACCAGCAGTTGCGCGCGCTGGTGCGCGGGAAAGCCCCAGCCGGCGAGGATGCGGACGGTTGCCGAACGGCTATCGGCGGCGAGCGGTTCGACGACCTGGCGGATGGCGCTTTCGCCGTTGCCGGGGCGGACATGGACGACGAGTTCGACCGGGTCATCGGCATGAAAACTCCGCCGGAATGCCGCGATGACCCGATCCGGCGCATCGCGCCCGAGTTCCTCGGCGACGCACAGGAAAACAAAGCGGCCCTGCGGATGGCGCCGCACCGGAACATCCGGATGGCAGTACTCGCGATCGATGCCGAGTGGCACGATTTCGATCGGTGCGGTCACGCCGGCCGCGCGAAATGCATCGGCCTGGAACGCATCGGGCAGCACGAGCAGATCGAATCGATTGCAATGGTCGATCCACGCGGCGGGTGGCTGGCGCCATTCGGAAAACGCGAGCAGCACGCGAAAGCGCCCCTGCGCTGCGGCCTGCCACTGGCCGGGCGCGCAGACCAGCGCGACCTCGGGCACGGCGGGCAGCATCCGCCGGGCGGCCAGCTCGAGGCGGAAGTCGCCGCCGTCGAGCAGTTCCGGCGCGACCGGCGCGTAGGCCATGCGCAGGTCGCGCGAATCGAGCCGCCACAGCAGGTCGTGGGTCAGCTGCGCGTAGGCATGCGGTAGCCGGCTGACGCCTTGCCAGAGCACGGTGCCGCGATAGTCGTCGACCAGGCGCTGCTGCCAGCGCGCGGCGAACTTTTCACGACTCGCCTTCCACAGGCTCTCGCGAAAGCCGCCGTCGTCACGCGTCGAGCCATGCTGGTCGTGGACAAGGGTGACCCCTCCCGCGACCACGCTGGCGATGCCCGCGTCGGCGGCACGCAGGCAGTAGTCGGTATCCTCGAAATAGCTGTGGAAGATCTCGTCGAGCGCACCGATGCGCTGCAGGCAGTCGCGCCGGATGTAGGCCAGCGCGAAGGCGATGCATTGCACGCGCCGGTCGCGCGTGAACTGGCCGACCTCGGATTCCTGCTGGCCCGATTCGGTTTGCTGTCCCCACAGCGTTTCCGGCTCGATGAAGCCGCCGAGATGGTAGACGAGGTGATCCGGCGCCGGCCCGATCATCCGGCATCCGACAACGCCATGGGCGGCATCGGCATAGGCGCTGTCGCGCAGGCGGTTGAGCCAGTCGCGCTGGGTGAAGACGAGGTCGTTGTTGAGCAGGACGACATCGTTGTCGCCGCGCGCCGCCGCGATGCCGGCATTCATGCCGCGCACATAGCCGAAGTTCTCGGCGAGGCGGACGATGCGCACGCGAGCGGCATAGCGGGCCAGCCGGGCGGGCGTCGCGTCGCTGGAGCCGTTGTCGACGACGATGATCTCGGCTTCGTCGAGATCGCCCTCGAGCAGGGTGTCGAGACAGCGCCGGGTCAGTTCCCACTGGTTCCAGGCGAGCACGATCAGGCTGGCGCCGCGCACTATTCTTCCGCCTGTCCCGGCACGTGCCAGAGCGTGCCCAGGGCATTGTCGACGGCGTCGTGCGCGATGCTGGAAACGGGCGTCAGCAGCAGGTTGGCGCAGGCGTCGGCCTGCATGCCGTGGCGGATGCCGCGACGGCGCATCGCCTGCAGCTTTTCCGCGGCGCCCGCCGCATCGCCGTCGGCCATGCGCGCGGCTTCGACCAGGATGCGTCGCGGCGTGCTGCCGAGCCGGCGTGCGAGATCGAACAGACGCTGGACTTCGTCGCGGGTCATGGCGCCTGGTCGGGATGGACCAGTTCCTGGTGGTAGGCCGCGAACACCTCGTCGCGGCTGCCTTCGAGCACGCTGCGGCCGTGCTCGATCCAGAGCAGGCGGTCGCACAACGTGCTGACCTGTGTCTCGTCGTGGCTGACCAGCACCACGGTATGCCCCTGGCGCATGCGTTCGCGCAGGGCGGCGCCGGATTTTTCCTGGAACTCGGCATCGCCGACCGCCAGCACCTCGTCGATCAGCAGGACGTCGGGTTCGGCCTGGATGGCGACGGAAAAGCCGAGGCGCATGACCATGCCGGAGGAATAACTCGCAATCGGCTGATCGAAGAAGTCGCCGAGCTCGGAGAATTCCTTGATCGCCGGCAGGCGCGCAACGATGTCGCGCTGGCGCAATCCGATCATCAGGCCCGACAGGATGGCGTTGTCCTTGCCCGACAGGTACGGGGTGAAGCCGAGCGCCAGCGAAAGCAGCTGGCAGGAAACGGCGCCACGGCGCATGTGTCCGCGATCCGGCTTGAGGATGCCGGCGAGGACGCGCAGCAGGGTGCTCTTGCCGGCGCCGTTGCGGCCGATCACGCCGAGCCGCTCGCCCTGGCGCAGGCTCAGGCTGACATCCTCGAGCGCCCAGAACTTGCCGCTGCCGACGCGGCGCTGCGCGCTGAAGGCGACGCCGACATGCTCGAGTTCGATCAGGACGTCGTTCATCAGACCGCCAGTTTCGGGTAACGGGGCGCGAGTTTCATGACGACGCCGATGCCGATGGCGAACACGCCGCCCGAAATCGCGAAGACCTTGGCCAGGGCGAGCCAGTCCGGCCAGCGCGCATGCATGAGGATGCCGCGCGTGGCATCGAGCAGGGTCGCCACGGGATTCAGCGCGATGACTTCACGCAGCGGCGAGGGCACCGCGTCGAGGGCGAACACCACGCCGGACAGGAACATCACCACGGTCAGCACCTGTTCGATGACGAAGCGCAGGTCCGGGATCAGCGGCACGATCGCGGCAACCAGGAAACCGACGCCGGCGGCGAACAGCAGGGTGACCGCGAACACGACGGGCAGGGCCAGGTAGGTGATGTTCGCCGGGAAGCCCATCAGCCACAGGATGACCAGGAGCAGGGCGAAGATGAAGAAGAACTTGATCGTGTCGGCGAGCATCTGCACGAACGGAAACACGAGCACCGGCAGGCGCGCCTGGCGGATCAGGCCGAGGTTGGTCCAGATCGCATGGCCGCCGTGGGTGATGCAGGATTTCATCCACTGCCAGAGGGTCAGGCCGACCAGCAGGAACGGCAGGTACTCGGGGCCACCGGTCTTCAGGATGACATCGAACACGAGCCAGAACGCGGCCATCATCATGGCCGGCTCGGCGACCCACCAGATCAGGCCGAGATAGCTGCGCGAGCGTTCCGCGCGCAGTTCGGCGTAGGTACTGAACAGGATCAGTTCAAGGAGATGCTGGGGCATGACGGACCGTATCGGCTGGGATCGCGAGAATACCGGATCAGTGGCCCGGGCCGTCGAAAAGCACAGCGCCGGTCACTGGCAATTGCCGTCGAGGACCGGGCCGAGCCAGGCCAGGCCGAGCAGGAGCAGGGCCAGGCCGGTGCCGAGCAGGCAGCGCCAGCGCGTGAACGCGATGGCCGGGGATGACGCATCGCGCCAGGCGATTGCGGCGAGGAAACTGCCGGCGAAGCCGCACATCAGCGGCAGCATCTGGAACAGGTAGCGCTGCATCACGTGCAGGCCGAGGTAGAGCAGCAACTGGTAGGCGAGGAAGATGCCGGCGAAGGCCGCCAGCGGGAGGCTCCAGCGTCGCCAAAGGGCGATGCCGAAGGCAAACAGCACGAGCGTTATCGAGTGGCCCGCCTGGGCCAGGGCGCCGAGGGCGGGTGCCAGTGTCGTATTCGCATAGGCGCCGAGGCGTCCCGCGCAGGCCGGCCCGGGCAGTTGCGATACGAACAGGGTCTTGGCGCTGAACAGGCGGAAATACTGCGTGCCCAGCTGTTCGCCGATCACATCGGCGAGGCCGCGCTCGGCGACGAGCTGGCGAATCTTGCCGAGACTGACGGCATTGCGCTGCTGCGGCGTCGGCGCGCTTTCGATGAACGCGGTCAGGGCCGGCAGTCCGGCTTCGTCGATGTAGTCGCTGCGGCTGCTGTCGAGCAGGCCGACGTGCAGGTTGTACAGCGAACTGTCGGCAATCAGGGGTCGCCCGGTTTCAAGTTGACCTTTCCACAATGCAGGCAGGGTCGCGAGCAGCAGGCCGGCGGCAAAGGCGATGGCGGGAACCAGCGCGTAGGAGAACCTGGTCTGCCCGCGGCGCAGGAAGAACAGGAAGAATATCGGCCAGAGGCCGCCGAGCAGGCTCTTGAACAGCAGGGCCAGCCCGATCAGCAGGCCGGCGCCGAATGCGGCCGCTCGCGGCCATCGCGGCATGGTGAGCAGCAGGGCGAGCGCGCCGAGCAGGCAGGCCAGGTGGGTGACCTCGGGCCACAGCCAGTGCGCATAGGCGAGTGTGCCGGGATTGAACAGGAACAGCGCACCGCCCAGCCATGCCGCGCGAGCGCCGTCGAGCGTGCGCCAGAGGCGCACCAGCAGGCCGGCACACAACGCCAGCAGGCCGGTCTGGACGAGCTGCACGGCCAGTACATGGGGGCCGACGACGGCGTAGACCGCGGCGATGAACCAGGCCTGCCCGGGCGGCCAGATGAACAGCTCGACCACCGGCTTGCCGGCGAGCAGGGCAAGTGCGCGCTGGTTGTAGTCGAACTCGTCGCCGATCAGGATCTTCAGTGCCGGCTCGTAATAGATCCAGAGCAGCAGCGCGTTGAGCCCGAGCCAGCAAGCGGCGAGCAGCCATGGCCATCGCTCGCCGGCCGAGCGCATCGATGACGCCAGGTTGGTGTTCACGCGTTCAGCCCGCGCAGGCGATGCCGGGGCCACGGTCGGCCCCGGCCGGCAATGCATGCCTGGTCACGGATGCCGACGTGCTCAGTTGGCCGCAGGCGCCGACTTCGGCGAACGCTTGGCGCGCGCCTTGAATGTCGGCGTCATCTTCTCGCGCACGCCCGAGGTGCTGATCGACTCCACGTAGTACCAGTAGTCCATGCACGGATCGATGCTGTCGTCGCGGTACTCGTATTTCTGCGTTTCGTCGGTGGTGCCGGCGCCGAGGATCGGGTCCTTGTTCAGCTTGACGAATTCGCCGTTCTCGCTGTCGCCGCGATAGACGTCGAAACCGAAATTGTCCTGTTCGCTGGCCAGCGACCATTTCGGCGTATTCGCGATGCGCTCTTCGGCAGGCAGCGCAGACTGGTCGCCGCAGGTGCCCTCGGGTGGCTTCACGCTGGCCGGTTCGGCGGGCGCTGCCGGGGTCTCGGCAGGCGGCGTTTCCGCCACTGGTGGCGGCGCTGTCGAAGTCTGATCGGGCGAGGGCTGGTTGCAACCGGCCAGGGCAAGGACAAGCAGGCTGGAAAGGGCGACGAGGCGCATGGCGGCTCCATGGGTTTGGGGGGGAAGGGTTACGCGGGTATCCCTCGGGGTCCGGTCGACTGGACAGGAGCAGGGTATGACAACGATAGTCGTGCCATGGTCCCACTGGCAACCCGGAAATTCCCTTCGCCGCACGCCGTGCGCAGAGCCGATCGACGTCCCTGGCGGTCGATCCTGGCGGTGCTGCTCGGCTGGGCGGCCAGCGCGCATGCCCTCGCGATGACCCTGGAAATCGAGACGACGCCGGCAGGCGACATATTCCCGACCCTGGAAATGTCGCAGACGGGCGTCGATGACGGCAGCGGGCAGGCGGGCGGGAACGGACTGCTGAGGGTGCGCCTGGGCAATCCGGGTTCTCCGCGCGATGTGCGCGTGGTCGTCTCCACGGCCGGATTGCGCGCCGCGACCGTCATCGACGCACGCATCGACCGCGACACCATTCTCAGGCCGCGCCTGGAGTGGGATGCCGCTGCCTTGCGCCGCCTGAATGCCGTGCGCAGGCAGACGCTCAGGGTCACGCTGACCAGCCCCGGCATGGCGCCGGTCGAGCGTGAGCAAGACATCCGCGTGCACCCGCTCGACGAAGCCCTGTATTTCGTCCGCGAGGGCAAGGCCCGCGTCGATCTGGGCTGGACCTTCGCCGCCTGGGTCGATCCGCAGGATCCGGTCATCGACGAACTGTTCGCCCTGGCCGGCATGTCCGCGCCGCCGGGCGCGATTGCGCCGCGCGGCCGTGCCGAGCGCCTGCGCGCGATGCGCGCCATCTGGACCGCACTCGAGAAGCGCGGGATTCGCTATGCCGACGAGCGCGTCGGCATCAGCCAGGGGCCGGTCATCTACAGCCAGCGCGTGCGCCTGCCGGCGAGCACCTGGGACGACCGCGTCGCCAACTGCATGGACGGCAGCGTGCTGATCGCCTCGGCGCTCGAGCGCCTCGGCATCGACAGCTTCATCGTGCTCGTCCCGGGGCATGCCTTTGTCGGCTTCTACACGGATGCCGGCAAGCGCGATGCGGAGTTCCTCGAGACAACCCTGCTCGGCTCCGGCAAGCGCTCGCTCGCCGCCGAAAGCGAGGCGCAGGTCCGCCGGCGCGCCGAGGCCGGATTCGAGGCGGCGCGCAAGGCCGGTGGCGAGCGCTACCGGCTTGCCGCTCCGCGCCTGGACGGGCGTCATCGGCCCGAATACGCGCTCATCGATATTTCCACGGCGCGCGCCTATGGCATCATGCCGCTCGCGATCGGCAGGGGCGAAAGCAGCGCCGTCGCGCCGATGGCGGTGACCCAGCCCGACCCATCGCCCCATCCATCCAGCCAGTCAAGTGAATAGATCGCCTGTGCAAACTCCGCTGCAAAAGGCCCGCGAAGAGATCCGGGCGGACGCGGAAAGCGCGCGGACGCGGGCGTCGGCCCGGGCCAGAAGCCAGCCGCGCCCCGCGCCAGGCACGTCCACGGTGGCGCAGGCAGCGCGCGACACCTGGTCGATCGGCGAGCTCTGCCGCGCGCAATTCACCACCTTCATTGCCGAGGCGTATTCCGCCCTGTTGCGTCGTCCGCCCGACCCCGCCGGACTCGAGGCGCAGTTGCGCCTGCTGGTCGCCGGACACAGCAAGATCGAGATCCTCGGCAACCTGCGCTGGTCGCGCGAAGGCCGCGAAATCGGCGTACGCGTGCCCGGCCTGCTGCCGCGCTACCTGCTGGCCAAGGCGACCCGCGTGCCGCTGCTCGGTTATGCGCTCGAATGGCTGGTCTGCCTCGGCGGCCTGCCGATGATCGTGCGCCACCAGCGCGCCGCGGACCAAACCCACAGCGCACGCCAGCAGGAACTGGCCGAGATCGGGCGCGACGCGGCGGCCAGGCTCGGCAAGCTTGCCTTCGACCTTGAACAGCTTGGCCGGGAATTCCCGGAATTGTCGGCCCGGCTGGCACGGCTGGCCGATCAGGTCGCTGCCTTGCCGGCGGACATCGAGCGCGTCGCCACGGATGTGCGCGAGTTGCGTCACCCCGTGCTGAGCATGAACCACTGGCTGGCAACGCTGCGCCAGAATCTTTCCGCGCTTGAGCTCGCCGAAGCCGAACAGGAACGCGGCGTCGACGCATTCCATGCGGACACCGCGTTGCGCATGCTCGGCGCCGACGCATCGCGTCCGCAGCGCATCGATCAATGGGCAGGCCAGCTGGGCGGAATCCTGCCTGCCGCCGCCCGGGTGCTCGATCTTTGCAGCGGCGAGGACTGGCTGGCGAAGCTGGCCGCACGCGGTTTCGATGCGACCGGGGTGGACACCAGTCATCGCATCGGCATGCGCGCGCTTGGGGCCGGGCTGACGATCGTCGTCGGCGAGCCGCCCGCCGTGCTGGCGCGCACGGCCGACGATTCGCTCGACGCACTGACCGCCCTGGATGCCGGTTCGCTGTTGCGCAGGATGCCCGCGCAGGCCCTGTTGAATGCCGCCCGTCGCGTGCTGCGGCAGGACGGATTCGTGCTGTTCGGCTTCTCCGATGCGCCGGGCAGGATCGCCGACCGCCTTGAAGGCCGTGCCGATCCGGACCTCGATGGCGAACTCATGGCGCAGGCCCTGCTCGCCGCCGGATTCGGCGAGGTCAGGCAGTTTTCCCCGGACCACGGTTCGGCCTGCGTGATCGCCCGCAATACGAAGCGGCCGTCGTGAGCGCTTCGGCGCGGCGCCGGCGCGGCGCGGAACATCCCGGCATCGCGAATGCGGCAGGGATCGCGAGCGCATGAAGGCGGGCATTCTCATTCCCGTCCTGACCAGCAAGGATGCGGTCGGCGCCGATGCGCTGGCGATGGCGAGGATCCTCGAGGACCTCGGCATCGAGACGCGCGTTTTCTGTCTTTCCGCCAGCGGCGTGGCGCACCGTACCTTCCCTGCCGACCAGTTGCCGGGGTTTGCCGGCGGCTCCGGCGACCTCGTGATCTACCACTTCTCGACCGGCTGGCCGGCCGCCATCGAGTTGCTCGGGCGCTGTCGCGGCTTTCGCGTGGTCAAGTACCACAACATCACGCCGCCGGAATTCTTCAGCGGTGTCTCGGGCGACTACGAGACCGCCTGCAGGAACGGGCGTCGCGAAATCGCCGCGGTTGCGACGCTCGGCTGCGAGCTCTACCTCGGCGCCTCGTCCTACAATCTCGATGAGCTGCGAAGTGCCGGCATGCCGGAGGATCGTGGCGGCGTGCTCGCGCCATTCCACCGCGTCGGCGAAATCGTCGAAGCCGAGGCCGATGTCGCGCTGATCGACACGCTGACCGATGGCGCGAAGAATTTCCTGATGGTCGGCCGGGTCGCCCCGAACAAGGGACACCTGGCCCTGGTCGACGCGTTCGACGCCTACGTGCAGGGCTGGTCCGATGCCGCCCGGCTGGTCATTGTCGGCAAGATCGACCCGCGCCTGCAGCGCTATACGGACGCGATCACCGGACGCATCGAAGCGTATGGCCTCGGCGACAGGGTCATGTGGATCAATGCAGCCAGCGAGGCGCAGTTGAAGGCGGCCTACCTGTGCAGCCACGTGTTCATGCTGATGAGCCGGCACGAGGGATTCTGCGTGCCGCTGATCGAGTCCATGGCGATCGGCACGCCGGTCGTCGCGCATGCCTCGAGCGCGGTGCCGCTGACGCTTGGCGACGCGGGCATCCTCTGGGAGGAAGACGATCCCTGGCTGTACGCGGCCAGTGCGGCGCGGCTGTTCGCCGATGACGAACTCCGCGCGGACCTGCTGGCGCGCGCACGGCGGCGCTACCGCGAGGAATTTTCGCTCGATGTACTGACGAGGCGCTTCACGGACTACCTGGAGCCGGTCCTGTGAGGTCGCGCATCGCGATCGTCGTGCCGCGCTGCCATGAGCGCCTGGTCGGCGGCGCCGAGGCGCTCGGCTGGCAGTACGCGCAGTTGCTGTCGGCCGACCATGCCGTCGACGTGCTGACCTCGACGGCGTCCGATTACACGAAGTGGGACAACGACCTCGAGGCCGGGATCGAGCAGCGCGAAGGCATCACGATCCACCGCTTCCACGTCGCGCGCGGGCGCACACCCTACTTCCACGCGCTGCACCGCAACCTGCTCGACGCGTTCGCGCGATCCACGGAGCACGCGGATGGGCAACGCTACTGCTGGCCCGAAGCGCTCGAAGAGGAATTCGTGCGCGCGCAGGGGCCGAACTGCCCCGGCCTGCTGAACCATCTCGAGGAACACGGCGAGGACTATGCCGCGGTGTTCTTCCTGCCCTATCTGTATCCGCCGATACTGGACGGCATCCGCGTGCTCCGGCACCGGCGCTGGGCGCTCATCCCGGCGCTCCACGATGAACCGCCCGCGTACCTGAAAACCTTCGCGCAGATGGCCCGCTCGGCGCCGGGGATACTCTGGAACACCGCCGCCGAACGCCGTCTCGGCAAGCGCATCTGGGGCCTGGAGCGCGGCAATGTCGTGGCCATGACGGTCGACACGGAGCGTGTCGGGGCGGCGCACGAAGCGCGTCCCTACCTGCTCTACTGCGGGCGCATCGATGTCAGCAAGGGATGCGCGCAACTGCTGGACGGTTTCGCCGCTTTCAAGGCGAGACACCCGGACTCGGACCTGCAACTGGTCCTGACCGGCAACGACGTGATGGGCGTCGGCAAGCGCAAGGACGTGCGCTACCTCGGCTTCGTCGAGGAAGCGCGCAAGTTCGAGCTGATGGCCGGAGCCGTCGCCTTCGTCCAGCCTTCTCCCTACGAGAGCCTCAGCATCGTCCTGCTCGAAGCCATGGCGCAGGGTACGCCGGCGATCGTCAACGGCCAGTGCGAGGTCCTCGTCGACCATGTCGAGGCCAGCGGCAGCGGCCTGGTCTACCGCAGCGAAACGGAGTTCGTGGCCGCCATCGAGGACATTGCCGGGCTCGACGCCGCAAGGCGCGGCGAATGGGGAAGGCTGGCACGCGACTACGTGCTGGCCAACTACGACCGCGAGCAGGTCCGCGCCCGCCTCAATGCCGAAGTCGCCGCACTGGCGACGGGCTGACGAGCGGGCATCGCGAACGGGAAAACCTGCCGTGTGACGTCGACCGCGGCAAGCCTGGCCGTCAGCCCGCCTGCAGGCGCAGGTCGAAGCGCGCGCCTCCCAGTGTCTCCGAACGCGATACCTTGAGGCTGCCGTTGTAGGCCTTGACGATGTCCTGCACGATCGAGAGGCCGATGCCATGGCCCTGCACGCGTTCGTCGCCGCGCACGCCGCGCTGCAGCAGGTGGTCGACGCGCTCCTCCGGAATGCCGGGCCCGTCGTCCTCGATGGTGAGGTCGAGGCTGCCGGAATCGTCGTTGCCCGAGCCTGAGCGCTTCGCCGTCAGCAAGACCGTGTGCCTGGCCCACTTGAAGGCGTTCTCGAGGACGTTGCCGAGCAGCTCCATCAGGTCGCCCTGGTCGCCGCGGAAACGCGTGTTGGGATCGATCTCGAATTCGCACAGGACCTGCTTGTCGGCATAGACCTTTTCCAGGCTGCGCACGATTTCCTCGGCGAACGGCTCCAGTGGCAGGGGAGCGGCGAAGGTCTGGCGCCCGGAGGTCGCGGCGCGCGAAAGCTGGTAGGCGACGATTTCATCCATGCGACCAACCTGCTCGAGCACGGTCCAGCGCAGCTCGCGTCCATCCACTTCCGATTCGAGCTGGGTGCGCACGACGGCCAGCGGTGTTTTCAGGCTGTGCGCAAGATCCGCCAGGGTATTCCGGTAGCGCTTGAGGCGATCGCGCTCGGAATCGATGAAGTTGTTGAGGTTGGCGGCGAGGCCGGAGAGTTCGGCGGGATAGCGGTCGCCGAGATGCTCGGCGGCGCCGCGCTCGACGCGGGCCAGGTCGGCAGCGACCTTGCGCAACGGGGCCATGCTCCAGCGCAGCACGCCGATGAGCAGGAGCAGCAGGAGGACGCCAAGGCCGCCGAGCCAGGCCAGCAGGGTGCGCCGGAACACCTTCACCTGGTTCTGCAGCGCAGCGCCGTCTTCGGCGACGTGCAGGGTCAGGTTCAGTTCCGGCCGGTTGGCCACGCTCCAGGTGATGCCCTGCGAGAGCACGAACAGGTCGCCCTGCGGGGTATGCACCGGGCCGCTGAATACCGTGGCGCCCTGGGGCAGTTCGGAATCGATCGGCAGTTCAAGGCCGAGCGCCGAGGGCGAGCGCCATTGGCGGTCCTTCGAGTTGCGTACATGGTCGCCGACGATGCTGGCGTAAAGGCCCGATGCGGGGCGGTCGAAGCGCGGATCGGGGCCGACCTCGGGCGGAATGAGGTTGCCGGCGCGATTGGTGTCGGCGCCGGCCAGGTAGGCATGGATGTAGCCTTGCAGGCGATCGCGCTGCGAGCTCAGGGCCGCGTCGAAAAAGGCCTGGTCGAGCGCGAAGAAGGCCAGGCCCAGAAACGCTGCGAGGGCGATGCCCGCCGCAGCGAGGGACCTGGCCTGCAACGATAGCGGTCGTGCCATCGTGCGCTTCGGTTTCACACTGCGGATTCGGGTTCGGCCTCGTCGGCACCGGCGTCAGTGCGTTCAAGGGCAAAGCGATAACCTCGTCCGCGCACCGTCTCGATGGGTTTGATCGTGTTCTCCGGGTCGAGCTTGCGTCGCAATCGACCGATGAAGACCTCCAGCACATTGGAGTCGCGGTCGAAATCCTGCTGGTAGATGTGCTCGGTCAGGTCCGCCTTGGAGACCAGCTCGCCGGCATGCATCATCAGGTATTCCAGCACCTTGTACTCATAGCTGGTGAGGTCGACCGGATTGCCGTTCGAGCTGACCGTCTGCGCCGTCGTGTCGAGCGCGATCGGGCCGCATTCGAGCAAGGGGCGCGACCAGCCGCTGGCACGGCGCACCAGCGCGTTGAGTCGCGCCAGCAGTTCCTCGACGTGGAACGGCTTGACCAGGTAGTCGTCGGCGCCGTACTTGAGTCCCTGCACCTTGTCCTGCCACGAGGAGCGTGCGGTCAGGATCAGGATCGGGTAGCGCTGGCCGTCCTCGCGCAGTTGCTTGACCAGCTCCATGCCCGACATTTTCGGCAGGCCGAGATCAATGATGGCCACATCGAAGGGAACTTCGCGACCGAGGAAAAGACCTTCCTCGCCATCGCCCGCCGCATCGACTGCGAATCCATCGCGCTTCAGGCGTGCCGCCAGGGTCTCGCGCAATGGCGCTTCGTCTTCCACAAGTAGTACACGCATCGCAATCTCCTGTTATTGATCTGCCTTGATTTCAATGACGCGCACCTGGCCGCCGGGTGTCAGGACCTTGAAACGGTAGATCTTGCGCTTGCCGATGCGCAGCGTCTGCACGCTGAGCACCTTGGCATCGGTATCGCGCTGAATCATGGCTACGGCTTCCTGCACGCTGATCTCGCGTGCGCAAGCGATCGTCGAGAACAACGTTGCCGCAATGGCTGCTGCCAGCACTGGAATTCGAAATCGGCGTGTGGCTGCGGTCATCAGGGTTTCGGTAACTCGTTGGCGGCCGCTCGGTGGACGCGGCTCACGCAGTCTTGACTCCCGGGATTGAATTCCCGCTGAACTCGATTGGCGCAGTACGCCCTGGAAGGCTGCAAAGCTGGTCAAAACGGGGCCCCCGGGGGTTCAGTAGATCTCGGCCACGCAGCAGCGCAGGCTGCCCCCGGCCTTCTCCAGCTCGCCGAGTTCCACCGCTGCGATGGAAAAACCACTGGCATCGAGGGCCTCGCGCTGGGCATCCGTCAGTGCCATCGAGGCGCGCCCGCTCATCCAGACCCGGTCCGCCGCAAGGCTGATCGCATTCGCGGCAAAGGCCTGTTTCTGGCGTGGGCTTATCCACACCACGCAACCGGTGTAGAGCGATGCGATCGCGCGCGCCGCCGCCGCCTCGCGAAACCCCGATTCGGCGACGATGGCTGCGCGTCCGGCGAGTATCGCGAGCACCACGTTGGTGTGGTACTCGCCCTCGGCAAGCTCGAAGCAATAGGTCAGGCGCAGGCCGAAGGCGGCGTGCATGGCACGGGCGCCCGCCAGGTCGCAACGCTCGCTCAGGCCGCAGTAGCCGATGCCGCGGGCGCGGTCGATGACCAGTGCGCCGGTCAGCTCGGCCACCAGGTCCTGTTCCGAGAGGTCGATGGTTGCATAGCCGAGGATGTCGCCAAACCAGCGGCGGATGTCGGCGCGTCGCGTTTCGCGCTGGCGCACGCCATGGCGCATGCGGCCGATGATCAGGCGTCCGGCCGTCGTCGCGAATGCATTGTTCGGGAATACTCCATCCGGCGCGGCTGGGTCGCCGGGAAAGGTGATGACCGGGATGTCCGTGGCCAGGCGCCGCGCCAGCCCGGCATGCTCGGCAAGTGCCCGCAGCGGATCGGGGACGTCGGCCAGGTCCATGTAGCGATTGTCGCTGGCGGATTCGGCGGCCAGGGCGAAATCGATCGGGCTGACCAGGAATGCGGCGCGCGCCGTGGCCGGCAGGTCCGGCGCGATGGCCAGGGTCGAAACCGCATCGAGAAACGCCTCGGCGCTGGTGACCATCATGCGCGGGATTTCCGCTGGCCGCGGCCATGCTGCGGATGCCGATAGCAGTCGACCAGGTGGTCGTTGACCATGCCGGTCGCCTGCATGAAGGCATAGCAGATGGTCGAGCCGACGAAGCGGAAACCCCGCTTGCGCAACGCCTTGCTCATCGCATCCGAGGCATCGCTGGTGGCGGGCACCTGGTCCTGGGATGTCCAGTGGTTGAGCACGGGCTGTCCGCCGACGAAGGACCACAACCAGGCATCGAGGCTGCCCGAACTGTCGATCACTTCGATCGCGGCGCGCGCATTGTCGCGCGCGGAAAAGATCTTGAGGCGGTTGCGGATGAGGCCTGCATCCTGCAGCAGCGACTCCAGTTCGCGATCGCGCATCGCCGCCACGCGCGCGATGTCGAAACCGTGGAAGGCGCGGCGGTAGTTTTCGCGCTTGTCGAGCACGGTGCGCCAGCTCAATCCGGCCTGGGCGCCCTCGAGCACGATGAACTCGAACAGCCGGCGGTCATCATGGACCGGTTCGCCCCACTCGCTATCGTGATAGGCGCGGTAGGCGGCATCGGCGGACTTGCCGGTGGCCCAGGCGCAACGCGCGCGGCCATCTTCGACCACGCTGCCCGGCACGGCTTTCGGTGCGGCGGTCTTCTTGCTGGTCTTCATCGCGGGCATGGCGCAGGAGGCGGTTGGCACGGGGAGGTGGAGCATACCGGCAGGCCCGCGCCGGGCACATCCCCGGTTCGGCCATTGCGCATGACGGCGTGCCGCGCTTTCGTGACTCAGGATGACGCGCCGGAGCCACGGACCCAGGGCAGGGCGTCCAGATCGACATTGCCGCCGCTCAGGATCAGGCCGACGCGCAGGCCGGCAAATCGCTCGCGCTGGCCGAGCACCGCGGCCAGCACGATCGCCGCGGATGGCTCGACGATGATCTTCAGGCGTTGCCAGACCAGGCGCATCGCGGCGATGGTGTCCTCGTCGCTGACCGCGAGCACCTGCACGCCATGTTCGCGCAGGATCGAGAAATTGATCTCGCCGACCAGGGTGCGCAAGCCGTCGCAGATCGTATCGGGCGTGAAATGGCCGACGCGCCGCCCCAGTTGCAGTGACTCGAGCGTATCCGCGGCACCGGCCGGTTCGGCGGCGATGACGCGCGTGCCGGGCGCGCGCGCCGCCGCGGCGATGGCGGTTCCGCTGGCCAGCCCGCCGCCACCGACCGGGGCGACGATCACATCGAGCGGCCCGGCTTGCGCGATCAGTTCCAGCGTGGCGGTTCCCTGGCCCGCGATGACGGCCGGATCCGCATAGGGGTGGACGAGTGTCGCGCCAGTCTGCTGGCGCACGGCTTCCGCCGCCGCTTCGCGGGCCAGGATGTTCGGTTCGCAGTGGTGCACGGTCGCCCCGTAGGCCTCGATGGCCTCGACCTTGGAGCGCACCGCGCCGGCGGGAACGACGACATGGACCGGGATGCCGCGGGTGCGACCCGCGAGTGCGAGGGCCGCGCCATGATTGCCGGACGAGTGGGTGACCACGCCTCGTGCGGCGACCGCGTCGGCCAGCGACCACACCGCGTTGCAGGCACCGCGGAACTTGAAGGCGCCGACGCGCTGGAAGTTCTCGGCCTTGAACAGCAGTTGCGCGCCGGCCAGGGCATCGAGCGAGTGCGAGCGCAGCACCGGCGTGACGTGCGCATGGCCGGCGATTCGCGATGCGGCCTGCTCGATCGCTTCGATATCGATGCTGGCGAAAGCCGATTCCTGCGTCATGGGACTGCATTCAAGGTGACCGACCGGCACGATACACGTCCGCTGCAACTGCGTGCTAGCCTGCTGCGCCTGTCGCAGGCCTGCGCTGTGCAAGTCCTGCCTGTCCATGTCCCGATCCCGACGACCCGCATGAACGACGACGTATCCGCCACGCATCCGATCGTGCACCTGCATGACTACAAGGCGCCGCCCTGGCGCATGCAACGCGTCGAGCTCGAGTTCGATCTCGATGCCGAACTGACCACCGTGCAGGCGCGCCTGCACCTGCGCGAGGAGCCCGGTCCGGGCGGAGCCGAGCTGCGCCTGGACGGCAGCGGCATCGAATTGCTCGAAATCCGCCTCGATGGCCACGCGCTGGATGCCGGGCGCTACCGGATCGAAGGCAACGCCCTGTACGTGACCGGCGTCCGCGGCAAGGCGGTCATCGAAACGCGTTCGCGGATCCGCCCGCTGGCCAACAAGGCCCTGCAGGGCCTGTACCTGAGCGGCAGCCCCGAACAGGGTTTCCTGCTCACCCAGTGCGAAGCCGAGGGCTTCCGCCACATCACCTGGTCGATCGACCGCCCGGACGTCCTCGCACTCTATTCGGTGACCCTGCGTGCCGACCGTCGCCGCTTTCCGGTGTTGCTGGCGGGCGGCGATCTCGCCGGCTCCGGTGAGCTCGCCGACGGCCGCCACTGGGCGCGCTTCGACGATCCGCATCCGCGGCCGAGCTACCTGTTCGCCCTGGTCGCAGGCAAGCTCGAATCGATCGAGGACACCTACGTCACCGCCGAGGGTCGTCGCGTCCGCATCGTGATCTGGGCCGAGGGAGAGGCGGTCCGGCGATGCCGTCACGCGATGGAATGCCTGAAACTGGCGTTTGCCTGGGATGAACGGAAATTCGGTCGCTGCTACCAGCTCGATGTCTTCCATGTCGTCGCCACCGATGACTTCACCAATGGCGCGATGGAGAACACCGGACTCAACATCTTCAATTCGAAATACCTGCTCGCCGACCCGCTGCAGGCGACCGATGACGACTACCGGCACGTGCTCGCGGTCGTCGCGCATGAGTATTTCCACAACTGGACCGGCAATCGCGTCACCTGCCGCGACTGGTTCCAGCTCAGCCTCAAGGAAGGATTGACCGTCTACCGCGAGCAGGAATTCGAGTCCGACGTCGCTTCGCGCACCCTGCGCCGGATCGAGGACGTGCGCTCGCTCTGGCGCACGCAGTTCAGCGAGGATGCCGGTCCGCTCGCCCATCCGGTGCGGCCCGCGCAGTACAGCGAGATCAACAACTTCTATACGACGACGATCTACGAGAAGGGCGCCGAGATCGTGCGCATGCTGGCGACCCTGCTCGGCCGCGACGGATTCCGGCGCGGCATGGACCTGTACTTCGAGCGGCACGATGGCGAGGCGGTCACGGTCGAGGATTTCCTTGCCGCGCTGGGCGATGCGAATGCGCTCGACCTCGCTCCCTGGCTGACCTGGTATCGACAGGCGGGAACGCCCGTGCTCGAGGCCAGCGGGCGCTACGACGCGGCCAGCCGGACCTACGAATTGACCCTGAGCCAGCACACCGCGGCTACGCCGGGCCAGCGGCACAAGCAGCCCGTGCCGATTCCGGTGGACATGCGGCTGTTCGACCACGACGGCAATTCCCTGCCGCTGCTGCTCGAAGGCCGCGACGTATCGGATAGCCACGAATGCGTACTGCTGCTGGATGGCGCGCAAAAGACATTCACCTTTCGTGGCCTCGAGCGTGAGCCGGTGCCCTCGCTGCTGCGCGGCTACTCCGCGCCGGTGCGCCTGCAGGCCGACATGGACTGGCGGTCCCTCGGCGTGCTCGCCGCCCACGAGAGCGACGGATTCAATCGCTGGTATGCGGCCGACGCACTGGCCAGGCAATTGTTCGCCAGCGTGCTTGCGGACGGCAGCGCGCCGCAGGCCGGCTTCGAAGCCTGGCTGGGCAGCCTGCGCATCGGGCTTGCGGACCCCGCGCTCGATCCGGCCACGCTGGCGGAAATGCTGACCCTGGCCGATGCGGGCAGCCTCGCCGAATCGCTCGAGGATATCGATCCGGAAGCCGTGCACGCTGCAAGGACACTGCTCGAATCCTCGCTGGCGCGCGCACTCGGAAGCGAGCTTGGCGAACGCTACGAGCGCCTCGCATCCGCATCGACCGAAGGCACCGCGACCGTGGCCCAGGCGCGTCGTCGCCTGCGCAACCGTTGCCTGGACCTGCTCTGCCATGCCGACTCCCGCCATCACGCGCTGGCGCGTTCGCACTATGCAGGCGCCACCTGCCTGAGCGATCGGCTGAGTGCGCTGACCTGCCTTGTCCATGCGGGCGCCGCGGGCGCGCCGGAGTTGCTCGATGATTTCTTCCGCAGCTACCGCGACGCCGCCGGCGTCGTCGACAAATGGTTTGCCGTGCAGGCTACGGTGCCCGCGGCCGGCACCCTCGAGCGCGTGCGTGCATTGACCCTGCATGCGGCGTTTCGCTGGGACAATCCGAACAAGGTCTATGCCCTGCTGCTCAGCCTGGCCCACCGCAATCCGCTCGCATTCCACCGCCTCGACGGCGAGGGCTACCGTTTCGTGGCCGATTGCATCCTGCGCCTGGACGCGATCAATCCGCAGGTCGCAGCCCGGCTGGCGACGGCATTTGGTGCCTGGCAGCGCTACGAGCCGCGGCGGCGCGCCGCCATGCGCGCGCAGATGCAGCGCATGCAGCAGTCCGGCTCGCTGTCCGTGGATGTGGCCGACATACTCGGACGCAGCCTCGGCGACGGCTGAATCCGCGCTTCCGGCAGCGCCAGGGCTTGAACCGGGGCACCAATGGGGGCATGTTGGAAGACATGTCCTGGTGTCCGGAGAAAATGTCATGTACCGCCAAATCCTGACCCTTTTGCTGCTTTCGACGCTGGCCGGTTGCGCAACGACTTCGGGCAATTCGTACAACTACGACGGCAACGGCGACTATTACTACGGTTCCGGCGGCGCCGACGTGGTCGTCGACTCGCACTCGTCCGGGTTCGGTTACGCCGGATTCGGCTATGGCGGCTATGGTGGCTATGGCAGTGGCTACGGCTACGGCCTGGGTTTCGGCTACGGCTACGGTTACCCGCGTTACGGCAGCCTGTTCTATCCGTGGGGGTATGGCTGGTCGCCGATCTGGGCTCCGCCACCGGTCTACATCGTCGAGCGCAACTGGCGCGATGCGCGCGTGCAGCAGGACCGTTCGCAACGCAGCTTCCTGCTCGCCCGGCCCGCCGCAGACGCGCCTGAATCGGCGAGCTATGCGCGGCGCGCCCGCGCCGCGCAGGCCGATGCCCTGCGTGGGCCGGGCCGGTTCGATCCGGGCAAGCGCGCGCCGGCGTCAACAAGGATCCTGCGCAGCAGGAACGCTTCCCCCACGAGGTCGAATGGCACGAGGTCGATGGCGGCGCCACAACCGCGCCAGTCGGCCCCCGCACCGGTCATGCGCGTCGCGCCGCCGCCTGCGCGAATCCCGTCGCGCAAGCAATAAACGCAGGCAATAAAAAACCGCGCTTGCGCGCGGTCTTTCGAATCACCGGGAGTCCAGCCTTGCAGGGTTTCAGGCAGGCAAGCGGCTCAATGCTTCATTGATGCGCGCGCGGCGGCTTTCCAGCTGCTGCAGTTGCGCGGTGGCCTGGTCCATCGCAGCCGCGCTGCGCATGTCCTGCATGGCCATTTCAAGTCGGCCCAGTTCGATCATCAGGTCGTGACGCAGAAAGAGCGGGTTGAGATTCATGCTGGCTGCGCTCGAGATCATGGCGGTGAACTCCGTGGCTGTGTGGTGGTTGATGGATATGAAGCAAGCGGCGTGCCAACTGCGCAAATTCTCGAAAATCCGGCATGAACCGGAGATTTTGCCGACGCCTTTGACGAGCGCTGTCGCAATCTGACCGGCGCTGCCGCAGGGCCCCCTGAAGCGCCGGTTTTCCGCGATTACGGTCACAGTCTGCCAATTGCTGTTATCGATATCGTGGTCATCATCGAGCAATGAAAAATGCCGCGTCCCGGCAGGGCGCGGCATTGCTTGTGCGACTGGAAAAGACCGTTCAACTGGCGCCCGGCACCAAGGCCCTGCTGGATTCCCCCTGTTCCCGGGACCGCCGGGCGCCTGCTCCATCGGCTGGCCCGGTCGATCTGTGCAAGCTCCCACCGGCGCGCAGCCAGCCCCTGAATTCCGACTTTCGGCGTGCTCGCATTACGCCTAGCGCCGGTGGGAGTGCGAATAGTGATGAGCAGATTCCGTGCCAAATGCCGGGCCATGGCGGCGCTGGGTTAGAATTGCGCGGTTGTTTTTCTGGTGATCCGGTCATGTCGTCAAATTCCGTGCATCGCTACGACGTCATCGTGGTCGGTGGTGGCCATGCCGGCACCGAGGCGGCCCTGGCAGCGGCACGCTGCGGTGCGCGCACGCTGCTGCTCAGCCACAGCATCGAGACGATCGGGCAAATGAGCTGCAATCCGGCCATTGGCGGGATCGGCAAGGGCCACCTCGTGCGCGAGATCGACGCACTCGGCGGCGCCATGGCGCACGCCGCGGATCGGGCCGGCATCCAGTGGCGCACGCTGAACGCATCCAAGGGTCCGGCAGTGCGCGCCACCCGCTGCCAGGCCGATCGCGTCCTGTACAAGGCGGCGATCCGCTCGATCGTCGAAGCGCAGCCGAACCTGCAGCTTTTCCAGCAGGCCGTCGACGACCTGCTGATCGAGGGAGGGCGCGTCACTGGCGTGCTCACCCAGACCGGGCTGCGTTTCGAGGCCCCGGCCGTGGTCCTTACCGCGGGTACCTTCCTCGCCGGAAAGATCCATATCGGCATGTCGCATCACGCTGGCGGGCGCGCGGGAGACGCGCCTGCGCAGCGCCTGGCCGAGCGCATGCGCGAATTGCCATTCACCGTGGACCGGCTGAAGACCGGTACGCCGCCGCGCATCGACGGGCGCTCGATCGACTACCGCGGTCTCGAGGAACAGCCGGGAGACAATCCCGCGCCGGTGTTCTCGTTCATGGGCGAGCGTTCGCAGCATCCGCGCCAGGTCAGTTGCTGGATCACCCATACCAGCGAACGCACGCACGAGATCATTCGTGGCGGCCTCGATCGCTCGCCGCTCTACTCCGGCCAGATCGAAGGCACGGGCCCGCGCTACTGCCCCTCGATCGAGGACAAGGTCGTGCGTTTCGCCGACAAGGACTCGCACCAGATCTTCATCGAGCCGGAAGGCCTCGATACCTACGAGATCTACCCGAACGGCATTTCGACATCGTTGCCCTTCGACGTGCAGATCGAGCTCGTCCGCTCGATCCGCGGCTTCGCCAATGCGCATGTCACGCGCCCGGGCTATGCGATCGAATACGACTATTTCGATCCGCGCGGACTCAAGCCGTCGCTCGAGACCAAGGCCGTGGACGGGCTCTATTTCGCCGGCCAGATCAACGGCACGACCGGCTACGAGGAGGCCGCCGCGCAGGGTCTGATCGCCGGTCTCAACGCATCGCGCGCGGTGCGCGGCATGCAGCCGTGGACGCCGAGACGCGACGAAGCGTACATCGGCGTGCTGATCGACGACCTCACCACCAACGGCACGATCGAGCCGTACCGGATGTTCACTTCGCGTGCCGAGTACCGCCTGCATCTGCGCGAAGACAACGCCGACCTGCGCCTGAGCGCCCGGGGCCACGCGTTGGGCTGCGTGCCGGAAGGGCGCTACGCGCGGGTCCAGCGCAAGCACGAGGCGATACAGGCCGAGCAGGAGCGCCTGCGTGGCCTCCGCGCGTCGCCCGGCAACGAACTCGGCCGCGCCATCGACGGCCTGCTCGGCGTTTCGATCAGCAGGGACGCCAGCGTGCTCGACCTGCTGCGTCGTCCGGAGCTCGACTACGCCAAACTCGCCTCGATCCCCGGTATCGCCCCCGCAGTGGCGGATGCCGAAGTGGCCGAGCAGGTCGAGATCGGCACCAAGTACGCCGGCTATCTCGATCGCCAGCGCGAGGAAATCGAGCGCAGCCGCCGGCACGAGGAAACCGCCATCCCGCGGGATTTCGACTACGAGGGCGTGCGTGGCCTCTCGTCCGAAGTCCTGTCCAAGCTCAAGGGCGCCATGCCGACGACGATTGGCCAGGCCCAGCGCATCAGTGGCATGACGCCGGCGGCGATCTCGCTGCTGCTCGTGCACCTGAAGCGACGCAAGCGCGTCGCCTGAATTCCCGGACCCGGAAGCACGACGAGCCGCCCCGGCGGCTTGCCGTGTTTCCTGAATTGCAGAAAAGGAAAACATGTCCAGCATCGAACAACGCATCGCCGGGGAAATCTCGGCCCGTCCCGAACAGGTCCATGCGGCCGTGCAGCTCATCGACGGCGGCGCGACCGTGCCATTCATCGCCCGCTATCGCAAGGAAATCACCGGCGGGCTCGACGATACGCAGTTGCGCCTGCTCGAAGAGCGACTCGGCTACCTGCGCGAACTCGAGGACCGGCGCGCAGCGGTGATTGCCAGCATCGAAGAGCAGGGCAAGCTCAGCGACGGCCTGCGTGCCGAGATACTCGCCGCCGACAACAAGGCAAGGCTCGAGGACCTGTACCTGCCGTACAAGCCACGCCGGCGCACCAAGGCGCAGATCGCGCGCGAGGCCGGACTCGAGCCGCTGGCCAGCAGCTTGCTCGCCGACCCGGACCAGCTGCCCGAGCAGGCGGCTGCCGCCTTCGTCGATGCGGACAAGGGCGTGGTCGACGCCAAGGCCGCGCTCGACGGCGCCCGCGCGATCCTGGTCGAGAACTTTGCCGAGGATCCCGCCCTGGTCGGCGCATTGCGCGAATGGCTGAGCGCAAGGGCGGTGATCCGGGCCAGGGTCGTCGCCGGCAAGGAAGCCGACGGCGCGAAGTTCCGCGACTACTTCAACCATGTCGAGGCGATCGGTTCGATTCCCTCGCACCGCCTGCTGGCGCTGTTTCGCGCGCGCAACGAAGGCGTGCTCGATCTCGAGCTGGCGCCGCGCCCGACCAGTGCCGCGCGCACCACGGCGGCGGAAGATCCGGCCGTCGCGCTGGACGAGGCGGCCGCGGCCGGACATGCCGAAGCGGAAGGACGCGTCGCCGCGCATTTCAACATCGCCGACCGCGGACGTGCGGCGGACCGCTGGCTGCTCGATGGCGCGCGCCAGGCCTGGCGCATCAAGCTGCACCTGCACCTGGGCCTGGATCTTTTCGGTCGCGCCCGCGAGGCCGCCGACGCCGAGGCCATCCGCATTTTCGGCGACAACCTCAAGGATCTGCTGATGGCCGCGCCAGCGGGCCCGAAGACGGTCATGGGCCTCGATCCGGGCATCCGCACCGGCGTCAAGCTGGCCGTCGTCGACGGCACCGGCAAGCTGCTCGCGACCGACGTGATCTACCCGCATGAGCCGAAGAAGCAATGGGACCAGTCGATCGCCCGGCTGGCTGCGATCAGCAGGGAACATGGCGTCGACCTCATCGCGATCGGCAATGGCACGGCCTCGCGCGAAACCGATCGCCTGGCCGCCGAGCTGATCCGCAAGCATCCCGAACTGCGTCTCGCCAAGATCGTCGTCAGCGAGGCCGGCGCATCGGTGTATTCGGCATCCGAGGTGGCGGCGCGGGAATTCCCCGAGCTCGATGTTTCGCTGCGCGGCGCCGTGTCGATCGCGCGGCGCCTGCAGGATCCCCTGGCCGAACTGGTCAAGATCGACCCGAAGTCGATCGGTGTCGGCCAGTACCAGCACGACGTCAACCAGGTGAAACTCGCGCACGCCCTGGTCGCGCGCGTGGAGGACTGCG
Organism: uncultured Gammaproteobacteria bacterium; assembly: GCA_963822465.1. Lineage (GTDB taxonomy): Bacteria > Pseudomonadota > Gammaproteobacteria > Xanthomonadales > Rhodanobacteraceae > Dokdonella. Next base: position 92,285 of record CAWGHP010000016.1, on the reverse strand, counting down.
TCAACGCCGTCGGCGTCGACGTCAATACGGCCTCGGCGCCGCTGCTGGCACGTGTTGCCGGGCTGAGCCCGGCGGTCGCCGAAAACATCGTCCGCCATCGCGATTCGAACGGCGCGTTCCGCAACCGCAAGGCCCTGCTCAAGGTGCCCCGCCTCGGCGACAAGGCCTTCGAGCAATGTGCCGGGTTCCTGCGCATCGCCGCTGGCGATGATCCCCTCGATGCATCGGCCGTGCATCCGGAAGCCTACCCGGTCGTGCAGCGGATCATCGAACAGTGCGGGCGCGAGGTGAAGGCCCTGATCGGCGACGCGGCCTTCCTGCGCACGCTCGATCCGCAGCGCTACACCGATGCCACGTTCGGCCTGCCGACGGTGCGCGACATCCTCGCGGAGCTCGAAAAGCCGGGCCGCGATCCACGCCCCGAGTTCCGCACGGCCACGTTTGCCGAAGGCATCGAGGACATCCGCGATCTCAAGCCCGGGATGGTCCTCGAGGGTGTCGTCAGCAACGTGGCCGCGTTCGGTGCCTTCGTCGATCTCGGCGTCCACCAGGACGGCCTCGTGCATGTCTCGGCCCTGTCGAACCGGTTCGTCAAGGATCCGCGCGAGGTGGTCAAGGCCGGCGACGTCGTCAAGGTGAAGGTCATGGAGATCGACATTGCCCGCAAGCGCATCGGCCTGAGCATGCGCCTCGACGACGAGCCCGGCGATTCGCGCCAGGCACCGTCGAATGCCCGGGAGCGGAAGCAGGGGCCGCAAGCGTCCACGAACAACGCGCGACCGGCACCTGCAGCCGACGGCGCCCTGGCCGAGGCATTCAACAGGGCGCGTCGCTGAGCCGCGCCCGCGCCCGGCATCGAACAAACAAAAAGGCCGGCATGGCCGGCCTTTTCGAGGATCAGGTTGTGCGAAGAATCACTTCTTCTTCGGCAGCTTCTTCTCGCCCATCGCGAACGCCTTGACCGCATCGTCGTAAAAGGCTTTCGCCTCCTCGTCGCTGGCCGTTTCGCCATTGCTCTTTTCATTGAGGATGAGCTGGCCGTTCTCGTCCCAGCCGACGCGCGTGCTGAGGGTTCCCTTCTTGAGGATGGCCATCGGCTTTCCATCGAGGAAGGCGTACTCGATATTGGTGCGCACGGCCTTGTCGCCATCGCCGAGTTCGGAATTGACGCGCATGAAGCGCAGCTTGTTGCCGGCCTCCACGAAACCGTCCCAGGCCACGGACAGATCGCCATCGAGGAAGGAATCCTGGATGCGCTTCATGCCGCCGATGTGCGACTTGAGCTTGTTGAATTCGTCCTTCAGGTTCTCGCCGGCGGTCGCTTCGGAATTGAGCACGACCTGGACCGTGGCGCCGGCGCCGCCGGTCAGTACCGGGGACTGCAAGGCCTGCACGTAGCGACGTTCGCCGTCGACCAGGAGCACGTTGACGACGTACACGCGCGTCTTGTCGATCTTGCCCGGCTGGAGCGGCATCGAAAACTGGTAGGGCGGCTGCGTGGTCACGTCCTCGGACGTCTGCGCGATGACGATATCCTGCTGCGCCACATCGACCAGTTGCACGCTGAGCTTGGCGCCCGGATTGATCACGGCGGGCACGCGCAAGGTGACGGTTCCGCTGATCTCGTTCGGGATCGGCGCGTTTGCGATCTGCTGCGCCGTCGGCGGCGCGCCGTTGCCGTCCGACGCCGTTGCGCTGGAAGGCTGGTTGGAGGAATTGCAGCCTCCGAGAACGGCCAGCGCGGTCAAGGCGGTGGCGACATACTTGAACATGGCAAAATCCTCCACAGGCATAAGACGAAATGCATCGTAGTTCACCCGGCAAGCATAACGCTCAATGCATGAACGCACGATGGTTGCGTTTCGGGTTTTTCCGCCGGAATGTTCCCCGGCGGAGCAGTGCGGGCCGAGCACAATAATGCGGCAGCGCAACGTAATCAATCATTTCGCGCACGCTCGGTCCGGTCCGGGGCTGCCCGGAGCGTTCCCGGCCATTCAGCCGCGGCGGGTACGATGGCGCCCGCGGCATCGGCCCGGACAGCCCCGGACCCGTGCCGCGGGCGCCTGCTGTGGCGCTGCCGGTCAGCACGGCCCGTGGCAGGTGGACACGACGTCGCAGGGGGCGATTCCGTTGTTCCTCCTGGCTGCCAAACGACCTTGCGCCATGCCGTGACACTATTTTTGATGTTTGCCAACACACCAGGGAATGAAAGGGTCCGCTGATTCATGAGCAGCATGGAATTGAAACAGATCGACGGACCGCCCCTGCCCGCAATTCAATGGCGATTGAGCAATCCGTTCCGGATCGGCCGCGCGGCCAGCAACGAGCTTGAACTGCCCGACCCCGGCGTATCGCGACGCCATGCGGCGATCGAACGCGATGGCGACGGCTGGCTGATTCGCGATTGCGGCGCCCGGCGCGGCACTCGCCTCAACGAAATCACCTTGCAGGAGGCGGCTGCAGCCGCGCTGCAGCCAGGCGATGTGCTGTCCGTCGGCCCCTGGCGATTCCGCGTCGACGCCATTGCGCAAGAGCCGTCGCCGGCCGGTGCTTCCAGCCCCGACACCCGGATCAGTGTCGTTCGCGCGGTCGGCAATCTTGCCGAGCAGCGGCTCGAACTGCTGCTGCGTTATGCCGGCGAAATCGCGCTGGCGACCGACGAATCGATGCTGGCCGAGATCATGGCCGAGCACGCCCTGCTCGGGTCGGGCTACGGCCGCTCGACCGTACTCTGGCGCACTGGCGACGAAGTGGTGGTGCGCTGCCAGCGGCCGAGTGCGGATCCAGCCAGGCCCTGGTCGTTCAACGCTTCGCTGCTGCGCTCGGCCGGCAGCGGCGAAGTCGCCCACTTCACGGCGGATGCCCTCGAGGGCTCCGCTCGCAGCCACGAAGGACGCGATCGGGGACGCGCCCTGTGCGCCCCGTTGATGCTGGATGGCTCGGTCCTCGCGTACCTCTACCTCGATGCCGAACGCGCGGGCACGCGCAGGCATGCCGACGCGCCGACGTTCTGCCATGCACTGGCCCGGCTGGCCGGCCTGGCGCTGGCCAATCTGCGCCGACTCGAAAGCGCGCGCGAGCATGCCGCCGTCAGCGCCGATCTCGATCGCGCCCGTGAAGTGCAGCATCGGCTGCTGCCGGTCCCGGCGGGGCAGATCGGCACCATGCGCTATGCCTTGCGCCTGCACCCCGGGCGTGTCGTGGCCGGGGACGTCGTCGATGTCTTCGAGGCGGGCGAAGGGCGCGTTGTTGCGGCACTCGGCGATGTCAGCGGCGCCGGCCTTGGTGCCGGCCTGGTCATGGCCTCCGTGCAATCATTCCTGCGTGCGGCATTCGCCCACGACGCGGATCCCGCGCGCATCATCGGGCTGCTCAATGCCCACCTGTGTGCCCAGGCCGACGGCGGCCGCTTCGTGACCTTGTGGCTGGGCGTATTCGATGGGGATGGCTCGCATTGCCGGTTTGTCGACGCCGGCCACGGACATGCCCTGCGCATTGCCGCCGGCACGGCCATTGCACTGCCGTCGACAGGCTGCATTCCGCTCGGCATCGATGCGCAGGCGCAATTCGCGGCGGAGACACTCGATCTCGCGCCGGGCGAGATCCTGCTGCTCTACAGCGACGGCATCGTCGAACAACGTGGCGCGGACGGATCAGCCTGGGGCGCGCAGGGCCTGGTCGATTCGGTAGTGCGTGCCGCATCACCGGCCGACGCGATCGATCGCGCCTGGCAGGCGATGGGCGAACATGCGGCGGGAACCGGGCCCGAGGACGACAGCACCGTGCTTGCCCTGGCCCGGCCATGAGCGGCATCGGGCTGCGCCTCCGGCAATCTGCAACCGACGCCGCGACTGCGCGAAGCGGCGCTCAGGTCGACAGCTTCGAGCACACGCGGTTGCGGCCGCCCTGCTTGGCCCGGTAGAGCTGCTCGTCGGCCGCCCGCATCAGGTCGCCGGTGGCGGACATGCCGCCCAGCCATGCGGCTGCGCCGATGCTGACCGTGACCTGGCGGAGCTCGCCATTCAGCGCGAATTCGAGCCCGGAGATCGCCACGCGCAGGTCATTGGCGAATTCCATCGCCTGCTCGAGATCGTTTTCCGGCAGGACGATGGCGAATTCCTCGCCGCCGATGCGCGCGACGATGAACTCCTCGCGCGACTGCCCGCGCAGCGCCAGGGCGACCTTCTTCAGCACCAGGTCGCCGCTCGGATGGCCGTACTTGTCGTTGATCGACTTGAAATGATCGAGATCGATGATCAGCAGCGTCAGTGGGCGCTTGTAGTTGGTCGCGCGCGCGATCTCGCGGTCGATCAGTTCGAGGAACTGGCGGCGGTTGTAGAGGTCGGTCAGCGAGTCGGCGGTGGCCAGCTGGTAGAGCTCCTCGTGATAGCGCGCCTCGACCGACGAGCGCTCCATGAACTTGAGCACGCAACTGCCGACGGCAATGTGGTCGCCGTCCTTGAGCTCGGCCTCGATGATCGGCTGGTCGTTGAGGAAGGTCTTGTTGGTCGAATCGAGGTCCTTGATGCGATAGCCGGCTGGCTCGCGCGTGATGCGGCAGTGGGCCCGCGAGATGCTGCGCTCGACGATCTGGAATTCGGCTTCCGGTGCGCGTCCGATGGTCAGCGGCGACTCGCCAAGGTCGATGCGCTGGCCCAGGCGCTGTCCCTGCAGCACGACCAGGCAGGCCGGAACCTCGCCGGCTCCCGCCCGACGCAGCGGGTGCATGGTCCGGCGTTGCGTCGTGCTGGCGTCGTTATTGCGTGGACTCATGAATCGCGGTCGCTCCACGGAAGAATTCGCGTTGATACCGTACAGGCCATCCGTCATCCGAGTCTACGTCATCGACGGATGGCCTTTTGCCCCGGCGGCCCGGGTGCGAAGGCGCTTCAGGCCTGGCCAGCCGCCGGCAGCATGGAAATATCGGCGACGCGCAGGAACATCGAGCGCAACCGTTGCAGGATGATCAGCCGGTTCCTGCGCACGCCGTCGTCTTCGGCCATGACCATGACGTTGTCGAAGAAGCGGTCGACCGGCGCGCGCAGGGCGGCCAGTCGGCTCAGCAGGCCAACATAGTCGGCATCGGCGATCAGTGGCGCGCTGCCGGCTTCGGCCTCGGCGAGCGCGGCGACGAGCTCGCGTTCCGCATCCGATTCGAGCAGCGCCGTATCCAGTTCGCCAGTGGTCTTGTCGCCGGCCTGGCGAAGGATGTTGCCGATCCGCTTGTTGGCGGCGGCCAGCGATTGCGCCTCGGGCAGGGCGGAAAATTCGACGACGGCGCGCAGGCGACGGTCGAAATCGAGCAGCGAGGAAGGTGCCATCGTGCGCACGGCCTCGAAGGCCTCGCCGGCGATGCCCTGGTCGGCGTAGTAGCCGCGCAGGCGATCGACGATGAATGCGTACAGTTCAGCCGCCAGTTCGTCGCGCCGGCTGCCGGGCTCGAGGGTCGGCGGCTTGCCATCCTTGCCCTTGCCGAGCCCGGCCTGCAGCGCCGACTCGGGCAATGCGGCCAATGCTTCGGCCAGGTGCGCCTTGAGATCGAGATCGAACTTCGCCTCGATCAGCGTTCTTGCCAGGCCGAGCGCGGCGCGGCGCAAGGCGAATGGATCCTTGTTGCCGCCCGGTTTCATGCCGACGGCGAAGATGCCAGCCAGCGTGTCGAGGCGTTCGGCAACAGCCAGCACCTGCCCGAGCTGGCCGCTGGCGATGCCATCGGCGGCATTGCGCGGGCGGTAGAACTCGTCGAGTGCCTCGGCGACCCCGGCGGGTTCGGCCTGTTCGCCCTGGCTCGCGTAGTAGCGGCCCATGATGCCCTGCAGTTCCGGGAACTCGCCGACCATGCGCGACATCAGGTCGCATTTGCCGAGCGCCGCAGCGCGCGTCGCCAGCGCGGCATCGACGCCGACCCGGTTGGCGATGATGCGGGCCAGTTCGGCCACGCGCACGCTCTTGTCCCAGACGCTGCCCAGCGATTGCTGGTAGGTGACCGACTTGAGCGATTCCTGGAATGCCGCCAGGCCCTGCTTGCGATCCTCGTCGTAGAAGAACTTGGCATCGGCGAAGCGCGGGCGGATCACGCGCTCGTAGCCCTTGCGGATCTCGGCGGGATCCTTCGATTCGATGTTGGCGACGCCGATGAAGCGCTCGCTGAGCCTGCCCGAGGCATCGAAGACGGGGACGAACTTCTGGTTGGTTTCCATCGTCATGACCAGGGCTTCCTGCGGCACCGCGAGGAACTCGCGGTCGAACGCGCAGGCAATGGCAACCGGCCACTCGGTCAGGTTGGCGATTTCATCGAGCAGGTCGGCGGACAACTGCGGAGTACCGCCCGTTTCGCCGGCTGCGCGCGCCACTTCCTCGACGATGCGACGCCGGCGCTCGGCCGGATCGGCCAGCACCTTCGCATTGCGCAGTGCATCGATCCAGGAATCGGCATCGGCGATATGCACCGGACCGGCATGATGGAAACGATGGCCGCGCGACTGGCGCCCGGACTCGAGCCCGAACAGTTTTCCGGGAACGACCTCGGCGCCATGCAGCATGACCAGCCAGTGCACCGGGCGCACGAAGGAGAATTCGTGGTCGCCCCAGCGCATCGGTTTCGGGATCGGCAACGCCTTGATGGCTTCCTCGACGAGCGCCGGCAACAGCGTTGCTGTCGACTGGCCCGCTTGCAGCGCACGGTGGACGAACCAGCTGCCCTTGTCGGTTTCGAGCCGCTCCAGGGATGCCACGTCGACGCCGCAGCTCGCCGCGAAGCCGGTCAATGCGCGCGTGGGCTCGCCATTGGCGTCCAGCGCTGCGCTGATCGCCGGGCCGCGGCGTTCGATCGACTGGTCGGGCTGTTCATGGGCGACGCCAGGGACCAGCACGGCCAGGCGGCGTGGCGAACAGGCGACTTTCGCGTTCGCGGCATCGATCGCGATGCCGCACTTGCCGAGGCCGTCGACGATGCCCCTGGCAAAGGCTTCGGCGAGCGTGTCCAGCGCCTTCGGCGGCAGTTCTTCGGTGCCGATCTCGATCAGCAGCGTGGCGGGTCGTGCGTTCGCGTTCATGCCGCTTCCTTGCGCATGCGCAGGCCCGGAAAACCGAGCTTTTCGCGCTGGGCGTAGTAGGTCTCGGCGACGGCCCGGGCCAGCGTGCGCACGCGCAGGATGTAGCGCTGGCGCTCGGTGACGCTGATCGCGCGCCGCGCGTCGAGCAGGTTGAAGGTATGGCTGGCCTTGGTCACCTGTTCGTAGGCCGGCAGCGGCAGGCCGGCCTCGACCAGTTTCTTCGCCTCGGCTTCGCAGGTATCGAACCATTCGAGCAGCTTCGGCACGTTGGCGTGCTCGAAGTTGTAGGTGCTCTGCTCGACCTCGTTCTGGTGGAAGACGTCGCCGTAGCTGACCACGCCGCGCGGCCCGTCGGTCCAGACCAGGTCGTAGACGTTGTCGACGTTCTGCAGGTACATGGTCAGGCGTTCGAGGCCGTAGGTGATCTCGCCGGTCACCGGGCGGCATTCGAGTCCGCCGGCCTGCTGGAAATAGGTGAACTGGGTGACTTCCATGCCGTTCAGCCAGACTTCCCAGCCCAGCCCCCAGGCGCCCAGCGTCGGCGATTCCCAGTTGTCCTCGACGAAGCGCAGGTCATGCACGAGCGGATCGATGCCGAGCGCCTTCAGCGAACCGATGTACAGGTCGAGGATGTCGTCGGGGTTCGGCTTGAGCACGACCTGGTACTGGTAGTAGTGCTGCAGACGGTTCGGATTGTCGCCGTAGCGGCCGTCGGTAGGGCGCCGCGACGGCTGCACATAGGCCGCCGACCACGGCTCGGGGCCGAGGGCGCGCAGGAAGGTCGCCGGGTGGAAGGTGCCGGCCCCCACTTCGGTATCGAGCGGCTGGATCAATACGCAACCCTGGTCCGCCCAGTAGCGGTTGAGGGTCTGGATGACGTCCTGGAAACTGAGTCCGGCCATGCATTGGCTCACGGTAGCGGCGGAAAAGCGCGCTAGTATAACGGGCAGTCACCTTTGTCCGAGGATTGGCGCAGCATGGCAACCCAACCGGTGCGACCCGGCGTCGTCGAACATTCCACCCCGAAGGTGGCAGTGGCGGGCGCGCAGCTGGGCCTGCACCACCGCATCGATCTCGACGAAACCCTGGCCGCACTGCTTGCCGATGGCCTGGTCAGCGAGGCCGACCAGCGCCGCGTGCGCGCCGACGTGCGCACCGCGCGCGGCAAGCTCGAGCTGCATCCGCTGATCCTGGTCGCCAACCTGAAGCTGGCCGACGCCCGGGATCCGGCCAAGCCGCTCAGCCTCGAGGTGCTGACGCAATGGCTCGCGGGCAGGGCGCGACTGCCCTACCTGAAGATCGATCCGATGAAGATCGACGTCCCCGCGGTGACCCAGGTGGTCAGCCATGCCTATGCCCTGCGCTACCGGATCCTGCCGGTCGCGGTCAGCGAGCTGCAGGTGGTGTTTGCCACTTCCGAGCCGTTCGATACGCGCTGGATGGCCGATCTGGGCCATATCCTGCGTCGCGACATCCAGCGCATGGTCGCCAGCCCGATCGACGTCAGCCGCTTCCTCACCGAATGGTGGGGCGTGCAGCGCTCGATCCAGCGCGCGCGGGACGCCAAGGCCGAGACGGGCGACAACTCCAGCCTGCTCAACTTCGAGCAACTGGTCGAACTCGGCAAGACGGGCGATCTCGGCGCCGACGACCGCCATGTCGTGCACGTCGTCGACTGGCTGCTGCAATACGCCTTCGAACAGCGCGCGTCGGACATCCACCTCGAGCCGCGCCGCGATACCAGCCTGATCCGCTTCCGCATCGACGGAGTCATGCACAAGGTCTTCGAGTTGCCCACCGCGGTCATGACCGCGGTCACCTCGCGCATCAAGATCCTCGGGCGCATGGACGTCGCCGAAAAGCGCCGGCCCCAGGACGGGCGCATCAAGACGCGCTCGCCGGGCGGGCGCGAGGTCGAACTGCGCCTGTCGAGCATGCCCACCGCGTTCGGCGAGAAGATCGTCATGCGCATCTTCGACCCCGACATCGTGGTCAAGGAGTTCCGCCAGCTCGGTTTCTCGGGCGACGAGGAAATCCAGTGGCGCGAGATGGTCGAGCGCCCGCACGGCATCGTCCTGGTCACCGGCCCGACCGGTTCCGGCAAGACCACCACGCTGTACTCGACGCTCAAGGTGCTGGCGACGCCGGACATCAACGTCTGCACCGTCGAGGACCCGATCGAGATGGTCAGTCCCGAATTCAACCAGATGCAGGTGCACAACGCGATCGACCTCGATTTCGCGGCCGGCGTGCGCACCCTGATGCGCCAGGATCCCGACATCATCATGGTCGGCGAAATCCGCGACCTGGAAACCGCGCAGATGGCCGTGCAGGCCTCGTTGACCGGCCATCTGGTCCTGTCCACCCTGCATACCAACGACGCGCCGAGCGCGCTGACGCGCCTGCTCGATCTCGGCGTGCCGAACTACCTGTTGCAGTCGACCCTGACCGGAATCGTGGCGCAGCGCCTCGTGCGCACGCTGTGCGCGCATTGCAAGGTGGAGGTGGCGATCGACGAGCGCAGCTGGGCAGCGATGACGCATCCCTGGCAGATCCCCCTGCCCGCACTGGGCTTTGGCCCGAAGGGATGCCTCGAATGCCGCAAGACCGGCTTCCAGGGGCGCACGGGAATCTACGAGATGTTGCGTGTTACCTCGGCATTGCGCGCCCTGATCCAGCCGGACATGGACCTGGCCCGGGTGCGCGAGACCGCGCTGGCCGATGGCATGCGACCGCTGCGCATATCGGCGGCGGCGCAGGTAGCGCGTGGCGTCACCACGCTGCGCGAGGTCATGAACGTATTGCCGCCGATCGAATAGGGCGGGCGCGCTGCCGGCCCGCAAGGCTCATGCCGGTTGTTGCACGGCTGGCCAGGCGACAAGCAGGGGGCGCTGCCGGCGCCGGAGAGCTGGCGCCGGCGGCAATGGTTGAATCCGTGACGCCATCTGGCTGGCAGACGGCGCCCGGCTCAACGCCTGCTGTGTATCATCGGGAAGGCAGCGTCCCGACCATGCGGGCCTTACTTGCGACCGCGGGCCCCACGCCGGATCGCCTGCAGCGGGTCACCGAGCTTGATGTTGGACAGGTAGCTGTTGATGGCTTCGTTGGTTACATCGTAAAGCGGGCGGCCCATGACGGCGGCGGTCGCCTTCAGGCTGTCGCGCATGCGCTTGGAGACGCGCAGGCTGGCATCGCGGGCGTCATCGTGCTGAACTTCTTTCTTCTTTGTAGCCATGGTTTCCCCCCTTAGGGACAGTGATAAGTAATCATGTGCGACGAAATCCATTTTCGCCACGGCTACAAGTGTAACGCCTTTGGGGCGGGGAATAAATGTGCCAAACGCTTGCATCGTCAAAATTTTGTGAAGCCGGATCGTCGCCCGTGACGGAGTCCGGAAATCGAACCCGAGGAGGAACCGAAAATGAGCGCCAGGAAAATTCCGGCAGGTAGCGGCATCCAGTGGATTGGTGGGGCTTTCCAGCAGATTCTCGGCAATCCGGTCGTGTTCCTGGTCATGGGACTGATCGTCGCCGCCATCGGCATCGTGCCTTTGCTGGGCGGGCTGGTGACCATCGTGCTTGGGCCGGCGCTGTATGGCGGCATCGTCTACGCGGCGCGCGAGCAGGACGAGGGGCGCAATGCGGACATCGGCCAGTTGTTCAGGGCGTTCAGCGAGCCGGGCAAGATCGGCCCGATGATCATGCTTTGCCTGCCCAGCATCGCCGGCGCCGTGCTGCTGTTCGTCCTTCTCGTCATATTCGTCGGCGGGGCCCTGCTCGGTGGCGGGCTGTCCTCGCTGAGCAACGGCTCGTCCGCTGCGCTGCTCGGCGCCCTTGGCGGCAGCGCGCTGTTGCTGATCCCGTTCATGCTGGCCATCGCCCTGGCCATCTATGCCCTGCAGTTCTTCGCGATCCCTCGCGTCATGCTCGAGGGCACGGAACCGATGGCGGCGATGAAGCAGAGTTTCAGCGACTGCCTCGCGAATGCAGGTGCCTTCCTGGTCTTCGTCGTCGTGCTGATGGTCGGCGTCGTCGTCCTGAGCGTGGTGCTGGCCGTGCTCGGATTCCTCGGCAGCCTGCTGGTTTTCACCCTGGTGGCGCCGCTGGTCGGTTGCGGGCTGTACCTGGCCTGGAAGCAGGTATATGCCGGCGAGGCCAACGCTGATCCTGCCCCCTCGGAAGGTTGATCAGGCGGCCGGCGTGCGTTCCTCGTCCGGCGCACGCCGCGAAACGAAACGGGCGGCCAGGATGCCGATTTCGTAGAGCAGGCACATCGGTATCGCCAGCAGCAGCTGCGATATCACGTCGGGCGGCGTCAGCACGGCGGCGATGACGAAAGCGCCGACGATCGCATAGGGGCGGCTCTTGACCAGCTGGTCAGGGGTCGTCACTCCGATCGCCACGAGGATGACCAGGGCAACCGGCACCTCGAAGCAGAAGCCGAAGGCAAGGAAAAGCACGAGGGCGAAATCGAGGAAGCGGCTGATGTCCGGCATGACCGCGACGCCAGCCGGGGCCACGCTGGTGATGAACGTGAAGACGGCCGGCAACACGAGGAAGTAGGCGAACGCGCAACCGAGGTAGAACAGCAGCACCGAGGAGGCGAGCAGCGGCACCGCCAGGCGCCGCTCATGCTTGTAGAGCCCCGGCGAGACGAATGACCAGAGCTGGTAGAGGATGAATGGCATGGCCAGGAACAGGGCCGCGAAGAACGCCAGCTTGAGCGGAGTGAAGAACGGCGAGGCGACGTCGGTGGCGATCATCGCGCCACCGGCCGGCAGGTGGGCGAGCAGCGGCTTGGCCAGCCAGGCGTAGAGCTTGTTGGCCACGGGAATCAGCGCGATCAGGATGATCAGCACCGCCGCGACCGCCTTGAGCAGGCGCGAGCGCAGTTCGATCAGGTGCGAGAGGAACGACTGTTCCGCATCGCCGCCGGTTTCAGCGTTGCTCATCGGATCGCGGCTTGTCGATTTCGCCCGGCTTTTCGCTTTCGGCCGGCTTCGGGCTTTCACCCGGCTTTGCGCTTTCGCCGCTCACGGCGTTGCGGAATTCATTGGCCGTATTGCGGATTTCCTCGCGGAGATCGACGCTGCGGGCGGTATCGTGGATGCTGCGCTTGATGTCCTCGGCGGCAAGTTCACGCTCGATTTCCGAACGCACGCCATGCCAGCTGTTGCGCAGCCGGCGCAGCAGGGCGCCTGCCGTGCGCGCCGCGCCGGGCAGCCGTTCGGGCCCGAGCACGAGCAGGGCGACGACGGCGATCAGGGCCATCTTGCCAAAACTGAGTTCGAACATGACGGACCCTAGCGCTCGGTGCGGTCCTTGTCGGCCTCTTTTGCCGCCTGTTCGGTCGACGGCGGATCGGCCTTCAGTTCCGAAGGCTTGGCCGGCTCATCGCCTTCCTGCATGCCCTTGCGGAAACTCTTGATGGCCGAACCCATGTCTTCACCGATGTTGCGCAGCTTCTTGGTGCCGAACACCAATGCCACGATGACGAGGACGACGAGCCAATGCCAGATGCTGAAACCACCCATTGCGAACACTCCGTGGAAACCGTTGCTGAAAGCCCGCCCGACGCCAGGTCGGGCAGGTTACGGGCGCGTTGCTCGATGGTGGCCCTCGCGGGGCCGCCTGGCTGCGTAAGCAATCGAAATCAGCGCCCGACTACCGTGCAGTGTACTCCTCCAGGCGGTCGCGGAAATCCACGATGACGTTTGGCACGTTGCTGACGCCGCCATCGAAGATGCGACGCGGCGTCACACCCTCGCCGAAAATCAGCTGGTTGCTGCCGTTGTCGATGGAAAGTACCGAACCATCAAGGGCGACGCCGGCGAACAGGCCACGCGCCCGCGAGTATGAATAGATCTCGGCCTTCAGCTGTGCATCGGTCGATGCCTGCGCGGTGCGGCCCACCGGCCCCGCCGCTGCCGACGCATCCGCGCCAAGCGTGAATTTGCCGTGCACGATCGAGTCGACGCCCCGTTCGGTGCGGAATACAAGAATCACGTCGGTCGAGGAGACGCCGGCCTGGAAACCGACGCTGCCGCCGGTCAGGTTGACGAAACTCGGATTCGACCAGGTGCCGTCGCGCGTCTTCACCGACATCAGCCCCTCGCCACGGCGACCGCCGATGACGAACCCGGCCTTGAGCACGTCCGGAATGACGACGATGGCGTGCGCGCTCTGCAGCAGGTCGCGCGGAATGGCCTTGTCCGGCGCCTGCATGATTTCGTTGAGCACGCGCACGGCATTCTCGGCGCGCTTGAGCTCGGGCTCGGCGGCCTGGGCGCTGGTAGCAATCACGAAAGCGAGGGCAAGGGCAGTGCGGATCAGTGCGCGCATGGTGAACTCCGGGGTAGATAACCGGATCACGCTATCAGGTGAACCTGAGTGGGCGATGAAGCCGGCGGACTCAGTGGCGGCGCCGGCGCATGCGACCCGAGCCGACAACGAGGAGGGCAAGGGCCAGCAGTGCCAGGGCCCAGTCCGAACGCACCGGCAAGGTGGCGGGCGTCGCCGGGCCACCGCCGGGATCCTGCGGCGTGCACGAGGTGGGCGCCACGGCGAGACCCTTCATGCTGAAGTAGCGCAGGCGATCGGGGCCGGTGATCGGACCCAGGTTGGTTGCCGTGCCGGTGGTCGTGTCGAAGCGCGCCAGGTCGCTCCATTCGCGGTTGTACGGCGGGTTGTAGCTGAAAGTTGCCCAAAGCGTGCCGTCTGCGCCGAAACTCGGGTCGATCCACGGGATCGTGTCGGCCAGGCTGCTGATGCGATTCGCCGCGGCCGTTTGCGTATTGATCGTATACAGGCCCTGGTCGGCGCCGATGCCGGTGCCGTAGAGCACGCCGTTGCGCATGGCAAGCCCGCTGATCTGCCGGCCTGTCGATCCGACCAGGGTGATCGTCGCGGTTTGCGCATTGACCCGCCAGAGGTCGCGCTTGATCGCGGAGGTCATCCAGAAGGAACCGTCGCAACCGTAGGTCATCGACAGGTCGAGGGCATCGAATTGCCCTTGGCCCTGGCCTGCCAGTCCAAAAGCGCCAACGTAAGTGGCCGCGCCGTTTCCGGAATTGATCCGCACCAGTGCCTTGCGATTGCCGGCAATCGCATACAGCTCGTTGCCGGGACCGAACGAAAGGCCGGTCAGCGCAGCCAGCGGGGTGCCGGCATAGTCGCCGGCAATGCCCACGAACGTTGCCTGGCGCGTGCCGAGATCAATGCGGTAAAGCTCGTCATAGGCGACGCCATAGGCCACCGTCTGCGCCTGAACCAGCGAAAACGGGGCGATGGAAAGCACAGCTGCGATGAGGCAGGCACGCATGCGCATGGCGGCATTTCTTTGTTATGTTATTGGTAATCGTCAGCCCCGCCGTCTCCGGTGGGGCAAGCCTGAGTCTAGCAGTTTTCGTTGCGCCGACAAGGCCTTGGGCTGTTTCCCTGCGACCATTCCTCCATCGTCGGTACCCGACCACGCATGTCGCGATTCCTCGCTTTTGCCGATCCTCCCGAGCCCGCGCGGCTGGCCGTCCTGCTGGTCAACCTGGGCACGCCGGACGCGCCGGATACCCGTTCCGTACGGCGCTATCTTGCTGAATTCCTTGCCGATCCGCGCATCGTCGAGCAGCCGCGCTGGCTCTGGTGGCTGATCCTCAACGGCATCATCCTGCGTTTCCGCCCGGCCCGGTCGGCGCGCGCCTATCGCAAGGTCTGGACGCCGGCCGGCTCGCCGCTGGAAGTCGAGACGAAGTCGCTGGCCACCCGCCTGCAGGCTCAATTCGGCGCTGAAGTCGTGGTCCGCCACGCCATGCGCTACGGCTCCCCCGGGGTCGCCGATACCCTGGCGGAACTGGGCCGCGGCGGCATGCAGCGGCTGCTCGTGCTGCCGCTGTTCCCGCAGTACTCGGCGACCACGACGGCTTCGGTGATGGATGCCGTCACGGCGGCGTTGCGGCGCTGGCGGCGGGTGCCCGAATTGCGCTTCATCAACGATTACCACGCCGAGCCCGCGCATATCGAGGCCCTGGCCAGGAGTGTCGAGCGCAACTGGCAGGAGCGCGGGCGCAGCGATCGCCTGCTGCTGTCGTTCCACGGCATTCCCGAGCGCTATGTGCGCAATGGCGATCCCTATCGCGAACAATGCGAGGCGACCGCGGCCCGTTTGCGCGAGCGGCTCGGCATGTCCGGTGACGAACTGCTGCTCAGTTTCCAGTCCCGGCTGGGTCGCGAACCGTGGTTGCAGCCATACACCGACAAGGTGCTCGGCGGACTGCCCGCGCAGGGCGTGCGCTCCATCGATGTCATGTGCCCGGGCTTTTCCGTCGATTGCCTGGAGACCCTCGAGGAAATCGCCATGGAAGGACGCGAAACATTCCTCCAAGCGGGTGGCACGGCTTTCAACTACATCGCCTGCCTCAACGACAACGCCGACCAGGTCGCATCGATGCGGGCACTGATCCGGCGCCATTGCCAGGGCTGGCCCGAGTCGGCCGCGCCGGCATCAGCCGGATCGCCGACGACTCCATGACGATCCACCCGTTCGAAGAGCTGCGGATCCCGCTGCGTCACCTCAGCCTCGCCGCGAAAGCCTGGGGCCATCGCGATGATGCCCCGATCCTCGCCCTGCACGGCTGGCTGGACAACGCCGGTTCGTTCGACCGCCTCGCGCCCCTGCTGCAGGGGCGCCGCGTGATCGCGCTGGATCTCGCCGGGCATGGTCGTTCCGACCATCGGGCGCCGGGCAGCTGGTACCCGTATGTCGACTACCTCGACGAGATCGCGGCGGCTATCGACTGGCTGGGCGGGGCGCCCGTGGACCTGCTCGGCCATTCGCTCGGCGCGACCCTGGCCAGCATGTTTGCCGCGCTGAGCCCGGACAAGGTCCGGCGCCTGCTGCTGATCGAGGGCCTGGGTCCGCTGACGCTGCCGGCGCAGCGCACGCTCGAGCAGTGGCGCCGCGCGCACCTGGCGCGCCAGGCATTCACGGGAGACAGCCTGCGCCAGTTCCCCGATCTGGACAGCGCCATCGAGGCGCGGCGGCGTGCCGGCCATCTGTCGCTGGAGGCGGCGCGATGCATTGTTGCGCGAGGGGTGAGGGCGGTGGAGGGTGGTGGTCGAGTCGGCCTGGAAGCCGGGGGTGGCGAGGGGGCTTTGGGGGCTGGGTCTGAAAGGATGAAAAGCAGCGATGGGTCTTTCGGCTTCGGCGTTGGAAAAACGAAAAGCAGCGACGAGACTTTCGGTGTCGGATCGGAGAAGGCTTTTCCCGCGATCTGTTGGTCCTCCGATCCGCGGCTGACTTTGCCGAGTCCGACGCGGCTGACCGAGGAACAGCTCGCCGCGATCCTGCCCGGGATCGAGGCGTCGACCCTGCTCGTGCTCGCCGAGCCGGAAGCGCCCTACCTGCAGCGTGCCACGATGGATGCGCGCATCGCCCTGGTGAGGGACATCGAAGTGATCCGCATCGCCGGCACGCATCACCTGCATCTCGAGGATCCGCTTGCGGTGGCCGCCGCGATCAACGCGTTCCTGCAGCGGAATTCCTCCGGCGCTTGAAGCAACGCGATGTCGCGATCACGCCCGCGGCGCGTGCACGAGGCGGCTGAGCTCGGCCTTCAGGGCCTGGCCGTTGAGGCGCAGCCAGTCGCGCTGGTCCATCCAGTTCGGTTGCAGCGACTCGACCAGGTTCCAGAAGCGGCGCGAATGGTTGCGGATGCGCAGGTGGCAGAGCTCGTGCACGACCACGTACTTGAGCACGGCCGGCGGCGCCAGCGCCAATGCGAGGTCGAGGGTAACGCGATCACGCGTGTCCAGGCTGCCCCAGAGGCTCTTCAGCGGACGCACGCGCAAGGCGTTCGGCGCGGCGCCGAGCGACGGGCAATAGCGTGCCAGCAGGCGCGAAACATCCTTGCGCATCTGCGCTTCGAGATAGGAGCGCAGCAGGCCGCGCGCGGCATCGAGTGCGCGCTTGTGCGGCGACGGCAGAGTCAGTACCAGGCGGTCGGCGTTCTGCTCGATGCGCGGATAGGTGCCGACGCGCCAGACCAGGCGCGTGGTCTCGCCACGCAGCGGAATGACGGTGGTCACGCCGGGCTCCAGCGCCGGCGGTTGCGCGCCGAGATGGAGTTCGCCGAGTTTGCGTTCCAGCCATTCGCCGTGCTTGCGCAGGAAGGCGAAGACCTGGGCCGGATGGGTTCCTTCGGGATAGGTCACGCGGGCACCGCCCGAGGTGACCGTGAGACGCAGCCGGCGCGCGCGCGGATGGCTCTTGCGCAGCACCTTGATCGTCTCGCCGGCCGGAGTCGGCAATTCCAGATAACTGTTTTCCGTTTCCAGATTCATCGTCTCACCTCATCCGCACGCAACCACTTCAGTCCCGTTCGTCTGGTCGCGGCAGACCGAACCATTCATCGAGCTTTTCCAGGAGGCGTCTGGTTTCCAGCGTCATCAGGGCGAACCGCGCATCGAGTTCGGCACGCGCCGATTCGGAGGCTTCTTCGCCGATTTCGTCGAGGACGATATCGAGGAAGCGGAACTTCCTGACGGTGAGGTCCTCGCCGAGCACGAACGCCATGCGCCCGTCGAGTTCCAGCCCCAGCTGGAAGACCTGCTTGCCCGACTTGAGATGCTCCCGCACCTCGTCGGATTCAAGGTCCTGGCGCCGGCAGCGCACCACGGCTCCCGATTCGGCGGGATCCCGCAGTTCGCATTCGTCGCCCCATTCGAGGCCTGCCGGAAGCTTGCCACCAACCAGCCAGTCCGTCATCAGAATTCTCGGCGATTCCGTCGGCGCCATCGGGGTTGCCGGAAAGCGGCCGATGGCCTCGCGGATCTGGCTGACCGCCTCCTCGGCGGACTTGCGGCTCGCCGTGTCGACGACCAGCCAGCCGCCATCCTCGGCCAGATAGGCCAGGGTGCGCGACGGGCGCACGAAGGCGCGCGGCAGGAGATCGGTCATGACCTCTTCCTTCAGGCGCTTGCGCTCGCGGGCGCCGATCCGGCGGGCTTCCTTGTCGGTGATCTCGGCGATTTTCTTCGCCAGCGCCTCGCCGACCACCGAAGAAGGCAGCAGCTTGTCCTCGCTGCCGACCGCAACCAGGGTGAACTTGCCGGCGCGGTGGGTCAGTTCGTCGGAATCGCGCCCATACGGCGAGACGAATCCGCGCGTGGCCAGTTCGATCGGCCCGCACGGACGAAGACGGTGCCCGTCCAGGTGGTTTTCCAGCTCAGGCAGGGACTTGGCGGTGCTCTTGGGATAGCGGAACAGGGTCAGGTTGCGGAAGAACATGGGTGGTTTCGGGTTCCGGTAGGGTGACGGGAAGCGCGATCCTGCGGGTTGCCGGGATCAGGCGCTGAGATTACGGGGGCTTGCCTCGGAAGAGGTCCGCGCAGTATCGGGCGGGCGAACATCCTCAGGATACCGCTACCGGGCTTCCGATCCGAGCGTGGCGAAGTCGAACAGGCGCGGATCGGCCAGTTGCGAGGGCTCGACCCGGGTCAGGGCGCGGAAGATGTTCTCCACGCGGCCCGGCGTGTCGCGTTCCCAGCCGGCCAGCATGGCCTTGACCGCCTTGCGCTGCAGGGTTTCCTGGGAGCCGCAGAGATTGCACGGAAGGATCGGGAAGCCCCGCTGGCCGGCATGGCTGGCGATATCGGCCTCGCTGCAATAGGCCAGTGGCCGGATCAGCACGTTGCGTCCGTCATCGGATTGCAGCTTGGGCGGCATCGCCTTCAGCCGGCCCTGGTGGAACAGGTTCAGGAACAGCGTTTCGACGATGTCGTCGCGGTGGTGGCCGAGCGCGACGCGGGTAAAACCGTTGTTCGCGGCGAATTCGTACAGCGCTCCGCGGCGCAGCCGCGAACACAGGCTGCACATCGTCCTGCCGGCCGGAACGACGCGCTGGACGACGCTGTAGGTATCCTGCTCGATGACATGGAACGGGATGTCCCAGCGTTCGAGGGCGGCTGGAAGGATGCTTGGATCGTAGCCGGGCTGCTTCTGGTCGAGATGGACGGCGGCGAGCTCGAAGCGGACCGGCGCGCGCGCCTGCAGCTCGCGCAGGATGTCGAGCAGGGTCCAGGAATCCTTGCCGCCGGACAGGCAGACCATGACGCGGTCGCCCTCGCCGATCATCGCGTAGTCGGCAATGGCCTGTCCGACCTGGTGGCGAAGGCGACGCGCGAGGCCATCGGCGTCGGCGTGGATCAGGCTGGGCGAAGGCATCGATGCTCCCGGTGGCTGTTGGGGTGGCCGGACTTCACTCCGGGACATGCGCGCGCAGCTCGCGCGGCGTTAGACTGCAAGGGAATCAAGGGTAGTTCCGGTTGCGTCTGGACCGGAGCTGCAGCATTCCCCAGATCGGAGGCTTGCGCACTGATGAACTGCGACGATCCGGCCGCCACGGTGCGCCGCCTGACTGCATTGAAGGCGGAACATCGTGACCTCGACGCCATGATCGCGCGGCTTGTCGTCGACCCGGGCAACGACGAGCTCGAACTCAAGCGCCTGAAGAAGCGCAAGTTGCACCTGAAGGACTCCATTGCATTGCTGGAGAGCCAGCTGATTCCCGATCTCGACGCCTGAGCCGTCGCCACTGCCTGCCGGCGGTGCGGCCGGCTAGGCGGCCTCGTCGTCCTTCTGGCCATTCTTCTCGTTGCCGGCAACGGGCAGCTCGGCGGTCAGCTTGAGGATGCCGTGGCGGATGTCCCGGCTCAGGATGACCTTCGATTCCTTGACCAGGTCTTCGAGGCCTGAATCGAAATCCAGCTTGTTGTTTTCGTCTGCCCAGATGACCCTGCGTTCGCGCAGCTTCTGGATGAATCCGCGGAACAGCGAGCGGTCGAAGAATTCCGGGGCGTTCAACTGGTGCAGCAGCGACAACCGCTGGGCGGTCAGCGAGCAGAGGTTTTCCAGTTCGGCCGCCGACAGCACATGACGGCCGTTGCTGACCAGCAGGGCCAGCGTGATGTAGTAGCGTTCGACCGCCTGCAGCAGGCTGTGCGACATCACGCGCAACTGGAACGCGCTGTCGCTCTGGCCGGGCGCGCGCTCGATGACGCGGCCGTCCGCATCGGTATCGAGCAGCCCGCGCTTGACGAAGAAGTCCAGCGTCACCTGCAAGCGCTCGCGGAATTCGTCCTCGCTCCAGGGCAGGAACAGCTCGGCCTGGATGAACGGATAGACGAGGCGGCCGATGCGCAGCAGGGTCGCGCGGCTCATGCGCCGGTTGTTGAGGAAACAGCAGGCAATCCATGCGGCGGCGACGAAGACGTGCTGCACGTTGTTGCGGAAGTAGGAAAGCAGCACCGAGTTGTCACCCTCGACGACGAGCACGTCGCCCAGCGGATGCTCGACGCGGCGGATCCATGCCATTGATTCGCCGTAGGCGATGATCTGGGCGGGGCCCTTGTCGGTGATCGTCATGCGCTCGCTGTACGGCAGCGCGATCAACAGGTCCCGGCACAGTTCGATCTGGGCGAGCAGGTCGGCCTCTGCCATCGCATGCTTGGGCATGGCCAGCAGCGCCAGCGCCAGCAGGTTGATCGGATTCACGTCGACGGCGCGGTTGATGTTCGCCTGGATCCTGTCCGCCAGCGTGTCGACGGCGCCAGCGAGCCATTCGGGCTTGGCGTCGGGAACGCCGGTCGATGCACGCCACGACGGCGCGACCTCGTCGAGCAACGGAGCCAGTTCGATCGGCTCGCCGAAATTGATCGTCACCTTGCCGTAGTGCTGGCGCAGCACGCCGAACGCGCGCAGCAGGCCGAGCAGGGATTCCTTTTCCTTCGGCTTGCCCGAGAGTTCACCGATGTAGGACTTGCCCTCCATGAGTTTCTCGTAGCCGAAATAGACCGGCTGGAAAATCACCGGGCGGCGCGATTCGCGCAGGAAGCTGCGCAGGGTCATGGCCAGCATGCCGCTGCGCGGCGTGAGCAGGCGCCCGGTGCGCGAACGCCCGCCTTCGATGAAGTATTCGAGCGCCACGCCGCGTGCGAACAGCTGGCTCACGTACTCGGTGAATACCGCCGAATAGAGTGCGTTGGACTTGAAGCTGCGGCGCAGGAAGAAAGCGCCGCCGCGACGCAGGATCGCGCCAAGGCCGGGCAGGTTCAGGTTGACGCCCGCGGCGATGTGCGGTGGCACGAGGCCGTTCTGGTAGAGCGTGTAGCTGAGCAGCAGGTAGTCGACATGGCTGCGGTGGCAGGGTACGTAGATGACCTCGTGGCCCGGGGCGACGGCACGCAGCTTGTCGAAGTGATGCATGACCACGCCGTCGTAGAGCTTGTTCCACAGCGCGATGAGCATGAACGAGATCGAACGCACCACGGTGTGCGAATAGTCGGCGGCGATCTCCAGCGCGTAGCCGCGTGCGCGCCGCCGGGCGGCTTCCTCGCGGATGCCCTCCTTGGCGGCGACCGCGCCGATCGACTGGCGAACGGAGTCGGCCTCGACGACGGCATCGACCACGGTGCGCCGGTGCGAAAGGTCGGCGCCGATGATGGTCGTGCGGGTCAGGCGGAAATGCACGCGCAACACGCGGGAAAGCTTGCGCACGCTGCGCTCGAGAGGCACGTCGCCTTGTTCGTCCAGCGTCTGGCGCAACGAAACCGGTGCCGAGAACTGCACGATCGTGTCGCGTCCGTTGAGCAGGATGGCGAGCAGGCGCCGGAAGCGGCCAACCACGACCCAGTTTTCCGCAAAGAGCACGCGGAACCAGCCCGATTGGCGATCCGGCGCGCGGCCGACGAAGATCGATACCGGCACCAGCCGGATGTCGCCCTGGCGATCCTCGCTGATCAGTTCGGCCAGCTGGCTCAGGGTTTCCGATCGCGAGGTATGCGGGCGTGCACGGAACAGGCTGGGCCGCGGGGTCAGCGCGATGATCGCGCGGGTACGCTTGATCGGCAGCCGGCTCGCGGCCTCGTAGGGCGAGGGCAGGTTGGCTTCGCGACAGGCCTGCTCGAGGATCAGCGTATCCGACAGGCCGTAGCGTTCGACCACGTAGACCGTCGGCACGCCGTCATCGGGCAGCAGTTCCTGCGGATCCTTCGGTTCGCGGCGAATCCGGATCCATGGCCGCAGCAAGGCGCCGAAAAGATTCAGCCATGCCGGTCCGCGGGCCGACGGGTCCGGAGTTCGATGGAGGGGAAGATTCTGCTGCATGACGCGTCGTATCCCGATTGCCGGCCATGGCCGGCAGCGGGCCTCCGGCTTCAGCCATCGACCGCGGCCGGGGCCGGCGCCGTGGCCGACGTGGCGCTGGCGGCATCGCGCTCGCGGAGCTTGTCGATCGTGTCCTTTGAATACCAGCGGTTGTCGATGCGGACCATTTCCGAACGGGTTTCCATGGGCGAACCGAGCAGGGTGTAGGCAATGCGCACGCTGGCCTTGTCGCCATCGCGGGATACCACTTCGGTCTTCACCGAATCGAGCATTTCATCGACCGAGAAATCGAACACCGCGAGCACCTTCTTGAGTCCGTTGAAGGCGATCTCCAGCTTGGGTGCGGATTGCTCGAAATCGAGTGCGCGCGCCTCGTCCAGGGTCTTCAGGTTGAGCTGGCGCGCGCTGTCGCTGACGATCGCGAGGGCCTGCCTGACGCGTTCCGGGTCGGTGAAGCGGGTTTTCTCCACCCACTGGGCGAGCGCTTCGACGACCTGGTTGGCCTGGTCCTTTTCGGCGGCGGTCAGGTCCTGGCTCTGCTGCACGAGGCCGCGCAGATAGCTGCGGCCCATCGAGACGATGGTCGGGATCTGCTGCTGGTATTGCGCATCGAACTGGCGGATATCGGGTTCGATCTCGGCGAAGATCTTGTCGACGGCGTCGGGCGCAGTCAGCTTTTCCATCATTTCGGCAAACTTCTGGCGCTGCGCCGCGGTCGGCTCGGCGTCGTCCTTTTTCTCGTTCCACTCGGCCTTGACCCGGGCGAACTCCCTGGGCGGCAGCATGTGCTCGATGAGGCCGGCCACGTCGCCCTTGCGGGTCAGTTCGACCGACTGCTGGACCGTCTTCGCCGGATCAGCGTTCGCGCCGCCGGCATCCGGGCCGGAGTCGCGATTGCAGGCGGCGGCTAGAGCCAGGGTCGCGAGCACGGAAACACGGGCAAGGAGCTTCAACATGGATGTTCCGCAAAAGGGGGAGGCGCGCACTCTACCAGCCCGTTTCGAATGCGCAAAAGAAAACCCAGAAGGCCGGAGCCGTCTGGGTTGAATCCGGCAAGGCCGGAGGGGGAAGCAATACGTCGTTATCTGCGGTGTGTAGCCAGGTTCGGGTGCTGCAGGCATCCCTGAATTCGTGATGGGCATGTTACTTATCTGTTATACCTAATGCAATACCTTAAGTAACATCAGTTAAATCGTTGATTTACAACGAGATATTGAGCCACGAACGCTACTCTGTACGCAGCCATGCCCGCTTGGCCCGGCGCCGTTCGCCGGCAGGCAGGCTCCAGTCGTTGTTGAACAGCGCCGGTTCCCATGATCCGTAGGTGGGATTGGGCAGGACGAACCAGCGCTCGCCGACCCAGTCGAGATAGGGCGCGACCGCCTGCTCGCGGCCGGCCGGCGTGTTGGCAGGTATGTCGACGAAGTCGCCGAGCTGGTCGCCGACCTGCATCAGCACGCGGTACTTGCGCGAAACCAGCTCGCGCCGGCAACCCTTCGCGCTGCCGTTCTGTTCGCAGCCGGAGACGATGGTGCCGAGGCCGAGGAATACCTGCTCGCCGGCTTCGACCGGAAAGCCGAGTTTGCGCAGGTTGGCCAGGGTGGCGTCGCCGAGGTCGCTGGCGCGATTGGACAGGTAGAACACGGTCACGCCCTTGCTGCGGGCGAGCCGGGTGAATTCGAGCGCACCGGGAATCGCGGGGGCCTTCTCCTCGTGGCACCACTGGGCCCAGCTGAATTCGTCATAGCTGGCTGAATCCCGCACCAGGCGCGCCTGGTAGGGTGAGTTGTCGAGCGTGGTCTCGTCGATATCGAGGATCACCGCGGTCCTCGACGGGTCGACGACGGGCGTCTTGCGCTCGCCCGCCGCCAGCGCTTCCCAGTCCGGATCGGCAAGCGCGCGGTCGAGCTGGAACGCGGCGGCGCGGTAGGCCTGGCGATTGAGCAGGTCATGCTCCGTCGCGGTCTGTGTCCAGAGCACGGCATTGAGATTGTCGTCGGCCGCTGGCACGGCCGCTGGCTTCGTCGTGCCGGCGCCCACCATCGCCGCGGCGGGGGGCGGTCGCGTATTCGAAGCACCGCAGGCAGTGAGAAGCAGCGCCGATATGACGACGCAGGTGGCGAACTTGGACATGCATGGGCTCCATGAATACGGGTCCACGGGAGTTTCGCCGAAATCCGCGACACGCGCATGACTTCCCGGGCTGGCAATGCGGCGCGCCGGCTGACAGACTGCGCGCCGCCATCCGAATGCGACCGCACATGCTGCTACCTCCATCGATCCTGCCGTTGCGACTCGCCCAGGCCAGCTATCTGCTGGCGGCGGTGTCGCTCTGGCTGGTCCTCGAGTTGCGCCTGCTGCCGGTCCTGATCGCCGGCCTGCTCGTCTATGCCCTGGTCAATGCGCTGGCGCCTTCGCTGCAACGGCATCTTCCTGGCACGCGGGCGCACTGGCTCGTCGTCGCGCTGTTTGCGGTCATCGTGGTCGGCCTGCTGACCCTGGCCATCGCCGGTGGACTGGCCTACCTCGGCTCCGAGCACGGCAATCCCGCGCAATTGTTCGAACGCCTGACGCCGGTCGTCGAACGCGCCCGCGCGCAGCTTCCGGCGATCATCGTCGACCACCTGCCGGACAACTCCGAGCAGGTCCGCGTCGCCGTGATGAACTGGCTGCGCGAACACGCCGCGCAATTGCAGCTGGCGGGGAAGAACGCCGCGCGCGTCATCGTGCACCTGCTGATCGGCATGGTCCTCGGCGCCATGCTCGCCCTGCAGACCGCCATGGCGCGCGATTCCGCCGGACCGCTGACCATCGTCCTCAACGCCCGCTGCAGCAACCTCGTCACCTCGTTCCACGACATCGTCTTCGCCCAGGTCAAGATCTCGGCCTTGAACACGCTGTTCACGGCGATCTTCCTGCTGATCGTGCTGCCGCTGTTCGGCGTCAACCTGCCGCTGGCGAAAACGCTGGTGGTGGCCACCTTCATCTGCGGCCTGCTGCCGGTGATCGGCAACCTGATCTCGAACACGCTGATCTTCGTCATCGGCCTGTCGGTGTCGCTGTGGGTGGCGATTTCGGCCCTCACCTTCCTGATCGTCATCCACAAGCTCGAATACTTCCTCAACGCGCGCATCGTCGGCGGCCAGATCCGCTCGCGCGCCTGGGAGCTGCTCATCGCGATGCTCGTCATGGAAGCGGCGTTCGGCATCGCCGGCGTGATTGCCGGGCCGATCTACTACGCCTACCTCAAGCGCGAACTCGAGGCCGGCAAGCTCGTCTAGGCTCCCCGGGCCTGCGCCCTCAGTCGTCGAACAGCGCGGCGAGCTTGGCCAGGCTCGAGCTTGCGACTTCCTTGCGCTGGACCTCGTCCTGCTCCGCATCGCGGCCCGACCAGTGCAGGTCGGCGGCCGGCAGCTCGGCGAGGAACCGGCTCGGATCGTTGGCGATGATTTCGCCGAAGCGGCGCTTGCGCCGGGCGAAGCTGAGGGCCAGCTGCTCCTTGGCCCGGGTGATGCCGACGTACATCAGTCGGCGTTCCTCCGCGAGGCGCCCTTCCTCGATGCTGGCCTCGTGGGGAAACGAACCGTCCTCGACGCCGACGATGAAGACGAAGCGGAACTCCAGGCCCTTGGCCGAATGCAGGGTCATCAGGCGCACCGCGTTGCCCGGATCGTCGCGGTCGCCATGCGTGAGCAGGGCCAGCTGTGCGGCGAGGTCGCCGGCGGCGCCGTCCTTCTGCATGGCACGGAACCAGTCGCTGAGTTCCCTGAGGTTCTCGATGCGGCGTGCGCGCAGGCCCGGTTCCTTGAACTGGGCGCCGACGTGCTCGGCGTATCCGGTGCGTTCGATCAGGCGGTCGACCAGGTCGGCCGCGGCAGTGTGTTCGGCGCTCCTCGCCAGCTCACGCATCAGCTCGACGAATCCGGCCAGGGCGGATGCCGGGCGCGCCGACAGTTCGCCCAGCAGCGTGTCGTTCTGCGCGGCGCGCAGCATCGAGATGTGCCGCGTGCCGGCGAGCTGGCCGAGCTTTTCGAGCGAGGTCGCACCGATGTCGCGGCGCGGAATGTTGACGATGCGCAGGAACGCCGCATCGTCGTCGGGATTGTTGATCAGGCGCAGGTAGGCGAGCAGGTCCTTGACCTCGGCGCGTTCGAGGAACGCCGTGCCGCCGGTCAGGTGATAGGGCACGCGGGCGATGCGCAGAGCCTTCTCGAGCGCGCGCGACTGGTGGTTGCCGCGGTACAGGATCGAGAATTCGTTCCAGCGCGCCTTGTGCTTTTCGGCCAGGTGGGCGATTTCGGCGGCGACGCGTTCGGCCTCGTGCTCGTCGTCGCGGCATTCGAGGACCCGGATCGGAGGCCCTTCTGGCCGTTCGCTCCAGAGCTTCTTCTCGAACAGGTGGTCGTTGTTGGCGATCAGGGCATTGGCCACGCGCAGGATGCGCCGGCCGCAGCGGTAGTTCTGCTCGAGCTTGATCACCTTGAGCTTCGGATAGTCGCGCGAAAGCTCGTCGAGGTTCTCCGGGTTCGCCCCGCGCCAGGCATAGATGCTCTGGTCGTCATCGCCGACCGCGGTGAACATGCCGCGCGTTCCCGCCAGTGCCCGCACCAGCCGGTACTGGGCGGTGTTCGTATCCTGGTATTCGTCCAGCAGCAGGTAGCGGATGCGTTCCTGCCAGGCCGCCCGCGCCTCGTCGTCGCCTTCGAGGATCTGCAGCGGCAGGCGGATCAGGTCGTCGAAATCGACCGCATTGAACGCGGCCAGCCGCTTCTGGTAGGCCGCATAGATCCCGGCGGCTTCGGATTCGCGCGCGCCGCCGGCCGCCTGCGCCGCCTGTTCGGGCGTCAGGCCCTCGTTCTTGGCGCGCGATACCAGCGACTGCAGGGCCCACAGCGCGTCGTTCTTGATGCCCTTCGGCGCGAGGTCCTTGAGCAGGCCCTGGCTGTCGTCGCCATCGAGCACGGAAAAGCCCCGGCGCAGGCCCGCCCGCGCGTGTTCGAGCTGCAGGAACTTGAGGCCGAGCGCGTGGAACGTGCACACGGTCAGGCCCTCGGCAGCCGGCCCCTGGATCAGCTTGCCGACGCGTTCGCGCATCTCGCGCGCGGCCTTGTTGGTGAACGTGATCGCGGCGATCTTCGAGGCCGCCAGGTTCCTGCGCCTGACCAGGTGCGCGATCTTCTCGGTGATCACCCGCGTCTTGCCGGAACCCGCGCCGGCAAGCACGAGCAGGGGGCCATCGCAGTACTCGATGGCGGCACGTTGTGGGGGGTTGAGCATGTGGGGCCGGGATTCGGGATTCGGGATTCGGGATTCGCAAATGCGCTGGCGGCAACTTGCTGTTGCCCGGCCAACTGGGCGATTTTGACGCATTGCGGGACGAAGGGATACGAAACCATTGCGAGTTCTTCGGCTGTTGGCAATGCGATAGGACTGGATCCCCAAGAGGCGTCAGATCCAACGTATGCAAGAATCTGCCAGGTCGAATCCCGAATCCCCAATCCCGAATCCCGGCCTTCCATGTCCAAACTCTATTTCTATTACTCGGCGATGAATGCCGGCAAGACCACGACCTTGCTGCAGAGTGCCTACAACTACCACGAGCGTGGCATGCGCACACGCATCCTGACGCCCAGGCTCGACAACCGCGCCGGCGATGGCGTGGTCGCTTCGCGCATCGGGCTCAGGGCCGAGGGCCTGCGTTTCGGGCACGATGACGACCTGCTGGCACTGATCGATGCCGACATCGCCGCCAACGGCGAGCTCGATTGCGTCCTGGTCGACGAGGCCCAGTTCCTGACCAAGG
The DNA here is from genome assembly GCA_963822465.1 of uncultured Gammaproteobacteria bacterium. Classification (GTDB taxonomy): domain Bacteria; phylum Pseudomonadota; class Gammaproteobacteria; order Xanthomonadales; family Rhodanobacteraceae; genus Dokdonella. The sequence goes on along the minus strand of CAWGHP010000016.1, from coordinate 64,271 downwards.
CGCAGGTCTGGCAATTGACCGACGTGGTCGACTGCCGCGACATCCCGGTGCTGGCCTACGGCCTGCGCACCGATTTCCGCGGCGAACTGTTCGAGGGCAGCCAGTACCTGCTGGCCTGGGCCGACAACCTCGACGAGATCAAGACGATCTGCCACAGCGGGCGCAAGGCGACCATGGTCGTGCGCGTCGACGAACACGGACGCGCCCTGACCGACGGCCCGCAGGTCGAGATCGGCGGCAACGAGCGCTATGTTTCGGTGAGCCGCGCCGAGTTCAAGAAGATCGTCGCCGGCGAGGGCCGCATCGAGTTGCAGCAGCCGCAGTTGCCGCTTTAGCGGCACGGGATTCGGGATTGGGGATTGGGGATTCGAAAATGCAGGCTTTTGACGCTTCTCCTAATCCCGAATCCCAAATCCCGAATCCCCGCTCTCAACGCTGACACCGCGGGCAATAAAACGTCGAACGCTGTCCCAGCGTGATCGAGCGGATGGTCGTGCCGCAATTGCGGCAGGCTTCGCCGGCCCGGCCGTAGACGAAGAGTTCCTGTTCGAAATAGCCCGGCACGCCATCGGGCGAGATGAAGTCGCGCAGGGTCGTGCCGCCGCGGCGGATGGCGTATTCGAGGATGCGCTTGATCGCGGCGGCGAGCATTGCGTAGCGTGTCCGCGAAACGGCGCCGGCCTTGCGGCGCGGATGGATGCCGGCGGCAAAAAGCGCTTCGGCAGCGTAGATGTTGCCGACGCCGACGACCACGGCCTGGTCCATGATGAAGGTCTTGACCGAAGCCGTGCGTCCGCGCGCAAGCCGCCACAGGTGATCACCGTCGAAAGTTGCTGACAGCGGCTCCGGGCCGAGTCCAGACAACAGTTTGTGCACGGTCCCGGCTGGCTGCCAGAGCAGGCTGCCGAAGCGGCGCGGATCGGTGAAACGGAGCAGGCGGCCGGACTCGAGCAGCCAGTCGTAATGATCATGCTTGCCGGGTTCGACGCCGGCATCGAGCACGCGCAGGCTGCCTGACATGCCGAGATGGATAACCGCGCTTCCGGCCGCTGCATGCACGAGCAGGTATTTCGCACGGCGTTCGATCGAGGCGATGCGCTGGCCGGGCAGCGACTGCATGAGTATCCGGGGAATCGGCCAGCGCAGGCTCGGCTGTCGAATGACCAGGCGTTCGATGCGCCGACCGACCAGGTGCGGTGCGATGCCGCTGCGCGTGGTTTCGACTTCGGGTAGTTCGGGCATGGCGCGGGGATCTCAGCGCGACCCGGCGCCGGCATCGCCGATCAGGAGCTGGACCTGTCCGGGCGCCAGCGCAAAATCGAGGGCAGGCTGGTCACGCCGGGCGATCGCCGTGTCGCCGTCGAGGACGATGGCGTAGTGGATATCCGAGCCGTCGAGCAGTCGAAGCTCGGCCTTCGCGAACGTGCCGGCCGATTTTTGTCCCGCGCTGGCTGCCACCCGGCTGGCCTCGGCCTGCATCCATGCGACGGCCAGCTCGGGACGTTCGACGCCGTCGATGCGCAGGCTGGCGAGCGTTGAACCGCGCGGCACGAGATGGCGGTCGAGTTCGCCGGCAGGTGCGGCCAGCAGGAACGGACTGAAGCGGTCCGGGACCATCGCGATCGCATCGCCCACGGCGATGTAGCGGTCGCCGTTGAGGGCGTCGGTCCTGCCGATGCGCAAGTGCAGTGAATCGATCGCAAGGGTCATCAATGGCGGATCGAGGCCGATTTTCGCGGCATCCAGGGAAGCGAGCGGACGCCGGCTACGCACGGGCGAAGCGGCGATTGCGACCAGGCGATCGACCTGGCTGTCATCCGCAGGCAGCGCATAGGGTTCGAGCATTCTCCAGTGCCCGTCAGTACGTTCGAAGCGGCGCGCTGACGGGCACTGCAGGCAGGCGACCGTGACCTCGCGGACCGAATCGGGGTCGAGCGTGCCCAGCGGCGGCTCGAACTGGCCGAGCTCGCGCTGGATCTTGAGGGTGGCAGCGATGCCGAGTACGACCACGATGCCGAGCAGGATCAGGTTCGAGCGGGTTGTGCGTTTCATCAGCGACGCCGGCGCAGGCGCCAGATCAGCAGGCCGCTGCCGGCGAGCAGCAACGGCAGGCCAAGCAGGAACCCGAAACTGAGCACGGCCAGGGCCGTCTCCGACAGGCCGATGTTGCGGTCCTCGGCCACCCGCTCGGGAATTTCGATCAGCGCATCATCGGCAAGCAGCCAGTCGAACACGCGCGTGCCGAATTCACGGTTGCCGCCATTGGCCAGATAGCTGTTGGAGAGGAAATCGCCGTCGCCGATCACCACGACACGCTGGTCGTGCGCGCCAGGACGCGGCGACAGGCGCGTCATCGCGAAGCCGAAGTCGAGCGGTCCGGAAATCTCGCCATCGGTCCCGTCGTAGCGCACGTCGCCGGCCGGCTCGCCGGCCCTGGGTATGTGTCCGGTCTCGTTCCAGGATTGCGCCGAACTGCGCAGGATCGCCTTGAAGTCCCAGCGTGGCGGCGCGAGCTGGGCCAGCGCGACCGGTTGCGGAAACAGGGTGCCGAGATCGAATCCAACAAGTGCGGGATGCGATGGATAACGATTCACCGCAACAAAGCTCGGATCCTGGATTCCGAACGCCTGTCCACTCCCATCAACGATCACCCCGGGCAACACGCGGATCGACAGCGCCTCGGCGAGCGCGTCGAGCCCGTTGTCCTCGTCCGGTTCCAGCAGCCAGAGCAGGTTGCCGCCGCGTTCGACAAAGTCGACCAGTTCGAGTGCGGCTGGCCCGGACAGCGCCACGCGCGGGTTCGCGATCACCAGCAGGTCGATATTGTCCGGCACCTTGCCGGTCGTCGTGAGCGCAAGGTTGAGGGCGCGGATGCCGCGCTGCTTCAGCGTCGCGCCGAACTGGCCGAGATCGGCATTGGCCACGCCATCGGGCTTGCGCTCTCCTTCGCCTTCGAGGAAGGCAACCAGGCGTTCGCGTGCGCGCGACAAGCGCAACAGGGCGCTGCTCAAGGCGGATTCGCTCAGTTCCTTGAGGCGTTCGCTGCGCCCCTGGTAACGCAGTTCGATTTCGCCATCGATCTGCACGCCGGCCTCGCGCATCGCATTCGGATCGGCATCGGGATCGATGAATTGAAGGCTCATGTCCGCCTTGACGCGCTGGTAGCGTGCGATGAAATCGCCGATGGTCTTGCGCAGTTCGCCTTGCGGGCGCGCGTAGGAAACCACCTCGATCGGCGCCGTCATCGATTCGAGCAGGCGGGTCGACTCCGCGCCGAGGCTCAGGCGCTGGGTCCGGCTGAGGTCATGGACGAAGCCGTAGCGCGTGCTGAGAAATCCCGCCAGCAGGGCGAAGGCGATCAGCAGGGCGACGTGGATGAGGTTGTTGAGGCGATCGCCCATCGTTCAGCCCCGGGTTCGCAAGGTATCGAGGCGACGCGCGGCAAACAGCAGGGCCAGCATCGTCAGCAACAGGAAGTAGACGATGTCGACGCTGGCGACCAGGCCATACAGGAACGGTTCCAGGTGGGTCGACAGCGACAGCCAGTTGATCAGGGCATTGTCGATGCCCTGGAAGCGCGCGCCCATGTCGAGCATCGCCAGCAGGCTGCCGATGATCAGCGCGGCGGCCGCGGCCAGGGCCGGCTGTGCGGTCCAGGCCGAGCAGGCGATGCCGATCGCGGTCAGGCTCGCGGCATACAGCAGCAGGCCAAGCGTCGCCGCCGCCAGGCGCCCGAGATCGAGCGCGGTGCCGAATTCGAGCGACAGCGGCATCAGCACCGCGAACAGCACGACCAGGCCGACCAGCGCGCAGGCGCCAAGGAACTTGCCGAGCACGATGCGCAGGTTGCCCACCCCGGCGGCGAGCAGCAGCGGCAGGGTGTGCGCGCGACGTTCGCCGGCCAGGCTCTGCATGGTCGCGAGCGGCGCGATCAGCATGAGCAGGCCGGAAAGGCTGCGCAGCAGCGGAATCGCGATGAGGTCGGTCGCGCCCTGCGAATTCGGCAGCGCGGCCAGCTTCGGCAGGATGCGCAGGTAGGCGTCGAGCGCGACGAGGAACTGCCAGGCGAGCAGCGCGCCGGTCAACGCGAGCAGGATCCAGGCGAACGGCTGGGCGAACTGGCGCTTGATGTCGTTGCCGGCGATCAGTCGGACCGGACTCATGCGGCGGCTCCGATCGTGCCGGATTCGCCGGCGATGCGGACGAAGATGTCCTCGAGCGCATTGCCATCGGCGCGCAGTTCCTGCAGGCCGAAGCCGTGCTCGCTGATCGCCGCGGCCAGTTCGCCGGCACTGGCGCCCTCGCGCAGGGTGATGCGCCAGCGCTGCCCGTCGAGCGCCTCGCTGTGGGCGACGATCGGCACCCTGGCCCAATCTTCGCTGCCGATCGCCCGGTCGACGCGCACGCGCAGTGCACTGCCGGCATCGAGTTCGGAAAGCGTCGCGGAATGACGCAGGTGCCCGCGGTGCAGGATCACCACGCGGTCGCAGCAGGCCAGCACGTCGGAGAGCACGTGGGTCGACAGGATGATGGCGTGCTCGTCGGAGAGCGCGCGGATCAGTTCGCGCAATCGCAGGGCCTGGATCGGATCGAGGCCCGAGGCCGGTTCGTCGAGCACGATCAGGGCCGGCTCGTGGACGATGGCCTGGGCCAGGCCGACGCGCTGGCGAAATCCCTTGGACAACAGGCCGGTCAGGCGCCGGCGCATGTCGCCGAGTTCGCAGCGCTCGATGGCGCGATCGACGGCAGGCTGGACGGTGGCGCCCTTCAAACCATGCAACCGGGCGCAGAAGCGCAGGTATTCCTCGACCGCGAGTTCGCCATACAGCGGTGGTTCCTCGGGCAGGTAGCCGATGTCGCGCCGCGCGCGTTCGGCGTGCTCGTAAAGATCGACATCGTCGAGCCGCACCGTTCCGGAGCTCGGCGCGAGCATGCCCGAGATCACGCGCAGCGTGGTCGATTTGCCGGCGCCGTTGATGCCGAGCAGGCCGAGCACTTCGCCGCGATCGAGGCGCAGGTCGATGTCCTCGATGATCGGACGCCCGGCCAGGCGGCGCGACACGCGTTCGAGGGCGAGCAGGGGGAGGGAATCGTTCATGCCGCGCGGATTGTTCCGGCTATGGGCGGGAAGGGCAAGGGCGCAAGTTCGAAACCAAGGAAGAATGTGCCCGTGATCAAGGCGAAATCCATTTCGTCATCCCGGCGCAGGCCAGACCGCCATGCGGTCAAACGCCTGCTCGTCGTCCCGGCGCAGGCCGGGATCCAGCTCCTCGCTTCTTCCTGTCCTTTACGCCGCTACGCGGCGCTTAACCAAAGCAAGGCTTTCGCTCGCCGCAGGCGAGCGAGCTACTTCTCCTCGCGTGGCCACTGCACCGCAGGAGCGGCGCGAGCAGCGCAGCTGGCCCGGAGTCAAGGAAGTAACGATGGCTTTGGCTTTGGCCGTTGGCTTTGGCTGTTGCTGTTGCTCTGGCGCGCAGGATGCGCGCTACCCGGGTCCCGTAAGCGGTGGCGGGAGGGCGCAGGAAAGGCCCGCAGGGTGGGCGCGAGGGATCGCGCCCAGTTTGCTGCCAGCACAGGGATGTGCTGTCAGCGAACCCCCGGAGCCCTGCCGCGGAGTCGGAGGGCAGGATGCCCGGAGACCACCGCTTTGGGGTGGCCTTTCTCTTGGTTACTTCTCTTTGGCCAAGCAAAGAGAAGTAACTCGCTCGCCGCAGGCGAGTGAAAGCTCTTTCCAAACAGGAATGCGCCACGGAGCTACCCAGGGAATCATGAAAAGACCAGATACTGGGTCGCACCTTTGGGCAAGCCGAGCCTGTCCTGAATTCGTCGAAAGGCCGGGGTGAAGCATTGGCAGAGCCACGCGCTGTGCGCGTGGGCCGACAGGCAGGGAACAAGAAACCCGCCATCGAGACGGGTTTCTTGTTGAAGTTCTTGATCAGGAGCTGGACCCCGGCCTGCGCCGGGGTGACGAGCTGGTTTTTTTTGCCCGGGTGAAGCATTGGCAGAGCCACGTGCTGTGCGCGTGGGCCGCTGAGCGGACAAGAAAAACCCGCCTTCGGCGGGTTCTTCTTGAACAGGCAGATCAGGATCAAGAGCTGGACCCCGGCCTGCGCCGGGGTGAAGCATTGGCAGAGCCACGCGCTGTGCGCGTGGGCCAATGCTTCACTTGATCTTGGCTTCCTTGTAGGCCACGTGCTTGCGCACGACGGGATCGTACTTCTTGATCTCCATCTTGTCGGGCGTGGTCTTCTTGTTCTTGTCGGTCGTGTAGAAATGGCCGGTGCCGGCCGAAGACACGAGGCGGATCTTGTCGCGCTTGGATGCCATGATTCGATACTCCTCAGATCTTCTCGCCGCGCGAACGCAGCTCGGCGATGACTACTTCGATACCCTTCTTGTCGATCGTGCGCAGGCCGTGGCTGGAGACCTTGAGCTTGATCCAGCGGTTCTCGCTGGCCACCCAGAAGCGACGCTCGTGAAGGTTCGGCAGCCAGCGGCGCCGCGTTCTGTTGTTTGCGTGGGAAACACTATTGCCGGACTGGAAACTCTTTCCGGTGACTTGGCATACCTTGGACATGCGAACCTCGTCGTAATCAGTTACCGACCTTGGCCAGGACGGAAGCGGCCCAGCGGCGACAATGCGCCACACGATGCTGGAGGGCTTCGGCCATGCGACAGAGGGGTCGTGTACCGGGGACTGCCCAACCGGAGAACCGGCGGAAAGGGCCGAAGCGAGCCGCGCTTTATAGCCGATTCGGGGCGTTCTGGCAAGCAGCGCGGCTTGCCGGGCCTCAGATTTCCTCGGTCGCCGTGCGCCTGGAGCGGCGGATCAGCCAGGCCACGCCGCGCAGGTCGGCGATGCCGACCAGGGCCCGGTTGAAGTTGTTGTACTTGGAAACGCCGGCGCCGCGTGCACGGTGGTTGACCGGCACGCTCTTCACCTGCCAGCCGGCCCGCTGCATCAGTGCCGGCAGGTAGCGGTGCATGTGGTCGAAGTAGGGCAGGTCGAGGAAGGCGGCGCGCTCGAACAGCTTGATGCCGCAGCCGGTATCCGGGGTTTCGTCGCGCAGCAGGCGGCTGCGCAGGGCATTGGCGAAGCGCGAGGCGAAGCGCTTGCTGCCGGTGTCCTTGCGATTGACGCGCCAGCCGGCGAACAGCTTGATCGTGTCCGGCGACTCATCGCGCATGGCGATCAGCCTGGGAATGTCGGCCGGGTCGTTCTGGCCATCGCCATCGAGGGTCGCGATCCACTCGCCGCGCGCAGCCTTGATGCCGTTGCGCACGGCCGTGCTCTGGCCGCTCTGGGCAAGGTGGCGGATCACGCGCAGTTCGGGATAGTCGGCCTTGGCCGCAGTCAGCACGGCCAGCGTGTCGTCCTTGCTCGCGTCGTCGACGTAGACGATCTCGAACTCGATCTTGCCGCGCAATGCGGCCGCGATCTCCCCGATCAGGGGCAAGACATTGTCGCGCTCGTTGAATACCGGCACGACGACGGAAAGCTGAGGCATGACCCGGATCCTGATTCTTGTGCGCGGATGCGCAAGAGGCGCAGCAGGCGAATTGGACGATTATCGCCGATTGTCCGGCGATGCCCAAATTCCGGATTCAGCGGATCCTGCCGAGGATGCCGTCGAGTTCGTCGAGGCTGTGGTAGTGGATGACCATCTTGCCGCGCCCGCCGCGGCCATGGCTGAGCGCGACGCGCGCGCCGAGCTTTTCGGACAATTCCGTTTCCAGCGCCTCGATGTCGGCGTCGCGCTTCGGTTTCGCCGGTTTGCCTTTCGGCAGTTCGCCGGCCTTGCGCACCGCTTCCTCGAGTTCGCGCACCGACCATTCGCTGTCGACGGCCTTGCGGGCGAGTGCGATGGCGCGGGCTTCGGGCAGGGTCAGCAGCGCGCGCGCGTGGCCCATCTCGAGCTTGCCTTCGTCGAGCAGGCGACGGATCTCGGCTGGCAGGTCGAGCAGGCGCAACAGGTTCGACACGGCGGCGCGCGAACGGCCCACCGCATCGGCGGCCAACTGGTGGGTCAGCTTGAATTCGGCGATCAGGCGGGCCAGCGCCTGGGCTTCCTCCAGCGGCGACAGGTCTTCGCGCTGGATGTTCTCGATCAGGGCCACCGCAATCACCGTGCGGTCGTCGAGGTCCCTCACCAGGGCCGGTATCTCGGTCAGCCCGGCGAGTTGCGCCGCGCGCCAGCGACGTTCGCCGGCAATCAGTTCATAGCGGTTGGCGCCGGTGGCGCGAACGATGACCGGTTCGATCACGCCCTGCGCGCGGATCGACGCGGCCAGTTCCTCGAGTTGCTCCTCGTCGAAGTGCCGTCGCGGCTGGTACTTGCCGGCGCCGATCAGGTTCGTCGGCAGCGAGCGCAACTCGCCCTCTTCGGCGCCCGGGTTGGTGGCCGCATTGGGACTGCCGTCGCCGCTGCCGAGCAGGGCATCCAGCCCGCGTCCGAGCCCAAGCCCGCGTTTCTTTGCTGCCATTGCGTCGAATTCCTAGCTGGTTACTGCGGCGGCGGGTGCGCGCTCGCGTCGCAACATCTCGCCGGCCAGGCCGAGATAGGCGATGGCGCCGCGCGACTCGCGATCATAGAGGTTGATCGGCTTGCCATGGCTGGGCGCCTCGGCGAGCCGGATGTTGCGCGGAATGATCGAGCGCAGCAGCTTTTCGCCAAAATGCTTGTGCAGCTGTGCCGATACGTCGTTGCTGAGGTTGTTGCGCACGTCGTACATCGTGCGCAGCAGGCCCTCGATCTCGAGATTCGGATTGAGCCGCTTGCGCACGGCCTTGATCGTGTCGACCAGGCTCGACAATCCCTCCAGCGCGAAGTACTCGCATTGCATGGGAATCAGCACGCCATGGGCGGCGGTCAGCGCATTGAGCGTGAGCAGGTGCAGCGAAGGCGGGCAGTCGATCAGGATCGTGTGGTAGCGGTCGCCGAGCTTGTCGAGCTGTTCCTTCAGCCGGTGCTCACGCGCCAGCGCGTCCATCAGCTTGATCTCGGCCGCGGTCAGGTCGCCATTGCCGGGCAGCAGGTCGAAGCCGCCTTCGGTCTTGACGATCGCGTCCTCGATCGGCGCTTCCTCGAGCAATACGTCGCAGCCGTTCGGCCTGGCTTCGCGCTTGTCGATGCCGGCGGCCATCGTCGCATTGCCCTGCGGATCGAGATCGACGAGCAGGATGCGGCGGCGCGTTTCCGCGAGGGCCGCGGCCAGGTTGACCGCGGTGGTGGTCTTGCCGACTCCACCTTTCTGGTTTGCGATGGCGATGATGCGTGTCATGAAGTTTTCCGGGCAGCCGATCCGTCCCCGCTGCGCTTGATGATGACCAGATGGCGCTCCGCGTCCAGGCCGGGTACGACGAGCCGGTGCACGGCCTCGACGGCGAACCCCGCGGGCAGGTCGTCGAGCTCATCCTGAGGGAATCGCCCCTTGAGCGCCAGCCATCGGCCGTCGCCCGCGAGCAGATGGCCGCCCCAGCCCAGCATGTCGGCCAGTGTCGCGAATGCACGTGCCGTGACGCAATCATATTCCCCGGTGACGCTTTCGGCGCGGCCTTCGAAGACCTGCGCGCCGGTCAGGTGCAACTGGCGCACGGCCTCGCGCAGGAAGCGCGCCTTCTTGCCATTCGAATCGACCAGGCAGACCTCGAGATCCGGTCTTGCCAGTGCCAGCGGAATGCCAGGCAGGCCCGCCCCCGTGCCGAGATCGGCCAGCGACCGGCCGTGCAGGTAGGGCAGGATCGCCAGCGAATCGAGCAGGTGGCGCGTTACCATTTCGCCGGCATCGCGAACGGCGGTCAGGTTGTAGGCGGCATTCCAGCGCAGCAGCAGATCGAGGTAATCGAGTTGCTGTTCGACGACCGGATCGGCCAGCTCCAGCGCCAGCGCCTGCAGCCCTGAGCGCAGCCGCTGCCTCAGCGGTTCGCGGTCGGACATGCGTCGCTCGGAATCGAAAGGGGCGCCAGTATCGGGGCGGCGGCCGCTGAAATCCAGCACGGTGGCCAGCCGCTGCGTGCACGGCCGGGCTCCGGATGCGTCTGCTTGACAACGTTTGCGTCACATCCTGCCCCGGACAGGCGCGGCGGTCCGGTGGATCAGCGGGAATGGGTGCTGGCGTGGCAATCAGCCGCCACGGCGGCCCGTTGCCGACAAACCGCTAGGCGGCGTTGCGCAGGTCGATGCGGGTGACCAGCAGGCCGCGCTCGCGGACTTCGCTGTTGAGGCTCTGCTTGAGCCAGGCCCGGCGTTCGGCCGGATCGACCGGCAGCGCGGTGCTGGCCAGCAGGTCGCTGGCGCGTTCGCGCAGCAGGGAATCGACGCACTCGATGACATTGTCGGCGCGCTGCGGATCGAGCACCTGGAAATAGACCGAGGCGGCGCAGTCTTCGCCGGAAACGAGCGAGGCGTTTACTTCGATCGTGCTGCCGTTGAGGCTCATCTTGTGCGAAACGCGCTCGATGAGCGGCAAGACGAAATGCGTGCCGGCGCCGACGAACCGGATATGCCCACCCAAGCGGCGCAGGGAGTAGACCTGTCCCTCGGGTATCCGGCGCACGCAAGCGAACGTCAGCAGCGCCAGCGTTACGAGCATGAACCAGAGAAGTGGGAGTGGCATTTCCGTGTTCCTACAAGAGGTTATCCAGTGAACCTCAGGTTGATCCTAACAAAATTCCGGCGTTACTGGAATAACGCGGCTTTAACATCTTCGCCTGTATTGCACCAATCAATGCTGAACCGATTCACAGTTTCGATTGAAAGTCGAGATCAGCAGTTCGGCTTCTTGTCAACTACAGGTATGCATTTTGGATGCCAGATGAGTGCCGGCGCGGTGCGGCGGAGCGATCGCCGGGCGTCGAAGCATTCAAGGAGTTTGCGATATCTGTCCAAATACCTTAAAAACCGAAGGGAGCGCCATCCTCGGCCTGCCACGCGCGCTCGCGCCATGGAAATCAGGGTCCTGACGACCACGGATCGCAGGAGGCCCAATGCGTTCAATCTTGTCCAACATCGGGGTACCAGAAGATGAACAAAGTGACACTGGCTGTTGCAAGCGCTGCATTCTGTTTCGCGCAAGGCGCTTTTTCCGCACCACTTGATACGGATGCGCGCGGTTCCTACACGCCGGATCCCGGCATCCCTCAAGCCAACCCGGCTCCACGCGCCATCGTGGTCGATGAAGGATTCGATGACATCACGACGCTGCCTGGCGCTGGCTGGACCTTGCAGAACAACAGCGCAGGCATCGGGACCACCGACTGGTTCCAGGGCAATGACACCGTATTCCCAGCCTTTGATGGTGCGACGACCGCGTACATCGGAGCGAATTTCAATGGCACCGATGGCGGCGGCGATGGTGGGTCCGGCATCCTCAGCGAATGGCTCGTTTCGCCGCCGATCAATTTTGGTACGGGCGCCGAACTCACTTTCTACACGCGAACAGTAGCCGGGAGCATATTCCCGGATCGCCTGCAGGTGCGCGTCTGTCCGACGATGCCATGCGCCGATTTCGGCGCGCCGGGTGAGGGTACGGGCGACTTCGCAACACTGGCCCTGGATATCAATCCGACCGAGGCAAATGGCGGCTACCCCGAGACCTGGACGCAATTCACGGTGACGAATGCCGACGGTTTGCCGTCCAGCGGCATGGGGCGCATTGCATTCCGTTACTACGTGCACAGTGCCGGCCCGGCTGGAGCGAATTCAAACTACGTCGGCATTGATCGTGTGGCCATCGAGGAAGGGGTCCAGGGCGGGCCGCCGCCGGTCGCTATCGCCGTGCCGTCGCTTGGCAGCATCGCCATGATAGGTCTCGGTGCCTTGCTCGCCCTGTTCGGCTTCGCGGGCCTGCGTCGCCGCCGCACCAATTGATTTGCGACCCGGCAGCGTAGAAAAAAACCCCGCTTCGGCGGGGTTTTTTTCTACCTCTCAAGCAGCCTGTTCGTTCACCCGGGACCTACCGAAGGTGCGTCTCGAACAGTTTCAGGATGCGCCGGTACTCGTCGTACCAGGAGTCGGAATGGACGAAGCCGTGGCGCTCGAGCGGATAGCCGGCAAGTTCGAAGTCGTCCTTGCGCAACTCGACCAGTCGCTGGAACAGCCGCACCGAATCCTGGAACAGCACGTTGTCGTCGATCATGCCGTGGGCGATCAGCAGGCCGCCCTTCAGGCCGTCGGCGAACTCGATCGGCGAGGAACGCCGGTAGGCGATCGGATCGACCTGCGGCGTATTGAGGATGTTCGAGGTGTATTCGTGGTTGTAGGAAGTCCAGTCGGTGACCGGGCGCAATGCCGCGCCGGCGGCGAAGACCTCGGGCGCGCGGAACATCGCCATCAGCGCCATGAAGCCGCCATACGAGCCGCCATAGAGTCCGACGCGGCGGCCGTCGACGGCCTGGTTGGCGACCAGCCAGTTGACGCCGTCGACCAGGTCCTCGAGTTCGGGATGGCCCATCTGCCGGTAGATCGCGGTGCGCCAGTCGCGGCCATAGCCTTCCGATGCGCGATAGTCCATGTCGAGCACGACATAGCCTTTTTCGGTGAGCAGGTTGTGGAACATCTGCTCGCGGAAATAGTTCGGGTAGCCGAGCTCGGTGTTCTGCAGGTAGCCCGCGCCGTGCACGAACAATACGGCCGGATATTTCTTCGAGGCGTCGAATCCGGCCGGCTTGTACAGCTTGGCGTAGATCGGCTGCTTCGTATGCGTGGATGGCACCTCGACGATCTCGAGCTTCGGCCATTGCAGGGCCTTGTACTGCGCCGTGCGCGTGTCGGTCAGCGCGCGCGTCGCACCGCCTTCGGCGGCAACGACGGCGAGTTGCGAGGGCGTATACGACGAGGATTGCAGCAAGGCGAGCTGGCGGCCATCCGGTGACAGCACGAAACCATCCATGCCCTGGATCCGCGACACGCGCTGCAAGGGACCGCCGCCGGCGGCCACGCGGTAGATGTCATAGGAATACGGCGCCTCGGCATTGCTGCGCAGGTAGAACCATGCGCCATCCGCCGAGGGCTGCGGTTCGGATACCTCGAACGTGCCCGAGGTCAGCGCCTTGCTGCGCGAACCGGGCTGCTTCAGGTAGAGCTGCGAGTAGCCGGTTTCCTCCGACAGGTACCACAGGCTGCGCCCATCGGTGGTCCAGCCGAAGTCGTTGAAGTTCCAGTTGATCCAGGCCGGGTCGCTGAGCCGGTGCTGGCTGACCAGCTTGCCCTTGGAGAAATCCACGCTGGCGATCCAGCGGTCCTTGTTGTCGATGGCGCGCAACCCGATGGCGACCTGGCTGCCGTCGCGGTTCCAGGCGATCTGCCGCACGTTAACCCCGCGCACGCCCGGGCCTTCGTCCTTTTTCTCCTTCGCCTTGTCTGTCGGCTTGCCCGCGGGGGAATCGGTGTTTGCCTTTTCCTTCGCGATTGCCGCGCGATTCTCGTCGCGGATCGCCTTCAGCGGATCATCCTTGCTGCCGGGCAGATCGGAGACCGGCAGTTCCTTCTGCGTATGGGCGACCAGGTCGAGCAGCCAGAGCGTGTTCTCCGCGGGCGCGTTGCGGCCGACACGGACGCGTTCGTCTTCCTGTTCCTCGTAACCGGAATCGGTCACATAGCGTTGCAATTTGGCGATCTTGCCTTCGTCGTAACCCTTGGCCGTGGTCACCACGAGCAGGTGGCGGCCATCCGGAGCCAGCGATGTGCCGTCGATCTTCACCTCGTCGCCGAGATAGAAGGGCAGCGGCGGTCGGGTCGGATCGCCCTTGCGGAAGGACTCCTCGTTGGCCTTTTTCGCGTCGCGATCGGCCTTCAGGGCGCGCAAGGTCGAGAACAGGCGCAACTGCATCTCGCCAAGGTCATCGGCCTTCTTCGCCTCGGGGTCCTTTTCGGCGCGCAGGATGGCTGCCGGCCCGGTTACGCCGGTGCCGAGGTCATGGACGAACCAGTCATTGCCGACGCGGAACTGCACAGCCCGGTCATCGGCCGAAAACTGCACCGAAGTTTCGGTTTCGGGTGTCTTCGTGACCTGGCTCAGGCGGCCGCTGGCCACCTCGCGCACGAACACGTCGCCATTGCGGATGAACGCCGCGCGCTTGCGGCTGCCGTCGAACACGGCCTCCGCGCCATCGGCATCGGCCATCAGCGCCGGGTCGACGAGGACATCCTTTCCGCTGGCCGGATCCATGCGGTGCAGGTCGCGGATCGTGGAGCCTTCGCGCTTGAGCGAGTAGTAGATCGCCTTGCCGTCCACGCTCCAGTAAGGGGACTCGACCGGCGGCCCGATCCAGTCGGGATCGGCCATGGCCTGTTCCAGGGTGATCGCCTGGGCCGGGGCGGCAAGCAGGCAGGTCAGGGCAAATGCGATGGCTGCGATGAAACGGGGCATCAATGACTTCTCCGGCGGAACGCAAGTCCGACAGCATAACCGCTGGGCCGGGCGTGGCCATGCGTCGGAAGTCAGCCATGCGCCGCCTGCCCGGGCGCGGGCACCGGGCCGCCAGGTGCTTGGCAAGCCGGCACGAATCGGGCAGCCTGCCGAGCTGACTCCAACAGGGATCCCACATGCCGCTCGACTGTGTACAAATTGAAACGGGTCCGAGCCCGCGATTCGCCGTGATCTGGCTGCATGGGCTTGGCGCCGACGGCAATGATTTCGGGCCGATCGTGCCGGAACTCGTGGCCAAAGGCTGGCCGGCGATCCGTTTCGTGTTTCCGCATGCGCCGCGGCGCCCGGTCACCATCAACGGCGGCATGACCATGCGCGCCTGGTACGACATCACCGGCATGGAGATCGCGCAGCGCCAGGACGAGGCCGGAATCCGTGCATCGATGCGCGAGGTGGAGGCCCTGGTCGCGCGCGAAGTCGAACGCGGGATTCCCGCCGCGCGCATCTTCCTGGCCGGATTCTCGCAAGGCGCCGCCATGGTGCTGTCGGCGGGCCTTCGCCACGCGCAGCGGCTGGCCGGCATCATCGCGCTGTCCGGTTACCTGCCGCTGGAGCAGCAACTGGAAGCCGAGCGCTCCGCGGCCAATGCCGACGTGCCGGTCTTCCTCGGCCACGGCAGCGTCGACCCGGTCGTTCCGCAGACCCTCGGCATGCTCAGCCGCGATTTCCTGCGCGGACATGGCTACAACGTCGACTGGCATGGTTACCCGATGGCCCACCAGGTCTGCGCCGAAGAGATCGCCGACTTGCAGGACTGGATCGGTGCGAGAATTGCGCAGGCGGCGGATTGATCGCCGGCTTCGACTGCACGGTCCTGCCGGCCTGACGAGGCGGCCAGTCCGAACGGGCCGTGCGGGGGAAGAGCGGATATCCAGGTCTGCATGATCGCCGAACCCGCGCAGCATCCGCGGGCGCGGCACGAACGTCACAGGAACCGGCATGACCGAAGCCGACAAGCATCGCTGGTTGCCTCAGTTCTGCAGCCTGCCGACCCTGTTCGCCGTCATGGTGGTGGCCGAGCTGGTCGCCCTGGTCATCGCCGTGGCGCCGGATCGCATGAACCGCTCGTGGTTGTCCGAGCTCGGCCTCGCCAGCGTCTTCGTGCAATGGCTGGCCCTGCTCAATGCCGTGATCCTGTGCTCCTCGCGGGAACTGCTCGAACGCCTGCCGATGCGCCTGGGATTCCTGTTCGCCTGGTTGCTGGCCGTGGCCACCACGGCGCTCGGCAGCGCCGTCGTCTTTTCGATGGACCAGGCGCTGGGCCTCGGATTGACCGCCCCTGCAGGCATGGGTTTGCGCTTCTCGATCGGCAATGCGGCCATCTGCGCGCTGATCGCGGCGGCATTGCTGCGCTATCTGTATGTGCGCGAGCTCTGGCAGGAGCGCGTGACCGCGGCGGCCAAGGCCCAGGTCGATGCGCTGCAGGCGCGGATCCGGCCGCACTTCCTGTTCAACAGCATGAACACGATCGCCAGCCTGATCCGCAAGCGGCCGGCCGAAGCCGAGCGGGCGGTCGAGGATCTCTCCGACCTGTTCCGCGCGGCGCTCGGTACGCGCGAGAGTCTCGGCACGCTCGGCGAGGAGCTCGACCTGATCGGCCATTACCTGCGCATCGAGGGACTGCGCCTGGGCGATCGCCTGAAGCTCGACCTCGATCTCGCCGACCTGCCGCGCGACGCCCCGCTGCCGCCGCTGATGCTGCAGCCGCTGGTCGAGAACGCGGTCTACCACGGCATCCAGCGCATGCCCGACGGCGGAGTCCTCGCCATCCATGGCAGCTGCCGCAACGGGCAGATCGAGATCGTCGTGCGCAATCCCGTCCCCGACGATGTGGCACATCCGCGCAACGCGCACGCCCTGGCCAACGTGCGGGCGCGCATCGCGTACCATTTCGGCGAGAAGGGCGCCCTGATCGTGGAGCCCGCGCGCGGGGAATTCACGGTCACGGTGCGCATGCCGGATGGAGTGAAGCGATGAGAGCACTGGTTGTCGATGACGAATCCCTGGCCCGCGAACGGCTGATCGAGCTGCTCGGCGAGATGAATGACGTCGAAGTCATCGGCCAGGCGGGCGATGGACACGAGGCGATCGAAGCAGTCGAGCGGCTCAGGCCGGATCTCGTCTTCCTCGACATCCGCATGCCGCGCATGGATGGTCTCGAGGCCGCGCGCCATCTCGCCACCTTCGAGCGTGCGCCAGCCATCGTTTTCTGCACCGCCTACGACGAGCATGCGCTGGCGGCATTCGACGCCAATGCCGTGGATTACCTGCTCAAGCCGATACGCGCCGAACGCCTGCGCGCCGCCATCGAGCGTGCCGGCAGGTTCGGCCGCGATGCGGCGCAGGCCCTGGGTCGTGCCGATTCCAGCCCCCGCGAACGCAGCCACCTGTGCGCCCGCGTGCGCGGCAACCTCGTGCTCGTCCCGATCTCCGAAATCGACTACCTGCTCGCCGAGGACAAATACGTGATCGTTCACCATGCCGGCAGTGAAGTGCTGATCGAGGAACCACTGAAGGCCCTCGAAGTGGAGTTCGGCGAGCGCTTCGTGCGCATCCACCGCAATTGCCTGGTCGCGCTCGACAAGCTCGCCGGCCTCAACCGTGCTGCCGACGGTCGCGTGCTGGCGAAGCTCGAGAACGTGGACGCCTCGCTCGAAGTCAGCCGGCGCAACCTGCCGGCGCTTCGCAAGCTGGTGCGATCGCTGTGAATCGCCTGCGCATCGCCACGCGCAAGAGCGCATTGGCCCTCTGGCAGGCCGAGCATGTCGCCCACCGGTTGCGCGCCGTGCATCCCGACATCGACATCGAGCTGGTGCCGATGACCACGCGCGGTGACCAGGTGCTCGACCGCCCGCTATCGGAAATCGGTGGCAAGGGCCTGTTCCTCAAGGAACTCGAGGTGGCCATGCTCGAAGGCCGGGCCGATATCGCGGTGCACTCGCTCAAGGATGTGCCGATGGAGCTGGAACCGGGATTCGCCATCGGTGCGATCCTCGAGCGCGCCGATGCGGCCGACGCCTTCATCAGCAACCGGTTCGAGCGCCTCGACCAGTTGCCGCAAGGCGCCCGCGTCGGCACCTCGTCGTTGCGCCGGCAGTCGCAACTGCGCGCGTTGCGCCCGGACCTGGTCCTCGCCGACCTGCGCGGCAACGTCAACACGCGCCTGGCCAAGCTCGATGAAGGCCAGTACGACGCGATCATCCTGGCCTGTGCCGGACTCGAACGACTCGGACTCGCCAGTCGCATCCGATCGCGGCTGGTCGCGCCGGACTGGCTGCCTGCCGTGGCGCAGGGCGCCATCGCGATCGAACAGCGCGAGGCGGACAACCGCGTCGCTGCGTTGATCGCGGAACTTGATGATCCCGAGACGCGCCGCTGCGTCGAGTGCGAGCGCGCCATGAACCGGCGCCTGCACGGCAGCTGCAACGTGCCGATCGCCGGCTATTGCGTGGAAACCGAAAGCGGGCTGGCCCTGTACGGCCTGGTCGGCGATGCCGAGAACGGGCGCCTGATCCGCGCCGAGGTCGAATCATCCGGGCGCGGAGGCGGCGTCGAGCTCGGCGAGCAGGTGGCCGGCCTCCTGCTCGAGCGTGGCGCCGCGGAAATACTCGGCAGGTTGCGCGACGCCTGAGGCGGGGCGCACGCGAAAGAAAACGGGCCCGATGGGCCCGTTTTGCTGCCGCAATCCTGCCTGCCTGGAATCAGAACTTGAAGACCAGGTTCGTCGTGAACAACTGGTCGGTCTTTTCCTTGCCGGGATTGACGTCGCTGTTGTGGCGGACCTGGTAGCCGAGCTTGAGCGCGAGCTTCTCGCTCATGCTCACCGCAATGCCGGCATCGTTCTGCAGGAACGTGTTGTTCGATCCGGTTTCGATCAGGCTGACGTTCTCGAACGATGTCGATTCGTTGAACTGGTGCTTGAACGAAACCAGGCCGCGGCCGACCACGTTGCCCTCGGCCGACGGGTCGATGATCGTAGTGACCGGCGGGTTGCCGCTGACCAGTTCATAGGGGCGCTTGTCGAGGCGACGGTAGCCGGGGCCGACTTCGGCGGACAGCTCGGTCCGCTGGTTCTTGATGATCGTGTAGCCGTAGCCCAGCGACACGATCCACTGGTACTTGTAGGGCGAGAAATCGTCGTGCTCGTAGCGCGTCGCACCGACCAGATAGCTGCGTTCGTCGAACTTGTAGCCCGAGGAGGCACCGGCCTCGAAGCGGTTCGCCGTGAGGTCGTACTGGCCGTTCGCCTCGCCCTTGCTGCGCAGTGCATTGAGGAAGAAGTTGTGCTTCCACTGCACGTCTTCCTTCTTGAACGCGAGCTTCGCGTTGAGGTTCTGCGACTTGGTGTTGCCGGTGGTTGCCGCAAAACCGACTTCGCCGCTGCCGGACCAATCGCTGTCCCCGGCGTGGGCAAGTGCGGGAATTGCGAGCAGGATCGCGCTCGCCATCAGGGCGTTTTTCATCATGGATACCTTGCTTTTCGGGGATCGGGATCGGCGCCGGACCGGCGCGACGAGGGACGATGCTAACGGGCGGAATTGAATGCGAAGTGAACGGCGGCCGCCTTCTTCGCTGCCGAAACGATTGTTTTCGGGGCTCTCAGGCGCTGCGCGAGCCGTAATAGAGCATCACCGTGTGCCTGGCTTCCGCGAAGAACAGCCAGCGTTCGATGAAGATGCCGGTCATGCCGAAAGCAAGCGCCAGCCACGCACAAAGGCGCTCGAGCGAAGGCGTGGACAAGGCAAGCGCCACAACTGCGCTGGGAACCAGGAACGCGGCAATCAAGGTGATCCGGCGCAGCTTCCGCGCATGCCTGCGCGCCACGCGGAAGCCCATCTCGTGCGTGAGATAGTTCTCTTCCGTGTGCGGGTGCTCGAATGAACGAACCAAACCGAGCGACGCAAGGCCGATGGCCTCGCCCGTCGTTGCCGGCACGTCGCGGTCGAGGAATCGCCAGTAGAAGGACTTGAGCACTGCACCCGCCACGGCGGCCACGATCAGGCCGGACACGATCAGGCGAGGGCCGGACTCGCCGCCACCGGGCACGCTTGCCAGTGCCCAGGTCCAAAGCCCGCCACTGTAAATGGCAAGCAGCAGGTAGCCCGGGACGACATGGCGATTGTGCCAGGCGCGGACAGGTTTAATGCAGGCGTAGATATTCGCCGTGCAGAAAACCGTCGCCAGCGAGCCCACGACAACCAGAAGGACGGCAGCGAAAAACAGGGTCTCGCCCAGGCGCAACGAGGTCGGCGCGAGCGGGGTTGCCGCGAAGCCGATCGCGACAACCGGTACATAGGTCAGGACAGCGGCCACGCCTTCGCGGGAAAGCCACGAACTGCGCCATTGCGAGAACGCACGCCAGGCCCGCCGGGGCCGGCCGAGATGGCCGACCGAGGAAACCAGCCCGCAGCTGACGAGCAGGAAGCCGACTGCCAGTCCAGGCAACAGCGACGCCGCGCTGCGTGCAGGATCGTGTGCGGACGCGGACAGTACGCTTGCGAGAGCCGTCAGGATCCACAGTCCATAACCCGCCCCGGACATGACCGTGAAGAAAATGATCGAGAAGGTCGGGCGCATGCCGGTGCGGTCAGCGTGACAGCACGCGATCGACCCAGCGCAGCAGAGGGGACATCTGCGCGGTATCGATCGCGTCAGCGGCAGGGGCCTTTTTCGCAGATGCCGCATCCTGGCGCGGACGCGGCGGCAGATAACGGTTGACCGGTCGATAGCCCAATTCGGGCATCAGCGCATAGCCGCCACGATCGGCGACCAGTTTCGAGACATCAGACTCCGCGTCGCCAAGGTCGCCGAAATGCCGCGCCCGGGTCGGGCACGCCATCACGCAGGCCGGCTGGCGGTCGGCCTCATCGAGCGTCTCGTTGTAAATGCGATCGACACACAGCGTGCACTTCTGCATGACGCCGCGCTTCGCACTGAACTCGCGCGCGCCATACGGACAGGCCCAGGCGCACAGCTGGCAGCCGATGCACTTGTCCTCGTCGACCAGCACGATGCCATCCTCGGCCCGCTTGTAACTCGCCCCGGTCGGACAAACCGTCACGCACGCCGGCGTCTCGCAATGCAGGCACGAGCGCGGGAAGTGGATGGTTGATGCTTGCGCGGGATTTGGGATTCGGGATTCGAGATTAGAAAGAGCCGCTCCCGGCTCCGCTTTACCCAATCCCGAATCCCGAATATCGAATCCCTGCACCTCAAACGTATGCACCCGGTTGAACCAGACGCCCATCGGCTCGGCGCCGTAGGGGTCGGCGTCGGGCAGGGGGCCGAAGGCGCCGCCGTCGTTCCATTCCTTGCAGGCGACTGCGCAGGCGTGGCAGCCAACGCAGGTGTCGAGATCGATGACGAGGCCGAGCTTGCGCGCCGTTGGCGCGGGCAGGCTGGTCATGGTTGCAGTGGCCAGAACAGCGGGATCAGGTACATCGAGAGCGCGCAGAAGATCGCGATCAGGGGAATGCCGACCTTCATGAAATCCATGAAGCGATAGCCACCCGCGTAGTAGACCATCGTGTTGGTCGGATAGCCGACCGGCGTCGCGAACGAGGTCGCCGCGGCGAAGGCGACGGCGACCACGAACGGACGGGGATCGGCGTCCACCGTGTGCGCCACGGTGATGGCGATGCCGATCATCAGGACCACGGATGGGTTGTGGCCCATCAGTTCGGTCAGCAGCGCGGTCAGCAGGTAGACCATCAGCAGCGCGGCCAGCGGACCGTGTTCGCCCACCACGCCCATGCCGGCCTGGACCAGGGTATGCGAGAGGCCGCTGTTCTCGATCGCCGTGCCGAGCGGAAGGATCGCCGCGAGCAGGACGATGATCTTCCAGTCGATGCCTTCGTAGAGGTCCTTGCGTCCGTAGCAGCCGGCCACTGCCATGGCCACGGCCCCGGCGATCGCGGCGACGGGGATCGGCAGCCAGTGCAGGCCCGAGATGACGACCACCGAGATCATGATAAGTACCGCCGCTATGGCGCGCTTGGGAGTGCGGCGGGTGTCCTCGCGCTCGCTCAGCACGACGAAACGCTCGTCGCTGCGCAACGCCATCGCGCCGGTGTCGCTGACCAGCAGCAAGAGGACGTCGCCGGCCGCCAGGCGCACGTCCTTGAGCTTGTCGCGCAGGATGCGGCCGCGCTGGTGGATGGCCAGTGCGATCGCATCGTGGTTGCGCTTGAAGTCGAGTTCCTCGAGCGAACTGCCTTCGATCGTGCTGGCCGGCTTGACCATGACTTCGACGAGAACGCGTGCCGTGCCCTTGTCGTGGCCGTAGCGGTTCTCGGGGTCGATCTCGAGGACCGCGCGCTTGCGGAAATCCTCGATCTTGTCCCAGTCGCCGCGGACCAGCAGCACGTCGTCGACCTCGAGTTCCTGCGAGCGCGGCGACCACAGGTGGCGATCGCCGCGCAGGAGTTCCAGCGGGTAGATGCTGTACTTGTCGCCGAGCCTGGCATCGGCGATGGTCTGTCCGACCAGCGGGGAATCCGCCGTGACCTTCAGTTCAGTCACGTACTTGCCGATGTCCTTCTCGGCGATCACCAGCGGCGTGATCTCCTTCGGCAGCAGCCAGCGTCCGACCAGCATCAGGTAGGTGATGCCGACGACAGCCAGCAGGGCGCCGAGGCGGGTGAACTCGAAGACGCCGAATCCCTGCAGGCCATGTTGCTGGGCCATGCTGTCGGCGAGCAGGTTGGACGAGGTGCCGATCAGCGTGCAGACGCCGCCCATTTGCGCCGCATAGGCCATCGGCAGCAGCACGCGCGCGGGCGACGTGCCGGTATTCGCGCACACGCGCAGGGCGAGCGGCAGGAAGGTCGCGACGAGGGCAATGTTCTTGACGAACGCGCCCATTGGCGCGATCGCCAGCATCAGGCACAGGGTCAGCAGCCACGGCCGGCGGATTCGCGAGAGCAGTCGGCCCAGTGGTTCGAGCGCTCCGGAGCGCTCGATGCCGAGGCTCAGCGCGAACATCGCCGCGACCGTGATGGTCGCTTCGTTGCTGAACCCGGCCAGCGCCTCGCCGGGCGAGACGAGGCCGAGCACGACCATCAGCACCAGCACGATCAGCGCGACGATATCGATGCGCACCTTCTCGCTGGCGAACAGCGTGATGGCGCCGACCACCAGGATCAGGGTCTCCCACTGCGGCAAGGTCATTGGATGGTCCCCGCTTGGTGAAGTTCCACGCGATGCCCATCCTGACCGGGGAAAGGGTCGCGTTCAATGCGCACGCGCAAATCGAACCAGGCCGCCTGTCCGCTAACCGGGTCCGCGTTGGCATAGTGACGAGAATCGCCGGCCGCAGGCAACAGTTCGTCGATCAGGTGGTTGAGCAGGAAGCCATCCCGGTTTTCCGGCGCGTCGGGCTTGAGTCCCCAGGCGCCCTTGTGCTTGCCGATCGCGTTCCAGGTCCACAACGTGCCCGGCGCCGTTGCCGAGTGCCATTTCGCCTGCACGCGAATACGGCCGAGCGGCGAGGCCAGCCAGATCCAGTCGCCGTCGCCGACTGCGTGTTCCTGCGCCGTGCGCGGATTCAGGTAGAGGTAGTTGCGCGCGGTGATCTGGCGCAGCCAGGCGTTTTGCGATCCCCAGCTGTGGTACATGAACATCGGACGCTGGGTGATGGCGTGCAGCGGATAGCCGGATTCGTCTTGCGTGCCCACCGAGGCGTACCAGAACGGCAGCGGATCGAAGTAGCGCGCGACGCGTTCGCGCTCTCGTTCGGGCGGCTGCTGCGCACCGTGGCCCTGCGCGGCGAGGCGAAAGCGCTGCAGCGTCTCGCAGTAGAGTTGCAGGACGATCGCCTCGGTCGAAGCGAGGAATCCCAGCGACCTGGCCCAGGCCAGGTAATCGCGATTGGCCATCTTGTAATAGCGCGCGGAGGCGGGAACCTTCGCTTCCCAGACGCAACCGTGCTCGATGTAGCGCTGGAGTTGCCGTGGATTGGGTTCGCCGAAGCCGGACCTCGTGCCGTCCACGCCGCGCCAGCCGGCGAGCATGCCGACGCCGGGCGCGCGTTCGTGCTCGACCATGAACTGGGCGAAGCCGCGTGGATACCTCGCGCTGCCGTCCTCGTTGAGGAGACCCGGCAGTCCCAGCCGCGTGCCGAGATCGATCAGCACGTCCTGGAACGGGCGCACGTCGCGATCCGGCGCGGTCACCGGCTGGCGGATCGCATCGGCGGCGCAATCGGCGTCCGAGATCGGGCGGTCGAGCATGCTGATGCAGTCATGGCGCTCGAGATAGGTCGTGTCGGGCAGGACAAGGTCGGCGAACGCGACGGTTTCGGAGTGATACGCATCGCAATAGATGATGTGCGGAATCCGGTATTCGCCGGTCGCCAGATCGCGGTCGCACAACATGCGCCGCGTCTCGCCGGTGTTCATCGACGAGTTCCAGCCCATGTTGGCCATGAACATGAACAAGGTGTCGATGCGGTACGGATCGCCGGCCCAGGCATTGCGGATGACCGAATGCATGAGGCCGTGCGCAGCGAGCGGGTATTCCCAGGAATAGGCCTTGTCGAGGCGGCGCGGCTGGCCGTCGGCATCGACCAGGAGATCCTCCGGCGACTGCACGTAGCCTAGCGGACCGCCATCGAGCGTGCCGTCGTCCTTGCGCGACTTGCCGGGCCGGCCGGGTGGCGGCGCGGGCTTCGGGCAGGGCGGCTGGTAGCGGAAACTTCCGGGTGTGTCGATCGCGCCGAGCAGCATCTGCAAGACATGCAGCGTGCGGCAGGTATGGAATCCGTTCGCATGCGCCGAGATGCCGCGCATCGCATGCATCGCGACCGGGCGGCCGGTCATCGTTTCGTGGCGGCGACCGTGCGCATCGGTCCAGGGCTGCGCGAGGGTGATCGCCTGGTCGAACGCGGTTTCGGCCAGCTCGCGTGCCAGGCGGCGGATCGTCCCGGCATCGACGCCGCAGCGTTCGCTGACGGCGGCCGGCGCGCAGTCGTCGGCCAGGAAGCGCTCGGCCAGCAACTGGAACGACGGAACCGCCTTGCGCCCGTCGGCCAGCGTGTACTCACCGACAACCATCGGCGAAATATCCACGCTTCCCGCGCGAACGATTTCGATCGAATCGCCGCCATGCCCAACCCCGCCATTGCTGGAAGCCGACCCGCCTACCTCACCGTCATCCAGCCCCTTCCCCTCACCGTCATCCCGGCGCAGGCCGGGATCCAGAGCCTTCGGACCGACAAGCAGAGACGCTGGATCCCGGCCTGCGCCGGGATGACGAGCATGGCAGCGCGCCGCACACAGCGCGTGCCCTTCCGCATCGCGCGCGATCAGGCCATCATCCGCCGCGCCCGGATCGCGGATGACCAGGTGATGCGCATTCGTGTAGCGCACCAGGTAATCGAAATCGATGCGATCGGTGCGCAGCAGTTCATGGATGAAGGCGCCGGCGAGCAGGCCATCGGTACCCGGATTGATCGGCACCCATTCATCGGCGATCGCGCCGTAGCCGGTGCGCACCGGGTTGATCGCGACGATCCTGGCACCGCGCGCCTTGAGCTTGCCGAGGCCGAGCTTGATCGGATTCGAATCGTGGTCCTCGGCGACGCCCCACAGCATCAGGTATTTCGTCAGTTCCCAGTCCGGTTCGCCGAACTCCCAGAAGCTGCCGCCGAGCGTATACATGCCGGCCGCGGCCATGTTCACCGAACAGAAGCCGCCATGGGCCGCGTAGTTGATCGTGCCGAACTGCTGCGCCCACCAGCTGGTCAGCGCCTGCGACTGGTCGCGTCCGGTAAAGAAGGCCAGCTCATCGGGGTTGCGCTGGCGGATGTCGCCCAGCCACTTCGCGGCGATCGCAAGCGCCTCTTCCCATTCGATTTCGCGGAACTCGCCAGCGCCGCGTTCGCCGATGCGCAGCAGGGGTTTGCCCAGCCGCGCCGGCGAGTAGTGCTGCTTGATGCCGGCCGATCCCTTGGCGCATATCACGCCGCGATTGACCGGATGCTTCGGATTGCCGTCGATGTAACGCACGCGGCCATCCTTGAGATGGACACGGATGCCGCAGCGGCATGCGCACATGTAGCACGTGGTCGTCTTGACCACGTCCGCAATGGGCGTATTCAGCGCAAGGGAGGCATGCGGCATGACGCGACGGTGCGTTGCTCAGGAACCTGCGATGGTAATGGTTAAATCCGTGTGCAGGGGCGTTGCCCGCAAAATGCCAGAATTCGGACGCCGCAAATCCTTGTTTCGGCTCGAATCTGCGCGCCCGCCGGGAATTTCGATGGAGAGACGGCATGAGGCGTTTGATGGTGATCCTGGGCTTGCTGGTCGCGGCGTCCGCGTCGTCCATGGTGCGCGGCGCCGCGCCGGACTGGCAGGAACGCGCCGACTGGAGTCGCGTGTTCAGCGAAGCCGGCGTCAGCGGCACGGCCGTCATCTACGACGAATCCGGCCAGCGCTGGCTCGTGCACGATCGCGCACGTGCCGATCATGCCTATTCGCCGGCTTCGACCTTCAAGGTTTTCAACGCGATGGCCGCGCTCGACAGCGATGCGGTCAAGGACGAACACGAGGTGATCCGCTGGGATGGAAAACAGCGTCAGTACCAAACATGGAACCGCGACCACAGCCTGGCCAGTGGCATGAAATTCTCGGTGGTCTGGTTCTATCAGGAGATGGCCCGGCGCATCGGCGCCAAACGCATGCAGGACTTGCTCGACAAGGTCGGCTACGGCAACCACCGCATTGGTGGCGCCGTCGACATGTTCTGGCTCGATGAATCGCTGCGCATTTCGGCCATCGAGCAGATCGACTTCCTGCGCCGCCTTGCCGACGGAACCCTGCCGTTTTCCGGGCGCGCGCAGGAAACCGTCCGCCGCATCACCATCGTCGAGGACGCGTCGACCTGGATCCTGCACGCCAAGACCGGCTGGTCCACGCATGGCGCAGCCGACGGCAAGGCCGATCTCGGCTGGGTCGTCGGCTGGGTCGAGCGCGCGGGCCGGCGCTGGTTCTTCGCGGTCAATATCGACATGCCGGATTCCGCCGACGCGCAAAAGCGCATGCAGATCGCGCGCAAGCTGCTCGAAAGCGAGGGCGCGTTCGGATCAGTTCCCTAGGCGGTCGCAATGTTTCGGAGCGGCAACGGCGAATACGTCATCGAATCCCGCGCCCTGGTTCGCCCGCTCTTCGTAGGAGAGGCATTCATGCCCGATGCCTTGACCAGCCGTTCGGCTGTTGAAAGCCGGGATTCGGGAATGGGGAATGGGGAATGGGGAATGGGGAATGGGGATGCGACGACCCGCCCACATTGCCGGTTCCTTGTAGGAGGCGGCTTCAGCCGCGATGCTTTTCGTCACGTGACGGCTTTCAACAGCCGAACGGCTGGTCATCCCGAATCCCGCGATCTTGTGCGAAACTCGCCACCCGTCTGGCCAGCCGGCATTGCGCGCCCATGGATCGCTACGAACGCACCCAGCTCCTGCACCGGATGCTCAAGTCCGCGCGCTATCCGGTCGCGCTCAAGCGCGTGCAGGAGGAACTGCAATGTTCGCGGGCGACCATGTACCGCGACATCGCCTTCCTGCGCGATGCGCTCGGTGCGCCGATCGAAAGCGATCCGGAAAACGGCACGATCCACTATGCCAGGGACGAGGCCGATCGCTTCGAGCTGCCCGGCCTGTGGCTGTCGAGCGAGGAACTGGCGGCGCTGCTCGCACTCAACGAACTGCTCGACCGCTCGGATCCCGGGGTCCTGGCCGGCGCGCTGGCGCCGTTCCGGGCGCGCATCGAGACCCTGCTCTCCGACCACGCCAGCGGGCGCGCGCTGCCGGTTGAACGCATCCGCGTCATCGCCAGCGGTGCGCGCAAGCTCGACCAGGTCGTGTTCCGCGCCGTGTCGAGCGCCCTGCTCAACCGCAAGCGACTGACCTTCGAGTACCGTGCGCGCACGACCAATGCGCCGACCACGCGCGAGGTCTCGCCGCAGCGGCTCGCGCACTACCGCGACAACTGGTACCTCGATGCCTGGGATCACGGCAAGGAGGCCCTGCGCAGTTTCGCCCTCGACCGCATGCGCGCGCCGAAGATCTCGGACCAGGATTCCCTCGACCGCGATCTCGCCGAACTCGACGCGCACCTCGCGTCGAGCTACGGGATTTTCTCCGGCGCACCCAAGGCGACCGCCGTCATCCATTTTTCCGAGCACGCGGCACGCTGGGTCGCCGACGAGCACTGGCACTCCAGCCAGGAAGGCCACTGGCTGCCGGATGGCCGTTATGAACTGAAAGTGCCCTACAGCAATTCGCGCGAGCTGCTGATGGACGTGCTCAAGTACGGCCCCGATGCCGAAGTCGTCTCGCCGGTCTCGTTGCGCGAGGAGATGAGGATCCTGCTGCAGCTGGCGATCGGGTCGTACCAGAAGGCCTGACTTTCGGCGCATTTGCCGGCCTGGCCGGTTCGCGGCGACCCCTTGCGCGATCAGGCGATGCCGGGCCCACCGGGGCGGCGCCAGGCCCCGCTCGCGCGCCGGGATGGCGGAATGCGGTAGATTCTTCCCATGGAAGCGATCGAAACGGGCTCGCCGAAGGCCGCGCCGCAGCGGAAGCGGCCGATTTCGCTCGTGCTCGGCTCCGGCGGCGCGCGCGGTTATGCGCATATCGGTGTCATCGAGGAACTGCTGGCACAGGGCTTCGACATCCGCTCGATCGCCGGCAGTTCGATGGGCGCCCTGGTCGGCGGCGTATATGCCGCAGGCAAGCTCGACAACTATCGCGACTGGGTATTGCCGCTGGCGCGCCTCGACGTGCTGCGCCTGCTCGACGTGACCTTTCGCGGTGGCGGTTTCATCAAGGGCGACCGCATCATCGGCGCCATGCGCGAACATGTCGGCGATGTCTGCATCGAGGACCTTCCGGTCAGCTACACCGCCGTCGCGGTCGACCTCGATGCGCAGCGCGAGGTCTGGTTTTCGCACGGTTCGCTGTTCGAGGCGATCCGCGCGTCGATCGCCATCCCGACCGTGTTCCGCCCGCACCATTACCAGGGACGCCTGCTGGTCGACGGCGGATTGCTCAATCCCCTGCCGGTGTCGCCCACCTTGCGCGACCTGACCGATGCGACCATCGCGGTGGATGTGAACGGCCCGGAAGAGCCGCTGGATTCGTTGTCCGTCGCATCGACCTGGCCAGGCCTGGAACCGCACGGCGAATTGGCGGCCGAGGAGAACGGCGACGGCGGCAAGCCGCCGGGTCCGGTGCGCCGGATGTTCGCCTCGCTGCTCGGCAAATCCGGGGCCGACGATGCGGTTCGCGATCCGAGCATGCTCGAGCTGTTCGCGCGCTCGCTCGATACCGTGCAGGAAACGATCACCCGCCTCAAGCTCGCCGCGCAGCCGCCCGACCTGCTGATCACGATTCCGCGCAACATCTGCACCTTCTATGATTTCCATCGCGCGGAGTCCGTCATCGAATTGGGACGCAAGCGGACCCGCGAGGCGCTCGCGCGCTGGACGCCACCGAACGGCAGGCGGCGTCTCGGATAGGGACGCCAGCCGTTGCGACGTGGAAGAATAGGCGGCCGTGGCGGGAACAAGCAGGCCGCTGCGCAGTCCGAGCCTGCAGGCGTTTTGCAAGGCGCCAGTGGCGTTTTCCCGTTCAATCCTTCCCATCCAAGAGTGTCCAGTTGATGAAAACCAGAAAAATCCTCAGCGCCGCAGCGCTGCTCCTGCTGTTCGCATCCGCCTGCGGCCAGGCCGCCGCGGCTCCGGCGGCCGCGTACCGCATCGACATGACCATCTCGCGCAATGGCTCGCTGATCGGCAAGCCGGCGATCGTGGCCGAAGCCGGCGCGCAGGCCGAAGTAAAGGACGAAAAAGCGGGCAGGCCGGACGACGGTTTCCGCATCCTGGTCAAGGCCAGCCCGTTGTCCGATGCGCCGGACGGCAAGGAGTCGATCAAGCTGGAACTGACCTTCTTCGGCCGGCTCAATGGAAAGTGGGTCGAGCGCGCGAACAATTCCATCACCGCGCTGGTCGGCAAGACCGTCAGTTTCGCCTTTCCGTCGAAGGCGCCCGAGGCCAAGGGCAAGGATTACGATGTGATCCTCACCACCAGCCATGTGGATCCCGCGGCAGACTCGGCAAGGTAGACTGTCTTGATGAACGCGGCGGTTCGCCGACCGGGCCAGGTCGCCGCAGCCGCCGCAGTCCTCCGCCACCGACGAGGGCGCAATGACCCCGCGCACTGACAACAAGAGCCAGGGCACGCCAGGCGTCGAGCTCGATGACGCCTCCCGCGAAGCGGTGCGTGCAGCGATCGCGTCGTGCGTGGCGCTGCCGGGCGCCCTGCTGCCGATCCTGCACGGCATCCAGGATGCGCTCGGCTTCGTCCCCCCGGCCGCGGTGCCGCTGGTGGCCGATGCGCTCAACCTCAGTCGCGCCGAAGTGCATGGCGTGATCAGTTTCTATCACCACTTCCGCAGCGAGGCACCCGGTCGGCACGTGCTTGGCCTGTGTCGCGCAGAAGCCTGCCAGGCGATGGGCGCCCGCGCGCTCGAAGCGCATGTGCGCCAGCGCCTTGGCGTCGGTTTCAACGAGACGACGGCGGACGGCGCGATCACCCTCGAAGCGGTCTACTGCCTCGGCAATTGCGCGTGCGCGCCCTCCGCGCTGCTCGATGGCGAGGTGCGCGGCCGGATCTCGATCGACGAGATCGATCGCCTCATCGACAGTTGCGGGAAGCAACCGTGAGCGTGCGCATCCTTGTTCCGCGGGATACCAGCGCGGTCGCCTGCGGGGCGGATGCGGTGGCGATGAAGATCCAGGGCGAGGCGCGGGATCGCGGTTTCGATGTGACCATCGTCCGCAATGGGTCGAGAGGCCTTTGTTGGCTCGAGCCGCTGGTCGAGGTCGAGACGGCCGATGGCCGGATCGGATTCGGGCCTGTCTCGGCCAGTGACGTCGCCAGCCTTTTCGAGGCCGGTTTCCCGCACGATTGCAGGCATCCGCTCGCGCTCGGCGCGGTCGCCGACATCGACTGGCTCAAGCGCCAGCAGCGCGTCTGCTTTGCGCGCAACGGAATCAACGATCCGCTCGATCTC
The DNA here is from genome assembly GCA_963822465.1 of uncultured Gammaproteobacteria bacterium. Taxonomy (GTDB): domain Bacteria; phylum Pseudomonadota; class Gammaproteobacteria; order Xanthomonadales; family Rhodanobacteraceae; genus Dokdonella. The sequence goes on along the minus strand of CAWGHP010000016.1, from coordinate 33,765 downwards.
GACGGCTACCGCGCGCTGGGTGGCTGGCAAGGCCTGCAGCGCGCGGCGTCGATGACGCCCGCCGCGATCGTGCAGGCCGTCATGGATTCGGGCCTGCGCGGGCGCGGTGGCGCGGCGTTTCCGTGCGGGATCAAATGGAAGACCGCACTCGACCAGCCGGATGGCCGGAAATTCATCGTCTGCAACGCGGACGAAGGCGACTCGGGCACGTTCTCCGATCGCATGGTCATGGAGGGCGATCCGTACCGCTTGATCGAAGGCATGGTCATCGCCGGTTTCGCGGTCGGTGCCGACAAGGGCTACGTCTACCTGCGCAGCGAGTACCCGTTGACCCGGCAGATCTTCGCCGAGGCCATCGAACGCGCGCGCGCGGCGGGCTGGCTCGGCGCGGATGTCCAGGGCAGCGGCCGCGCCTTCGATCTCGAACTGCGCATCGGCGCCGGCGCCTATGTCTGCGGCGAGGAAACCTCGTTGCTCGAGAGCCTCGAGGGCCGCCGCGGGCAGGTGCGATTCAAGCCACCGGTGCCGGCCATCAAGGGCCTGTTCGGCCAGCCCACGGTCGTCAACAACGTGATCACCCTGGCCGCCGTGCCCGATATCCTCGTCAATGGCGCCGAGTGGTATCTCGATCTCGGCACGGTCAGGTCGCGTGGCACGCTGCCGATCCAGCTCGCCGGCAACATCAGGCGCGGCGGACTGATCGAACTGGCCTTCGGCACGACCTTGCGCGATCTGCTGCATGACTTCGGCGGCGGCACCGCCAGCGGCCGTCCGATCCGCGCCGTGCAGGTCGGTGGCCCGCTCGGCGCCTATCTGCCGGAGTCGCAGTTCGACATCGAGATCGACTACGAGGCATTCGCCGGCATCGACGCCCTGCTCGGCCACGGCGGCATCGTCGTCTTCGACGACACGGTCGACATGGCCGAGCAGGCCCGCTTTGCGATGGAGTTCTGCGCGATTGAATCCTGCGGCAAGTGCACGCCGTGCCGGATCGGCTCGATCCGCGGCGTCGAGGTCATCGACCGCATCCGCAGTGGCGTCGATGCGGAGGCCCACAGGATCCTGTTGCACAGCCTCTGCGATACGATGACGCATGGTTCGCTGTGCGCGCTCGGCGGATTGACGCCGCTGCCGGTGCTCAGCGCGATGAAGCATTTCCCCGAGGATTTCGCGGCGAGGGAAACGTCAATGAATCCCGCGCCGCCCTTCGCCAGCACATTGTAGGAGAGACCATCAGGCCCGATGCTCTCCGTCACGCCGAAAAAAAGCATCGCGGCTGAAGCCGCTTCCTACAGAGTAGCGATAGGGATCACGCGACGTCTTTTCTGCACATGCCCAGGCGCGCATACTCGCGAGATTACGCGCAAGACGGGCAACACCCCGGGAGAACGTGCATGCGTTCCATTGCAGACACCGACTACGGCACGCCGGCCATCCACTCGCTGGATACGCTGAAACTCGTGCGCCTCGAAATCGATGGCGTGGCGGTCAGGGTACCGGCCGGCACCTCGGTGATGCGCGCGGCGGCGCTGCAGCGCATCGCCATTCCGCGCCTGTGCGCGACCGATACCCTCGATGCCTTCGGTTCGTGCCGGCTCTGCCTCGTGCAGATCGAGGGCATGAAGGGCTATCCCGCCTCGTGCACGACGCCGGTCGCCGAAGGCATGAAGGTGACCACGCAGAACGCGAAGCTGGCCGAAATCCGCCGCGGCGTGATGGAACTCTACATTTCCGATCATCCGCTCGATTGCCTGACCTGTCCGGCCAACGGCCACTGCGAACTGCAGGACATGGCCGGCGCGGTCGGCCTGCGCGAAGTGCGCTATGGCTACGACGGCGCGAATCACGTGTTCCCGGAGAATCGTATCCGTGCGAGCGTCCCTTCTCGCGAAGATCAAGAAGCGGCCATCCCTGGCCGCACTCTTCACAAAGATCCCAATCCGCGCTTCGTCGCCAGCGATACCTCGAACCCCTATTTCACCTTTGATCCCTCGAAGTGCATCGTCTGCTCGCGCTGCGTGCGCGCCTGCGACGAGGTGCAGGGCACGTTCGCACTGACCATCCAGGGCCGCGGATTCGACTCGAAAGTCGCCGCCAGCCAGGACGAGTCCTTCCTCGCCTCCGAGTGCGTCTCCTGCGGCGCCTGCGTGCAGGCCTGCCCGACCGCGACGCTGTCGGAGAAGTCGCTGATCGAAAAAGGCCAGCCGCAGCGCAGCGTGGTCACCACCTGCGCCTACTGCGGCGTCGGCTGCTCGTTCCGCGCCGAAATGCAGGGCGAAGACATCGTGCGCATGGTTCCGCACATCGACGGCAAGGCCAATCACGGCCATGCCTGCGTGAAGGGACGATTCGCGATTGGCTATGCCACCCACGCGGACCGCATCACGAAGCCGATGATCCGCGCGAAGATCAGCGATCCATGGACCGTGGTGTCGTGGGAGGAAGCGATCGCCCACACGGCGCGCGAATTCCGCCGCATCCAGGCCGAGCACGGGCGCGGTGCGGTCGGCGGCATCACTTCCTCGCGTTGCACCAACGAGGAGACCTGGCTCGTGCAGAAGCTCGTGCGCGCGGCGTTCGGCAACAACAATGTCGATACCTGCGCGCGCGTCTGCCATTCGCCGACCGGCTACGGGCTCAAGGCCACCCTTGGTGAATCGGCCGGCACCCAGGATTTCGATTCGGTCAGGCAGGCCGACGTGATCTTCGTCATCGGCGCCAATCCGACCGATGGCCATCCGGTGTTCGCCTCGCAGATGAAGCGGCGCCTGCGCGAGGGCGCGAAACTGATCATCGCCGATCCGCGCAGCATCGATCTCGCCCGCGCGCCGCACGTCGAGGCGGACTTCCTGCTCAAGCTCCGGCCCGGCACCAATGTCGCCCTGCTCAATGCGCTGGCCCACGTGATCGTCAGTGAAGGACTGGTCGACGAGGCCTTCGTCGCGCTGCGCTGCGAACCTGCGGCGTTCGCCAAATGGAAAGCCTTCGTCGCCGATCCGCGCCATTCGCCCGAGGCCACCGAAGCCGAAACCGGCGTGCCGGCCGCGCAGATGCGCGGTGCCGCACGCGTGTTCGCGACCGGCGGCAATGCCGCGATCTATTACGGCCTCGGCGTCACCGAACATTCGCAAGGCTCGACCGCGGTCATGGCGATCGCCAACCTCGCCATGGCGACCGGCAACATCGGTCGTGCCGGCGTCGGCGTGAATCCCCTGCGCGGCCAGAACAACGTGCAGGGTTCCTGCGACATGGGCTCGTTCCCGCACGAGCTGCCCGGCTACCGGCATGTTTCCGATTCGAGCGTGCGCGCGAGCTTCGAGCAGGACTGGGGCGTGACCCTGCTCGCCGAGCCGGGCCTGCGCATTCCGAACATGTTCGAGGCCGCGCTCGACGGCGAGTTCAGGGGCCTCTACATCGAAGGCGAGGATATCGGCCAGTCCGATCCGAACACCCAGCACGTGACCGCGGCCCTGCGGGCGATGGAATGCGTGGTCGTGCAGGACCTGTTCCTCAACGAGACGGCCAAGTTCGCCCACGTCTTCCTGCCCGGCTCGACCTTCCTCGAGAAGGACGGCACCTTCACCAATGCCGAGCGGCGCATCTCGCGCGTGCGCCGCGTGATGAAGCCGGTCGCCGGCCATGCCGACTGGGAGATCACGCAACTGCTGTCCAATGCGCTCGGCTACCCGATGGCCTACACGCATCCGTCCGAGATCATGGACGAGATCGCGCGCCTGACACCGACCTTCGCCGGCGTCAGCTACGCGAAGCTCGACGAACTCGGCAGCATCCAGTGGCCGTGCAACGCGCAGGCACCGGATGGCACGCCGACCATGCACGTCGAGGAATTCGTGCGCGGCAAGGGGCGCTTCATGCTCACCGAATACGTTCCGACCACGGAAAAGGTCAATGCGAAATTCCCGCTGATCCTGACCACCGGGCGCATCCTGAGCCAGTACAACGTCGGCGCGCAGACGCGGCGCACGCCGAACACGGTCTGGCACAGCGAAGATCTTCTCGAGATCCACCCGCACGACGCCGAGCAGCGCGGCATCGTCGAAGGCGACTGGGTCGGCATCGCCAGCCGCGCCGGCGAGACGGTGTTGCGGGCCCGGATCAGCGAGCGCATGCAGCCTGGCGTGGTCTACACCACGTTCCATTTCCCGTTCTCGGGCGCCAACGTGATCACCACGGAAAATTCGGACTGGGCCACCAACTGCCCCGAATACAAGGTCACCGCGGTGGAGATCACGCGCGTCACCCAGCCCTCCGACTGGCAGCAGCGCTACCGGGCCTTCAGCGAAGTGCAGCACGAGTTGCTGCGCGAACGGCGCAAGCCACGGGAATCCTCGGCTCCGTAGACTGGAGTTCACCCTTCGACAGGCCCGGAGCCTGCCCCGGACACTGATCCGGCGGCGCACGGTATCGATGATTGGAGTTCACCGTTCGACGGGCCCGGAGCCTGCCCCGGACGCCGATCCGGGGCGAACGGTATCGCTATTTTTTGAGTTTCCCGAGTGAAGGTTCAACGTGCATGGACGGCCGGGTGCCGAAATATCCGTTCGTCCTGAGCCTGTCGAAGGATGAACGGCAATGCCGAAGGCATTGAAGCGGCAACACGTGAAACGCCATCGAATCCCGTGGCGTTCCTGCAGGGAAGCGGAATGCATCGTCAGGGCGAACGGCATCCGTCGAGGCCACAAGCATCCGTCGTAGCGAGCCCCGTCCGTGGATGCGGGAAGCATGCACGGAAGCGGGCATCATCCATCCACCGAAGCGGGCATCACCGCGTGATGACCAGCGAACTCCCGGCAAGCATGCCCGCATCCCGTGCGCGACTTCCCGGGAGCCGTTGGTCCGGGATCAGAGCGAATCGAGGAAGTCGAGCAGTTGCTGTCGATCGCGATTGCCGAGGCGGAGATAGGCGCTGCGCGTGCGCGCGGCTTCGCCCTCGTGGCCCTGGATGGCTGCGTCGACGGTTGCCGCGCGGCCATCGTGCAGATACGGCGCGCTGTCGCGCAATCCCCACAGCGGTGCGGTCTTCATCTCGCGAGGCGTGGCCGCGCCCTGGGCAATGCCGTCCGCGAGTGAGCCCATGTCATGCAGGAGCAGGTCCGAATAGAGGGCAACCTGCTTGCGACTGAGGGCGGCGATCTCGCTCGATCCGGTGCGGAACTGCGGCGTATGGCAATCCGAGCAGCCGACGCGATCGAACAGTCGCTCGCCCGCGCGTGCCGAGGCGCTGGGCGACCGGCGCGCAGGGGGCGCAAGCAGCCGCATGAAGTCTGCCGCATGATCGATGTCGCCCTTGCCGGTCTCCTCGTCGACCTGGTCTTCCGGATCGAGCACGGCGTCGAACTGTGCGAGCAGCTCCTGGTTGCCGTTGGGCGCGTTCTCGTCGGGGAATATGCGGCTGGTGATGCCCATCTCGTTGACATAGGCGTCGGCCGCGAAATCAAGCAGGGTCGCCAGCTGTGCCTTCCAGCCGAAACGCCCGACGCGGAGCTCGCCGCTCGCCAGGTCCGCGACCAGCGCAACGCGTCCGCCGACTCCGTTGCGCTTCTGGCGGCGCGCGTTGGCGATGATCGCCTCGTCGGGAATGGCCTCGATGAGTCCGAGCCCGAACAGTGGCGTCGATTCGCGCATGGCGACGACATCGGCGATGTCGGGCACGAGCTCCTGGGCCAGCGGATCGATGGCCTGGCTCTGCAACAGCGATCCGCCGAGATCGGCCAGCGGATCGAACAGATCGCCGTCGCTCAGGCCGAATCGCGTCACCAGCTCGGCGCTCGATCCGCCGGCGGCAGGCGCCGAGTGGCAACTCACGCACGAACTGTTGTTGAAGATGGGCCCAAGCCCGCCTTCGGCATCCTCGACGTTGAGGAATTCGTCCTTGCCGGCGGCGAAATCGAGCAGCTGCGCATCGGTAAGCCCCGGCAGCGGATCACCGGGATTGCCGCCGCCGGGCCGGACCTGCTGGGCCGACGGATCGGCGCGATGGCGCCGCGATGGAACCTGGTCCGCCGCAGTGGCGGCTTCGACCCCGGAAAGACTGACAACGAGAAACAACAACAATGCGCGCATCTGGAAATCTCCGAATCGCCGGGATCGTCGGCGCCTTCGAAGCTATGCCGGAAATATGTGCGAACAATGGAGAGGCCCGATGGCTTTCGTGACCGAATTCGCATGAGCGGGCCATGGCCGCCACCAGGGAGCAGCGGATCTTGTCGCTGCAATCACCCAGGAAAAAACCCTGTTGTCTACCTGGCCGCCGCGGGTCGCGCAGCCCCTGGCGGTGGACCCTGTCCGGGTGGAGGAGGGCGGCGCTGCGCGGAAGCATCGCATGGCTGGCCCGGGTCTTCCGAGGCGCATCCATATTCGGCGCTCAGGCAACCGAGGATCGCGTTCGATCCGGGCTCGCCGGCATGGTAGTGGTAGGCCAGGCCCTCGGCCGAGTGGCCGTTGCAGCGATCAAGGCCGACAGGGTCGCTGCCGTCGCCGAGATGGTGGGCGAAGATCCTGTAGCCGTCCATCGCGATGCCGATCTGCGCACCGTGCGCGTCGGCCGGCGAGATGGCGTCCAGGCAATCCGTCACCGCGTGGTAGTGGTAACCGGCATGCGGATTCACGTGGCCGCCGCAGTCGTCCAGCGGGGCTATCGTATGCGCGCCGAGTATCGCGTCCAGCGGTGCCGGGCCGTCGAGCAGCACCCCATCCGAAGCAATCCCGGAATGGCCGCCTGCGGTCGCGCCGCGCAGGCCGGGCGGCTGCGGATGCAGCGGGATCACGTAGGTCATCGTCGCATCTTCGGGCATGTATTCCGGCAGGCATTGCACGCAATAGTTGCGGTAGGCCGGATCCACGTCCGGCCGCGCGGCGGCCTGGCAGGCTTCGAGGCTGTCGGTGACCCTGATCTTCCCGGTCGCCGCATCGAAAAGCTGCCATGTGGCGTCGTTGTAGAACGTTGCGAGATTCTTCACGAACGGTCCATCGACATCGTGGATCTTCCCGCCACTCATCCAGATTCCGCCGGCCTGCGGACCATCGACCACGTTGTTCGGGCACCACGGTCCGGGTGCATGGCCGGATGGCTCGCTCTTGACCGTGATCGAGAAGCATCGCGTGCGCGTGCCGCCGGACAGCGTGCAATCGACGATCGTCGGTGCGGAGACGATGTTCGCGTGCCCGAAGAAGCCGGTGATCGCGGCAAGTCCGGAAGTCTCCGCGGCATCGGCCACGGGCTCCGGCGCCCGGTCGGTCGCATCGCTGCAGGCGATGAGGCCAAGGCAGCCGGCGAACGCGGCATAGGCAAGCGGGTGGATGGTGCGCATCGTTTCCTCCTGGTGGATCCTGCGCGGCGACGATCGAATCGGAGCCGCGGGCGTTGCGGGACGCGGCTGGCGGGATTTCGGGCCGCGGATTGCAGCCCGCGAGCCGAAGGGATCGCCACAGCATCCGTGCAAACCATGGAGTCAGTATGGACGGGGCAGGTCAGGCGCCCTGGCGCTGCTTCGGGCTGTAGCGATAGCCGACGCCGTAGATCGACTCGATCGCCTCAGGATCGCCGCCGACGGCCGTGATCTTCTTGCGCAGATTCTTGATGTGGCTGTCGATCGCGCGGTCGCTCACTTCGCGATAGTCCTCGTGCAATCTGTCGAGGAGCTGATCGCGGGCGAACACCCGGCCTGGCTGGTCGAGAAAGGATCGCAGCAGGCGGAACTCGATCGGCGTCAGGTTGAGGGCCTGACCCCCGAAGGCGATGCTCATGCCTTCGGCATCGATGCGCCAGGCCTCGCGCGTGGCCGCTTCAAGCCTGCCTTCGGCGCGTCGCAGCAGGGCATTGAGCCGTGCCATCACTTCCTTCGGGCTGAACGGTTTGCAGATGTAGTCGTCGGCACCGATCGAGAGTCCGAGCAGCCGTTCGACCTCGTCGACCCTGGCCGTGACCATGATGATCGGCACGGCGGAAAACGTGCGCACCCTGCGACAGACTTCGACGCCGTCGAGTTGCGGCAGGCTCAGATCCAGCAGCACCGCCGCGGGGGCCTGCGCCTGTATCGAATTCACCGCCGCGAGTCCGTCGCCGACGATGGTCGCGGCATAGCCTTCCGCTTGCAGGTAGTCGGCGAGGACCGCGGCAATCTTGCGGTCGTCTTCCGCCACCAGGATCCGTCGTCGTGATTTCTCCAACTCAGCCTCCCGCAGGCAGTTCGATATCGATGCGCAGCCCGCCCAGCGTGGATGCCGACGCCCTGATCTGTCCACCATGCGCCTCGACGATGGCCTTGCATACGGCCAGTCCGAGTCCGGTTCCGCCTTCCAGCCGGCTGCGGGAGCTGTCGGTACGGTAGAACGGTTCGAACAGGCGTCCGATCTCGTCGCGGCCCGGCGCCGGCGCGCTGTCCTCGATGGTCAGCGACGCGCCGTTGCCGTGGCGGTCTGCCGAAAGCCGGATCCTGCCAGGCGCATCGGTATACTTGATGGCATTGGACAGCAGGTTTCCAAGCACCTGGTCGATGCGGCCGACATCCGCCGTCACCTCAATCTGTGCGCACGGGCTGTCGAATTCCAGATCAATGCCCTTTTGTCCGGCGATTGAGCGGAACCGTTCGATCGCGCGCCTGCACTGTGCAACCAGGTCGAACTGGCTGAGCCGGCAGGGCATCTTGCCGAGGTCGGCGACCGAGATCAGGTGGACATCGTCGAGCAGGGCGCTGACCGCGATGACCTCCTCGTGCAGCGACCGGATGACCGCTTCGGACGGCTGGCGGATGCCATCATTGAGGCATTCTATTTCCCCGCGCAGCACCGTCACCGGCGTGCGCAGTTCGTGCGAGATATCGGCGAGCCAGCGCCGGCGCGCGGTTTCGAGTCGCTTCAATGCCTCGACCATGACATTGATGTTGCCGATCGCGTGCGCGATCTCGATCGGGCCGCGCTCGTTCAGGCGAACATCGAAATCGCCCGCCGCGACGAGGGCCGTTCCAGTCTGGATATCGCGCAAGGGACCCGCCCAGCGCTTTGCCATCAGCCACGATGTAATGGCGGAGCAAAGCAGCAGCGCGATCGCGGCCAGCGCAATCAGGGTGGATTGGTTGCGAAGGAAATCCGCATCGATACCGTCCGATTCGACCGGCAGCGCCGCCTTCGCATAGGCGACGATAGTGCCGTCGAGCGTGATCGGCAGCGACAGCAGGTTTTCCTCCGCATCCAGTGGAAAGCCGGTGACCCATCTTCCTTGCAGGTCGTAGATCGCCACGCGGCCGCGAAAGTCCGCGTTCCGCGGGGGATGGGCGGGTGGCCCTGCGCGACCGGGTCCACCATCGGGCGGCGGCGGGCCGGGCGGTCCCGGCGGGCCTGCCCGCGACGGCGCCACCGCGCCGGTGCGGCCAACCACGGTCTGCAGCATCTCGCGCATGAGGCGGGGATTGCCGCGAAGCGCATCCAGGCCCTTGTTCCGCGCAATCGCTTCGGCGGCTACTTCGGTGAACGTTGAAAGGAGTTCCGTTTCGCGATCGATCAGGTATTGCGAAAAGCCGCGGCGCAGGTTCCAGGTCATGGCCAGGCCAATGACCAGCACGGACAGGAGCACCTGCACGAACATCAGCGCAAACAAGGACTGGGCCATTGGCCAGCGTCTGCGAAAAATGCCTTTTACCGGCGTTCTGGAAACTTCCTGATTCATCGTGGATGCAACGTCGAAGGTGGGTTTGCGGCAGCAGAATAACCCCAATCAGACGACTCCACGCAAACGGCCGTTCCTCCATTTTCTCTCCAGATTCGACGCGCATCTTTGCGGTCAGACCCATGTATCCGAGAGGAAGGCATCCGTGAAAGTCACAGTGAAAATGTTGCTCGCCATGATGATGGTCGTGTCCATGGCCGCCTGGGCCCAGCGCGGTCCGCCACCGTCCGCTGACGAGATGGTCCAGCGCATGACCGAACACCTCGGCCTCAGCGCCGATCAGCAGGTGGCGCTGCGCGACCTGCTCGAGCAGAACCGTCCGGAGCCCGGTGCCGATCCGGAAGCGGGCAGGGCTGCCGTCGATGCCGGACTGGAATCGATCCTGACGGCCGAGCAGCTGGAAAAATTCAGAACGGCCCGGCAGTCGCGCGGAGGCCACCCGCCTGGCGGCCCCGGGCAAGGCCAAGGCGGAAGGCAGTAAAGGCGGCAGCACCAGCCTGCGAATCCCGCGACGCCTGGCGCCGCTCCTTGTAGGTTGGGTAAGCGCCAGCGCACCCCAACGGCTTTCGCTCCAACACACACGTCGACCCTTTTCCGACACCTCGATGTTGGGGTTCGCATGCGCTCACCACCAACCTGCGAAACGCGCGTCGCCCTTCGCCCGCTCGTCGTAGAAGGCATTGCGGCTGAAGCCAACAACGAAGCGGAAACGCGGGAATATCCATCGAATCCCGCGCCCGCATTCGCCCGCTCTCGCACTCATCGAATCCCGCGCCCGCATTCGCCCGCTCTCGCACTCATCAGAATCTCCGCGCCCGCACTCGCCCGCTCTCGCACTCATCAGAATCCCGCGCCCGCATTCGCCCGCTCTCGCGCTCATCAGAATCCCCGCCGCCGCCCTCATCGGGCAATTCGTCGCCGCTTGGTCTAGAATGCGCGCCCTTGCAGGGTTCCTGGCTTCGCCGGCGGCATTCCATGGGAGCCCGCTGGCCAGCAGGCGCCCGCCGTGTTCTCGCGGTGCCCGCAACCCTTCAATTCCATCCGCCAACCCTCGCCGACCGCGGGGAGGACAATCCCCGTGTTCAATTCCATCCGCCAGGAATGGCTGTCCAATCCGCGTGCCGATGTGCTGGCCGGCCTGGTCGTGGCGCTGGCCCTGATTCCCGAGGCGATCGCGTTCTCGATCATTGCCGGCGTCGATCCCAAGGTCGGCCTGTACGCCTCGTTCTGCATCGCCGTGGTGATCTCGTTCACCGGTGGCCGGCCCGGCATGATTTCCGCGGCGACCGGCGCGATGGCCCTGGTCATGGTGACCCTGGTCAAGGACCACGGCCTGCAATACCTGCTCGCCGCGACCCTGCTGACCGGCGTGCTGCAGATCATCGCCGGTGCGCTGCGCCTCGGCGTGCTGATGCGTTTCGTCTCGCGCTCGGTCATCACCGGATTCGTCAACGCGCTGGCTATCCTGATCTTCATGGCCCAGCTTCCCGAGCTGATCGGCGTGCGCTGGCCGGTCTATGCGATGGTCGCGGCCGGCCTCGGCATCATCTACGGATTTCCGCGCCTGACCCGCGCCGTGCCATCGCCGCTGATCTGCATCGTCGTGCTGACCGCGATCGCGATCTATTTCAAGGTCGACGTGCATACCGTGGGCGACATGGGCGCGCTGCCCGACAGCCTGCCCGTGTTCCTCTGGCCCGACGTGCCGCTGACCTTCGAAACGCTGCAGATCATCTTCCCGTTCTCCGTCACGCTTGCCGTCGTCGGCCTGCTCGAATCGATGCTGACCGCGGCGATCGTCGACGATCTGACCGACACGCCGAGCAACAAGAATCGCGAGGCGGCCGGGCAGGGCATCGCCAATATCGCCTCCGGCCTGCTCGGCGGCATGGCCGGCTGCGCGATGATCGGGCAGTCGGTGATCAACGTGAAATCGGGCGGCCGCACGCGCCTGTCGACGCTGACCGCCGGCGTCGTCCTGCTGGTCATGGTCGTGTTCGCCGGGCCGCTGGTCGCGCGCATCCCGATGGCGGCCCTGGTCGCGGTGATGATCATGGTTTCGATCGGCACCTTCAGCTGGAGCTCTATCCGCAACCTGCGCACCTATCCGAAATCCTCGAGCCTGGTCATGGTGGCGACCGTGGTCGTCGTCGTCGCCACGCACGATCTGGCCAAGGGCGTGCTCGTCGGCGTGCTGCTCTCGGCGCTGTTCTTCGCGCGCAAGGTCGGTCGCGTCCTGCATGTCGGCTCGACCGCGCTGGATGAGGGCCGCACGCGGCGCTACACGGTCACCGGCCAGGTCTTCTTCGCCTCGGCCGATGCCTTCGTCGCGCGCTTCGATTTCCGCGAGGTGCTCGAGCATGTCGTCATCGACGTCTCGCATGCGCACTTCTGGGATCTTTCGGCCGTGGGTGCGCTCGACAAGGTGGTGCTCAAGTTCCGCCGCGAAGGCGCGCAGGTCGAAGTTCTCGGGCTCAACGAGGCCAGCGCGACCCTGGTCGACCGGCTGGGCGTGCACGACAAGCCCGGCGATATCGAACAACTGATGGGACACTGAGACATGAGCACGACGCCAACCACGCTGATACACGCCAATGGCCGGGTGCTGGCTGCCCTGGACGTATCCACCTATTCGGCCAGCGTCGCCAACACCGCCGCCTGGGCTGCGCGGCGCCTTGGCGCGCCGCTCGAATTCGTCCATGTCATCGACAGGGCGGTCAGCGCGGGCGGCAAACAGGATCTCAGCGGCAACCTCGTCCTTGGCGACCGCGAGGACCTGCTGGCCGAACTGGCTGCGCTTGATGAAAGTCGCGCGCGCATCGCCCAGGAGAGCGGGCGCCGCCTGCTCGAACAGGGACGCGCGCTCGCCCTGCAGGCCGAAGGCGTCGAATCCGAGTCGCGCCTGCGCCATGGCGCGCTGGTCGACACCCTGCTCGAACTTGAGCCGGAGGCGCGCCTGTTCGTCATCGGCAAGCGCGGTGAACACGCGGATTTCGCCAGCGGACACCTCGGCAGCAACCTCGAGCGCGTCGTGCGCGCGGTGCACCGGCCCGTCCTGGTTGCGGCACGTGCGTTCAAGGCGCCGGGCAAGTTCCTCATTGCCTTCGACAACAGTGCGACGACGCGCCGTTGCATCGAGATGGTCTGCGCCAGCCCGCTGCTCGCGGGCCTGCCCTGCGACCTGCTGATGATCGGCGATCCGGCGCGCGAACCGGATGGACTGGAGTGGGCCAGGGAACAACTGATCGATGCCGGATTCCACACCGACGTGCATGTCGCCGCCGGGCCAGCCGACGCGACGATCGCGCGCCACGTCCAGCAACACGGGATCGAACTGATCGTCATGGGCGCCTACGGGCACTCGCGCATCCGCAGCCTGATCCTCGGCAGCACGACGACCCAGGTGCTGCGCACGTGCCTCGTGCCGGTACTGCTGCTGCGCTGAAGCGCGTCCGGCCGGGATAGCCCGGCGCACCTGCGGCAGCCGTGCCACACGGCCGTAGCAAGCGGGTGCCAGCCTGCGCGCAGGAGCCGTGCCGGGGAGCGATCCGCAGCGGTAACGCCTGCGCTCCCCGTAAGGTGTTCCTGAGGCATTCTTAACGTGCCGGGGACCATCGTGCAGGCTCGAACCCGGAGCCAATCCCATGAACCCAGTTGCTGTTGCACTTGTCGGCTTGCTCGGCCTGCCATTCCTGGCGAGCGCAGCGATCGGCGCCGACGGCAAGGATGCCGGGAACGCCGCCGAAACGGCGAAACTGACCGAACAGGCCGCACGCAAGATCGCCCAGGAGCGCGTTCCCAACAGCGCGTTCGAAAGCGCGGAGCTGGAAAAGGAGCACGGCCGGCTGATCTGGTCGATCGACCTGCGCCCGAACGGCTCCAACGAAATCCGTGAAGTCCACATCGATGCCCAAACCGGCGCCGTTCTCGCCACCGAGACGGAGACGGAAGCGCAGCATCGCGCCGAAATGGCCGAGGACGCGGCCAAGGGCCGCAAACCGTGAACGGCACCGGCCCGGCGCCTGCGGGACGCCGCGGTTTCGCCGAATCGCTTCCCGGACTACTGGCATCGTTCGCAGTGAATTTCGACATCCAGCATCTGCGCCGGCGCGTGCTGAGGTTCGGCGAGCAGCGTCTGCACCGCCCGCGCCAGCCGGATCCGGCCATCAGCAAGCCGATTCCGCGCAGCGGCATTTATCGCATCCTGCTCTGCCGGCCCAATCACCGGCTCGGCAACCTGCTGTTGCTGACGCCCCTGCTGGCCGAACTGCAACGCAGTTTCCCCGGCACCCAGGTCGATCTTCTTGTCGGTGGCGAACAGGCCTCCTCGCTGTTCAAGGCATTCCCGAATGTCGGCAACGTCTTTCGCCTGCCGCGCCACGCCTTGCGTGAGCCGCTGCGCTTCATCCGCGTCATGCGCGCCCTGCGTCGCGAGCGTTACGACCTGGCCATCGACCCGGATGTGCAGTCGCTGTCCAGCCGCCTGGTCGTGAACCGCTGCCGGGCGAGCTACCGCATCGGCTTCACTGGCGCAAAATCAGCGCGCGGCCTTACCCGCGCGATGCAGACACCGGCCGTGGAACGGCACATGGGCCAGCTGCCCGTGCTGCTGTTGCGCTGGGCCGTCGAGCTTCCCGCAGGCGCGATCCAGTACCGGGTTCCCGCGCTCGACCTGCAACTGACCGCGGAGGAACGCGAGTGGGGCCGACGCCGGCTTGGCGCGCTGCTCGATCAGGACAAGGGTGGCGAAGAAGGCCCGACCGTTGCGATATTCACCCACGCCACCGGTGCCAAGCGCTATGCGGATTCGTGGTGGCAGGAGATGCTCGCCTCGCTGCGGCGGCAGTATCCCGGTTCGCGCTTCATCGAGATTCTTCCTGCACACGCGCAATCGAGCTTTGCCGGAGCAGTCCCCGCCTACTATTCGAGTGCGCCGCGCCGAATGGCGGCGATCATCGCCGCGACGCAGTTGTTCCTCACCGCCGATTGCGGGGTCATGCACCTGGCCTGCGCGGCCCGCGGGCCTGCGGTCGTCGGCCTGTTCAGCTGCACCGATCCGGCCGTTTACGGGCCCTATGGCGGAAGCAACCATGCCTTCTCCACGGCCGGGCTTGCGCCAGCCGAGCTGTGCCGGCAAATCGGTGAATCGATAGCCCGCTGACTCCGCCGCTACGGCCCAATCCACGGCCGCGCGCCGTACAGCGGATCGCAGCCCGCGCAACCCTCTACTCCCGATGCATGGCCCGCTCCCGAACGGCCGCCCGACTGCCGCTGATTGACCCATGCAGGCAGATGGCGGCGTGGCTGGTATCCTTCCGCCACGCCGCCGGAGCGATCGATCGAAACGAATCGATTCCGGAGGCCCTGAGCCGAGGAGCCGAAACACCGATGCCACCGCCGGAATGGTTGGAACCCGAGCTTCGCCCGGCCGAGAAATCAGGCTGGCGCGCCTATTGGTTCCGCATCCTGTTTCGCCACCACGAACCCGACGAACGCCGCTTCGACATCCTGCTGCTGGTTGCGATCGTCGTCAGCGTGCTGATCGCCGTGCTCGACAGCGTCGCCATCCTGCACGTGCATTACGGCAAGATCTTCTACGCGATCGAATGGGTTTTCACGATCCTCTTCACGATCGAGTACCTGGTGCGCCTGAGCATCGTGCGCCGACCGTTGCGCTATGCCCTGAGCTTCTACGGCGTGATCGACCTGCTGGCGGCCATTCCCACCTACATCAGCATCTTCGTCGTCGGTACCGACCACCTGCTGGTGATCCGCGTGCTGCGCATCCTGCGCGTGTTCCGCATCCTCGAGATGGTCGAGTACTCGAAGGAAGGCTCAGAGCTGATGCGCGCCCTGCACGCGAGCCGGCGCAAGATCGGCCTGTTCGTGCTTTTCGTCGTGCTCATCACCGTGGTCTTCGGCGCGGTCATGTACCTGGTCGAAGGCCCCGAGCACGGTTTCTCGAGCATCCCGCACGCGATGTACTGGGCCATCGTCACCATGGCCACCGTCGGCTTCGGCGACATCACCCCGCAAACGCCGCTGGGCCAGTTCATCACCTCGATCATGATCCTGATCGGCTACGGCATCATCGCCGTGCCGACCGGCATCTTCGGCGCGCAATTGGTGCAGGCGAACATCCAGCGGCGGGCCGAGCGCGCCACGCGCAACGAACCCTGCCCGCGCTGCGGCGAGCCGGAACACCACGACGAGGCGCGGTTTTGCCATCGGTGCGGGGAGAAGATGGGGGAGGGGTGAGTGGGTCAGGCCAGGGGGACGGGCGAGGTTGTTGCATCGCGGGGCTGCCAATGTGATTATTTCAAAGTGTTTGGTCCTGGAGTCCTGAAACACGCAGGATTAGACACAAGGATTAGAGGTCGCGACCCTCGCATCCCTTTGATATTCAAGCGATAGCGCGAATGGTCAGGCCTTGAGGATCGGGATTAGACACCAGGAATAGACGCCACATTGGCGTCTAATAGGAAGTTAGCCCGGCTATAGCTTTCAGGTCTTTGGCTGGGCCAGCGCGGCTCCAGCAGTTCGCTTCGGCCGCAGTCAGTGGGCAAGGTTGCGGGCATCAGCAGCGCAATCGCGCCTCGCCTCTTTATTGTTCCTCGCGGCGCTGGTCGTCCCTGGGCCAGCCCATCGGCATCGGCGGCGCGGTCGCACTTCGCACCATCTGGTCCTCACGGCGCTGGTCGTTTTCAAGCAGTGGGTCGCGGAGCCCAGCTCCCGGCTTGGCCAGGCGCTCAAGCACCAACTTGCAACGTATCGGTCTTCCAAAGTGCACCGCATCGGCATAACCTTGGGCTAACTATTCGTCCAAGCCGACGCCGTAAACGGCGCGGCTTAACTCTGGTGTTAGATAAAGCACATACCTATGCTCGCGATACCCGAAGAAATTGGCCGCGAACTATCTGCAGAAGAGCAGATCAATTGGTCTGGTCAACCCCGCCAGGGCACTTGTCGTCCGTGGCACGGATGCGTTCCTAATTCCATTCAGCTTGCTCTGGTGCGGATTCGCAATTTTCTGGGAAATCAATGTCTATCAATGCACCCAATGCGCCCATCATCTTTACGCTTTGGGGCGTTCCGTTCGTGCTTGTCGGAATTTACTTTGTCGTCGGTCGATTCATAACCGACGCCGTGCAGCGCTCGCGTACCTTCTATGCTGTCACAACTGATCGCATTCTAATCATTTCGGGTCTATTCAATCGCAAGATTAAGTCACTCGATCTTCGAACCCTCGCGGAAATTTCGCTTGAAGAACGATATCGCGGGGAGGGCACCATTTCGTTCGGTAGCGGTTCAACGAACGGTGGATTCGCCGCGTGGCCCGGCATGGGGGCGCATGTCGCTCCTTGCTTCGATCTAGTTGCCGAGGCAAAGTCGGTTTTCGAAGTCATTCGTGATGCGCAACGCAAATCCGCATAGAAAGGCATCTAACTATTCAATCAAGCCGACCGCTAACGCGGCGGCTTATTTCCGGTGTTGGGACCTTACATGCGCATTGCTGGGCTCTGTATTGCGTGTCTTGGCTTCTTGTCAGCATGTGTCTGGCGTCCCGATGCGGAGCACATGCTCGTGGCGAGATCAGAGAGCCCTGGAGGTCCATATCTTCTGGTATCTGTACCTCCGCCGCGATGGGAGCCTGTGCCGGAGTCCGAGACATCTTCAAGCAAACTGATACACCAGCGCATATCGTTGCAAGCAACCGAAGCATACGTTCGATCGCAAATAAAGTGGATTCATACTTCTGCAAACATCAGGTTTCATCTTGGCGACGAACAGTTCGTAAAACTACACGGTGAGTACTTCGTTGTGGTGGCTGTAGCATTCGTCCAATCTGGTAGGCACAATTGTTCTCAATGGCTCTCCGTGCTGGTTTCAGTGACCGGAGTTCCAGTGGGTGTGTATGCGGATGGCCTCGCTACGTGTTCGCTATAAGCGAAGCGCGTTCCACTCGACTCGCTGCGAACGAGTCCCAACTTCTCATTCGAGCCGACGTGCTAACGCACGCGGCTTAATTCTGGTGTTGTGCCCAATGAAATCACTGCTCGCAATTGCTCTTCTCTTCTTCAGCTCCGGGTTGAGTGCAGTGCCTGCTTGTCCGTCTTCTCATTTCCAACCCGCTACGTATTTCGGCGCTGCCATGTACCAATCAAGCCCAGTCACCGAGTATCGGTTTCCCGACTCGAAAGATGACCTTGAGTTGAGCATTATCGAGTACGGGAAATTTGAGTTAGGGTATGAGCCTGTCGTAGCTACATCCATTTTCAAGTCAGAGACGGGTAAATACCGAGCCGCCTTGGTGCGGGCCAAGGCGCCGAAAGACAAGCTCAGCGAGCCGGTAGCGTTCGCTTCATTCCGAGAGCTTCCAGCTTTACTGGCGAAACGCGCGCAGGAAGCTTCTGCTCGAGCACTTAGAAACACTCACTACCCAAAGGAACCGTGTACAGATCTTTGGCTTGATGGTCATGTAGTACAAGCACTCGTTCCAAACGTCGAAGGCTTCGGAGACTTGGTTGGTGAAGTCTATATTCCACCCGCAGAATCTGAGGCGGGCGCTGTCGCCGCCCTTGGTCAAACACTTCGTGGCTATGTTGAGGGCAAGGCTACCTTGAAAGAACTTGAATCAGCCGTTCTCGCTTTAGAGCGGCACAACTAATCGTCCAAGCCGACCGCTGACGCGGCGGCTTAACTCTGGTGTTAGGCCTCATGAAGACGGTTCGTGCGCATTCACACAGCTTTGAGGCTTTCGCCTGGCCATTCTCTGTCCCGCAGAATGCACTCGCGATATCAACGAAACCCGTCCAGGAGAGGGGACTCCCGGTTCTGCTGGTGAGTCACGACGACGACGGGATATGGCAAGTCCTGTGCGATACGACAACGCAAGAAGACGATTGTCTGGTTGTGTGTTTGGGCTGTTGTTTTGAGCGCGACCCGACAATCGGTGAGCTTGCAGAGCTACCAGCTGGTTGGGTCGCTCAACGACGGTTCGTAGGCGATGTGTGGGAGAAGCGTAGAAGTGATTCTGGTCTCGGTGATGAGGTCTAACTATGCGTTCAAGCGGACCGCTGGGAGATGCTTCGATGTTTACTGATACGTACTCGGCCAGCGGCCGCTTAACGCGGCGTTGTGCCTCATGAGCAAGCGATCAAGCATAGCAATCATAACTCTGACTCTGGTCTGCATCGTTGCCGCTGTTTGGCAACTTGCTCGCCCCCGCGAAAGCGATGCCTATCTGGCAGTCCTCACTCCCTACGCAAACTCTTCAACTGTCCTCGCCAGCAATCCCTCCACCTGCGGCATCAATTCGGGCCCAGTCTCGGGCGTACCTGCCCAATTGGTCTCCAGCTTTCTCGCCGCAAACGCGCCGGGTTCCAAGCCCATCTCACTTTCGGCTCTCAATGGGAGCTTCGCGGTCGCCGACTCTAGAACGCTCAACCGCTACACAGCCGCCGGTGTTTCTCCATCAGTTCTCTTGCACGGGCACGATCTTGTGCGCTTGTCTCGCGTTGGCTTCAACAGCGATCGGTCCGAGGCTCTCTTCTGTGTCGAGGGGCAGGATGGCGGTCTATTCTATGTCCGTATGCAAAACGGCCATTGGCTGCTGGTCAATTTTGTGTCCACATGGGTAAGCTAAGAGCGCACAACTATTCATTCGAGCCGACGTGCTGACGCACGCGGCTCAATTCTGGTGTTAGGGTTTAAAAAGCATGAAGTGGCAGAAATTGTTGGCAACCTTCTGTGCGCTAAGCGGACTTTTTTTCGCTGTTTCTGCATATTTTCTATCGACCACACTTCCGAATAGACCCGTCAATCTTCTTCAGCTTGCATTAGTCGTCCTGGGCGCTGTTGTCGCCTTAAATTCGGTATTCATCTGGCGCGGTTATCGTTGGTCACTCTGGCTGCTGCGTATGGGTACAATTGCGTCAATATTCGTATTAGCTGGTATTTCAACTATCGGTGTTATTGAGGAAAGTTTTAGCCTTCTAAGATCCATTGGCAACATCGCCCTCGCACTTTTTTCCTTGACCGTCCCGGCATTCTTTCTCGCAATACTCTGGCATCCACAGGTAGTATCGGAATTTTATGCGGAAGTGGAAGAACCCTAACTAATAAATCGGCGAAGAACCGGGACACCCACAATTCGTTGACGGTAATCGGTCGCGGATCGCGGACCGAGTGGCCTGCCATGCCGTTGATAGCAACGGAATTGTCGTAACCAGGGTGATCGGACGACGGAAAAGACCGCCACCAGGGCATTGATTGCCGCCCGGCTGACTCGGTTGGGCTCGCTCAGACGCGCGGGCTCCATAGGTATGAAGATTCGAATGCGCCGGGATTCAATCAGGCGGCTTGGTGTCGCGTCAGTTGCTGGGCGCGGCCGATCCCCTTCAGCCAGGCTTGTCCGATCGCCGCTGCTTTCTCGATCAGTGAACGGGTGGTTCCGATCGCCCGCCAGTAGCGGGTTTCCGTGCCGATCATCTGTTGATGCCATTGCTGTTCGCTCAGCCCGAGCTTGCGCAGGATGGGCGGTTCGGCGGCGCCAATACTGCCGCGCTTGTCGGCTCGGCTGAGTCGGGCGGTCCAGTCGATGAGGTCGAGATAATCTTCGGCGGTTATCGGCAAGTACGCGGAAACGGTCGGCGCATTGATCGGAGACAGTGATGCCTTTGCGCTGGCGGGGTTCAATCGGAGCTTCTCGATGCGCTGGACCGCGCTGGTATGTGTAGACGATTCGAGATTCCCGGCAATGCCGGCGCGGATCGGATTCAGATCGACGTAGCTCATGCAGGACAGGACGGCAGCTTCATCGAGCAGTGCCTGGCACTTGTAGCGACCTTCCCAGAATCGCCCGGTGCAGGCGTCCTCGCGATTGGCACGTCGGGCAATCGGCTCATTGAGCGCCTTCATGAACCACCCGAGGCTGCCGAGTCGTTGCCGGCATGTGAGCACGCGATTGGCATTGCCGAGCAAGGTCTGCTCCTTCAGTCGACAGCCTGCATCATCGGCTTCGCCATCCACGGTCGCGGGAAACAACCGAACCCATCGCGTCGCGACTTCCTCGTCAGTCCAGGTGGCCGCTGCAGTGGGATCGATCCGCACAACGACATGCACGTGATTGCTCATCACGGCATAGGCATACACGCCCACGGCAAAGATCTCGGCCAGCTCGAGCAAGCGCTGCTCTACCCACGTTCGTCGATGCTCGTAGGAGGTCCCGCTATAGGAATCGACACCACACAGCCACGCCCGACGCACGCACCGCGAAATGCAGTGATAGAAGCCGGGCGTGTCGGGATCGACAAGAATGCTGCGGGCTGAAGTCATGCCCGAAGCGTGACGCGCAGGAGTCCCGCTGTCTGTAGGAAAACGGCTATTCGTGAAGTAGGATCAGGTCGAGAGTTTGGATGTCCCCGTCCTCGCGTCCCCGTCCTCGCCGTGGATGTCCCCGTCCTCGCCGTCCTCGCCTCCTCGCCGCTCCTCCTCGCCGCCGTCCTCGCCGCCGTTGGCTTGCCCGCCGCGGCCAACCGACCCATCAAACCCGGCTCGATCCCGAGCGCTCGGCCGTGATTCTGCTTACCCCCGCGGCCAGGCTCACCATCCAGTCTCTACTTCCGAATGGCAGTGCTCAAGGGATACTGTGGCCGTATTGACCGGATCGGGCGCCAGCCCCGGATCGTCATTGGCGGAATTGAATCGCGCTTTGCGCACAAGTTGATCCAGCGGGCGAATCTTGTTCGCCCGATATCCTATATTGACCGTTCGTCCATTGCAGAAGGATCGCACATGCCGGTCAGCATCGTCGGCTGGGCCCACACCCCTTTCGGGCGCCTCGACGGGCAGGACCTCGAGAGGCTGATCACCGGGGTGGCACGCGCGAGTCACTGCGCATGCCGGCGATCGAGGCCAGCGACGTCGACGGCGATCTGGCTCGGCAACCTCAACGGCGGCTTCGTGCCGGAGATCTTCGCCTCGTCGCTGGTGCTGCAGGCCGACGACGGCCTGCGCTGGACGCCGGCGACGCGGGTCGAGAACGCCTGTGCTTCGGGTGCCGCCGCGCTGTATGCGGCCTGCGACGCGATCGAGGCCGGGCGCGCCAAGCGTGGCGCTGGTCGTCGGCGCCGAGAAGATGACGGCGGTGAGTGGCGCGCGAGACCACGCGCATCCTCGGCAACGCCTCCTACGTGAAGGAAGAGGCGGCGCATGGCATGACCTTCCCCGGCATCTTCGCGCAGATGGCGCAGGCCTACTTCGAGCGCCACGGCGACCAGTCGGAAGCGCTGGCGCGCATCGCGGCCAAGAACCACGCCAACGGCGTGCGCAACCCCTGGGCGCAGATGCGGCGCGACCTCGGCTTCGACTTCTGCAACACGGTGTCGGACAAGAACCCGATCATCGCGGCGCCCTTGCGCAAGACCGACTGCTCGCTGGTCTCCGACGGCGCTGCCGCGCTGGTCCTGGTCGACGCTTCGGCTGCGCATCGCGCTTCCCGCGCGCCGTGACGCTGCGCTCGCGTGCCCAGGTCAACGACTTCCTGCCGATGTCGCGCCGCGACCCGGTGTCGTTCGAGGGCCCGCGGCGTGCCTGGGCGCAGGCGCTGGCGCGGCCGGCTGCAGCGCTCGACGACCTGTCGCTGGCCGAAGTGCACGACTGCTTCACCATCGCCGAGCTGCTCGCCTACGAGGCCATGGGGCTGGCCGGACCCGGGCAGGGCGCGCGCCTGCTGCTGCGATGGCACGGTGGCGCCGGGCGGCCGGCTGCCGGTCAACCCGTCCGGCGGGCTCAAGGCCAAGGGCCACCCGATCGGCGCCACCGGCGTGTCGATGCATGTGCTGGCGGCCATGCAGCTCATGGGCGAGGCCGGCGAGATGCAGGTGCCGGGCGCCGAGCTGGCGGGCGTGTTCAACATGGGCGGCTCGGCGGTGGCCAGCTACGTCAGCATCCTGGAGCGCACGCGATGAACCTGGCCCAACTGCTGGTGCGCTCGGCGCGCGTCTACCCCGACGCGCCCGGCCATGCTGCAGCGGTGACCGGGTGCTGTGGAACTACCGCGAGCTCGCCGACGCGCACGGCACGCCTGGCGGGCCACCTGCGCGAGCGCTGGGCCTGGAGGCGGGCGACCGCGTCGGCCTCTTCATGAGCAACCACCCCTGCTACCTGGAGGTGCTGTACGCCGCCTGGTGGGCCGGCCTGGTGGTGGTGCCGATCAATGCCAAGCTGCACGCCGCGCGAGGCCGAATACATCCTCGAGCATGCCGAGGCCAGCGTGCTTGTTCGTCAGCCGCCGATCTGGCCGACCGACCTGGACGCCGGCGCCGGGCGCGCTGCGCGCCGTGCTCGACGCCCGACACGCCCGGCCTATGCCGCCGCGCTCGGCGGCCGACCCGATCGACGCCGGCGCACCGCGCGCCCGACGACCTGGCCTGGCTGTTCTACACCTCGGGCACCACCGGCCGGCCCAAGGGCGTGATGCTGAGCCACCGCAACCTGCAGGCCATGACGGCCTGCTACTTCATGGACGTGGACGACGTCGGCGCCGGACGACGCCATCGTCTATGCCGCGCCGATGTCGCACGGCGCGGGCATCTACAACTTCGGCTTCGTGGCCAGGGCGCGCGCGCCACGTGGTGCCGGAGTCGGGCGGCTTCGACCCGGCCGAACTGGTCGCGCTGTCGCGCAGCGTGCGGCGGCTGTGCATGTTCGCCGCGCCGACCATGGTCAAGCGCCTGGTCGATCACGTCGTGGCGCAGCGGCGCGCCGGTCGAGGGCTTCAAGACCATCGTCTACGGCGGCGGCCCGATGTACGTGGCCGACATCCAGCAGGCGCTCGACGTCGATGGGCCCGCGCTTCGTGCAGATCTACGGCCAGGGCGAGTCGCCGATGACGATCACCGCGCTGTCGCGCGACCAGCTGGCGACGACCGCGACACCCGCGCTGGCTGCGAGCGCATCGCCTCGGTGGGCGTGGCGCAGGCGCTGGTCGAGGTGCGGGTCGTCGACGCCGACGGGCCGGCCCTGCCCGACCGGCGAGACCGGCGAGGTCCTGGTGCGCGGCGACGCCGTGATGGCGGGCTACTGGCGCAATCCCGAGGCCACGCGCGCAGGCGCTGCGCGACGGCTGGCTGTGGACCGGCGACATCGGCGCCTGGACGCCGACGGCTTCCTCACGCTGAAGGACCGCTCCAAGGACGTGATCATCAGCGGCGGCTCCAACATCTACCCGCGCGAGGTCGAGGAAGTGCTGCTGCGCCACCCCGGCGTGCGCGAGGTCTCGGTGGTCGGCCAGCCCGACCCGGAGTGGGGCGAGGTGGTGGTCGCCTTCGTCGTCGGCGACGGGCGTCGACGCGGCCGCGCTCGACGCGCTGTGCCTGGCCCACATCGCGCGCTTCAAGCGGCCCAAGCACTACCGCTTCGTCGACGAGCTGCCCAAGAACAACTACGGCAAGGTGCTCAAGACCGCCTTGCGCGACCTGCTGGACAAGGAAGACCCCACATGCTGAACGGACGCACCGCGCTGGTCACCGGCGCGACCCAGGGCATCGGCCTGGCCATCGCCGGCAAGCTGGCGCACGCCGGCGCCGACGTGGTCGTGCACGGCATCGAGCCGGCCGAGCAGGGCCAGGCGCATCGCCGCCGAACTGGCCGCACGGACCGGCGTCCGCGCGGTCTATGTGCGCGCCGACCTGGCCGATGCCGACGCAGGCGGCGGCCTGTGTCGACGCCGCCACGCAGGCGCTGGCGCGCGCCCGACATCCTGGTCAACAACGCCGGCATCCAGCACACCTGCCCGATCGAGGACTTCCCGGCCGAGCGCTGGAACGCCATCCTGGCCGTCAACCTGTCGGCGGCCTTCCACACGATGAAAGCCGCGGTGCCCGGCATGCGCGAGCGCGGCTGGGGCCGCATCGTCAACATCGCCTCGGTGCACGGCCTGGTGGCCTCGGTCAACAAGGCCGCCTACCTGGCCGCCAAGCACGGCCTGGTCGGCCTGAGCAAGGGCGTGGCGCTGGAGACCGCGGCCCAGGGCATCACCGTCAACTGCATCTGCCCGGGCTGGACCGACACGCCGATCATCGCGCCGCAGATCGAGGCCCGCGCCGCGCAGCACGGCGGCGACCGCGCCGCCGGCATCCGCGACCTGCTGCGCGAGAAGCAGCCCAACCTCACCCTGCTGCCGCCTGAGCGCATCGGCGACGTGGCGGTCTTCCTGTGCAGCGACGCCGCCGCCGGCATCACCGGCGTGGCGCTGCCGGTGGATGGCGGCTGGACCGCGCAATGACCTGACCTGCCCGCCATGGGGATCCAGCGGTGGCGATCCAGGTAGTGGCGATCCAGGGTGATCCACAGGGCGATTCAGGACAGGGCGATCCAGAGCAGGGCGATCCAGGACACCCGCCATTCCGATGTTGTGGGATGTACACGCTTACCCGCGTTTTCCGGGAATGCGCGCTGATCCGAGGTTTCGACCTTCCCTGCATGACGCAGGGGTCTCCATTCGGCCCGGCGAGCCGCCCTTGTCCAACTAGGCTATCAGACGACGTTTCTCTGGATCAGCCAATTGCGGCCGATGTGGAGCACCGTCATGTCCTGTTTGAAGATGTCATCTGTTCTGCCCTGGCTCGCCGGCATGGGATTGTTGGGCACTATCGCCAGCACCGCCGCCGCGCGTGACGGCGATCCCGATCCGGGATTCGGAACAAACGGCAGAGTTTTCCTGCCGTTTCCGGGCGGTCTGACGATCGAAGACTACTTCGTCGATGTGAAAGTCCTAACGAGTGGAAAGCTGCTGGTGTCCGCGACCGTGAACACCGGAACGGCTGCCGCCACTGACATGGGCGTCATGCGCCTGAATCCGAACGGCTCGATCGATACGAGTTTCGGCGTCGCCGGCGCCCGCGTGATCGGTTTCGACCGCGCGGGTAGCGACAACGTTGACATTGTTCGCGGCATGGCGATCCAGCCGAACGGCCGCATCCTGCTGGTCGGCGACGCCGCCGGCGGTACCGGCGGCGTCGACATGGCAGTGGTTCGCCTGAATGTGGACGGATCGCTCGACACCAGTTTCGGCAGCGGCGGCAAGACCACGGTGGCTTTCGATCTTGGCGCAACAGCGGCACGGCGCGCTGATCAGGCCGTCAAGATCATCGTGCTTGCCGATGGCCGCATCGTGCTCGGCGGTATCGCCACGACGGCAGCTGGAGGCGTGATGGCGATCGCGCGATTGACCGCGAGCGGTGTCCTCGACACGGCCTTCGATGGCGATGGCAAACGTACGCTGGATTTCGGCGGCGGACTTCCGACCTCGGCATCGCCTACAACGTGCTCGCATCGGCTGACGGCGAACGCGTCTATGGGGTCGGCATGGCCTCGTTCGCCGGAAACTACAATTTCGGTATCGCTCGCCTGCTCGGCGACGGTAGCCTCGATGCCACCTTCGCGGGTGACGGCACCATGACCTTCGGCTTCGATATCGGCGGAAGCCTTGGCGATGCGGCCACCGAAGCGGTCGAACTGCCTGATGGCAAGGTGCTCATGTGCGGCGCGAGCGCGGTCTCGGCGCCTGTCAATAGCGACTTCTCTTGTGTGCGACTGCGTGCGAACGGAACCGTCGACAGCGATTTCCTGCCGACGCTGATTCCGTTCGATCTCGACGCACAGGGATTTGACGAGGCCTACGCGACGCGGCTCGATGCCCAGGGGCGCATCGTGATGGCCGGCTCGGCCACCGCCCCACAGGCCAACTTCGAATTCGCCATGGCTCGCCTGTTCGCCGAGCGGCCAGGTCGACCCCTCGTTCGGAGTCGACGGGCGCATGCACCACGACGGCCAGATTGTGGGCCGCAACAACCGGGCCTACGCACTCAGCCTGCAAGCCGACGGCAAGATCATCGTCGCCGGTTCGGCCGTCAATGCGCAAGATTTGGGCCAGGTGCAAGTGCTGCGCCTGATCGGCGATACCTTGCTTGAAGACGGATTCGAAGGTCTGGACTGACAGGAGCGATGCACAGAAGCGATCCAGGACACCACCATTCCGGTGCCCACCATTCCGGTGCGGAGGAACGGTCCAGTGACGGGCGTCCCGGGTTTTCGGGCCAAGTGCTAGCGGAAGCGGGGCCGGTCTGAAGAACGGCATGCACGTGATCGCTCATCACGGCATAGGCGAAGCCGGCAGCGTCCGGATCGACAAGAACGCCGCGGGCCGGAGTCATGCCTGGAGCGTTACGCGCACGAGCCCCGCTGTCTGCAGGAAAACGTCTGCTCGCGACGCAGGATCACGCTGAAACTCTGGATGTCCTCTCCTTCGCTGGATGTCCTCGTCCTTCCCGCTCGTCCTTCCCGTCCTCGACCTTTCCCTCGAATTTTCAGTTCCTGAACTGTGCGTAGATGCAAGGTTCAATACCCGATAATCTTGCTTTTCTTGTTCCTGGAGGTTCCCGACATGACCTGCGACCAGTCAAAAATCGAGGACGCCGTGCTTGCACTGCTCGCCGCTTTCAGCTTCGACGGTGGCAGAGCCTGGAAGGGGTTCGACTTCGAGGTAATGGATCGCCTTCATGCCCAGGGTTTCATCGAGGATCCCGCGAACAAGAAAAAATCGGTCTGGCTCACGCCGCAGGGCCTTGAGCGCGGCCGCCAAATTGCCGAGCAGCTTTTTCGGGGTAACCGGGTCACAGAGCGACCGGGACAGAGACCCGCCAACTTGCGAGAAGGTTGGGCCCCAACCTGAGGTCGAGAACCTCGAATCGCGCAGTTTTGAATCCCGAGAAATTCCGTTCCTGATACACGTCCCGGGTTCGCAAAGCGTACATCCGGCAATCCGGCGAGCCTGCGTCGAGCATGGGTTCGGGCCCTCAAGGCCCGAACCCGCTGTTGCTCGCGGCCGGCCTCGCGCCGAAACCTATTGCCAGATCGCGCCGTAGCCGGCTTGCCAGAGCTTGCTGTTCATGGCCGGGATGTCCTTCGCGAGCAGGTCGTCGGAGCGGGCCTTCAGCGTCGCCCACTGCGCGTTCAATATCTGCAGCTGTTCGAGCGTCGACGGATTGACCTGCGGAAGGTCGCTCTCGGTCTGGTTGATCAGGAACAGGTAGTTCGCGGTGAACTTGTTCGGGAAATTCTCGACGTCGTCGTAGGCCTTCGACTTCGCTGCACCATGTCTTCGTCCCAGGCCTTCATCTTCTTGCCAGCAGAGCCTCGCCGTCGCGTCTTGACGGTGGCGTACTTGTCGCCGGCGGGCAGCGTGGCGAGGAGCGCCTCGAGCTGCTTCTGCTTCTCATGCAGGCTGTTGACGCGCGGTGCATCGCGGTCAGCTCGCGCTTCCATGCCGGACATCAGCGTGTGATATTCCTGGTAGGTGGCGGCGTCGGTCGGATAGAGCGGATTGGCCAGAATCTCGGCGTCGGTCGCGACCGTCTGGTCGCCGTACTTGAGGGTGAATCTGTATTTGCCGGGCGACGCCTTGTGGCCGGTGTAGCTGGCTCTCGATGTAGACGTCGGGCACGCCGGGCATCGTCGGGTAACGCATGTTCCAGACGAACCGGTTCAGGCCCTTGGTCTTCGACAGCAGCGGATTCGGGCCTCGGGCCGCCGTCCCATTTCCTGAAGGTCGGGTCGGCCTTCGACGAAAAGGTGCGGACGGTCTTGCCCTCCGCATCGGTGATCTCGAGCGTGATGTCGTCGTCCTTCTTCAGTTCCGGCAGATTGTAATAGAGCGACGATGCCGTTGGCGGGATTGACGCCGCGGAACGTGTTCGCGCCGGTGAACTCCGGCGTCTCGAGCCGTTTCAGCTCGCTGCCGCCGTTGACCAGGTAGGCATTCGCCGGCTTGTAGATCGAGAACGCGGGCGTGTCCTTCTGGTACTGGCGGATCAGCGCCAGATCGTCGAGGATCCAGAACGAACGGCCCGAGGTGGCGGCGATCAGATTGCCCTTGTGAACCCGCAGATCGGTGATCGGCGTGACCGGCAGATTCAGCTGGAACGGCGACCAGTCCTTGCCGCCATTCCACGAGATGAAGACGCCGAGTTCGGTGCCGGCAAAGAGCAGGTCGCGGCGCACGTCGTCCTCGCGAACGACGCGGGTGAAGGCATTGCCGGGAATGCCGTTGTCGATCTTTGTCCAGGTCGCGCCGTAGTCGGTCGTCTTGTACAGGCCCGGCGCGTGATCGTTGAACTTGTAGCGCGTGGTGGCGATGTAGGCGGTCGCCTTGTCGAAGCGGCGACACCTCGATCGCGTTGATCAGGCACTCGGCCAGGCCCGGCGGCGTGACGTTCTTCCAGGTCGCGCCGCCGTCGCGGGTCAGCTGCACGAGGCCGTCGTCGCTGCCGGTCCAGATCACGCCCTTTTCGTGCGGCGATTCGACGACGTAGGCGAGCGTGCCGTAGTTCTCGGCGCCGACGGCCTCGTTGGTGTACGGGCCGCCGCCTTTGCCCTGTTTCTCCTTTTCGTTGCGGGTCAGATCGGGCGAGATCTCCTTCCACGTCTTGCCCATGTCCGTGGTCTTCAGCAGGTACTGCGAGCCGTGGTAGAAGGTGTTCGGCTCGTGCTTGCTCCAGATGATCGGCGCGTTCCAGTTGTAGCGGTACTTCATGTCCTTGGCGTCCATGCCGAGGTACTGGATCGGCGCCGCCATGATGTTGGTGCCGGCGGTCGCCTTGGTGTCGATGACCTCGATCGTGCCCTGGTAGCTGCCGCCGAGCACGTACCGCGGATTGTCCGGGTCGAACGCCAGGAACGCGCTTTCGCCGCCGGCCGACGACGTCCAGCTGGCCGTGGTCGATGCCGCCGCTGCCCAGCTCGCGGCTCGCGATCGAGACCGACGTGTTGTCCTGCTGCCCGCCGTAGATGCGGTACGGAAACTGGTTGTCGACGTTGATCCGGTAGAACTGGGCGGTCGGCATCGTTGCTCTGCGTGCTCCAGCTCGTGCCCCTGTCGAAGCGTGATCGCCGCGCCGCCGTCGTTGGAGATGATGAAGTTGTCGGGGTCGTCGGGATTGATCCACAGGTCGTGGTAGTCGCCGTGCGGTGCCGGACAGCGTCTCCCAGGTCTTGCCGCCGTCGTTCGACCGCAGCGCCGGCGCGCTCAGCACGTAGATCGTGTTCTCGTTCTTCGGATCGATGAACAGCTCGATGTAGTACCACGCGCGCTGGACGAGCGCGGGCTCGCTCGGTGACCTGGCTCCAGCTCTTGCCGGCGTTGTTCGACACGTACAGGCCGCGAGCGTCCTTGTTCGAATCGCTCTCGATCAGGGCGTACACCTTGTCCGGATTCGAGCGGGCTGACGGCGATCGCCATCTTGCCCATCTCCTCGGGCAGGCCCTCCTTCATCCGCTCCCAGGTCTCGCCGCTGTCGGTCGACTTGTACAGGCCGCTGCCCGGGCCGCCGCTGATGACCTTCCAGGGCAGGCGGCCGTGCTCCCACATCGCGGCGTACAGGATCCGCGGGTTGGTCGCGTCCATCGACAGCTCCGACGGCACCGGTCCTGTCGTCGACGAACAGCACCTTCTTCCAGGTCGCGCCGCCGTCGGTCGACTTGAACACGCCGCGCTGCTGCCGACGGGCCGTACAGCGCGCCCTGGGCCGCGACGTACACCATGTCCGGATTGTTCGGGATGCACGACGATCCGCGAGATGTGCTGGGTCTGCTCGAGGCCGATCGTCTTCCAGGTCCTGTCCGGCGTCGGTCGATCGATAGACGCCGTCGCCGGTGTGCGTCATCACGCCGCGGACCGCGTGCTCGCCCATGCCGACGTAGACCACGTTCGGATCGCTCGCGGCGACGGCGATCGCGCCGACCGTGCCGGTCTTGAAATAGCCGTCCGAGATGTTGCGCCAGCTCAAGCCCATGTCGTCGGTCTTCCACAGCCCGCCGCCGGTCGTGCCCATGTAATAGGTCTTCGGGTCGCCGATCACGCCGGTGCTGGCCACGGAGCGCCCGCCGCGGAACGGTCCGATCGAGCGCCACTGCACCGGCTTGAAATAGGCGTTGAGATCGTCCGTGGGCGCCGATGCCGCCTGCACCGGCAGCTGGAGGGCACCGACGAACAGCGCAACGAGCGCAAGGAACCATCTGGACATGTCGGACACCACCGTGGACACCAAAGCGCAGGATTCTACACGGGTGCCACCGGTTCCAGCGCTTGCGAAACCGCGTCACCTGCGGCGCCGATTTTCAAGTGCAAGAAGTTGGTGCGACGCTTCTTTTCGGGGATTGGCGGCGCAATGATGCATCGTGCGGACGATGGGACGGCGGAATCCTTTCGCTTGAATTGTGCAAGCCGGGTTGACCGGCTTTGCGGGATCCACTGCCAGGCGATGTCACGACCCTCGATTGCGCCTGTGCTTCGCTTCCCGCAAGTCTGGCCGGCACGCGGCTAGGCGCTGGCGGCGCATGGCTTCACCGGATGCCGCCGCCACGGTGCGGGGCGTCGGGCTTCCTTCCTGGCCGGACCGGCGCTGCCCGGAATATTCTGCGCGTGATGTGTCGAATCGCGCCGGTCCGGTTCGTCGCCTTGTCGAGAGCCGCCCGAAAGCGGCTCTCCGCTGATGTCCAACTCATCCGGGAGATACCACCATGAAGTACAACCCTGTCCGCTGGTTCGAGATTTATGTCCAGGACATGCCGCGTGCGCGGAAATTCTACGAGTCGGTGCTGCAGGTCGGCCTGGACAAGCTGGGCAATCCGAACGACCCCGCTGTCGAGATGATGGCCTTCCCGATGGACATGGAGGGTTCCGGCTCGTCCGGTTCGCTGGTGAAGATGAGCGGGTTTCCTTCCGGCGGGAACAGCACGCTGGTCTATTTCGCTTGCGCCGACTGCGCGGAAGAGGCGGGGCGCGTGGCCGCCGCTGGCGGTCGCGTCGAGCGCGCGAAAATGGCTATCGGCGAATACGGTTTCATGGCCCTGGCCATCGACACGGAAGGCAACATGTTCGGCCTGCATTCCATGGCCTAGCCAGAGCGTGAAACCCGGGTCGGGTTGAACGTCCAGGAGTAGATTCTGGCCGGGTTTCCGCCGGCGCTGGCCTTGGCGCGGCATTCATCGCTGCCCCTTGGGGACACCATGAAGCATCCATCTGTCGTTTTCCTGGCCATCGCGTTCAGCGGACTGCTGGTCGCCGGCTGCGGCGGCAAGGGCCCGGCTTCCAGGCCGGTCGACCAGGCTGTTGCGGCGAGCTTCGATCTTGCCGTCATGAGGACGGTCATCGAAGGCAAGAACGACCGCTTCAGGCAGGCGCATGTGGCGGGCGACCGCGCGACCATCGACGGCATGTTCGCGCAAGATGCGAAGGTGCTGCCGCCGGATGCCGATCCAGTGATCGGGCGGGCCGCGATCGACGCGCTGACGGCCGAGTACATCGACTACGGCATTTCGAAGTTTCGCAAAGAAACCACCGATTTCCATGGCAACGAAGACCTGCTGATCGACCAGGGCAACTATGTCCTCGTCTATGGCAAGGAGCATGTCAGGGAAGTCGGCAAGTACCTCGACGTCTGGAAAAAAGAGGGCGGCGACTGGAAGATCCAGACCAACATCTGGAACACCAACGCGCCGCTGGTATTGACGGACCGAGGCCTGGTACTGGCGACGGAGCGCCGGGATTCCTGCCTACTTGTCGACGGATCTTGCGTCGATCCGGATGACTTTGCGCTCTGCGTCGGCGCAAGATTCCTGGCACGCCTGGGCCTCTAGCAGGGAATCACGATAGCGCTCCGGAATTGGAGTCGCCTGGGCCAACAGGATCGGTCCGATCTTCTCGAGCTGGGCGAGGGCGTCCGTGCGCCGATCCAGGCGCAGCCAGGCACGGGCCTGGACGCGTCGGGCCTCGGCGACGCGCCAATCGTCTTTTTCAAAGTGCTTGCCGAGGATGCCGATTGCTTCATTGATCGAGGCTTCGGCTTCGGCTGCGCGGTCGAGCACGACCAGGGTTTCGGCATAACCCATCAGGTTCTCGGCGATGCGCTTGTGGTCCGCCGGCAGCTTGTCGCGCAAGACGCCGAGCGCCGCGGCGAAGTTGCGTTCGGCTTCGACGGGATGGCCGCGTTCGGCGAGTACATATGCCAGTCGGGTGCGGTCGATGGCGACATCGGGATGATCGGCGCCGAGGACTTGCGTCTCGGCCGCGAGGACGCGCCGGAAGTGGGCTTCGGCTTCGACGAACTTGCCACGGCGTTCTTCGAGGCGGGCCAGGTTGTAAAGCAATGCGGTCACTTCGGGATGGACATCGCCGAGTCGCGGCGAGAGTGCGGCGACCGCTTCGGTCAATCCGTTCTCTGCCTCGTCGAGTCGGCCATCGGTCAGGTCGATCGCGGCCCGGTTTCCCTGGGCCACGGCGATGCGCACCGGGTCCGGTGTCGGCCACGCACGGTAGGTCGCGAGCGCTTCGTCGAGCGCCTTCCGCGCGGCGGCGAGATCCTGGTCGTGCATGAGCAGGCCAACGCCGAGTACGTTGAGCGCCAGCGCGCGCGCATGGACGTCGTCGCCGGCCAATGTGCCCGCTTCACGTGCGAAGGCGATGCTTGCTTCGAGATGGCTGTCGTCGCGTTCGATCGCGGCCAGTTCGCTCAGGCTGCGTGACAGGTCGATGCTCGCATTGGGCCACTGCCTGCGCAGCCCGACCGCCTGGCCGACCAGTTCGCGCGCACGCGCGTGATTGCCGAGTGCGTGATAGGCGACGCCGATCGTGTGCAGCATTTCCGCGCGCACCCGCGGCTGGTCGGCAAAGCCGTCGGCGATGCGCGCGCTGCCCTTTTCGAGCACGGCGCCGATGCTGAGCTTCTCGCCCAGCGCCTTCGATGGATCGGCCTCGCTGAACAGGTCGAGCAGGAAGTCGCGCACCGCCGAGGCCTGCGCTGCCGCATTGCGCGCGTGATCGCGCTGTTCGGCGACGAGCCGGTTCTGGTGCGCCAGCAGCACGGCGTAGATGCCTGCCATGAGTACGGCTGCGGGATCCTGATTGCGGCGGCCAGGCGATGTCGGGCTATCCATTTGCGCAACCGGTAGCCGAAGGAATTGCCACGCGCCGAAATCGGACGGCCAGACAGCCATGCGCCAATGTCCGCGTCGAATCG
>CAWGHP010000015.1:0-117858 GCA_963822465.1 uncultured Gammaproteobacteria bacterium | reverse complement strand
GCCCACGCGCAACCGCTTCGCGCCCTACGGTGACCAGTCGCGCAACTCCAATCCGGAATTTTATGACTATCACCGGCATCTGTTGCTCGAAGCGCGCTACATGACGAACAACGCCGCAGCCCGTGACCTGGCGTCGTGGTGGATCAACCATAATTCGGTGCAGCAGATGTCTAGCGGATTCAACTTCCGCGATGACCTGCTGCCAGCGGGCAGTTCCTCGACCCTGCCGGCCGCGCCGCTGACCTACCGGGCGACCGGAATCGGCCACCTTTTTACCCGCACCAGTTGGGAAACGGATGCGACCTGGCTTACCTTCTCCGCAGGCTCCTACGATCAGAGCCATGCGCATCAGGACCAGGGTTCCTTCACCCTGTTTGCCGGCGACTGGCTCGCGGTCACCGAAAACATCTGGAGCCACAGTGGCATCCAGCAGGGGACCGAAGTCCACAACGTGGTACGTTTCGAGCGCAACGGCGCAATCGTTCGCCAGCGCAGTCCGTCGCAGTCGACGATGAATGTCACACAGCAGGGTCCGGGACCCGGCGAGGTGCATGTCACCGGGAACCTCTCGGCAGCCTATGCCAGCGGCGCAGGCGTCACTTCCTGGCAGCGCAGCCTCGACTTCACCGGCACCAAGCTGCTGGTCACCGATCAATTCTCGGTGCTCTCGGGCACCCAGGCGATATTCCAGGTCAATACCCCGGTACAACCGATCATCACGGGCAACACGGCCAAGGCCGGTAGGCTGAGCATCCGTGTCATCGAGCCGTCGAATGCGACCTTGTCCGCTGTCAATTGGCGCAATGTCGACAGCGACTTTCTCTCGGGCTGGAAGCTCGAGGTTCGCGGCACTTCGGCCAACACCGGTTTCGTCGTTGAACTGACAACAGGCGACTCGATCTTCAACGGGGGCTTCGAGCCCTGAGCTCTCACAGTTGCGGCTCCGGGCTGCATAGCCCGGGAATGATCCGGCTGCAGCGATTCAGCGCGGGCGCTGCGGAATGCCGGCAGGGTCCGGCCGATTGAAGTTGAGCTTGAACCAGGCCACCACGCCCGCTCCGCGGTTGTTCCAGTTGAAGCGTCGCGGAGTGGCGCCGTTGCGTGCGCACTCCAGCGCATACGAATGGGCAATCAGGTCGAGCCGGGACTCCAGTTGCCGTTGACGCGCCGGGTCGGTTTCGAAATATCGGGCCGCGGCCACTGCAAGCCCCAGTTCCACGGTGTGCGCATCGCTGTACTCGCCACCCTCGTCCTGCATTGCGATGAGCCTGGCAAGCGGCGCCTGCGAGGACGACCAATACCAGGCGATCTGTCCGTCCGGACCGCTGCAGTCGTCGCGCCAGCTGTGACCGGCCTTGACGAAGACATCAGGTGAGATCCAGCCGTATTTCTCCAGATATTGCCCGAAGCCGGCAATCATTCCTGGGATACGCGGGTCAGCGGTCGCCAGCCAGGCATGCCAGAGCCCATCGATGATGTTCTCGCTCATCCACGGCGATGCACCCCGCACGTCTGACTCTGCGGCATAGGGTTCGCCTTCATGGCGCTGCCAGCTGTGTCGCCAGGAACCATCATTGCCCAGTCCGTCGGGATTGTCCTGCTGATGGTTTAGCAGCCAGCCGATGCGGTCGCCGATGCGCCTGCGATAAGCCGGATTGCCTGTCAGTTCGTAGGCGCTCACGGTGGCCAGCAGGCCGAGACCGATATGCCGCTCGGTGAAGTTCTGGTCGACGGCTCTATAGGCACCTCCGATATCGCTCCACCCACCCCGGTCCCACAGCGAAATCATGTCTCCGATCAGTGCGGCATCGTGCAGGCTGTCGTCCCCGCTCAGGGCGAGGGCCAGCAGGATGGGCTCGATGTAAACATATTTTGCGTCGCATGCATTGGCCTTGCCAAACTGCCAACCGCCCATGCATCGGCTTTTGCCGCGCTGCAAATGGCCCATGTAAAACCGGTAACTTTCGATCGCGGCCTGCAGATGCTCGAGGTGACCCGTGCGCAGATAGCGCTTGAACAGGGTGCTCGGCCGGTCAAACAGCCAGGCCGTCGAATCGCTGGTCGGCAATGCGCTGGCCCAGGCGAACTGGGCTTCGAAATACTTGTCGTAAGCGTCCGCCTGATTGGCGGGCTGCTGGGGTCCGGCGAGCAAGGATTGGCTGAGCCAGCGCGCATCCAGCGTAGCC
This sequence comes from uncultured Gammaproteobacteria bacterium, assembly GCA_963822465.1. Taxonomy (GTDB): domain Bacteria; phylum Pseudomonadota; class Gammaproteobacteria; order Xanthomonadales; family Rhodanobacteraceae; genus Dokdonella. The sequence goes on along the minus strand of CAWGHP010000015.1, from coordinate 115,672 downwards.
AGGGCGCGCGGCATACGCAGGCCGTTCGCGGCGTCATGCAATCCTTCGGCATAGGGCCAGCCGGGGGCATCCGCCTTGCGTGGAGACGAGATGTCGAAATGCAGGCGTTGCCCCTTGCCGCCGACAGCACTCCGGAACTGTACGCGCAGCGCACGGATGCTGTTGTCCCTGAAATGCCAGAGCAGGCTCACTTCGACGTGCGCGGGAACCTCATTGTCGTTCTCGTCGAGGATGCGCAAGCGACGCGGATCCTTCAGCATGCCGGGAGGGAAAGGGATACCGAGCGTGACCGGCAGGACATCGGCACCCAGCGGATCTAGGCGATGCACTTCGATGCGGGTCAGTGGTTCCGCGGCGCGTCGGACTTCGTCGGCGCCACTTGCGGCGGCGCTGGACACTAACGGCACCACAAGCATCAGGCAGGAAAAAAAAAGCAGGAAAGGGGATGCCGTCGGGCGACGCATATTCGATCTCCTCATCGGATGACGACAGCTCCGGCTCAATGCGGTTTGCCTGCGGCGCATTTCACAAATCCGGCGAGATGCTGATGATGACAACCTATGCTGGCGCTTTAACGGGCTTGCGTGCAATAAAATCGATGCTGGTAATGCAGAGAAGCTCCGGCGCAATGCCCGAGAATTGCTCATGGACAGGAGTCGCGGCGAGCTGGGCCAGGCGCAGCTCACTGGCCTTGGCGGTGTTCTGCTCTATCGCGAAGCCGGTGGCCCGTGCGCGCTCGACGAATTCATGGGCACGCAGCCGGTTCTGGTAGAGGAAGGCGTTGTTCCAGAACGTCCACTGCGCATCCGAATAACGCAGGTAGTTGAGCTGGTTAATGCGCCGATCCACATAGGCATAGTGATCGCCACAGTTCACCGAATGAAACATCACGCCATCCACATCGAGGATGCGCATTGCCTCGGTGAACATTGCGTCGATCACGTCTGCGGGCACATGTTCGAGTACGCTGTTGGAGAAAAGGCAATCGATCTGGCCGTCATCCAGCGCGGTGCACGTTGCGTCCATCGGGGCACGATAGTCGACCACGCCTTCCGTGGCTGCCGCCAAGTCGCCCGATCGGCGCAGGATATCGAGCATCCTTGCATGGCGGACACGTATGACCTCTTCGTCAGCGGCGACTGCGGAGGCAATTTGCGCAACCGATTGCTGCAACCGTTCGGCACAGGCCAGCAGCAGCGCAGGGCGCATGTGGTGCTTCAGATCGACGGTTGTTACGCGTGCTGCACCCGCCAGATAGCAGGCGAGTGGAAATGTGGGGTACCAGCCTGTTCCGATTTCGAACAGGCGCTTGCCGACAATCGTGACACGGCACTCCCGGAGCCGCGCTAGCATGATCTTCCAGTCGTCGACCTTTACGTCGAACTCGCGGTTGAAATCGCGCAATCCGCCATATCGCCGCTGCAAGTGATAGTGCAGCCACTCCCCGGTGGGTAGCAGCCCCAGTGCCTTTTGCAGGCTGCCCTTGAGTCTCCAGTGCATACACCAGTCCTTCCACAGAACATTTCCGCCCGCAATGAAGTCGCAGGAGCGGAGTGGGCTTAATTCCAGGCAGCCAGGTATGGCCGGATTCAAAAATCCTCCATGCAGGCCAGGGTCGCGTCGCGGATTATGGCCGATTCAATTGGCGTTGTCGGTCAGTTCGACGAGGAATTCGTCGCCGGAGCCGCGCACGTCAATGCGCCAACCTGAACGGAATTCCGCCTTGTCCAGGCTCGACCAGTCGAGCACGCTGACGACGGCGTCCTCAGGGCGGACAATCTTCATGCGCAGGCGACCGGCTGTGACCCCGCGCCCATCGACGACCGGTTGCGCCGGCACATTGACCTGGAAGATTGCCACGGTCCCGGGATCGCGCACAAATGTGTCGTGCACGGTCAGGCGCCGGTCCGCGAAATCGATGTCGCGCAGCCAGGAGCGTACGCCGGCCCCGCGCGCGTAGGCCGCGCTGAGGTCGGCACTGGCATGCACTTCGCCGGTATCGGCATCCATGCGTGTGACTTTCATCGTGGAGGTCGACGGTTCGCGCTGGCGGATGGTCTCGCCGTTGCGCTCGAAGCGCACGACGTTGTGGACTTCGGTCCCCTGCTGGATGCCGCTATGCGTCCAGATGTTTTCGCTGACCGCGAGCCAGTCGCCCGAGAACAGGGTAAAGCCACCCTGGTCCTGATGCGCGTGGCTCTCGACATAGGGGCCTGCGTTGAATCCGAGCCACATGGCCTTGCGGTCCCAGCCAGTGCGCGCGAACAGATGGCCGGTTCCGGAAGCCAGGTAGGTCAGTGCAGCAGGCGGCGTGCGTCCATCACCCGTGGGCAGGAGGTCGTAGCGGAAGTTGAAACCGCTTGTCATTTGCCCGATCGAAATGGCATTTAGCCACCACGAAGCCATGGCGCGCGCATCCTGATCGTTGCTGATGTTGCGTGCTTCGAGCACAAGACGCCGGTGGTAATCAAAGAGTTCGGGAACCGAGACCCTGGACTGGTCCCCGATCGGCGCAAAGCGGTCGAGGGTTGGCATCGTCGCGTGCACCCAGAAACGGATGCTATCGCTGACATGCGGATTCGAATTGGCCAGGTCGACGCCAGTCGAATCGCGCCATACGCGATACAGGGCAAACAGGCGCATGTGTGCCGCGCCGTAGCCCGTACCCTCGAGGCTTCCACCTCCCGCCAGTTTGCCGAAGTAGGATTGCAATGCGGGCAGCTTTTGCTCACGCAGCAACTTCATCCAGGATTCGCTGTTGCTCGCCAGGGCCCAGTACATCGTGGCCTCGACGAAACTGTAGTAGTAGTTGTTGCCCGGATTGTCAATTGACCAGCCGGTCCATGCGAAGGGTTTGTCGCCCCATTTCGCCGCCCCGGGATTCCAGATGTTCGAGATCGTCTGCTCGGCATAGGATGACCATTGGCTACGCTGCGCATCGGTGACAAACGCGCGGCAGACTTGCCAAGTCTGGGCAAGGGCGCCAATCATCGGCCCCGCCTCGAGATAGGAATCCCCGGCAACGGGAGGGCGCTGGCCGAGAGCGACCCTCGCCTGAGCTTCGTCGACCTGCTCCTGGACCAGGCGCACGGCCAGTGCGCAGTACTTGTCCTTCGGCGACAACGCATACAAGGTGGCGGCATCGGTCGCCGAAAAGGCGTATCCGGGACTGCCGTCGACCGCCGCGTCGACAAAGGACTTGAACCGCTTGAACGCATCGGATTTCAGATCGACCTGTGAATGGTCGACCCGGAGTTCGGCCGACGCCGGCAACGGGCCAAAGGCTGCCCAAGCGATCAGCAGGGCAATTTGCAGGTGCATCATCACATTCATCGAATCTCCTTGCCGTGTGGTCCGCACCGTACCCGGGCGAGGAATAGCGATCGGTGCCAGATCGCCAACATAATCTCAGGCCGTGCCCGGTCGGTCCGCTGCAGGGGTGTTGGCCGACAATCTGCGCTCCCAATCCAGCGCGGTACGCACGATGAAGTCCAGGTCGTCATGTTGCGGCTGCCAGCCCAGCGTCGATTTCAGGCGTTCACTGCGCGCGACGAGGACCGGTGGATCGCCCGCTCGTCGGGGTTCAAGAACGACATTCAGCTTCTGTCCGCTAACTCTTTCGACCGCGTCGATCACTTCGCGAACACTGTAGCCGTGGCCATATCCGCAATTGAGCGTGATCGATTCGCCATCCCGTCGCAAGTAGTCCAGCGCCCGCAGATGAGCGGCGGCCAGATCCTCGACATGGATGTAGTCGCGTATGCAGGTGCCATCCGACGTCGCGTAGTCGGTGCCGAATACCGAAAGCTGCGTGCGTTTGCCGACGACATGTTCGCAGGCGACCTTGATCAGCAGGGTGGCGTTGCGCGTCGATTGGCCGATCCGCCCGCCCGGATCGCTGCCGGCGACGTTGAAGTAGCGGAGGATGACATGCCGCATCGGGCTCGCTGCGCAGAAGTCCCTGAGCATGTGCTCGCTCATCAGCTTGGACATGCCGTAGGGATTGATCGGGGCTGTTGCGGTCAGTTCGCTTGCCTCGCCGGATTCCGGCATGCCATACACGGCGGCGGTCGAAGAGAACACGAATTCGCGTACGCCTGCCGCGGCGCACGAAGCAAGCAGCGAACGGGTGGCGCAGGTGTTGTTTCCGTAATACTTCAGCGGGTCACGGACGGACTCGGGGACAACAGTATGCGCGGCGAAATGCATGACCGTCTCGATTGCGTTGTCGCGCAGGACAGACCGGACAAGATCGCTGTCGCCTGCATCGCCCTCAACCAGATCGACGCCCAGCAGTGCCTCGCGAAATCCGCTGCTGAGGTTGTCCAGTGCGAGAACGTTTTCTCCGCGTTCGACCAGCTGGCGTACTACGTGACTGCCTATATATCCGGCGCCGCCTGTAACGAGTATGGGTTTCATCAATTCCCTGTATGCATGAATTGCTCGAGCGCCTTCAATGTGTGTAGACCAGGCGCAGATACAATGAGTTCTCGTCGTACGACTCGGCACCGTCATCGGCATGGCGCTCATTGCGCGCGAGGTCGACGCGCCAGCGCAGATGGCGGGACAACTGCTGTGAAAGGTAGGCGCCGTACCGATAGTTGCGGTCGGTGAGGCTGCTCTCGTTGAAATGGCGGCGGACGGCTTCGGCAGTGACGCCCAGGGTCAGCGTGGGGCGCAGCAGGTAGCCCAGGTTCAGGCCCGCGCCCACTTCATTGCGGTCGTTGGCCAGCGCCGCTGCCGCCTGCTCGTACCGGTAGGTGCCATAGCGCAGCAAGGCTGCCAGGTTCAGGCGGGTGCTCTGCAAGAGATAGGTCCCGTCGATGCGGCGCTCGCGATATACGTCCGGCGTGATCGCCGCCCCGCCGATGCCGACCCCCCCGAAGCCGGCATCGAACGCCGCCCCGCTTTCGCTGATGCTGGTCGCGGCATCGGTGTATTGCCAGGCTCCGGCAAGCCCGAATGTGCTTCTATCGGTGGCGCGCCAGTCGAGCGAGACGCGGGCGAGTGGTCCGGACGCGTTGGGGCTGCTTGCAAAATCGATTCGCGAATAGCCGAGTGCCGCGTTGAGGTCGATTTGCGCCAGTGCCTGCGTGTAGCCGGCATACGCCGAATAGCGGCGGTAGTCCTCGGCCAGCAGGTTGTCGTCAAATTTGACGTTTTGGAACTCGATGTTTCCGTTCAGCCGGCGTGTCGCACTGAGGTCGTAAAGGGCTCGCAAGGCCGCCGTGTAACGCCGCGAGTCGAAAGCGCCAGTTTCCTCGGCGTAGCTGTCGATATAGCGCAGTTCAGCCTGACTTTGCAGGGTCGGGGTCAGGCGGAAGCGCAGTGTCGGCCCGGTCGTGAACACGTTGGTCTGCTGCAGGTTGCCTGGCACGTCGGGATTGCGCAGGCTGACCGGGTACAGGCCGAGATTGTCGGCGAACGTCCAGTTCAGGCGCTCGGGGACCATCGACCAATTGACCAGGCCGTTGAGACTGCCGCGGAACTCGTTGCCAAAGGCGCCGCCCAGATAGTCGCGGTATTCGAGGACGCCGCTGACTTCGGCCACTACCGTCGATCCGGTCTCGCTCAGGCTGAAGTCGAGATGTGGAATCAGGACGTTCTGGCCGACCGGATCAGTGGCACTCAGGTTGATATTGTCGCTGTGCACCAGTCCAAGTTCAAGCGCATAGTCCAAGCGCAGCGCGCAGGCCTGCTGGGAGGCGACCGTCAGAGCGGACGCGGCAAGGATTCCGGTTATCGCACGCATGGTGTTTTCCCCCTTCGTTGTGCTCAAGGCAAAACGTTGAAAACAATTCCTGCAAGCTTGGCCGAGTCGAAGTTTGCCACGACTTTCTGGATGGTCCCCGGCGTATCCCGGCCGCTGCCGGCGACCAGCACGACAAAATCCACGAGATCCGCGAGTATGCGCGCGTCCGGAGAACCCTTGACCGCGGGCCCGTCGAGAAACAGATAGCGGTCCGGATAGCGACTGCGCAGGGAATCGATCATCGCGCGCATGCGAAAGGAGGAAAAATACTCGCCTCCCATTTCGCGCTGGCGACCGCATGGAATCAGGCGTAGGCGCGGGATTCCCGTGTGATAGAGGATTTTCTCGACGCCTCTGGCAGGATGATCGAGGTAGTCGATGAGTCCGCCGTTCACGGGGTCGACGCGAAGGTCGGTGTGTTGCGAGGGATGGCGCAGGTCGCAATCGATCAACAGGGCTGTTCTCGCCTCGTCGAAGGCGAACGCTGCTGCGAGGTTGCGGGCCACAAAGCTGCCCCCCGAGCGCGGACTGATCGGCGCGACCATGGTCACGAAATTCTGATCACCGCCCAATGCCAGCAGGCGTGTGCGGATCTCGCGGAAGGCGTCCGCCTGGCGGCGCACCGATTCCTCGCGATGGATCAGCCGGCGTTCTTCGAGGACCACCGGCGCCAGTGCATTCGGCTCGATGATCCGTGCAATAGATCGCGATGCGCCAGCGCGACGTGCGATGTCGCCAGCCGCTGCACCTAGCGCAGCGCCGACGTGATCGGGCGCGGAAACGTCGCCGGAATTCGTGTCGCCGGTCATCCTGATATCTGCCTTATCCAGTAAGTGAATCCGTAGGCGGCAAAGACGCCCATGACGATCAGCGCCGCGACGGCGATGCGCGCATGGTTGCGCACGCGTTCGCGGCTGGTGGCGTAAACCGGGATCGTCGCCAGCACGTTGAGTCCGGTGGCGCGTTCCAGTTGCCGGGCCGAACGAACCCGCGGATCGAAACGGATCAGGGCGAAAAGCAGGGCGAGGGGAATCGCCACGGCCAAGGCCATTCCGGCGCCGGCAAAATGCAGCATGCGCAATCCGGAAGGCCGAAGCGGGAGGATGGCGGGGTCCTGGATGCGGAAAGTCAGCCCGCGCTGTTCCTGGTCCATCACCATCGAGACTCGCGCATTCTCGCGCCGACGCAACAGATCCTGGTAGATGTCACGATTGACTTCGTAATCGCGCGTCAATTCAGCGAGCGCGCCTTCCGATGCGGCAATCCGACGACTGCGGTCCAGTTCGGCACTGAGCATGGATTCGCTGGTGCTCATGCGCGAGCGATTGGCGGCAATTTCGCGACGCAGTTCCGCCAGACGCTGCTTCAGTTCCTGATACAGGGGGTTGAACTGCGCATTGTCGAACGGGCTGCTGGCATTCTTGGTGCCCGATTCGCGACGCTGTTCCTCGGCTGTCAGCTGGCGCTGGATGTCCTGCATCTGCATGCGCGTGCGCACCACATCCGGATACTGTTCGGTGTAGGTGAGCAGCAGCCGGTCGAGCTGGGATTGCAGCTCGATGAGTTGCGCGCGATAGAGGCCGGCGCGCGTTTGCACCGCCGTGACCTCGGACTCGCCAGACAACTGAGCGATCAGCGCGGATTCCCGCGACTGCTGTTCCATCAGGTTCATGCGCGCCTGCTCGACCTGGGTGCGCAGGGCGCCGATACGTGCATTGGCATCGGTGGCGCTGCCGGGCTGCGCATCGGCATGCTCGGATCGGTACTTGAGCAGGCCTTCTTCGGCGCTCGTCAGCTTGGCGTGGTAATCCTGAACCTGGCTGTCGATGAATTCGAAGGCGTCGCGACTTTCGCGCTCCTTGGTGGCCTTGCTTTCTTCGATGAATTTCTCGGCAAACCGCTGGGTGATCGCAAAGGTCCGATGCGGGTCCGAATCCCGGTAGGTGATCTGGATCAGCTCCGGTCGCGGACTGCTGATCGTCGTGCGGTCCTTGATCTGCTCCATAAGGCGGTCCTGCATGATCGGCGAAGGGCGTTCCTTGTCCCAGCCGCCCACGGTCAGCGCGTCTTGCAGGATCTTGCGGTTGAAAATGACCTGGCGTGCCATGCCGGCGCGATCAATGACGCCCGTGGCGACGGCGCGACCTTCGAGCAACGGTTGGATGATGTCGCTACTTTGCGCGAGGATGGTAGTCGATGCGACATAGGTCCGCGGCCAGAGTATTCCGACGGCTAACCCGGCCAGCGCGATGATGGCGAATATCAGCGACAGGGTGATGCTGTAGCGCCTTGCCTCTCGCGGAAACTGCGGCAGCATCTCTGTAATCGGGGCCATCTCGGTGTTCATGCCCCGCCGCCTCCTTGTACGCGAAGAATGTTCATTCAGAAACTGCGTTCGGGAACGGTGATTACGTCACCGGGTTGGACAGGATAATTGGTGGCGAGTTCGCCCTTCTGCAGGATGCGGTCCAGGCGCACGGCGTAGGCATGGGTTGTGGCGCCTTCCTTGCGATAGAGCTCGGTGCGGTCAGCGGCGGCAAACTCGTTGGTGCCGCCTGCGGCAAGGACGGCGTCGAGGACCGTCATGCCCTGACGGTAGGGGACGGAAATCGGCGTGCGCACCGCGCCGGTTACGCGCACTCGCGAGAGATATTCATGGCTGCGCAGCTGGTCGACGATGACCGTAACCTGCGGATTTCGCACGTAGGTTCCGAGCTTGGTGGTGATTTCGGCGGATACTTCCTCCGGAGTTCGACCACCTGCTTCAATGTCACCGACGAGAGGCACCGAGATGCGGCCGTCGGGGCGCACCGGCACGGTTACATTGAGATCCGGGTTCTGCCATACCGCAACCCGGATGACGTCGTCGACTCCAATTCGATAGGCTTCGACGGCCTGGGCTTGGGGATTGATGGTGGGCGCGTCGCCCGGTCTGGGTCCTGTCGCGCACGCCGCCAGCAGCGTGGCGATCGAACAGACAATCAGCATGTTCAGCTTGTTCATGGAAGTCCCCTTGTACACTCGATCGTCGAATGTGAAATCTATCACGTTTTGGTGGATTTTCAGGCGCCGTAGTAGGCGCGATACCAGTCCACGAACCGGGCCACGCCGTCTTCGATCGTGGTGGCGGGGGCATAGCCGGTATCGCGGGTCAGCTCCTCGACGTCGGCAAAGGTATCGGGCACGTCGCCTGGCTGCAGCGGCAGCAGGTTTCTGATCGCCTTTCGGCCCAGGCAATCCTCCAGCACCTCGATGTAGCGGACCAGCTCGACCGGGCTGGTGATTGCCGATGTTGTAGACCCGGTACGGTGCCGCCGAGGATGCCGGTGTCGGGTGCAACGGGTCGAATGAGCGGTCGCCGGCGGGATGCGATCGAGCGTGCGGATCACGCCTTCGACGATGTCGTCGACATAGGTGAAATCGCGTGTGTGGTGGCCGTGATTGAACACGTCGATCGGCTCGCCGGCCAGGATCTTCCGGGTGAACAGGAACAGTGCCATGTCCGGGCGGCCCCAGGGACCGTACACGGTGAAGAAGCGCAGGCCGGTGCGTCGGCAGCCCGTACAGATGGCTGTAGGTGTGCGCCATCAGCTCGTTGGCCTTCTTGGTGGCGGCGTAGAGGCTGACCGGATGGTCGACCGGGTCGTGCACCGAGAACGGCAGCTTGCGTGTTGGCGCCGTAGACCGAGCTGGACGAGGCGTACACCAGGTGCTCGACGCCTCTGTGCCGGCAGCCCTCGAGGATGTTGGTGAAGCCGACGATGTTGCTGTCGATGTAGGCGTGCGGGTTTTCCAGCGAATAGCGCACGCCGGCCTGCGCGGCCAGGTTGACCACCCGCTGCGGTCGGAATTCGCTGAAGGCGCTCTCCAGCGCCGGGCGGTCCTCCAGGTCGAGGCGCGTACGAAGCTGGAACCGTGCATGCGGCGTGAGCCGCGCCAGCCGCGCCTGCTTCAGCGTCGGGATCGTAGTAGTCGTTGAGGTTGTCGAAGCCGATCACCTCGTCGCCGCGCTCGAGCAGGCGCTGCGCCAGGTGCCGAGCCGATGAAGCCGGCGGCGCCGGTGACCAGGACGTGCATGGTGTCTCTCCGTTCCGTTCATAGACGAGCGTCGCACCGGATCTTCCGCGCGGCAGCACGCTGCTTGACGTCGAAAAGCACGCTGCCCGGCTTGCCGAAGCGCGCGGATGCCGCTCGCCGCCCAGCTCGACGAACTGCGTGTGGGCCACCGCGAGCACGATGGCGTCGTAGGTGCCCGGCTTCGGGTTGCGCGTACGAGGGTCGAGGCCGTATTCGTGCTGCGCCTCGCCGGCATCCGACCCAGGGATCGTGCACGTCGACATCGGCGTGGTAGCTGCTGCAGTTCGGCAACGATATCGACCACCCGGGTGTTGCGCAGGTCCGGGCAGTTCTCCTTGAACGCCAGGCCCAGGACCAGCACGCGCGCGCCGGCCGCATGGATGCGCGCGCTGCGATCATCAGCTTGACGACGCGCTGGGCGACATGGCTGCCCATGCCGTCGTTGATGCGCCGACCGGCCAGGATCACCTCGCGGGTGGTAGCCGATCTCCTGCGCCTTGTGGGTCAGGTAGTAGGGATCGACGCCGATGCAGTGGCCGCCGACCAGGCCGGGCCGGAACGGCAGGAAATTCCACTTGGTGCCGGCGGCCTCCAGCACCTCGCTGGGTGTCGATGCCCAGCCGGTTGAAGATCAGCGCCAGTTCGTTGATCAGGGCGATGTTGAGGTCGCGCTGGGTGTTCTCGATGACCTTGGCCGCCTCGGCCACCTGGATGCTGACGCGGCCTTGTGGGTGCCGGCGGTGATGATCCGCCGATACAGCGCATCGACGAAATCGGCGGCTTCGGGCGTCGAGCCGGAGGTGACCTTCATGATGGTTGCCAGGCGGTGCTGCTTGTCGCCGGGATTGATGCGCTCGGGGCTGTAGCCGGCGAAGAAATCGTCGTTGAAGCGCAGACCCGGATTCGCGCTCGAGGATCGGAACGCAGACTTCTTCGGTCGCACCCGGGTAGACGGTCGATTCGTAGATCGCCACGCCGCCCGGCCGAATGACGCGGCCGACGGCGCGGCTGGCCGATTCCAGTGGTCGCAGGTCGGGCCGCTTGGCATCGTCGATCGGGGTTGGCACGGTGACGATGAAGACGTTGCAGGTTGCCAGATCGGCCGGGTCGGCACTGAAGCGCAGTCGGCTGGTCGCCTCGAGTTCCGCGGAGGTGATCTCGAGGGTATGGTCGCGGTGTGCGCGCAGCTCCGAGATTCGATGCTCATTGATGTCGAAACCCAGCGTTTCGAGCACGCGCCCGAAGCCGACCGCCAGCGGCAGGCCGACATAGCCCAGGCCGATAACGGCAAGCCGGACCTCATCGTGTCGCGGCAGGGCTGCAGAAACCATCGATGACATCCTGCGATAAATAAACGACAAGTCTATCAAGAGGGGGCAGGAGTTAGCGAAAGCGGGCGACAGCCCAAGACTGTCGGTCAGCCGCGGGCCTGAAGGCACGAAAATGTTGTGCTGCCGTTATCCCGTGGTTACCTTCGAGCCCGGCCGGGGCCGCGAGCGTGACGCGCGAGCCAGTTTTCGCCGCTCCGCGCGAATTGATGTCTAACTATGTGATCTGATTCAATAAATTGCCCTGGCATGCCGCCCATGATCACCGCCCCCTGAATGCTGGAGCTGGGCCTTGTTTTTCTTTCGCCTGATCTGCGCCATTTCGATCGCGTTCTCCGGATCCGCGTTCGCGGCCGAACCCTTCATTGCGCCTGCCGTCAGCAGCGGAAGCCTCGCGGTGCAACTGGTGCCCACCGAAGCAGCGGGTGCGGGCAGCAATACACTCGTCACATTCGGGCTGCCGTTTCCGCGTGGGTCGCTTACGGTCGCCGGACTCGGCACCGTGCGCGTCCTCAAAGGTGGCGTCGAGATACCTGCTTATGTCGATCAGATGACCCCGTGGCGGCACCGCCTGAACGCGGCGCTCGATGGAACGTCGGTTCGGGTCGCCCGCATCCAGATTTTCTACGCGTTTGCAGGCACTTCGCCGGAAACCATCACGGTGAGCTGGGGCGGGCAGGCACGCCAGCTAAATGTGACCACGCTGGTGCCCGTGCGCAACGGCTGGCATACCGTCACCAGTGGCAGCTATGTCGCAGCCGATAACGTGCAGGAACCGGATGTCTATGCGGTATTGCCCAAGGACTGGCTCAGCATGGGCGCACTCAAGGGAACGCAAAGCGTACCCTTCGACAGCAGCAATACCGAAGCACGCGACAATCCGGCGACCAATGCGGCCGTGGATCACTGGCCAGCCTATTACGAGGCCGACCGCGCCGCTAAGAACAATTTCTACAGCATCGTCAACCAGGACGACCCGCGCGTTACCTCCGGCAACCAGTGCGCGTACAAGACCGATTTCGAGCCCTGGCTTTACGATCGCGCATCATCGATGTTCGGACTCTACTTTCGCAGCGGCTTCTTCAAGTCGCTCCGCGAAGCCGTGCGCGCGTCGGATTTCTATACCGACCATGTCAATTCGGGAGGGTTTTTCGACCTCAAGAATGGCGATACCAAGTATGTCTACGCCGAGAATCTGGCCTACCGCTACTGGCTGACCGGTGACGACACCGCACTCACCCGCCTGGCGGCGATTGTCGGCGCACAAGCAGGATTCAACGACAACTGGACACCCGGTACCGGGTTCTGGACCGAACGCCATGCCGCATTCAAGCTGCTGGCCAATCAGGTGGACTACGAGATCAACGGCGGCGCGCGTGCGGCCACGGTCAATACCCTGGTAGGACGCATGGTTAGCCACCAGGACGGTGCCAACGGACAGATTCCGCGGCCGCCGGGTTATCTCGATGGGGGTCTCTATCACTATGGCTCCCAGCATGACGGGGACTGGGCTGACGGGGCGCTGGGTGCTTCCAGCTGGATGAGCATACTGATTGTCGATGCCATGTTGCGTGCGTACTCGACCTCGGAAGATCCGGCAATCGCCAACTTCATCCGCCGCATGGGCAATTTCCTGCGCGCCTCGACGATCACCACCACCGACCACAGCTATGATTCCTATGGCGGTGCGCTCGCGTTGCCGCGTTACGGCATGCTCTCTAACGGGGCCGATGGCCAGGTGAATTCCTCCGATGTCGAGCATGCACTCGATGTGGCCAGCGGCGTTGCCTGGGCCAACTACTTTGCCGAATTGACCCAGCAACCGGACCCACAGCTAGCCGCGGCCGCCGAGAGCCTGTATTTCACCTACGACGTGGGCGTCAATTTCTGGATTCGACCGAGCGGCCCGAACAGTGGCTTGCCGGCTTATCGCGTCTCGCCCTGGCGCAAGTTCGGTTGGGAACACCGTGTGTCCGGAGGCATGGGCTGGGCAATGCTGGCCGCCACAGCAACGACCGACGCCGTGTTCGGCAACGGGTTCGACTGACGGTTGCAGCGTTCGACTTCGTGGCCGGCGGGCAGGCCCTTAGGCCGGTCACGAAGAGATGAGCCGGTCGCCGGCCACAGGAGCGCCGAGTACTATCCGTCTCAGGGCTTTTTCGGTCGCTTCCACTCGGGAATCGTGTTCTGCCGGGCGCGTGCCACGGTCAGCTTGTCGTCCGGGGCGGAGCGCGTGATCACCGAACCGGCGCCGATGGTCGCATTGCGTCCGATCGAAACCGGCGCGACCAGCGAAGAGTTCGAGCCGATGAAGGCGCCATCGGCGATGTGGGTGCGATGCTTGTTGACGCCATCGTAGTTGCAGGTGATCGTGCCGGCGCCGATGTTGGCCTGGTGGCCGATGTCGGCATCGCCGACATAGCTGAGATGGTTGACCTTCGAGCCCATGCCCAGGCGGGTGTTCTTGATCTCGACGAAGTTGCCGATGTGCGAGCCCGCACCGAGTTCGGTGCCGGGCCGCAGGCGCGCGAACGGGCCGATCACGCACGGACCATGGGTGACGATGCCCTCGATGTCGCAGTGGGCATGGACGACCGTGCCGGCGGCCAGGCGCGAATTGCCGATGCGCGTGAACGGGCCGATGGGGACTTCGTCGCCGAGCTCGACCTCGCCTTCGAGGATCACGTCGACGTCGATCTCGACATCGCGCCCGACGCTGACCCTGCCGCGCACGTCGAAGCGCACCGGATCGGCAAAACGCACGCCCTGGGTGGCCAGGTCGGTGGCGCGCATGCGCTGGTACAGGCGTTCGAGCGCGGCCAGTTGCCAGGGATCGTTGGCGCCGACGACTTCCTGCGGATTGGTGCACAGGCTGGCTTCGGCCGGCTCGCCTTCCTCGTTGGCCTGCGCGAAGATGTCGGTCAGGTAGTACTCGTCCTGCGCGTTGTCGTCCGAGAGGTTGTTGATCCAGACGCGCAGCCGGCGCGCTTCGGCGACGAGGATGCCGGTGTTGACCCAGTTGATGGCGCGCTGCTCGTCGGTGCAGTCCTTCTCCTCGACGATGGCGCGCACGTGGCCGATGCCGTCGCGGACGATGCGGCCGTAGCCGTAGGGGACCTCGAGCTGGGTGACCAGGGCGGTCAGCGGTCCCGTGGTCAGCAGCAACCCTTCCAGCGTGTTGCGGCTGATCAGCGGCACGTCGCCGTACAGCACCAGCACGCGCGCATCGTCGGGCACCGCCGGCATGGCCTGCTGCACGGCGTGGCCGGTGCCGAGCTGCTCGGCCTGCTCGACCCAGCGCAGGTCCGGATCGGCGAACGCGGCGCGCACCTGGTCGCCGCCGTGGCCGTAGACGATGTGGATGGCCGCCGGGTCCAGCGAGCGCGCGGTGTCGAGGACGTGGGCGAGCATCGGCCGGCCGGCGATGGGCTGCAGCACCTTGGGTCGCGCCGACTTCATGCGCTTGCCTTCGCCGGCGGCGAGGATGACCACGTGCAGCGAGCGGCGGCATCGGTTCGAACTCCCCGGGTCAGGCTAGGCTCGATAGCGGAAATCGCCGATGGGGCAAACCGTCACGGCGGCGGCTGTCGCTGGAATTCATCCAGTCGTCGGATCGAGCCCCCGGCCTGGCCCGGTCCTTTCCGGCAATCGGATGGATTGCGGCCGCGCGGCATCGACCGTTGTCCCGGGGCGAGAACACGAAAACGCCGGCTTGAGGCCGGCGTCGAGTGTCGCGGCCAGGCCGCGCGGCGGCCCCGGCGTTCAGTGCTTGAGGTTCTTGCGCAGGCGCTCGAGCGCCTGCAGCTGCGCCATGGCCTCGGCCAGCTTCGTCTGCGCCTCGGCGATGTCCATCGCTCTCGCCGCGGTTGGCCAGGACGCGCTCGGCTTCGTCCTTGGCCTGGCGCGCCGGCTTCGTCGAGGTCGGCCGCGCGGATCGCGGTGTCGGCCAGCACGGTCACCACCTGCGGCTGCACTTCGAGGATGCCGCCGGAGACGTAGAAGACCTGCTCCTCGCCATTCTCCAGCGTCACGCGCACCTGGCCCGGCTTGAGCCGGGTGATCAGCGGCGCGTGGCGCGGCGCGATGCCGAGCTCGCCCATCTCGCCGGTGGCCACGACCATGCTCACCTCGCCGTGGAAGATTTCCTGCTCGGCGCTGACGATGTCGCAACGGATGGTGGTCATGTGGTTCTCTCTCACTTCGTTCGGTCGACGGGAATCGGCATTCGGGAATCGGGATTCGTCAGTGCGGCTAGCGTGACGCTGGCGGAGTCCGCCTACCGATCCTAATCCCATTCTCGCATTCCCGAGCCGCCATCAGGCCGCCTTCTTGGCCGCCATCTTCTTGGCCTTCTCGAACGCCTCGTCGATGCCGCCGACCATGTAGAACGCCTGCTCCGGCAGGTGGTCGCACTCGCCGTCGCACGATCATCTTGAAGCCGCGGATGGTGTCCTTCAGCGTCACGTACTTGCCCGGCGAGCCGGTGAACACTTCGGCCACGTGGAACGGCTGCGAGAAGAAGCGCTCGATCTTGCGCGCGCGGGACACGGCCTGCTTGTCTTCTTCGCGACAGCTCGTCCATGCCCAGGATCGCGATGATGTCCTTCAGTTCCTTGTACTTCTGCAGGGTGCCCTGCACGCGGCGCGCGGTGTCGTAGTGCTCGTTGCCGATCACGTTCGGGTCGAGCTGGCGGCTGGTCGAGTCGAGCGGATCGACGGCCGGGTAGATGCCGAGCGACGGCGATGTTGCGCGACAGCACCACGGTCGCGTCCAGGTGGGCGAAGGTGGTGGCCGGCGACGGGTCGGTCAAGTCGTCGGCGGGCACGTACACGGCCTGGATCGAGGTGATCGAGCCGGTCTTGGTCGAGGTGATGCGCTCCTGCAGCACGCCCATTTCCTCGGCCAGCGTCGGCTGGTAGCCCACCGCCGACGGCATGCGGCCGAGCAGCGCCGACACTTCGGTACCGGCCAGCGTGTAGCGGTAGATGTTGTCGACGAAGAACAGCACGTCGCGGCCCTTGCCGGTTTCGGTCCTGTCGTCGCGGAAGTACTCGGCCATGGTCAGGCCGGTCAGCGCGACGCGCAGGCGGTTGCCCGGCGGCTCGTTCATCTGGCCGTACACCATCGCCACCTTGACTCTGGATGTCGTCGAGCTTGACGACGCCGGCTTCTCATCTCGTGGTAGAAGTCGTTGCCCTCGCGGGTACGCTCGCCGACGCCGGCGAACACCGACAGGCCGGCGTGCTGCGGTGGCGATGTTGTTGATCAGTTCCATCATGTTGACGGTCTTGCCGACGCCGGCGCCGCCGAACAGGCCGACCTTGCCGCCCTTGGCGAACGGGCAGATCAGGTCGATGACCTTGATGCCGGTTTCCAGCAGCTCGTTGGTCGACGGACTGGTCTTCGTAGCTCGGGCGCCGCGCGGTGGATTTCCCAGCGTTCCGTCGCGTCGACCGGGCCGGCTTCGTCGATCGGGTGGCCGAGCACGTCCATGATGCGGCCGAGGGTGCCCTTGCCGACCGGCACCGAGATGGCCTTCGCCGGTGTTGTCGGCGATCAGGCCGCGCTTCAGGCCGTCGGTGGAGCCCAGCGCGATGGTGCGCACGACGCCGTCGCCGAGCTGCTGCTGCACTTCCAGCGTGATCGCGGTGTTCTGCGACCTTCAGCGCGTCGTACACCTTCGGCACGCCTCGCGCGGGAATTCGACGTCGACGACGGCGCCGATGATCTGGACGATCTTGCCCTGGTGCTCATGTCGACTCCTCGAACTCTCGATCTGCTTTCGTAGGAGCGGCTCAGCTGCGATTCTTGGTGCTGCTGATGCCGCTTAAAAGTCGAGGCTGGCGCTTCAGACCGCCGCGGCGCCGCCGACGATTTCGGAAATTTCCTGGGTGATCGCCGCCTGGCGCGCCTTGTTGTAGATCAGCGTGCAGCGTGTCGATCAGCTTGGTCGGCGTTGTCGGAGGCGGACTTCATCGCGACCATGCGCGCGGCATGTTCGGAGGCGACGTTCTCCAGCACCGCCTGGTACACCAGCGACTCGACGTAGCGCGTCAGCACGTGGTCGAGCACGGTCTCGCGCATCGGGCTCGTACAGGTAGTCCCAGTCGTGCTTGGCGACTGCGATCGTCGGCGGCCGGCAGCGGCAGCAGCTGGTCGATCGTCGGCTTCTGCGTCATCGTGTTGACGAAGTCGTTGTAGCCCAGGAACACGCGTCGACCGTGCCGTTCGCGTGTAGGCGTCCAGCATCACCTTGATCACGCCGACCAGCTTGCTCGAGCTGCGGCTTGTCGCCGAGGTGGGTGACCGAGCCGACCATGTCGACCTTGAGGCGGCGGAAGAACACCGAGGCCTTCTGGCCGATGCGTGACCACGTCGACCTCGACGCCCTTGTTCCTGCCACTGCGCGGATGTCGCCCAGCAGCTTGCGGAACATGTTGGTGTTCAGGCCGCCGCACAGGCCGCGGTCGGAGGACACGATGATGTAGCCGACGCGCTTGACGTCCTCGCGCTCGACCAGGAACGGATGGCGGTACTCGGAGTTGGCCTGCGCGAGGTGGCCGATCACCTGCTTCATCGCGCGCGCATACGGGCGCGAGGCCTTCATCCGCTCCTGCGCCTTGCGGATCTTCGAGGCCGAGACCATTTCGAGCGCGCGCGTCACCTTGCGGGTGTTCTGCACGCTCTTGATCTTGGTTTTGATTTCTCTGCCGCCTGCCATGTCTCTCTCGCACTTTCGTAGGAGCGGCTTCAGCCGCGACTTTCGATTCGACGGTGATCGATTCGAGAGCTCGCGGCTGAAGCCGATCCCACAAGCCGTGCTTACCAGCTGCCGGTCGCCTTGAACTCGTCGATGCCCTTCTTGAACGCGGCTTCGATGTCCTTGTTCCAGTCGCCGGTGTCGACGATCTTCTTCATCAGCTCGCCCTGGGTGTTGGCGAAGTGCGCGTGCAGGCCGGCTTCGAACGGCAGGATCTTGGTGATCGGCACGTCGTCGAGGTAGCCCTTGTTCGACCGCGTAGATCGACAGCGCCATCTCGGCGACCGACATCGGCGCGTACTGCTTCTGCTTCATCAGCTCGGTGACGCGCTGGCCGCGCTCGAGCTGCTTGCGGGTGGCCTCGTCGAGGTCCGAGGCGAACTGCGCGAACGCCGCCAGCTCGCGGTACTGGGCGAGCGCGATGCGGATGCCGCCGGACAGCTTCTTGATGATCTTGGTCTGGGCCGCGCCACCGACGCGCGACACCGAGATGCCGGCGTTCACGGCCGGGCGGATGCCGGCGTTGAACAGGTCGGTCTCGAGGAAGATCTGGCCGTCGGTGATCGAGATCACGTTGGTCGGCACGAAGGCCGAAACGTCGCCGGCCTGGGTCTCGATGATCGGCAGCGCGGTCAGCGAGCCGGTCTTGCCCTTGACCGCGCCGTTGGTGAACTTCTCGACGTAGTCCTCGTTGACGCGCGCGGCGCGCTCGAGCAGGCGGGAGTGGAGATAGAACACGTCGCCCGGATAGGCTTCGCGGCCCGGCGGGCGGCGCAGCAGCAGCGAGATCTGGCGGTAGGCCACGGCCTGCTTGGACAGATCGTCGTAGATGATCAGCGCGTCTTCGCCGCGGTCGCGGAAGTACTCGCCCATGGTGCAGCCGGAGTACGGCGCGATGTACTGCATCGCGGCCGATTCGGAAGCGGTGGCGGCGACGACGATGGTGTGCGCCATCGCGCCGTGTTCCTCGAGCTTGCGCACGATGTTGGCGATCGAGCTCTCTTCTGGCCGATCGCGACGTAGATGCACTTGATGCCGGTGTCCTTCTGGTTGATGATCGCGTCGATCGCGAGCGCGGTCTTGCCGGTCTGGCGGTCGCCGATGATCAGCTCGCGCTGGCCGCGGCCGATCGGGATCATGCGCGTCGACCGACTTGTAGCCGGTCTGCACCGGCTGGTCGACCGACTTGCGCCAGATCACGCCCGGCGCGACTTCTCGACCGGCGCGGTGTGCTTGGCGTTGATCGGGCCCTTGCCGTCGATCGGCTCGCCGAGCGCGTTGACCACGCGGCCGAGCAGTTCCGGGCCGACCGGCACTTCGAGGATGCGGCCGGTGGTCTTGGCCGTGTCGCCTTCGCGCAGGTGCTTGTAGTCGCCCAGCACCACGGCGCCGACCGAGTCGCGCTCCAGGTTCAGCGCCAGGGCGAAGAGTGTTGCCCGGCAACTCGATCATTTCGCCCTGCATCACGTCGGCCAGGCCGTGGATGCGCACGATGCCGTCGGACACGGAGGTCACGGTGCCTTCGTTGCGCGCTTCGGCGGCCAGCTTGACCTTCTCGATGCGGTGTCTTGATCAGTTCGCTGATTTCGGACGGGTTGAGCGTGGTGTGCCATTGTCGTTTCCCGTTGGTGCGGCGTCGCCGCCAGCGCGTGTGCAAGGCCCAGCCTACGAATTCGTTAGTGCGCGAGCGCTGTTCGAGGCGCGCCAGCCTGCCCTGCAGCGAGCCATCGATGACGACGTCGCCGGCATCGATCACCGCGCCGCCGATCAGCTTCGATCGACCGCGGGCTCAGCTCGACGTCGCGGCCGAAGCGCGCTTGAGCGCCGCCTTGATCGTCTCGAGCTCGGCCGGCTCACCGCGAGCCGTGCGCAGACGTACCTTGACCACGCGCTCGGCTTCGAGCGAGCTGCTCGTACATGCCGGGATCTCCGGCAACACCGGCAGGCGGCCGTTCTCGACCAGCAGGCTGAGGAAGCGACCGAATTCGGTCCGCCTTCTCGCCGTTCGGCGAACAGCGAAACCACCTCGGCGTCGGTCATGCGCGGGTTGCCGAGCAGCGCGACGACCTGCGGGTCGGCGGCGACGCGCGCGGCGAACGCCAGCGCCTCCGACCAGGCGGCAACGCCTCGCGCGCATCGGCCAGCTCGAACGCGGCGCGGGCGTAGGGTCGGGCGAGGGTCAGTGCGCTCGCATGGGCCTCAGAGCTGCGCGACGAGATCGTCGATCAGAGCCTTGTGGGCATTGGCGTCGATCTCGCGCTTGAGCAGCTTCTCGGCGCCGGAATCGCCAGGGCGCCGACCTGCTTGCGCAGGTCCTCGCGGGCTCGGCCGGGCTCGTGCTCGCGATCTCCGCGCGCCGCGTAATGCCTGCTTCCGCTCGGCGCCTTCGCACGATCGCTCGGCGCGCCTTGTCGATCATCTGGTTGGCGCTGCTGGGGCCTGCTCGATGATCTCGACGGCGTCGACGCGAGCCTTGCGGATCTCTCGGCCACCGTGCGTCGGCTTCGGCCAGTTCCTGACGGGCCCGATCGGCCGCTGCCAGGCCTCTCGGCGATCTTGGCCTGGCGCTCTTCAATGGCCGCGATGATCGGCGGCCAGATGAACTTCATCACGATCAGGGCGACGGCGAAGAATGCGAGGCCCTGAATCACCAATGTGAGATTGGTGAATCATTGATCTTGCTCCTGCGAGACGGCGGCAGGGTGGCCGCCGCGCGGATGCCGGGTTTCGTGGACGATTACTTCACGCCAAGCGTGGCGAGCAGCGGGTTCGCGAACAACAGCAGCAGGGCGATGGCGACGCCGATGATCGGCACCGCATCGAGCAAGCCGGCGACGATGAACATCTTGGTCTGCAGCATCGGGGTCAGTTCCGGCTGGCGAGCAGGCGCCTTCCAGGAACTTGCCGCCAAGCAGGGCGAAGCCGATCGCCGTTCCGAGTGCGCCGAGTCCGATCAGCAGGGCGGCGGCGATGACCGTCATGCTGAGCAGGTCGCCGACCTGGGCAACGTTTGCGATGTTTCCATGGTTGTCTCCGTGTCTCTGAAGTTGAATGAAGTGGGAACTGCTTCTAGTTGAAAAGTGCAGGCAAGGATGCCTGCTGTTTGATTCTCGCGATCGAGAATTGATCGCGAGGATTAGTTCAACAGTGCGGCCAAGGATGGCCGCGTTTTGATTCAAGCGATCACGGATGATCGCAAGAACTAGTGATGTTCTGCAGCCATGCTCAGGTAGACGATCGTGAGCGTCATGAAGATGAATGCCTGCAGGGTGATGATGAGGATATGGAATGCGGTCCAGACGAATCCGGCGATGACCTGGCCGGCGCCGAGCATGAAGGTCGAGATACTCAGCTGATCGAGCGTTGCACTCAGGGTCAAGAGGGCAATCACCATGAAGATCAGCTCGCCGGCGTACATGTTGCCGAACAGTCGCAGTGACAGGGACAGCGGACGCACCACCTCCTCGATCACGCGCAGGAGCAGGTTGAACGGCGCGAACCACGGACCGAACGGAGCCGTGAACCACTCCTTGAAGAAGCCGAACAGGCCCTTGTGCTTGATGCCGATGTACTGGATCAGCAGGAATACCGTGATGGCCATGCCGAACGTGGTGTTGATGTCGGCAGTCGGCACCACGCGCAGATAGGCGTGCGCGGGGTCGTGGCCGGCCAGCTCGTGACCGCTGGCCCAGAGCCACGGCAGCAGGTCGACCGGAATCATGTCCATGAAGTTCATCAGGAACACGAGGACGAAAATGGTCAGTGACAGCGGCGCGATGAGCTTGCTGCGACCGTGGAAGGTCTCGCGAACCATCCCGTCGACGAACGAAAGAATCATTTCGATCGCGCATTGCAGCTTTCCGGGCACGCCCGCCGTCGCACGCCGCGAAACGCGCATGAACAGCCAGAAGAAAACCAGTACGGCAAGCAGCATGAAGAAAATGCTGTCGATATTGATCAGCCAGAACTGGCCTTCGGTACCGGGCGCCTGCACCTGGAGATGGTGCAGGTGATGCTTGATGTACTCGGTCATGTTCGGCGATGCGTGCTCGCTTGCCATCGGTCTACCTGATTGCGATTAGGGCGATCCAGAATGAAAACTGTGCAGCCAGCACGCCGGCGATCAACCCGGCGAATGGCAATTTGAGCACTGCGATGGCCAGGTACAGCGCCAGACACAGCCAGAACCACTTCAATACTTCCGCGGCATAGGCGGAGCGCAATGCATTGCGTGCCGGCGCGACTCCCCGCCCGAACAGGCGCATTGCAAACAGCCAGTTTCCGATTGCGATGATGGCGCCGCCCGCAAGGGTGGCCAGGCCGGTCCGCAAACCGAAAATCGACGCGACCAGGGCGACCATCACGGTCACGCCGATCTGCAATAGCGTGGTGCGAACCGCCACCCGCCAGCCGTAGGCGATGGAATTGCGCACCTGGTCTTGTCCGAAAGTCTCGATGAAGCTGCAGACAGGGAGCCCAAACACTGCCCGCTGAGCCGACGAATGATATCAGCTGCGTTTTACGAGCCGCAACCAACACTAGCGGGAAACAGACGAAGCCGCGTCAATCCGACGCCTGCGAGAACGCCCTGACTGGCGGGAAACAGACGAAGTCGCGTCAATCCGACGCCTGCGAGAGCGCCCTGACTGGCGGGAAACAGACGAAGCCGCGTCAATCCGACGCCCGCGAGAGCGCCCCGACTGGCGGGAAACAGACGAAGGCGCGTCAATCCGACGCCTGCGAGAACGCCCTGACTGGCGGTAAACAGTCGAAGCCGCGTCAATCCGGCGCCTGCGAGAGCGCTCCCACCCGCAAGAATCCGGCGTAAAACCGGCGAGGCTGCGCCGATCAAACGCCCGTGTGGATGTCTTTGCCAGCGCAAAGCGGCCACGTTGGCCGCCTCTTGCGCTCGCGGGACCAGGCGTTCCGCGAGCCATGCCTGGTGCCGCTGCAGTTCCGCGCTGACGCCAGTCGCCAGGCAAACAGGCGGCCTGGCGAGCGCATCGAAGCGCCAGCAGCGCAACCCGGCAGGGATATCGCGGCGATATGCCGCATCGGAATCGGCGAATTTCGGCGGCGGCGCGCTGCTTGGCGTTTTGCCGTCCGGGTTCCAGCGCGGTTGCCGCTGGCGTCGCCCGCTCGGCATAATCGGAAGTCAAAGCAAGATCCCGTCGCACCAGAGTCCGTCTTCGATGAGCAATGCTGCCGATTCCACCCTCGACCTGCCGGCCGGCCATACGGTCTTTGCCGAGGGCGACAAGGGCAAGACGATGTACATCATCGAATCGGGCATTGTCGACATCGTCCTCGCCGCCCGCGGCAAGGAACCCATCGCGCAACTCGGCCCCGGCGATTTCTTCGGCGAGATGTCCATGCTCGAGGACCAGCCCCGGTTCGCCAGCGCCATCACCCGGGAACCCACGAAACTGCTCAAGGTCGACCGCGCCGAGCTCGCCGGCCTGCTGGGCGAGAACGTCGGCATCGCGATTGCGATCATGCGCAAGCTTGCCCAGCGGCATCAGCAATGCGAGATGCAACTGACCGATGCGCTTTCCGAATCGTCGCGCCAGCGCCGCAAGGCGCCGGTACCGGTGGCCAGGGCGGCGGCCGCAGAAGCACCGCCGGCACGTCCCGCCGCGGCGCCGAAGGAGCCCGCGAAGCCGGCACCGGCACCGGCGCCAAAGCCGGCCCCGGTCCCCCCGGCGGCCAAGTCCCCCAGTGGCTGCCTGCTGCGGCATGCGCAGGGCGAATCCTTTCCGCTGGATCCGTCGAAGTCCGAGTTCCTGGTCGGACGACCGGACCCTGCCGCGGGCATCGACCCCGAGATCAACCTGAGCGGCGTCGATCCCACGCGCAGCCTGAGCCGCAGACATGCCAAACTGGTGCGCCAGGGTCAGCTCTACTTCGTGCGCGAGGAAACCGGCACGGTCAATGGCACCTTCGTCAACAATGTTCGTGTAACCACCGGCGTGGACGTGCCGATCAAGCCCGGCGACAAGCTCAGGTTTGGTGCAGTGGAAGTCGATTTTGCTACCGCCTGAGGCGGCTGGGAGAGCGAGAAATGGTGAACACCCGCGAGTTGCCCGAGTCCCTGTCCGAAGTGGATCTCGGCGTCATCGATGCCCTCAAGGCCCTCAAGGAGGAAGCCGACGTCCTGCGCGAACGCCTGAAGGCGCTCGAGTCCGTCAAGTCCGACTTCGATCCGGCCGTGTTCAGCCGCGTGAATGCCGACTACGCCCGGCAACTGGCCACGATCGAGGCCAAGGCCGAACCGATGCGCCAGCAGGCGCGCGATTCCTATGCGAAGCTGCGCGGCGCCCTCGGCGAGATCGCCAGTGCGCACGAGGCGGTCAAGCTGGATCGCCAGGAAATCGAACTGCGTCGCAAGCTCGGCGAGTTCGATGACGCCGAATACAAGGAGCGGCTGAAGGCGATCGAGACCGCGCTGGCCGAGCGAGCGGTCGCGCACAAGCAGGGTGAAGCCTTGCGCGGGCGCTTCCTCGAGGTGTTCGAGAGCGAGGATGAATTGCTGCAGGCAGGCGATCCGGGACCCGCCAGTACCCAGGAAATGCCGGCGGCCATGGATTCTCCGCCGCCTCCCGCGCCACCGCCGCCCCCCGCGTTCGCTGATCCGCGCGATGCGCCGGCGGCGCAGACGCAGATCCTGCAGGTCCTGAAGCTGCCCGAGCCGCCCAAGGTTCCGCAGCCGCCGGGAGCGCCGGGCGCCGATGCGAAGGGGCCGTCGTTCGGGCCGAATGCGACGATGTCGCTGCGCACCGCGCGTCTGGTGCCACAGAATCCGGAGGCCGGCCGTTCCGCCATTCCGCTGCCGCCCAAGCCGATCACGCTCGGATCCGACCCGGCCAACGAGATCCGCATCGGCGGACCCGGCGTCGAGGCCAAGCATGCCCAGGTCACGGTCGATTCCAAGGGCTATACGCTGAGCGACCTCGGCAGCAAGTCGGGCACCCGGGTCAACGCCGAAGCCATCCAGCAACGCCTGCTCCGGCACGAGGACGTGGTCCAGATCGGCATGGCGCGGTTCGTGTTCCGGGAGGGATAGATGACCCTTGCGAACCGGGAGGCCTAGGTGGCGCTGACGATCAAGGAGGAGGCCGCCGGCGAGGTGCGCGTGCTCAGCCTGAGCGGCCGACTCGATACCGATACTTCGGCGGACCTGGAACTGGCCGTGCAGGACCTGCTCGACACTGGCGCGAACAGTTTCGTCCTCGACCTGGCGGGTGTCGGTTACGTCAGCAGCGCCGGCCTGCGCGTCCTGCTCATGCTCGGCAAGAAGGTCGATGGCAGCGGCAGCCTGCGCCTGGCCGGACTCAATCCGACCGTACGCCAGGTCTTCGACGTGGCCGGATTCACCCAGTTGTTCGCCATCTTCACCAGCCGCGATGCGGCCCTGGCCGGCACGACCAAAGCGCCGGCCCGTAAGGAGAATCCGTTGGCATCGGCGGCTGCGCGGCTGCTTGCCGCGCCGTCCAGCAGGAAAAGCGCAGGCGCGGCCGATCCGGCTTTCGTCGCCCGCGTGGCCGCCCTGCTCGGAGCCAGCGCCATCTAGGCGCCCGCTCGGCGGATGGCGGGCGCCAGGCAGGCATCCTGCAAGGAATAACCCGGGCTACGCCAGGCCAGTCAGCTTGCGTCGCGGCTGACCAGCAGCAGGGTCAGGTCGTCGGCGGCGGCGGCGCTGCCGACGAATTCCGCGAGCGCCTGGTTGATCCCGGCGAGGACGTCGGCAGCCCCGGCGGCAGTGGCCATCACCGCAGTGGCCCGCTCCAGCCCGAACTGGACGCCTTCCTCGTTTTCGGCCTCGTCGAGCCCGTCGCTGTAGAGCAGCAGGCAGGTTCCCGGTTCCAGCGTCGCGGTTTGGCGGCCGAAGCGCGTCTGCGCGTCGGCGCCGAGCGGTGCTCCCGGATCGATCGCCAACGGAGTGACTTTGGCAGATGCGGAGCGCAGCAGGGGCAACGGATGCCCGGCATTGGCGATTTCGACCTCGCCTGTTGCCGGGTCGATCGCGATGGCCTGGGCGGTGACGAACATGCCGGGCTCCAGCTCGTCGAGCAGGAGGACATTGAGCGTCACCAGCAAGTCCATCGGATTTCCCGCCTGGCTGGCGAGCAGGCGCACGCCCATGCCGAAGCGGGCCATGACCAGGGCCGCGGAAACGGCCTTGCCGGACACGTCGGCGATGATCAGGCCGACGCGGTCGTCGGCAAAACGGAAATAGTCGTAGTGATCGCCGCCGACGACGCGCGCCGGCACATAGGCTTCGGCAAACTGGTATCCCGGCACCCGGATCTGCGATTGCGGCAGGAAATGCTGCTGCACGCGACGCGCAAGGAGCAGGTCGCGCTCGGCCACGCGCCGGGCAGGATGGCTGCTGCGCTCGGCCTCCAGCAGGCCGGCGATGACACTGGCGATGGCCTTCGCGATCGAGCGGTCCATCGGGTTCCAGGTATCCGGACGCTCCGACTCGGCGATGACGACACCCATGGTTTCGCCGGCCAGGATGACTGGCGCGGCAAGAATCCCGGCAGGTGGATCGGTCACGCCCAGGGGTTCCAGCGACGCGCCACCACCGGCGACGCCATCGACGTGGCGAAGACAGGCTTGCGCGATGTCCGCACCCGATGGCCAGTCTTCGCATGCGCCCTCGCTGCGGCAGGCGTAGGGCGTCAGGTTGGCGCTGCCGGGACGGTTGACGAAGAGGCCGACACGGATGCAGCCGTCGAAACCGCCGAGCACGGCATCGAGGATCTGTTCGATCAGCAGGGCGGGCTCTTCGCGTCGCGCCGGCAGGGCCGAGATCCAGGCCACCAGCTCGAGCCGGTCGAGCAACTGGGGGAAAGCCTGTCCGGCACCGTGCCCGGGCTCGTTCAGGTCCCCGGTACTGAGCTCGACCGCCACCTCGCCGATGACCAGTTCGACGTGGTCCCCGATCAGCAGTTCGCCGCGAATCGGATTGCCGCCATGCAGGATGCCGTTGGCGCTGCCGAGGTCGTGGATGCGCCAGATGCCGTCATCGCCGCAATGGACTTCGGCATGGCGGCGCGAAACGGTCGGGTCGTCGATGCGTATGTCAGAGTAGGCGCCGCGGCCGATGACCACGGAATCGGTGAAGCTGAATTGCTGGCCCGCAAGCGGTCCGCCAGTGATCGTGAGGCGCGGCATGGTGCGAGAGTGTCGCATGCCGGTGCGGCCGCAGTGAATCGAAACAGGCCGACGGTCCCGGACGAAAAAAAACCGGACGGCAAGCCGTCCGGTTTCAGGTGGTTCCCGGGCGGCCGGCCGCGCGTCAGCGCGACGACCGTTCCCGGCAGGCTCGCTTACTTGCCCGAAGCAGCCTTCTTCACCGAATTGACCTGCTTGGTCACGGCTTCGTTGGTTGCCTCGAACGAACCCTTCATCAGGTTGCCGAGCTGCTCGTTGGTCTTCAGGGTCAGGCCGAACACTTCCTGGTTCGTGCTGTAAAGCTTCTCGGCCGATTCCTTGGCCAGCTGCACGCCCTTCGGCCAGATCGCCTTGGCGCTTTCGAAATCACGCACTTCGGACGCTTCGGACCAGAACGCGCTGGAGGCGTTGACGTGGTTCTCGACGGCCTTCAGCTGCAGGTCGGCGATCTTCTCGAAGCCGGCGAGGGCCAGGCTCTGGGCCTTGACGGCGGCATCGGCAAAGTTCTTGCCGAGGGAAAGGAACTGCGAATTCATCTGCTCGTACATGGGTATTCCCTCTCTGGGTAAATGGGTGAGCGTACTCTAGCAGGGAGTTTGTTGCATTGCAACATATTTGATGGGGTGTGCCCTGCCTGTTGTTCAGGAATACCATAGACAGCGCCGTACATCGGCTGGTTCCCGGCCTTGATCCCCTTGTTGCGCCGCGGAATCCTTCGAGGCTAGGCGGGCTTGCCGGCGTAGCTGCAGCCGGAAGTGCAGGTCTCGTGGACGATCACCCGGGACAGCAGCGGCAGGCGCGGCCTGAGCATGTCCCATATCCAGATGGCCAGGTTTTCGCTGGTCGGGTTTGCCAGGCCCGGCACCTCATTGAGGTAGTGGTGATCGAGTTGTTCGAAGAGCGGGGCAAACGCCGCGCTGACGTCGGAGAAGTCGCAGACCCAGCCGAGGCGTGCATCGACGTCGCCATTCAGGTGGATTTCGATTTCGAACGAATGCCCGTGCAAGCGCGCGCACTTGTGCCCGTCCGGTACATTCGGCAGCCGGTGCGCCGCCTCGATGCGGAATTTCTTGAAGATTTCCATGATTCGATGAATTCGTTCCGCGTGGATCGCCGCGCAGCGGCCGGACTGGTGGGCCCACCAGGACTTGAACCTGGAACCAACGGATTATGAGTCCGCTGCTCTAACCAATTGAGCTATAGGCCCGACGACGGGTTGCGAAGTTTACGGTAGGTGGGCGTTTATTGCAGGTCGGGAAAAGTCGAGGCGCAGGATGAATGGGCGACGGCGGACGCCCATTCGTGCCACCAGGCACGCGATTCGGTCATGGGCGTGGCAAGTTCGAGTTCGACCAGCGGCGCGATCGGCTCCTGCGCGTACGCATCGAAACAGAAGATGCGCGCGGATTTGCCGTCGCGAATCCGGGAGCGGCCGATTTCGATCAGATGTTCGATCCCTTCGTCGGTTGGCGGGGTCATCGCGATGATGCTGTCCTGATGGGGATTCGGGACAAGCAGGTCGCCCATGGCGATCCCGCCCTGTGCGTTGCGCGCAAAGACCGCGGTGCGAAGATGATCCGGAACCAGGACGAAGGCGAATTCGTTGCGCGCATCGAGCTGGGCGGACAAGCGGACAACTGCAGGCAGCAGGTCACGCATGGCCAGGCCCGCATCGCGCCACGGTCCGATGGCCATGGACAGGCAGAGCGCAAAAGCCGGAAGCAGGACCGCCGCACCGAGCACACGCAGCGGGGAATCGCCGGCATCGGAAAATGGCAGGAACAACCAGATCGCCAGCCATGCGCCACTTGTATAAAAAAGGCGCGCGCCCATGCCGCAGCTTTCGGCAGAGGGAAAATGCACGAGCACGGCGACTATCGTCAGTGCCGTGGCGAGTCCAGGGATGAGCCACAGGCGCAGCCAGCGGCCACTGCGGATCGCGGCAACGAATCCGGCGCCGAGTACGCCGATGGTGATGGCGATCAGCCAGGGCGCGGCTGCGCCGAATGGTTCGCGCACAACCGGCGCCATGGCGACGAACCGCCTCAGGAATTCCACCGGATCGAATGCAAGCAGCGGGTTGATGGTCGAATAAACCCGCACGGCATCGCCGAACAGGCTCTTGCGCAGCAGGAAATAGGCGGCCAGCAGGGCCAGCGCGGGCAGGCAATCACGCAGGCTGCGCAGAACTGAATGCACCAGCCATTTTCCCGCGCCCGTATCGGCCGGGCGCTCCCCACTGGCGGCAAGGCCGAGCAGGAAGAACAGCGCGGGAGCGGTAATGGCCGCTTCCTTGGAACCAAGTGCGAAGGCGAGCCCAGCCAGGCTCAACATCCGGGAAGTGTCGAACAGGCGCCGGCTGGCCAGATGGCGTTCGCAAGCGAACAGCGCGCCAGAAAGTGCCAACAAGTCGTAGCGTCCGGCAATCCAGACGCTGGTCTCGGGAGCGAGCGGATACAACCAGAATGCCGCAGCGGCCAACCATGCCGACCCTCGCGCGTCCCGTGGGCCCGCCAAACGGACAACCAGGCGGTAGACGAGCCAGCCATTGAGCAGATGCAGCAACAGATTGGCGATTCGCCAACCTGTCGGGTCGCTGCCGGAGATCAGCGCACTGAGTAACCAGCTGGCCAGGCCGATCGGCCGGTAGAAGCCGCTCTGCAATCCATCCGAATTGACGAAGATTCCGAAAAGATAGTCGGTGACACGCTGCTCCGCCAACACATGGTTGGCCTGCCAGATGATTCCGGCGTCATCGCTGAGGAACTGCCCGGACCATGCCTGCGCAGTGATCAATACTGCGCAGGCCATGGCGAGGACGGCCGCCGCGGCCGCCCACCGATGGGAGTGGTCCATGGGAGGCCCCCGTCGACTCGACCTGATCTACTCGAGATCGAGGAAACGAGCGCAGCTGCTCCGAACGGCTCGGGTGGCGCAGCTTGCGCAGGGCCTTGGCTTCGATCTGGCGGATGCGCTCGCGGGTGACGTCGAACTGCTTGCCGACTTCCTCGAGGGTGTGGTCGGTGTTCATGTCGATGCCGAAGCGCATGCGCAGCACCTTCGCTTCGCGCGGGGTCAGGCCGCCGAGCACGTCGTGCACCGTCTCCATCAGGCCGATGTTGGTCGAGGATTCGATCGGCGAAACGATCGACGGGTCTTCGATGAAGTCGCCGAGATGCGAATCCTCGTCGTCGCCGATCGGCGTTTCCATCGAGATCGGTTCCTTGGCGATCTTGAGCACCTTGCGGATCTTGTCCTCGGGCATCTCCATCTTGATCGCCAGCTCTTCCGGGCGTGGGCTCGCGGCCCATTTCCTGCAGCATCTGGCGGCTGATGCGATTGAGCTTGTTGATCGTCTCGATCATGTGCACCGGGATGCGGATGGTGCGTGCCTGGTCGGCGATCGAGCGCGTGATCGCCTGGCGGATCCACCAGGTGGCGTAGGTCGAGAACTTGTAGCCGCGGCGGTATTCGAACTTGTCGACGGCCTTCATCAGGCCGATGTTGCCTTCCTGGATCAGGTCGAGGAACTGCAGGCCGCGGTTCGTGTACTTCTTGGCGATCGAGATGACCAGGCGCAGGTTGGCCTCGACCATTTCCTTCTTCGCGCGGCGCGCCTTGGCCTCGCCGATCGACATGGCGCGGTTGATTTCCTTGATGTCGGCGACGCTGAGGAACAGCGTGTTCTCGATCGAGACCAGCTTGTGCTGCTCGCCGACCAGCGCATCCTTGTGCGTCTTCACCGCCGGCGACCATTTCTGGCGCTTGCGCATGAGTTCATCGGCCCATTCGAGATTGGTCTCGTTGGACGGGAACACCTTGAGGAATTCCTTGCGCGGCATCTTCGCCTGCTTGATGCAGACGTCCATGATCAGGCGCTCGTGGTGGCGGATGTTGCTGACCACTTCGCGCAGCTTGCGCACCAGTGCATCGATCAGCACCGCCGGCAGCTTGAGCTTGAGGAATTCCTCGGCAATCTGGTCGCGCAGCTTGAGGGCCTTCTTGTCGCCCAGCCCGTTCTTCTCGGACAGCTTCTGGAACTTGGCGTAGCCGGCACGCAGTTCTTCCATGCGGCGGGCGACCTCGAGCGGATCCGGGCCGGTGTCGACCGGCGTCGTGTCCTCGGTGTCGTCGTCGGCATCGTCGTCCGAGTCGCCGTCCTCGTCGGCCTCCGCCTTCTCGGCGGCTTCCTTCGCGGCGGCGGCGGCGATCTCCTCGGGCGTGGGCACTTCGATGTCGAGGAAGCCGGTGACGACTTCGGACATGCGCTTCTTGCCTTCGGTGAACTGGTCGTATTCCTCGACCAGCAACTGGATCGACCACGGGAAGCTGGCCAGCGCCGCCTGGACCTGGTTGAGGCCTTCCTCGATCCGCTTGGCGATGGCGATTTCGCCTTCGCGCGTCAGCAGTTCGACGGTGCCCATCTCGCGCATGTACATGCGCACCGGATCGGTGGTGCGGCCGACCTCGGCATCGACCGCCGAAAGCACGGCCACGGCTTCTTCGGTCGCCGTGTCGTCGTCGGTGGCCGAGCCTGTGGATGTCGCGCGCAGGGTCTCGGTATCGGGTGCGATCTCGTGCACCTCGATGCCCATGTCGTTGATCATGCCGATGATGTCTTCGATCTGTTCCGGATCGACGATGTCATCGGGCAGATGGTCATTCACCTCGGCATAGGTCAGGTAACCCTGCTCCTTGCCCTTGGTGATGAGCATCTTGATGTCGGTGGTTTTCTGCTCCTGGATATGCTCGGTCGCCATGTAGGTTCTGCTGTACCTTAAACAAAGACTCGGAAGTATAGGCGGCCCGTCAAGGGCGACCCAAGTCATTGAAAACGTTGGGATCGCGGAAAAGGCCGTGCTGCGGGTCAGGTCACGGCGGGGCGACCCGCAAATGGAAGGTCACCGGGCCGTCGTTGACGAGCTGAACCCTCATGTGGGTACGAAAGCGCCCGGTTTCCACTGGCGAGTGTGCGATTCGTGCCAATTCGACCAGGCGGTTGAACAGGAGTTCACCCTGCTCGGGGCTCGCGGCGCCGCTGAAACCGGCGCGCATGCCGCTCGAGGTATCCGCGGCCAGGGTGAACTGCGAGACCAGCAGGAGGCCGCCGCCGACGTCGCGCAGCGAGCGATTCATGCGTCCTTCGGCGTCGCTGAAGACGCGGTAGCCGAGGAGGCGTTCGAGCATGCGCTCGACCTGTGCCTCGCCATCGCCGCGCTCGACGGCGATAAAGGCCAGCAGGCCCGCATCGATGCGACCGACGGTTTCATCTTCGACCGTGACTCGTGCTTCGCTGACGCGCTGGATCAGGGCAATCATCGCGGCCTCCGCAGACTGGATCGTGCATCGTCGCCGCGCCGCCGGAATCGGTCAATCGGGCCGAAGCCGATACAATCACGGCTCTGCTCCAGAATCCGGCACGATGACCTGGCCCATCCGATTGCTCTATGCCCTGTTGTGGTCGGCCGGCTTCCTGCCGTTGCGGATCCTGCATGCGATCGGCGCGCTGATTGGCGACGTCGCCTGGCTGGCCGGCGGGCGCGAACGGCGCATCACCGAAATCAACCTGCGCCTGCTGGAAGGGCAGGACAGTGCCCTGCGCGGGCAATTCGACGCGCGCGCCGTGTTGCGTGAAACCGGCAAGTCGGCCGTGGAAGTGGCGAAGATCTGGTCGGGGCGCCCGGGCCAGGCCCTGCGACTGGTGCGCGAGGTGCGCGGCGAGGAGCTGTTTGGCCAGGCCGTGCAGGCCGGCAAGGGCGTCATCATCGCCGCACCGCACCTCGGCTGCTGGGAACTGCTCAGCTACTGGCTGGCCGCACGGACGCCGCTGGCCATCGTCTATCGGCCGCCACGCATTGCCGCGTTCGAGCCGCTACTGATCAAGGCGCGCGGCGCCTCAAGGGTCGAACAGGTGCGTGCCGAGGGGGCCGGCGTGCGCAGCCTGTATCGTCGCCTGGCCGCCGGCGGCGTCGTCGGCATCCTGCCCGACCAGCAACCGAAGCAGGGTGAAGGCGAGTTCGCGCCGTTCTTTGGCACCGAAGCGCTGACCATGGTGCTGGTGCCGCGCCTGGCCGAGCGCACCGGCGCGGCGGTGCTGTTCGCCTTCGCCGAGCGACTGCCGCGGGGAGCCGGATACCGCATCCACCTGCAGGAGGCCCCGCCGCGCATTGCCGACACCGACCTGCGCAGCGCCTGCACGGCGCTGAACGAGGGCGTCGAGCGTTGCGTGCGACTGGCCCCGGCGCAGTACCAGTGGCACTACAAGCGCTACTCGATCCGGCCAACAAGTACCGATCACAACCCGTACTCGCGCCGCCCAACAAAGCCATGAAGGCGTGAGTGCCGCTTCTTCCCCGTAGCGGCCACGTCCGTCAATTCCTCGAATCGACCGTCGCAGCTTTTCTTTTTCAGTCCCCCCCAAAAAGCAAAAGGCCGCCTCGCGGCGGCCTTTCGCTGATTCAATGCGGCGAGCCTGTCAGCCGCGCTTCATCGAATTGAAGAACTCGTCGTTGGACTTGGTGTTCTTCATCTTGTCGAGCATGAACTCCATGGCCGCCAGCTCGTCCATCGGATGCAGGAGTTTCCTCAGGATCCAGATCTTCTGCAGCATGTCCGGCTCGATCAGCAACTCCTCGCGGCGCGTGCCCGAGCGGTTGATGTCGATGGAGGGATAGACGCGTTTCTCGGAGATACGGCGGCTCAGGTGCACTTCCATGTTGCCGGTGCCCTTGAATTCCTCGTAGATCACTTCGTCCATCTTCGAGCCGGTCTCGACCAGCGCGGTGGCGATGATGGTCAGCGAGCCGCCTTCCTCGACGTTTCGCGCGGCGCCGAAGAAGCGCTTCGGGCGCTGCAACGCATTGGCATCGACGCCGCCGGTCAGCACCTTGCCCGACGACGGGATCACGGTGTTGTAGGCGCGCGCAAGGCGGGTGATCGAATCGAGCAGGATGACCACGTCCTTCTTGTGCTCGACCAGGCGCTTGGCCCGCTCGATCACCATTTCGGCGACCTGCACGTGACGCGTGGCGGGTTCGTCGAAGGTCGAGCTGATCACTTCGGCGCGCACGCCGCGCTGCATCTCGGTGACTTCCTCGGGACGCTCGTCGATGAGCAGGATGATCAGGTGCACGTCCGGATGGTTGTGCACGATGGCCTGGGCGACGTTCTGCAGCATCATCGTCTTGCCGGCCTTCGGCTGCGAGACGATCAGGCCGCGCTGGCCCCGCCCGATCGGCGCAACCAGGTCGAGGATGCGCCCGGTGATGTCCTCGGTCGAGCCGTTGCCGCGCTCGAGACGGAACGACTTGCGCGGGAACAGCGCGGTCAGGTTCTCGAACAGGGCCTTGTTCTTCGACGCCTCGGGCGGCTCGCCGTTGATGTGGTCGACCTTGAGCAGGGCGAAATAGCGCTCGCCTTCCTTCGGGGGACGGATGCGTCCGGCGATGTAGTCGCCGGTGCGCAGGTTGAAGCGGCGCGTCTGCGAGGGCGATACATAGATGTCGTCCGGTCCGGCCAGGTAGGACTGGTCCGGGCCACGCAGGAAGCCGAAGCCGTCCTGCAGGATTTCGAGCACGCCCTCGCCGTAGATGCCGCCGCCCGATTTCGCGTGCGCCTTGAGGATGTTGAAGATCACATCCTGCTTGCGCGCGCGCGCCACGCCTTCCTGGATGCCCAGGGTCTCGGCGAATGCGATCAGGTCATTGGCGTTCTTGCGCTTGAGCTCGTTGAGGTCGATCAGCGGTCCGTTGTCGGTGCTTGGATCGTATTCCTCGTCATGATTCGGCAGGCCACGGTGCTGGTGGTTCTGCGGGCGGTTTCCACCGCCGCCCCCTCGGTTGCGATCGCGGTCGCGGCGGCCGCGCGGTCCCTGGCGGGGTTGCCCCTGCTGCTGGTTGCGCGGTTGCTGGTTGCCATGACGCTGGCCGGCGTTGCCGCCATCCTGGTTGTTGCCGCCGTCGCCACCACCGTCGTCCGATTGGGGATTCTTCGCCTGTGGCGAGTGGTTGCCTGAGTCGTCGGACTGGGTATTGCCGTCGGCGGGCGCCTGGGCCCGCTCCTGCCTCGGAGGGGCTGGCTCCTGGTGCGACTCGGCGCTGGATTCGGCAGCCGTGGCCTTGGCATCGCCCTTCGCCGCGCGCGGTGCGCGTGGCTGGCGTTGACGCGGTTCGGGACGAGCCTCGGGCGTGGCGCTTTCGCCACTGTCTGGATTATCGATATCGGACACGGACGGACCTCGTTGGGTGCCGTAGGGAAAAGGGAATTCCGGGGGGTGTTGCGGAAGGCGGAGCGGTTGCGCTCCTTGCCACTGGTACTAACTTAGCACCGCGCACTGCGCGGCGTCTAGCGTTGGAGCAGGGATTGGAGATTCGGGATTGGGGATTCGGATGCAGCGGCGGGATTCGGGAATGGGGATTCGGGATTCGGGATTCGAAAGAGCGGCATCCCTGAGGAATGTTTGGTGGTTGCTTCTGCGAATCTCGAATCTCGAATCTCGAATCCCTGAAGTTTACGCCAACGCACTATCAATCAGCTGGGTCAGCTGGGTCTTGCTGACGGCGCCGATCTGGGTTGCCTCGACCTTGCCGTCCTTGAAGATCATCAGGGTCGGGATGCCTCGCACGTTGTAGTTGCGCGGGGTTTTCTGGTTGTGGTCGATATTGATCTTGGCCACCTTGAGGCGACCACCGTAGGTAACGGCGAGTTCGTCGAGGATCGGGGCGATCATCTTGCACGGACCGCACCATTCGGCCCAGAAATCCACCAGGACGGGCTCGGTGGATTGCAGGACTTCAGTCTCGAACTGGTCGTCGCTGACGTGGGCGATTTGCTGGCTCACGCGGAACCTCCAAAGGATAAAGGGTTGAGGGGTGTGCCGGATCCGAGCGTACAGTAGCGGGTTCAGCTACACTTGTCCGGCTTCACGGCGTGGACCGAGCAACGAGCCTGCGCTCATTCCGGTCCATTTCAGCCCATTCGGCTGTCCTGCGCAAGTTGGGGGCGGATCCGTTCCGCACAAGGAGCCTTGGCGGCAGAAATTTCGGGCAGCGGTATCGAAACATCGTTGCGGGCAGGCAAGCGCCAGGCAGCCAGGGGTTCCGCGGCCGCTCCGGCGTGAAGCCAGGCTCCGCCAACCCCGCCCCGATCACCGCCCGAAGATTTCTGCCGCCAGGGCTCCTGAATCGCACTTTCCGGACGCCGCTTCCAAGAGATCCCTACTGAATGACACATCAGCAACCGCTTACCGATACCGTTTTCGAGAGTTTTGACCTGCATCCGAGCCTGCTGGCCGGCCTCAACGATGCCGGCTTTGTCCGCTGCACCCCGATCCAGGCGCTGACCCTGCCGATCGCCCTGCAGGGCCACGATATTGCCGGTCAGGCGCAGACCGGCACGGGCAAGACCGCCGCCTTCCTGGTCGCCGTGCTCAACCGCCTGCTGATCAAGCCGGCCCTGGTCGAACGCAAGTCGGGTGACCCGCGCGCCGTGATCCTCGCGCCGACCCGCGAGCTGGCGATCCAGATCGAAAAGGACTTCCGCAATATCGGCCGGCATACCGGCCTGACCTCCGCACTGGTCTATGGCGGCGTCGACTACGACAAGCAGCGCGAAATGCTCAAGGAGGGCGTCGACATCGTCATCGCCACGCCGGGCCGGATCATCGACTATCTCAAGCAGCACGTCGTTTCGTTCCGCGCCGTCGATGTCTGCGTGCTCGACGAGGCCGACCGCATGTTCGACCTCGGCTTCATCAAGGACGTGCGCTTCCTGATGCGGCGCATGCCGCCGCGCGAGCAGCGCCAGGGCATGCTGTTCTCGGCGACCTTGAGCCATCGGGTGCTCGAACTGGCCTATGAGCACATGAACAGCCCCGAGAAAGTGACGGCGGAAACCGAGTCGGTGACTGCGTCGCGTGTTCGCCAGGTCGTCTATTTCCCGGCCAACGAGGAAAAAATCCCGTTGCTGCTGAACCTGCTCGACAAGGTCGGGGAACATCGCAGCATCGTCTTCATCAATACCAAGGTCATGGCCGAACGCGTCACGCGCGCCCTCGAGCGCCATGGACATCGTGTGGCGACCCTCTCGGGCGACGTGCCGCAAGCCAAGCGCGAACGCCTGCTGGCGCGCTTCCAGAAGGGCGATATCGAAATCCTCGTCGCCACCGACGTGGCGGCTCGCGGCCTGCATATCCCGGCGGTCTCGCACGTATTCAATTTCGACCTGCCGCAGGATGCCGAGGATTATGTTCATCGCATCGGGCGCACGGCGCGCCTCGGTGCCGAAGGCGATGCGATCAGCTTCGCCTGCGACCGCTATGCGATGGGCTTGCCGGATATCGAAGCCTATATCGAGCAGAAGATACCGACCGCCTCGGTGGATCCGGAAATGCTCGTCGTGCCACCACCGCGCGTGCGTGCCCGGGCCGCCCTTTCCGAGGAAGACGCTGCGGCGAATGCCGAGGACGATCTGCGCAATACCGCCGGCGCGCCACCCAAGGAACAGAAGCCGCGCCATGCGGGTTCCCGCTCGACGTCGCCGCGCAGTCACGGTCGCGAAGGCGAGCGGCCAGCCAGGAGCAGTTCACCGAGGCCGCCGCGCGCGGCCCGGCCGGAGGTTGCTGCAGCCGCCGTGCCTGAGGCCGCGGCTGCTCCAGAAGCCGCGGTTGCCGCACCCGTGACAGCCGATGGCAGCGCACCAAAGAAACGTCGGCGCCGTGGCGGTCGCGGTCGCAATCGCTCGGCCAATGGCGAGCAGGCCGCACCGGCACGGGCGGAAGGAACCCAGGGCAATGGCCACGGCGAAACGCCGAAAGCCGAGCGCAAGCCGCGCCGCGAGCGCGGCCCGCGGACCGAAAGCACTGAAAGCAGGCCGGCTCCCGAGTCGGGGGTGGCGCCGGGATCGCACAAGAAGCCGGGTTTCTTCAACCGCATCGCGAGCTTCTTCGGGCGTCACTGAGTTCCGGCCAACGGCGATGCCACGGCGCGACACGACGCGATGCCGCGAGTGTCGCCCCGGCCCGGCATCGCGAACGTCGTCGATTTGCCGGCAGCACGGCTGACCAAAGTCCGGCAGGCTGCTAGAGTTCGGGCGACATCTGGGTTTGGGTATCGAGCACATGTTGAGTCGCCTGGACAGGACGGGATTGGCAGGTGGTGGACGCAACCGCTGGTCGGAGCGTTCCGCGCTGGCCTGCACCGTCGCGCTGGCCTTGCTGCTGGTCTGGTTGCTCGCCCGCATGTTCTGGCTGCTTGTTCCCGGCGACGACGGGCTGGCCGGTGCGCCTTCCCAGGTCATGGCCTCGGCCAGCGACGCGCCGGCGATCTCGATCTCGAAGTGGCACCTGTTCGGCAATGCGCCGCAATTGCTGGCGGCGCAGCGCAACGCGCCGACGACGACCTTGAACCTGAGCCTGCGCGGCACCCTGGCCGATGCCGACCCGCATAGCGGCATCGCCGTGATTGCCGATGCCCAGGGCGTCGAGCGCGCCTGGCGCGTCGGCGAGGAAATTTCCGTCGGCGTCAAGCTCGATGAGGTCCATGCCGATCGCGTGGTCCTGCTCCACGACGGCGTCCAGGAAGTGTTGACCCTGGTTCGCGACGAGCCCGCCGAACGCGTGCAGCCGATTCCGCCCGGCCTGCGCGGCGGGGCGGCGCCGCGCAATACTTCGGCCAGGCCCGAGCCGGGCGCAGTGAACCAGTTCGTGCCCTTGAGCCTGCCCCAGGGATCGCTGAACTGGCAGCAGACCATGGACAAGGTCGGCGGCAGTCCGGCCGAGGTGGCCAGGAACGTGCGCGTCGATCCGGTGCTCGACAACGGTCGCATCGCCGGCGTGCGCGTATCGGCCGCGAATGGCGATGCCGCATTGCTCGGGCGTCTCGGCTTGCGACCCAGCGACATCGTCACCGCCGTCAATGGCGTCCCGGTCGATTCGGTGGCGCGCGGCCAGCAGATCCTGGAAAGCCTGGGCAACGCCAGCAGCGTCCGCGTCACCGTGACGCGCGATGGCGTGCCCACCGAGATCACCGTGCAGGTGCGCTAGGGCCGGAACCGGGGAGCGGGCATCCGGAATGGGAGAGCCAATGCCGGGTACCAGGCCCCGGCAGTGGATTGAAACACCACACAGGCAGGCGGGCTTTGTTACGCTTGCGCGTCCCTCCGCCGAGGGGTCAGGGGAATGCGCCGGTGGCCACCGCAAGGGAATCCATCCGACGATCTTCCGAACCGACCGGCAGCAACCCGACCAAGAGTCCGAACTGATGAACCTTGCATCCGTTTTTCGAATCGCCGTGTTGGCCGCCAGCCTGCTCGTCGCCAATGCCATGGCGCAGAGTCCGCAGTCCGCCGTGGCCGCCGGCGCCGATGGCCGCCACACGCTGAACCTCAAGGATGCGGATATCCAGGCGCTGATCGCCACGGTTTCGGAGATCACCGGCAAGAACTTCATCCTCGGCCCGAACGTGCAGGGCAAGGTCACCGTGATTTCGGCCAAGCCGATGAAGCCGGACGAAATCTACGACGTGTTCCTGTCGGTGCTGCGCGTGCA
The DNA here is from genome assembly GCA_963822465.1 of uncultured Gammaproteobacteria bacterium. Lineage (GTDB taxonomy): Bacteria > Pseudomonadota > Gammaproteobacteria > Xanthomonadales > Rhodanobacteraceae > Dokdonella. The sequence continues at coordinate 76,030 of CAWGHP010000015.1, read as the reverse complement.
CGGCTACGCCGCGATCGCCCAGGGCAGCATGATCAAGATCGTGCCCGAAGCCATGGCCCAGCAGGATGGCTCCGCTGCGCTGAACGGCGATCGCGACCACTCCACCGACGAGCTGATCACGCAGATCGTTCCGGTCAAGCATGTTTCCGCCAACGAGCTGATCCAGATCCTGCGCCCGCTGATGCCGCAGGGCGGCCAGCTGATCGCGCATGCTCCCTCCAATTCGCTGGTCATCTCCGACCGCGCCGGCAATGTCGCGCGCCTGGTCAACATCATCCGCCGTATCGATACCGTGTCCGATGCCGAGGTCGAGGTGATTCCGCTGGCGCACGCGAATGCGGCCGAGATGGCTCGCACGCTGACCTCGCTGGCCGACGACAAGGCAAGCCAGGTCAATGCCGAGGCGCCGCGCGTGTTCGCCGACACGCGCACCAATTCGATCCTGCTGGCCGGCGCCAAGAACGCGCGGCTCAAGCTGCGCGCGCTGATCGCGCATCTCGACACGCCGCTGGAGAATGGCGGCGACACGCAGGTCATCTACCTGCGCAACGCGAATGCCAAGGATCTCGTGCCGATCCTGCAGGGCGTCGCCGCCACGCTGACCGGCATCGCGACGCCCGGCGCGGCGACGACCGGCGAAGCGTCGGCATCGGGCGGTGTCTCGACCGCCACGATCCAGGCGCATGAGCAGACCAACGCGCTGGTCATCAGTGCGCCGCCGGCCGTGTTCCGCTCGCTCGCTTCGGTCGTGCGCCAGCTCGACGTGCGCCGCGCCCAGGTGCTGATCGAGGCGATCATCGCCGAAGTCGCCGATTCGACGGCGAGCGAGATCGGCGTGCAGTGGTTCACCGCGCCGCAGACCGGGACCGACACGATCGGCCAGGGCATCATCGGCGGTACCAACTTCCCCGGCCCCAACGGCAACTCGAGCCTGACCGGGCTGGCCAGCAATCCGCTCGGCCTGTCCGGCCTCGGCGGCCTGTCGCTGGGCTATGTCGACGGCACGATCAAGATCCCGGGCACGGACAAGGAAATCCTCAATCTCGGCGCCCTCGTGCGTGCCCTGCGCGGCGACGGCAAGACCAACATCCTGTCGACGCCGTCGATCCTCACCCTCGACAACCAGGAAGCCGAGATCAAGGTCGCCCAGGAAGTGCCGTTCCTGACCGGCTCCTACACCAACACCGCGAGCACCGGCAGCAACGGCCAGGTGACCAATCCGTTCCAGACCATCGAGCGCAAGGATGTCGGCCTGGTCCTCAAGGTCACCCCGCACGTCAACGAAGGCGACGCCGTGCGCATGGAGATCCACCAGGAAGTCTCATCGCTGGCTCCGCCCGTGACCGGCGCGGTCGACCTGGTCACCAACAAGCGCGAGCTGTCGACCAGCGTGCTGGTGGCCGACAACGCCCTGCTCGTGCTCGGCGGATTGATCGACACCCAGGTGACCGACAACAACAGCAAGGTGCCGGGGCTTGGCAGCATCCCGCTCATCGGCAACCTGTTCCGCTATCGCTCGAACAAGAACGAGAAGCGCGACCTGATGGTCTTCCTGCGCCCGCAGATCCTGCGCGATGCGGCGACCGAAGCGGCCGTGTCGAGCGAAAAATACAACTACATGCGCACCGAGCAGCTGCAGCTGCGCGAGGATTCGGCGCCACTGACGCCACGCAGCGAGCAGCCGCTGCTGCCCGAGGTGCATGATTTCCTCCGCGATCCGTCGCTGGGCGCGGCGAATGCGAAAAAGCCGGCGGGCAAGGCCGGGCAATGAGCGAATCCGAGCGCGTCGAGGCAAGGCCGCAGCGCCCGGGTTTCGGATTCGCGCGCCGCCACGGCGCGACCCTGACCGCCTGGCACGCCGACGCGGCGGAAATCGCCTGTCGCCAGGGCGTGCGCCCGGAAGTGCTGGCCGAACTGCGCCGTCATCTCGGCGTCGACCTGCACCTGACCGCCTACGAGCCGGTCGCCTTCGAGCGCCTGCTGCGCGATCTCTACGAGCAGGGCGACGATGCGCGAGCGATGGTCTCCGACCTCGACGAGCGCCTCGATCTGAAGACCCTGGCCGACGAGCTTCCCGAGCCCGAGGACCTGCTCGAAAGCGAGGACGACGCGCCGATCATCCGCCTGATCAACGCCCTGCTCACCGAAGCGGTGAAGGAGGGCGCTTCGGACATCCACGTCGAACCGTTCGAGAGCCGGCTGGTCGTGCGCTTCCGCATCGATGGCGTGCTGCGTGAGGTGCTCGCGCCGCAGAAGGGCATCGCCAATGCCGTGGTCAGCCGCATCAAGGTCATGGCCAAGCTCGATATCGCCGAGAAGCGCCTGCCGCAGGACGGGCGCATCGGCCTGCGCATCGCCGGCCGCCCGGTCGATGTGCGCGTGTCGACGATTCCGGCGGGCCATGGCGAGCGCGTGGTCCTGCGCCTGCTCGACAAGCAGGCCGGTCGACTGGATCTGGCCCAGCTCGGCATGGATACCGACTCGCGCACGCGCCTGGAATCGATGATCTCGCGACCGCACGGCATCCTGCTGGTCACCGGTCCGACCGGCTCGGGCAAGACGACGACGCTGTACGGCGCCCTGCTCAAGCTCAACGATTCCTCGCGCAACATCATGACCGTCGAGGATCCGATCGAGTACTACATCGACGGCGTCGGCCAGACCCAGGTCAATACGCGCGTCGACATGACGTTCGCGCGCGGACTGCGCGCGATCCTGCGCCAGGATCCGGACGTGGTCATGGTCGGCGAGATCCGCGACCTCGATACCGCCGAAACCGCCGTGCAGGCTTCGCTGACCGGCCACCTGGTGCTGTCGACCCTGCATACCAATTCCGCGGTTGGCGCGGTCGCGCGCCTGCGCGACATGGGCGTCGAGCCGTTCCTGTTGTCATCGAGCCTGATCGGCGTGCTTGCGCAGCGGCTCGTGCGCGCGCTCGACCCGGCCCTGCGCGAACCCTACCAGGCGACGCCTGCCGAACTGGCCGCGTTCGGCCAGCCAACGGATGCAGTCGTCACCCTGTTCCGACCACGCGCGGACGCCGGCAATCGCCATGCCGGCTACAAGGGGCGCACCGGCATCTACGAACTCGTGCCGGTCGATGAAGCGATGCGCCGCCTGATCCACGAAGGCGCTTCCGAAGCCGACCTCGAGCGTCACGCGCGCACGCGTGCCCCAAGCATCCTCGACGACGGCTGGCGCAAGTGCCTGGCCGGCGTGACCACCACCGAAGAAGTGCTCAGGGTGACACGCGAGGAGTGATCCGCCGGACCGGTGCCGGCTGGGCAAGTCGCCTGCGCATGCGCCGGCCGCAGGAGCCTGCTCTACCAACAGGAATTGGACAATTCTCCCTATTTACTCCGCCTGCGGTCGGAGTATCCTGCGCCCTCGGTACGAAGGGTTGATTTCGGGAATTCCGACACAGCAAGGGGATATCAAGCGATGAGCACGAGACTGATGGCGGCTGTTCTGGCGTTTGGCGTCTGCGCCGGCTTTGCGCCTGCAATGGCGGAGGAAGAGGCGGGTCAAGGCCCACTGATCCAGCACGAGGGACCCCGCGAGTTGCGCGCCCAGTACGAGGCGGAGCGGCATCGCAATCCCCTCAACACCGAATTCAACGTGGCCGCCGCCCGTTTCCAGGCCTTGCAGCAAGCCGAAGCGGCGGCTCGGACCCGGACATTGCCGCGCGCCTACCAGCACGCGGAGACATGGCAGCCGATAGGACCGGCGCCCTTGCTCAACGGCCAGACGCCGACTTTTCCGATCATCCCGAGCCCGGTGACAGGGCGCGTTTCGAGCCTGGCGATCGACGCCATCGACAATGCCGTCTATGCCGGCGCGGCCCAGGGCGGTGTCTGGCGCACGCTCAACGGCGGCGCCTCATGGACGTCCCTGACCGATCGCCTGGGCTCGCTCGCGATCGGCTCGATTGCCATTGACCCGGCAGCGCATGCGCCCAACCAGGGAACGCTCTACATCGGCACCGGCGAGGGCAACTATTCCGCCGACTCCTATGCGGGTGTCGGTGTCTACAAGTCGACGGATTCCGGCCAGACCTGGCAAGGACCCTATGGTTCGGCGCTGTTCACCTCGCGCAGCGTCAACGGCATCGCCGTCGATCGCACCAATTCCAGCCACCTCGTGGCGGTCACCGGCAGCGGTGTCTACGGATCGGGTGCCGTGGTCGCGATCACCCTGCCGAACCGGGGCATCTTCAATTCGACCGATGCCGGCGTGACCTGGACCAAGCAGACCAGCCAGGCATTGAACGACCCGGCTTCCATGGTGATCCAGGATCCGGTCGTTCCCACCACCTGGTGGGCGGCCATGTATGGCGTCAGCACGGTGACCGGCGGCGTGCAGAAATCCATCGACAACGGTGTCACCTGGACCCAGGTGTTCGGCACGGGCGGACTGCCCGCCCTGTCGTCCGTATCGGGCCGCAACTGGATCACGGGAGCCGACCCCGGTGGCGGCAATCCGTCCGTGCTCTACATCGGCAACGCGGCGTCGAACGGGCGCGTATACAAGTCGGTGGATGGCGGAACCAGCTGGACCGCGGTCACGGCGGCCAACGGATACTGCTCCGGCCAGTGCTTCTATGACATGCCGTTGTACGCGGAGCCGGGCAACCCGAACACGCTTTATACCGGCGGTGCAGGCAACTCCACCGATCCGGAGACGGTGCCCAGCATGTTCATGCGTTCGATCGACGGCGGCGCAACCTTCCAGAGCAAGGTGCGCAGCCCGAGCACGAATACCGCCCTGCATGCCGACGTCCATGCGATCACGTCCTACCCGGGCAATCCCAACGAGATCTGGGTCGGCAACGATGGCGGCGTCTGGAAATCGACCAATCGCGGCGATACCTGGATCAACGTCAACAACAGCATGCAGATCACCCAGTTCGAAGGCTGCGACCTGCATCCGAGCAACCCGGCGATCGCCTATGGCGGCACCCAGGACAACGGCACCAACGGCTGGAGCGGGGGCAATGCGTGGCCGCACCTGGATTTCGGCGACGGTGGCTATGCCCTGATCGACCAGTCGACGCCCGACAATCTGGTCCATACCTACTACAACCAGACCAACAACCTGATCGGCGTCGGCTACACGACCAATGGCTTCACGACGCAGCAGGGCGAGTACTTCGGTTCGTTCGCCGATACCGTCGGCGGCAACGGCATTTCCATTTCCGATCGCGTGCTTTTCTATGCGCCGATCCACCTCGATCGCGGCGTCTCCGATACGCTGTACTTCGGAACCAACAAGCTCTATCGCGCGAACTCGTTCTTTTCGTTCCCTGATTCGACGCCGAACATCTTCCTGGTCCTCGGTACGGGGGGAAGCGGCCAGGACCTTTCGCCCGGGGCCGGGGCGATCAGCGCCATCGAAACGCTTGGCAACCCGGCTGTCGGCCTCAACGCGACTACGCTATTCACCGGCTCCAGCGCCGGTCGCGTGTTCCGCTCGACCGACGCAGGCCTGACCTTCAGCGAAGTGGACAATGTTCCGGGGCCCATTCCGCTGTTCGTTTCCGACATCCTGATCGATCCGAAGAATCCCGCGGTTGTCTACCAGTCACGTTCCGGTTTCACCGGCGCGTTGCCCGCCCACAACGTGCGCAAATCGGTCGACGGCGGACTGACCTGGTCCGATGCGTCAATCGGCCTGCCCGACATTCCCGTCAATGCGCTTGCCTTCGACCCGATCCTGCACGACACGCTGTGGGCGGGTACCGACGTCGGCACTTTCCTGTCCACCGATGGCGGCGCGTCGTGGATTCCCTATTCGGATGGCCTGCCGAACGTGGCCGTGTTCGATCTGAAATCAAACTCCGCGACGGGCCAGATCCTTGCCTGCACGCACGGCCGCGGAGCCTACAGGTTGCGGCTTGACGCGATCTTCATCGATGGCTTCGATGGCCCCTGATTGCTGATTGAAAAACCACTCCCGTCGCTGGCGGCGGGAGTGGTTTCGTTTCCAGCGGTTCGCGGCGGGCTAGTTGCGTTTGCCGAACGCACCAAGCAGGCCGGCGCCGGCCTGGAGCACCTCGCCCATGCTGATATCCCCGTCGCCGTCGGCATCGAGTACGCCGCCGAGCAGGCCACCGATGCCGCCCTGTTCGAGCCGGTTGCGTTCCTGCCCGAGCACGCCGCTGAGCGCATTCGCGTCGAGCCCTTGCTTGCGCGTCATGTTGCCCAGGGTGGCCATCACCAGCGGGGCGAGCATGCCCAGCAATTGCGAAGCTCCGGCGCCGCCGAGTCCGCTGGTCTGGCCAAGGCCCTGGGCAGCCCGGTCGCGACGCGCGCCAAAGATGTGGCCAAGAATCGCATCGCCCATGCCGGCAGCGGAGTTCGCAGTACCGTTGCCCTCGCGGCTGCCGAGCACCGAGCCCAGCATGTCGCCCAGGCCGCCACTGCCGTTGGTCGCGCCGCCGAGCACGCTGCCGAGCAGGCCGCCAACATCGATGCCCGCGTGGTCGCGCTGCAGCGCGGAATACAGGGCACCGGCGCCCTGGGGAGAGTTGGCGTTGCGCGCCAGTCCACCCATCAGCAGCGGCAATGCCTGCTGCACGGCGTTTCCGGCCTGGGCCGGATCAATGCCCAGTTGCGCCGCAATCGATTCGATGTGGGATTGATCCAGTTGTGCAAAAACGCTCGATGTCAGATCGGTCATGACGGCATCCGTGATGGTTGAACGGTTACGCTAGCATGTGCCGCCGCGGAATCCCGGAGCGCTGCCGGCAATTGCGTCAAACATCGTTACGCCGGGTCAATTCGGCAGAATCCGCGATAATCTCGTGTCGACTCCAGCAATGTAGGGAGCTGCCGGCATGACCGAAGTCGACACCCGTCTCGCCGAATTGCACGCGCGTTACCGGGCATCGCTGCCGAACAAGCGGGCGAGCGTGGAACTGGCGTGGCGATCGCTTTGCGCCGGCTCCGCCGATCGCCACAACCGGCTTGACCTGATGCGTGTCCTGCACCGCCTGGCCGGTTCCGCGCCGTCCTATGGATACGAAAGGATTGGCGCGCTGGCGAGCAAGGCCGAGGAGAGGCTTGGCCATGCCGCAGCCAGCGCCGACTCCGCCGCGGCTGCGGATGCCGTGCAAACGATGGTCGAGGATCTCGAGCCGATGGTAGCAAGCCTGCTTGATGCGCTCAGCGCGGAAATCGTCGCGGAGCCCGCAAGGACCAGTGCCGGATAACGACCGGGCTGCGCATCCTCCCGCAGGCTCGGGCGGGCGAATTCCGCCTCCCCGTCATTGGCCATGCCGCGCGCGCGGCGGTATCCTGCGCGCCCTGACAGAGGAGCTCCGTGCCCATGCAACGCCATCTTCCGGTATCCCTCATTGGTGCGCCGACCGACATCGGTGCGGGCCACCGTGGCGCCTCGATGGGGCCTGAAGCACTGCGCGTGGCAGGCATCGCCGAGGCCCTGACCGCGCGCGGTATCGACGTTCTCGATCGCGGCAACCTGCTCGGGCCGACGAATCCCTGGACCGGACCCACGGAAGGCTATCGCCATCTCCCGCAGGTAGTGGCCTGGAACCGCCTGGTCATGGAGGCGGTGGCCGCCGAGCTGAGCCAGGGCCGCATGCCCGTGCTGCTGGGCGGCGATCACTGCCTGGCGATCGGCTCGATCACCGCGGTAGCCCGCCATTGCAGCGAGCGCAACAAGCGGTTGCTGGTGCTGTGGCTCGATGCACACGCCGATTACAACACGAGCACGGTAACGCCGTCGGGCAATATCCATGGCATGCCGGTGGCCTGCCTGTGCGGATTGGGTCCGCAGGAACTGACCGGACTCGGCGGCAGTTCGCCGGCATTGAAACCGGATTGCATCCGCCAGATCGGCATCCGCTCGGTCGACGCGGGTGAGAAGAAACTGGTCCGCGATGCCGGACTCGACATCTACGACATGCGCTATATCGACGAGATCGGCATGAAGCGGGTGATGGAGGAAGCGCTTGCCGACATCGACGACAACACCCACGTGCATGTCAGCTTCGATGTTGATTTCCTCGACCCCGGCATTGCGCCGGGTGTCGGCACCACGATTCCCGGCGGTCCGAACTATCGGGAAGCGCAACTTTGCATGGAGATGATCGCGGATCGTGGCGGCCTCGGTTCGCTGGATATCATGGAACTCAATCCGGCATTCGACGACCACAACAAGACCGCTGTCCTGTCCGTGGACCTGGTCGAAAGCCTGTTCGGCAAGAGCACCCTGATGCGCGACTGAAAAGCGCGTTCGCCGGAGCTGGCCGCAGGCTGTCCCCGTGCGTTTCCGGCGTCGAGCTTTGCGCCGGACCCGACCGGCACAGGTTGCGTGAATGTGACAACCTTCGATAGACCCGGTCAGGGCACGAAACGCCTCGTCCTTGTGCGCTGCGGCCGCACGCACGGCTGTTTTTCCACAGCGCCACGTCCGGCCATGCCTGCGCTGCCTGCCATCTGGCGGAGGGTTCGCCAGGGACTGCCGTCGACGAACGCAACCCGGTGGCATATTGCTTGCTTGGCTTAGGGCAATTACTGCTTCGCTCGTCCTCAGCCGACACCAGTCCGATCGACCGGCCCAAGCCGTGGCGCTTGGTGCTTCGCGCAGCATTCGCGCCACCTGCCGCGAATCGGGGCCGGACGGACGGATGGGCCGGATTTGGGCGGATTGCATTGCGGGCAGGTGGAACCGGACAAAGGCGACCAGCATGTTTGCTCGCAAGAATAGAGAAGCTGCCCGATTGGCGAGCCTGATGGTGCCTTCCGCATCGACCTCGTTCATCGGCAAGCCGATGCTGCTGTCGATCCTCGGCCTGATCGCCATCGTCACGCTCGGCACCAATACGCATCTTTTCGCCCCGCCGCTGCTCGCGCTGCTGTTTACGGCGGCCGTTGCCGCGGTTCTGGTTTCGCTGCGCAAGCAGGCTTCCGGAAAACACGACCAGATGCCGGTTGCCGGAACCGCGCTGCGCATTACCGAAGGCGACAGCAGCGAAGCCGGTGTCGTCGGAGAGACCCTGTTTGTCGCGTCTCCGATGCCGACCCTCCTGGTCGATTGCGAGTTCCACGAGATCATTGCGGCGAACCCCTCGGCAGCCGAACTTTACGGGCATTCGCCGCGGCAGCTCATCGGCACCAGCGTCGCCAACCTGCAGTCCGCGCCGGTCGAAGGCGCCAGGCAGGCCAATGCCGAGCCGATGGGCGGACTGGCCAGGCACCGCCGCGCGGATGGCAGCACGATCTGGGTCGAACTTTGCGTGCGCCGCATCGAGCATGGCGGACGGCCCGTCTGGCTGATCGTGGTCACCGACGTCACCGCGCGCCTGCAGCTCGTTCATGAGCTCGAGGCCAGCGAACGAAGCTCGAGGGAACTCATCGATCTCAGTCTCGGCATCGTGTTCACCCACGACCTCGGCGGAAAGCTGCTCATGGTCAATCCGGCCTTCGAGCGTTCGCTGGGCCACCCGGTGGATGCACTCGTCGGGCACAACCTTTCCGAATTCGTCGTGCCCCGCCAGCACGACGCATTCGCCGAGTACCTCCTCGACATCTGCCGGCATGGCCGGGACTCCGGCGCCGTGCACATGCTCAGGCAGGATGGCTCCGAACTGGTCTGGGAGTTCCGCAACCTGCTGCGCACCGGTGCGGACGGCAGCCGGGAAGTGCTCTGCTGCGCCATTGACATCAGCGAGCGCAGCCGCAACGAGCGCCGTGTGTTCGAATCAAGCCGCAAGGACCCGTTGACCGGTTGCTACAACCGCCGCCACCTCGCGGAGTTCCAGGCCGATTCGCGGCCGGGCGCCAGCTGGGCCTGCGTCGTCATCGACATCAACTACCTCAAGCGCTACAACGATACACACGGCCATCGCGCCGGCGACCAGGCCATCGTGCGCGTCGCGCGCTTCCTCGAGCGCATCGTGCGCAAGCAGGATTCGGTGGTGCGCCTTGGTGGCGACGAGTTCGTCATCCTGCTCAGCGAGTGCGACCGTGCCTCGCTGGAATCGTTCGCGACGCGCCTGCAGGGCGCCCAGGCGACGCACGAGACCATACCGTTTTCATTCGGCATGGCCATTCGCAAGAAGGACGAGGACCTGGAACAGACCATCCACCGCGCGGACCGCCAGATGATCGAGCGTCGCGTCATCGAGCGCAGCAGCATCCGGCTCGATGCGCCGCGCGAATTCCGGCGCAACATCGAGCCACCGAGTCCGGTGGCGCGCATCCATGCCGGATTCGAAAACATCGACACGCCGCGCGTACGCGCGGCGGTCGGGGACACGGAAGGCTGAAGCGCCGCGCGCTGGCGGCCTACTGGAAGCCGTTGGCGAAAATCACGTCGGTCGCCAGGGTGAGGCAGGTCGGCGTGTTGGCGGCCACCAGCGCGCGCAACTGGGTAACGTGGGTGGGATGGAACTGCTGCACGTTCTGCCCGCAATTGGCGCCATTCGGCGCGCCGATATGGCAATAGCTCATCACGGTTCCCTTCGGCGCGCCGGGGCCTGAAACCGGGCAGCTGACCGCGCCCGAATAGCATCCGCTTTCGGCGCGGTAGCACTGGTCGATGGTATTCGTGCTGGACGAGGCGCCCGTGGTGGCGTCGCTGCAATGGGTATGCTTGGCGCCGAAATTGTGGCCGAGCTCGTGGCCAGCGATGAATGCCGTGTAGGACACGCCGAGATTCGGGTTGGTGAAGATCTGGGTGACGCTGTAGCTGCCGCCACTGCTCGCGGTGCGGCAGTATGAGTTGACCCAGGCAATGCCCGATGACGAGTTTCCGCTCGAGGAATTTCCCGACAACAACGCTGCGAAGGACCGGCTCACCGCGCCGCCTCCACTGCTGTAATTGTTCTGCCAGTAAGTGCCGAACTCGTTGAGCTGGGCAGACGTGGCCGAGGTATCCGCATTCGCGTACGGATCCGACGCGGTGCGCAGGAAGGTCGTTCCCTGCTGCAGGTGGACGTCCAGGTCGCGCTCGTACATCACGTTCATCTGCGCGAACAGGTCGGCGATCCAGGCGGTCGCCTGCGCGGTATTGCCACCGAATCGGGCGCTCATGAAGGTGGTGTCGGTGTCGATCGCGACCACTGCATTGCGCAGGACTCCGGCAGGCGTCTGTCCATCGAGCAGGTGCTCCAGCGGCTGCGGGGCGGCATCCGGATCGGGCAGGGAATCCTCGTTGGCAGGATAGTCGAGGGTGACGCCGGGCGGGAGTGCGGATTCGGAGCTGATCGCATGGAACTGCCAGCCATCCGCGGTCGATTCGGCGCGCAACACGAAGGCTCCGGCCGGGCCCGAGCCGGCGCCGTAGGGTTCCCGCTTGAGGTCCGGGTCGAACGAGAGCCCGACGCGCGCCGTGCCGTCCCTGCTGTAGCCGAGCAGGTGGATGCGCTGGCTGCGCGGAATTTCATGTTCGCCGGCCGCGTCGACCACGATGATGCGTGCGCCCGGTGCGTAGACATCGAGGCGCCTGAAGGTCATGTCCGAAACGACGCCGGGACCGGCCGGGAACCCGACCATGTCCAGCGAACTGCCTGCCGGCAGGCGCGCCAGCCGGCCCAGCGTGGCGGCGTCGAGCGCCACCGTACCCGGCGCCGCCTGGGCGGCGCCCGCGAAATGCATGGAGAGCGCCAGCAACGGCGCCAGTACAGACCACTTGTGCATGTGCACAGACCTCGATTTTGCAGGTTCCTGACCGTGCAGGGTCGACGAAGCGGCGTGCACTTTTCGAGCCATGGCTCACGAAAAGGAGAATCCGCCGGCGATCGGCGCGAGGGCATGGCTCTTGATCGCGGCTTGCTGAACAAGAGCGACCCCAAAAAAGAGGGCGCCTTGCGGCGCCCTCGGGAGTTGATTGCAGGATTCGGCAATCAGGGCGTGGGTGTGAAGTTGCCCGCGTCTGCACCGATATCGGTCGGCGTGAAACTGGCGCGGAGGTCGCCATCGAAATCATCCGTGACGCTGCCGATGGCCAGTCCGGTCCCTTCGATCGGCGTCGGATTGACCGGGCTGATGTGCAGGTTGCCCGTCGCCGCGTCGCCATTTGGCGCGATGAACTGCGGATTCGCGGCGAAGCTGTTGGCATCCTGGCCGGTAGCCGTTTGCCAGTCGCCCAAGGTCGGGACGATTGCCGCGTTGAATACGCCGGTTACACCATCGTTGCCGTCGGCCAGCAGCACATTGAAATTGCTGGTCGTTCCGGGCGGATTCGCGGTGGTTCCGCCAATGCGGATCGCCACATGTGCGGTGCCGCCGGTACCGATGTTGCTGCGGGCATTCCAGAAGATGTTGTTCTGGAAATTGCGGGTCGTTGTCACTGTATCGCTATTGAACGCATAGGTGTTGGATCCTGGCGAGACGACGTTGCTGCCGCCGATATAGATGCTGTTGTGGTAGTAGTTATTGGCGACATTGGTGCCTGCGCTGTCGCGAATACCGACGATGCTGAACGGTGTCGTCATCGCCGCACCCGCCGCATCGAAGCCAAGCCGGATCATGTTGTTCTTCACCGTCGTTGTCGACGGCGTGGTGCCACGCATGATCAGTCCGTAGATCTGGTAGGTCGTAAATGTCGACGCCACGCTGATCGAATGGATCAGGTTGCGTTCCACCACGTTGGCCTGGGTTGGCAAGGCCAGATCGATGGCATACACCGCGCCGCTGCTTCCTCCCGTCACCGTATTGCTGAGCGAGTGAACTGTATTTCGCGCGATGATGTTGGGCTGATTGGAGGTGCCCGAACTAACGACGATTCCAGCCCCGGCAACAGTTGCGCCGTTGGAATTCCCCGCCAGGTTCCTGACCATGTTGCCGCTCATGTTGACAGGAGCCGAGAGGGCCTGGATGCCGTAAACGGAATAGCTGCCTACCTGGGTATCCGTGACATTCGCAACCGTGTTGTCGTTGAAAGTCGCCAACTGGGAACTGGACGTGTTGATCAGGATTCCGCGGAATCCGTTTGTCGTCCCCGCGCCCTGGATCGTGATCGAACCGATTTGGTTATTCGAAATATTCGTCGGGAAGAAGCTGAAATTATAGATGCCGGTGATGTTGCCGGTGCCCGCCGTCGAATTCACCACGATGGTCGATGAACCATCCAGGCTGCCGATGCGGTTGCCGGTCACGGTTCCGATGTCGATCAGCCCATCAGTGCTGCCTGCGATGATGCCGAGGAAATTCGTAGTCGTGCCCGAGCCGGTCGTGGCCGTGGTCTGGTTGATGCCCGAGATCACATTGCCCTGGATGCTGGTCAGGACCGTGGTGCTCGTCGAAGCCGCATCGATGCCGCGGAACGTATTGGTCGAGCCCGAAATCGTGGTTGTGCCGGTTCCACTGGCATCGCCAAAGCCGATCGTGTTGCCGCTCACGGTGAATGCGCCGGTCGAGGCCGACAGCGTGATGCCGGCATAGCGGAGGCCGGTGCTGGTGAATGTCCTCGCAGCGGTCTGGTACAGCCTGTTGTTCGAGATCGTCCAGGCGTCGTTGTTGGCCTGCACATTGATTCCCGAAACGCTGGTGGTCGGGCTGAAGAAGTCGAAGATGTTGTTGGCATCGATGACATTGTTCGAGTTCGCGTTCGCCGCCGTGCCGAGGCCCATTACGCCCTTGGACGGCAGGTTCGTGCCGGCCGGACCGATGCTGCTGGACGAGACGGTGTTGTTGCTGTTGCCTCCGGCGACCGTGCTCGTGCTGAACAGGATGTTGCCAGTTGCCGTCGCAGTGGTGCCGGTCGACGAGCCGAGGATCGTCGTCCGCGTGACCGTATTGCCGGTCGCGCCTTCGATGAAGCGGATCGTGCTGGTGCCTGCCGTTGCAGCCGTGCTCGCGTTCGACAGGGCCAACGAATTTCCGCCCGTATTGAGGCCGTCGATGGTGACGTTGTCGGCACCGTTGAGGTCGACCAGGGGCGTCGCCATCGATCCGCTGATGGTGCGCGCCGCACCGCCAACAGGCTTGATCGTGACTGCCGAGTACGATGACGAACCGCTACCGCTGGCATTCAGGGCCGCACTGGTCGCCTCGCTGGAGTCGGCGCAGACATCGACCGCGAGGATACCCTGGTGGGTGCCCGCATTGATCGCATCAAACGCGTCCTTCAGGCTCGGGTAACCGGTCGGGCCGGGTGTCGCCGCGGAGGCCTTCACCTCGATCGGGTTGCCGCTCTGGCAAGGCGGGATCGCCGTTACCGTCAGGGTCGCGTCGGCTGAGCCCGCGTTGGTGCCGGTATCAGTCAGCAACGCGCCTGCGGCGATCGAGTTGGCATAGTCCGCGGCGGTCGCCGCCGTAACATCGACCGTCACGGTGCAACTGCCCATGGCCGGGATCTGGGCGCCACTGCCCAGCGATACCGATCCGGAACCGGCCGTGGCAGTGACGACGCCGCTCGGGCATGTCGTGCCCGCGGCGGGTGTCGCAGCGACTACCAGTCCGCTCGGGAACGAATCCGTCAACGCGCCACTGAGAGTCGACACGCCCGGACCCGAGTTGCTCAAGGTCACGGTCAGCGTGCTGGCTGTGCCAACTTGCACGCTGGTTGGCGCGAATGCCTTTGACAGCGTTGGCGGCATCGGTCCGCCGTTCGGCACGTTGAACGAGAGCGGCACCGGCACCACGGCGACGTTCGTCGCATTGCTGCTGATGCACAGCGTGGCCGTGTAGGTGCCCGCGCTGAGGCCGGTGGCATCGAACACCACCGGAATCGCCTGCGAACCGGCAAGGCCGAGCGAGCCCGACGTCGTGGTCAGCCCGACCCAGGTCGGCAGGGAGCAGTTGACCGTGCCCTGGACGAAGGCGGACATGTTCAGCGTCGCCGGATCGTTCTGGAAGTTGTTCGGGTCGTCATACGGCGCGTAGAGCACCGGCGGATTGCCGATCTGTGCATCGGGACTGGTGCGCCATGCCCACAACGGATTGGCCGTAGTGCCCGCGCCAGATCCGTTCATGCTCGGGTAGACGGTGAGCCAGTAGCGGCCGCTCGGCAGGTTGAGCGGGGGAACGCCCGGTGCGCTGAGCACGAGCTGGACCGCACCGCCGGTGCCGGTGATGCCGGTCGTGGCGGCCGTGCCGATCGTGTTCGTGTAGGTCCAAACCGGCGGGCCACCGAAGCCCTCCGGGGCGCCAGCCGGAACGCCGGCACTGTCGGCATAGATGCTGAAGGTCACGCTCGGCGTATTGGCCGTGGTCAGGTTGCCGGACGGAATCACGAAGCCGTTGGCACGCAGGGTTGATACCGCGGTCGTGCCGTTGATGTCGAAATTCTGCGACCAGTAGTTGCCTTCGGAGACGCCGATGTAGAAGCCGCCGAGCTGGCCACTGCCGGAGGTCGTCGTGTTGAGCGGCGTGACCTGCGCGGTGCCGGTGCTTTGCACGGTCCAGTTCAGGGTCGGATTGCCGGTGTTGCTGATGGTCAGGTTGTTGCTGACGCTCGTATCCGAACTGTCGCTGATCGACGCTGGCGAAACGGCAATGATCGGGCCGGCCGGATTGAGGGCGATCGGCAGGTGCAGGACGGGCTCGTCGCCGCCGGCCGGGGTCAGGATCAACTCGCCGAGACTCCATTGCGCCGACGGCAGCAGTCCGCCATGGGCGGTTACCGTGATCGTGCGCGATCCGCTGGAATTGATCGAGAACGACGCCGGCGAGAATTCCACGGCGCCGGCCGGGAAGCCGCTCACGGACAGGGTGTAGGTCTGCGAACCCGAGCGGGCGCGCCGGAACGTACGCGTGAAGCCGGTGTCGCCGACGAAGTTGGTCTTCGCGATGCTGGCCAGGTTGAGGCTCGAGATGTCGCCACCGGTTGCCGGATTGGCCGCCAGGAAGTTCTCCGATGTCTCGTCCATGACCAGGCCGACCTTGGCCGTTGCCGTGAGGTTCACGCGGCCGGAGCCGTAGTCCCACAGCCTGACCGGGCTTCCATCCTGGTTGATCGCTCCGAAGTTGTTCGACGCCAGGTTCAGCGCGGACTTGATCTGGGTAGCCGACCAGGTCGGATTGAGTGCCCTCATCAGGGCAGCCGCGCCGGCCATGTGCGGGCTGGACATCGAGGTGCCGTTGCTGAGGTAGACGCCGTTCGGACCGACCACATTCGATGCGCCGACGGCGAGGATGTCGACGCCAGGGCCGGTGATGTCGGGCTTGACCATGCCCTGGCCGTTGACCAGGCGCGGACCGCGGAAGCTGAACGATGCGATCTGGTCAGCGGCGGCCGGGAACGCCTGCGCGGCGATGTCGATCGAAACGGTAGCCGTCGCCGGGCTGGAGCCGGCTTCGAGATTCAGCCAGTCGCTCATCAGCATCGACCACGAAGTCAGGTTCGCGCCGAGATTGAGATAGACCGTATCCACGAAGACGACGCCGACGGCGCCTGCCGCGACGGCATTCGTGCGCCGCGTGCCGCTGCCGCAGGAACTGGCGGTGCCATCCAGGTGAAGGATGGCGACACCGCCCTGGGATACGGGAGGTGGCGGGTCGGATTCGAAACCGTCATAGAAGATCCGGTCGGTCGGCGCGCCGCTGCGCACGAAGGTGCCAGCCGGGTAGGCCGCGCAGCCATCGGTGGATCCGTTGGCGAAATTCGGACTCTTGATCATCGGCACGTCGACGAGGTTCTGCGTCGGCAATGGCGCGCCACCCGGACGCATCGGGATGTCCTGCGTGTTCGCGGGCGGGTTTGCTTCGCTGGTCAGGTCGAGGCTGACCGCGATGATGCGGTCTTCGGTCGACGCCGCCACGGTCTCCACCCACGGCTCCATGTGGTTGACCTGGCCCTGCGGGTTGGGCACCGAGGTGCTCGTGTTGCCGGCCGATGCGGCAATGAAGGTGCCGGCGGCGACGGCGTTGCGGAAGGCCGTCGAAGTGACATCCGTCCACGGCGAAGTACCGCCGCTGATCGAATAGTTGATCACGTCCACGCCGTCGATGACGGCCTGGTTGGCGGACTGCGAGGTCGCGGTGCTCGGGCAGGTCGACGGACAGGCCAGGTAGGCGATCACGTTGGCATGCGGAGCGACGCCGGAGATCGTGAAGGGACCGCTGGCGTAGGTCGCATTCCAGGTATTGCCGGCCACCGTGCTCGCGGTGTGCGAGCCATGGCCCTGCGTGTCCGCGCCGCTGGTACCCGGCGCGGCGAAGTTGTACATGCCGATCAGCTTGTCGTTGCAACGACCTGCATCGGGCTGTCCTGCCGCGCAGCTTCCGAGATAGTTGCCGCTGCCGAGCGGATTCACGTGGACGTAGCCATCGACCGGGCCGACCGCCGCAAAGGCCGGGCTTTCCCAGTTGATGCCGGTGTCGATGTCGCCGATGAGGATGCCCTCACCCTTGGTGGCGACGCCGCTGGCGGTCATTCCGCCCCAGATCGAGGTGGCGCCGATGAAGCTCGGGCCGCGGTCGGTCGCGAGTTCGAGTTCGTGCTCGCGCTCGATGAACAGCACGTCCGCACGCTTCATGACTGCATTGGCCTCGTCGTTGCCGAGGCGCACGATGACGGCGTTGAGGGCGTGCTGCATGCGCGCCATCACGTCGAGCGGCCGATTCAGGGAAGTGCTCAGGTTGTCGAGGAATGCCTGCTGCCGGACCTGCAGGTGGCTGACGTAGGCCAGGGCCGCGGGTGACTTGGTGTCGAGCTTGCCGGTGACTTCGCCGTTCCTTACCAGCCGAGAAGGCTGCGGAATGCCGGCGACGCTGCCGTCGTAGGTCGCCAGCGGCGCGTCCTTGAAGACGATCGTGTACCAGGCCAATCCTTCGACGGGCGAAGCCAGCAAGGTGTTTGCCGGCATCGCGCCGGGCAAGGCGCGGGCCAGCTCGATGACCGGGTTGTACGAGGCGGATGCCGAACCGGCGAGGCCGGTAAACAGCGTCAGGGCCAGCGCGCTGGCCAGCGGCGACGCACGGCCGACTGCGCCGCGCATCATGGAAGACGACACATTCATAAAGGATCCCCAAAGTAAATTGTTGCAACGTGCGGACGGCGGCCCGGCGCATCCCGCAGCAGGCCGATAAAAATCCCTTGGTATAACGGGTGTGGAACCGTCCCTCTCCCGGACAGTCGGGCGGATAGTCGTCCCAATTCGGCGCGCGCGCAATAGGCCGGCGCAACTATTCTTGCGGTTCCCTCGGGATGCCAGCGGGGCGCTCGTTCAGGTACGCGGGTTTGCCCCTCCGGACCTGCCCGATCGGCGCATGCGGGGACTGCGTGGAAGGGCCTGCGGCGCGATTGTCATCGGCCTGCGGGCGTCGCTCCCGGACCGCCCGCCAGTCCGATTTCGGAATCTGGCGGGCGGCCATCAAGGGCGGTGAATCAACGATAGCGGTAGCGGGACGGCGGATCGGCGACAAAGCCGTTCGGGAACGGATCCGGCTCGCGCTGGGCGAGTGGACGGCGGGGGATGATGCCGCGCGCGGCGAGGTTGCGGTAACTGTCGTACCAGATCGCCACGGTTTCGGCCGGTCGGCTGCTGGCGCGTTCGAAGCGGGTGGTGCCGACGCGCGACCATTCGCGTTCGCCATGGCCGGTGCCGAGGCGTTCGCGCGATTGCTGGTTGCCTGCCACGGCGTCCGGCATTTCCGCACGCCTGGACTTGCCCGCGGCACCGGCCATCGGTTCGGCCGGGGCTTCGGCAGCCGAAGACTCGGAGTCCTTCGCCCACGGGCGCGATGCCGGCGGGGCCTGGGCGATATCGTCGCGTTCCCTGTCGATCCAGCGGCGATTGCGCTCGGTGAAGACGGCGACGCCGATCACGCCGACATTGAACGGTCGACCGGTCTGCGCCGCGTAGCTGTCGGGCAGCGCGGTGAAGTTGAACTGGGCGACCTCGTCGAGGCTCTTGCGCCAGCCGTTGATCTCGGTCGATTCCCAGGCATCGAGCACATAGCCGCTCTGGCCGGCGTTCGCAGTCTCGCCGCTGACGGCGTTGACGCCATCCACGGAGAGCACCGCGAGCAGGCGCCCGCCGGTGCGGTTGCTCAGGCGCACCGCGTAGCGGTGGCCAGGCTTGCCGGCCACATACAGCTTGCCGTCGCTCATGTAGGTACGCAGGGTCGTGCCGGTATCGCGATCGACCACGGCAAGGTCGAGCAGGTTGCCGGCTTGCGCCGGTGCGGCAACGGCGAGGGCGAGCAGGGCGGAACAGAGCAGGGCACGCATGGGGCACCTCCGGGTGCGGGTTGGTGATGGGTTGAACGCGCCGGCCTGCAGGCCGGGGTTGCTTCCCCGGGCGCCGTTGTGCTGCCGTTTATCCAGCCCATCAGGCCAGGGCTGGCGGGTTTGATGCGGATGGCCGGCGCGGATTCGCTAGACTTGTCGGCCCGAAGGCACGGCAATCCCCCGCGACATGACCAAGAAGATCCGCACGCTGACCGGTATCACCACGACCGGCACGCCCCATCTCGGCAACTATGTCGGCGCGATCCGGCCGGCCATCGAGGCCAGCCGGCGCGACGATGTCGAATCGTTCTATTTCCTCGCCGACTACCACGCCCTGGTCAAGTGCGAGGAACCGGCCCGCATTGCACGCTCGCGGCTGGAGATCGCGGCGACCTGGCTCGCACTGGGCCTCGACACCGAACGGGCGTTCTTTTATCGCCAGTCCGACATCACCGAGATTCCCGAGCTGACCTGGCTGCTGACCTGCGTGACCTCGAAGGGCCTGCTCAACCGCGCCCACGCCTACAAGGCGGCAGTCGACCGCAACCTGTCGGAGAACGAGGACGGCGATGCCGGCGTCAGTGCGGGCCTGTTCATGTATCCGGTGCTGATGGCCGCCGACATCCTCGTCTTCAACGCGCACCGCGTGCCGGTCGGACGCGACCAGGTCCAGCACATCGAGATGGCCCGCGACATCGGCCAGCGCTTCAACCACTTGTACGGCGAGGCCTTCCGCGCCGTCACGAAGTCGAAGGACGATCCGTTCGTCCTGCCCGAAGCGGTCACCGACGAACACGTCGCGACGCTGCCGGGGCTCGATGGGCGCAAGATGTCGAAGAGCTACAACAACACGATTCCGCTCTGGTTGCCGGCGAAGGAGATGAACAAGGCCATCCTCGGCATCGTCACCGACTCGCGCGCGCCGGGCGAGGCCAAGGACACGGTGGGTTCGAACCTGTTTTCGATCTACCAGGCCTTTGCCAGTGCCGAAGAAACCGCGGCCATGCGCCAGGCGTTCGCCGAGGGCATCGCCTGGGGCGAGGCCAAGCAGAAACTGTTCGAGCGCATCGAGGCCGAACTCGCGGCGCCGCGCCAGCGTTACGAGGCGCTGATGGACCGGCCCGACGAGATCGAGGATCGCCTGCTGGCAGGTGCGAAGAAGGCGCGCGAGCGCAGTGCGCCCCTGCTGGCGGCACTGCGCGAGGCCGTCGGACTCGGTTCGGGCCTGGTGGCTGTCGCAGCGGCGCCGGCTGCGAAGGCGGACGCATCGGCCGCCGCTCCGCAGTGGAAGCGCTATCGGGAGAATGACGGGCTGTTCTACTTCAAGCTGGTGGACGGCGCGGGCGCGGTGTTGCTGCAGAGTCGCGGCATCGGGCGTCCGGACGAAGTCGGCCTGGTCATCGCGGAGCTGATGATCATGGGCAGCCGCTTCCCGCAGGTGGAATCATCCACCCTGTCGATGGACGGCCGGGTCGAGGTGGTCGGCGAGCTCGACGCGGTGCGCGCGGCGCTGGTGACCCTGGCCGCGATCGAGAAGGAAAAACGCGCGGCCAAGGAAAAGCAGCGCTAGGCAAGCCGAGGACGGCCGCAGCGTCATCCCGGCGCAGGCCGGAAGGCGCTTCTCGACAGCCGAATGGCTGGTCATCCAGCGACGCTGATCGGAAACTCCGTGGCAACGTGCCTGCACAAAACCACGGCAATGGAGCGCGGAAATCTAGTGTTGCGCTGCGAGGAACGGGCGAATCGTTTCGATCCAGACCCGGTATCCGGCGCGATTCATGTGCAGGCCATCCTCGCCGAACAGCCCGGCTCGCGGCTGGCCGTCGGCATCGAGCATCGGCGTGAACACGTCGATGACGCGGACGCCCGATTGCGACTTCGCGTAGCGCGCGACGAGACCGTTGGCGGCACGCGTCGCTTCGAGCAGGTTCGCGCGCGCCGGGCTCGGCTTGATCGTGATCCAGTCGATCCGCACCTCCGGCAGGTTGCTGCGCACCCGGGAGACGAAAGCGGCGAAGTCGTCGCGGACCTGTTGCGCAGTGCGCCCCGCGGCGAGGTCGTTGTCGCCGGCATACATCACGATCAGCCGCGGCCGGTACGGAAGGACGATGCGCGCGGCAAGGCGCGTGGCGTCGCGGATTTCGGAGCCGCCGAAGCCGCGCCGGATGATGCGTGTCGCGGGAAAGTCGGCTTGCAGTGAATCCCAGAAGCGGATCGACGAGCTGCCGATGAACAGCACCCCACCCGGTTCGGGTGGATCGGCAAGATCGGCCTGCTCGAAAGCGCGGATATCGGCGTCCCAGGGGTCGACGGGCGCAAGTTGGGCGAGTACGGGGATGGAGAAAAACAGGCAAAGCGAAAAGAACATCCATCGAGCGCGGTTTCGCTCACCGGTTTCGTTCATTGGAGTCTGCGCTTCGTTGTTGGATCGAACAGGTGCAGCCGGGCCGGATCGAAGCCGAGTTCGATGCGTTCGCCCGCGGCGGGCAGGGGTTGCGGCGGCACGCGAGCGACCAGCGCTTCCTCGCCGCTGCGCAGGTTGAGGAAGATCTCGTTGCCGACCGGCTCGACCAGTTCGAGCAGCGCGCCGAGGGTCGCCGTTGCGACTTGCGTCGCGGTGGGAACCAGGTCCTCGGGGCGCAGCCCGGCGATCAGCTCGCGACCGACGAAGGCGCGTGCCTGTGCGGCCAGTTCGCCGGTTGCATCGAGGGCGATGCGGTTGTCGCCGAACTCGAGCTTGAGGCCATCGTCCTCGATCACGCGTCCGCGCAGGAAGTTCATCGCCGGGCTGCCGAGGAAGCCGGCGACGAACAGGTTGGCCGGGCGCGCATAGAGGTTCATCGGCGTATCGATCTGCTGGATCTCGCCATCCTTGAGCACGACGATGCGCTGGCCCAGCGTCATCGCTTCGATCTGGTCGTGGGTGACATAGACCATCGTCGTGCCAAGCCGGCGATGCAGCTTGGCAATCTCGACGCGCATGCTCAGGCGCAGGCGCGCATCGAGATTCGACAAGGGTTCGTCGAGCAGGAACACGCTGGGATTGCGCACGAGGGCGCGGCCGAGGGCGACGCGCTGGCGCTGGCCGCCCGACAACTGCCCGGGCTTGCGCTCGAGCAGGGCGCCGAGCTCGAGCGTGGCCGCCGCCTCGCCGACCCGCCTGCGGATTTCCTCAGCCTGCGTGCCGCGCAGCTTGAGGCCGAAGGCGAGGTTTTCGCCGACGCTCATGTGCGGATACAGCGCGTAGCTCTGGAACACCATGGCGATGTCGCGATCCTTCGGCGCCACGTCGTTGACGACACGGTCGCCGATGCGCAGGGTGCCGGAGGTAATCGACTCGAGCCCGGCTATCATGCGCAGCAGGGTCGACTTGCCGCAGCCGGAAGGCCCGACCAGCACAAGGAACTCACCGTCGGCGACCTCGAAGCTGGCGGCGGCGACTGCCACCTGGCCATTGGCATACACCTTGCGCACGGCATCGAGCTTCAGATTGGCCAAGCTTGGACTCCAGCTGGGAAAGTGCGCCAAAGCGGCAGCCTATGCCAAATCGGCGACGCTTGGGATATCCTCAATGTAACCGTTTTCATTCCTCCGCTTCCACTGCCGACGCCCATGACCCAGACACCGATCGAATTTCCCCAGGATTTCACGTGGGGCTGTGCGACTGCGGCCTACCAGATCGAAGGTTCGCCGCTGGCCGACGGCGCCGGGCCGAGCATCTGGCAGCGCTTTGCGCATACGCCAGGCATGACCCGCGACGGCGATACGGGCGATGTCGCCTGCGACCACTACCGGCGCTGGCATGGCGACATCGCCCTGATGCGCGAGCTCGGGCTCAATGCCTATCGCTTCAGCATCTCCTGGAGCCGGATATTTCCGGAGGGCAAGGGCAGGATCAACCAGAAGGGGCTCGATTTCTATTCGCGTCTCGTCGACGGCCTGCTCGAGGCCGGCATCGAGCCGACGGCGACCCTCTACCACTGGGACCTGCCGGCCGCGCTGGATGATCGTGGCGGCTGGCTCAACCCCGATATCGCCGACTGGTTCGGCGACTACGCGGCGACCATGTATCGCGCGCTCGATGGCCGCGTGAAGATGTGGGCCACGCTCAACGAGCCCTGGGTCGTCACCGATGGTGGTTACCTGCATGGCGCGCTGGCGCCCGGGCATCGCAACCGCTTCGAGGCGCCAATCGCTTCGCACCATTTGATGCGTTCGCACGGCCGCGCCGTGCAGGTCTATCGAGCCGAAGGCAAGCACCGCATCGGACTGGTGGTCAACATCGAGCCGAAGTACCCGGCGTCGCAGTCGCCCGAGGACCTGGCCGCGACGCAGCGCGCCGATGCCTACATGAACCGCCAGTACCTCGATCCCGCCTTCTTCGGCACCTATCCCGAAGAGTTGCGCGAGATCTTCGGCGAGGCCTGGCCGGAATGGCCGGACGAGGACATGGCCCTGATCCGCCAGCCGATCGATTTCCTCGGCCTGAACTGGTACACGCGCAGCGTCACCCGCCACGACGAGAAAGTGTGGCCGCTGAAGGCCAGCAGCGTGCGCCAGAAATCGGCGACCTATACCGAGACCGGCTGGGAGGTCTATGCGCAGGGCCTCACCGATACCCTGCTCTGGATCAAGGAGCGCTACGGCAATCCGCCGATCTACATCACCGAGAACGGTTCGGCGTTCTTCGATCCGCCGGTTGCCGAGAACGGCGTCATCCACGATCCGCTGCGCGTCGACTATCTCGGCAAGCACCTGCGCGCCGCGCACGCGGCACGCGAGGCCGGTTGCGACCTGCGCGGCTACTTCGCCTGGTCCCTGCTCGACAACCTCGAATGGTCGCTTGGCTATTCGAAGCGCTTCGGCATCATCCATGTCGATTTCGAAACGCAGACACGCACGTTGAAGGACAGCGCCAAGCTCTACGCCAGGATCATCGCCAGCAACGGCCGGATCCTCGCCAACCCCGTCACCTGATTGCGGGGTCTGCAACGGCCCGCGGCATTGACGCGGATGTCGGCGTGCTGAATGCGGGGACGCCGTTCCGGCCAGGCTGGCGCCGACTTGCGCTATGGTGCGGCTGCATCGCGCCAGCCCGTTTCCGGCGGCACGATGCGCGGCAACCTCATCGGGAGCACGGCATGCGCAAGTTGCGGATGGAGCGGACATCGCGCTGGGCGGGCGCGTTTTTTCCTGCGGCGACGCTCGCAATGGCGTCCCTTGCTTCAGCAACCACGACCGTCCGGCTGCCGGACTGGGTCTGCGCGCATCCCGATGCGATCTTCGTCGACGGATTCCAGCCAGCCGCCGGCATCACGCGCCTGCCCTCGAACGGCAGCGGCGGGGCGATCGGCGACAGCACCCGCAGCGTCACTGTTCCCGGTTATGCGCCCGGCACCTTCACGGTCTACCTGCACGTGCCGCCTTCCTACTCGCCTGCGACTCCGCTACCGCTCGTGCTTGCCCTGCATGGCCAGGCCGGCAGCCCGGCGGCCGCCGACAGCCAGGCCCAGGTCGCGCGCAACAGCTGGGCTTCGGTCGCCGACGCGAACCGGTTCATCGTCGTTGCGCCAGTTGGTACCGGGCCTTCCGGAGGCTGGATCGCTCCGCCACCCAATCCGAGCGACTACGACATCTTCGCCGCGGCCATCGCCGATGCCGAGGCGGCCTACAACATCGACCGCTCGCGCCGCATCGGCTGGGGCTACTCGGCCGGCGGGCACGTCCTGCACGACATCATGTACAACGATTTCGGGGCGCCGGTTTCGATCGACACGTTTGCCGCCTACGCGGTCAGCGCCGGCGTGCTCGAAGGGCTGGCCTGCTCCAGTCCATCGACCTGCAATACGCTGCTCGCGAGCGCTGCCCGGCGGATCCCGCTCGACAGCCACGTCGGCAACCAGGATTCGCTGCTGCCCTACGCGAACAGCGACTACAACCTGTTCATCGCCAACAACTGGGTCGAAGGCAGCAACCTCTGGTACACGATCTTCGTCGGCGGCCACAACTACACGGTGAGCCATCTCAACGAGGTCTGGGGCCACCTCTGCCCGTTCCAGGCCTTGCCCTGAACGGCGCAACGCTCAGTGCCGCAGTCCCGCTGCAGGCCTCTTGCCGTGCGTCCACGCGACCAGGTCGTCGAACGCGCGGACGATGCGATCGTCGCCGATCGTGCAGTGGCCCTCGGCGTCGACGAACTGCTGCACGAACAGATCCTCGTGGCCGGCGCGACGCGCGATCAGTGCGTAGTCGAAGGCGCTCGATGCGGGCACCAGCGGATCGCCGGTGGTGTGCACCGCCAGCAGCGGTCGCTCGAGCTTTCCGTCCGGCGTGTACCAGCGCGAAAGATACGCGGCTGCCTTCGCATCAGCCTGGTAACGCTTGACGCCGAGATTGAGCGCGGCGTCGTCGAGTGAACCGGTATAGACGAGATTCGCATTGCCGAACGGATTGCCGCCGGCGCGTTGCTGCAATTCGCGCAGGTCGCTGGTCGTCGCCGCGATGACGTCGGCGAAGCTGGCCTCGCTCCAGACGCCGGACAGGCGCCGCATCGATTCGGCGCCGCGCGGGTTGTCCTTCAGGGCGCGCTCGATGCGCGCATCGAGCGCGTCGGTCTGGCGGAATGTCGCCGGTACCGGGACCAGCTTGCCGAGCAGGCCCGGGAAATAGAAATCGAAGGCCGCGCGCAAGGCGAAATCGCGCGCGAACAACACGTCGGCCGGCGTGATCGCACCGCACAGGGAAAGTCCGCCGGCATACACCGAGGGCCGGGATTCTAGGGCCTGCACGGTCAGCAGACCGCCCATCGACATGCCGACGGCGTAGGTCTGTTGCGGCTTGCCATGGGTTTCGACGAAATGCTGGCGCAGGCGCTCGCTGTCGTCGATCGCCTGTTCCACGGCCCAGCCCGGTTCGGCATAGGCCGACTGGACCACGGCATAGCCACGATCCTCGAGTGCATGCAGGAAGTCTGGCAGCGGCTCGTGGTCGCTGAATTCGCCCATGCTGTCCCAGGTGCCATGGAAGAACACGATGAGGCCGTGATTCCACGGCTCGGGCATGTCGATGCGATAGCCGGCGCCCGCCAGCGTGCCGGTTTCGACGCCTGCGGCCCTGGCATCGGGAAGCGAGGGCAACAGCAACAGGGCCAGCATCAGCATGAGGCGCATGGGTGAACCCTCCGGGATCGTCGATCGCGTGCCGATTACTGGACAGCCATGGGGTCGAAGGGTTCAGCGGGCAGGGCTTGCCGGCGCCGCAGCGCGGCTCGCGACGATCTGCGCCGGGACCCGGTCGATGCGCAGCTCGCCAGCGGTCCAGACCACCGTGCGGCCGTTGACCCGGGTCGGACCCGGCTCCCCGGCGAACGGCCAGGCCAGTACGTAGCCGCCGGCGGGCATGCGCCGGCTATCGGCCTCCACGGTCATGCGCAACTGCCGTGCATCGGCACTGAGCCGGTAGCCGAGTGGCCCGTGCCGCGTCTGCAGGCCCGCGATCGCGACGCCCGTGCCGGCCAGCCAGTCCGCCGGCAATCCGGCCGCGAGCACGGTCGCATCGTCGGAAGCGCGCTCGTAGGCGAACAGGTCGAGTGCGGAGCGGATGAAATCCGAGGCCACCCAGCCGTGCGGCATGTCGCCGATGAAGCGCGGCTCGCGATACTCCCTGCCGACCACCTCGGCCCACTGGTTCCAGGCCAGCGGTCGGCGGTCCTTGAAGAAGAAATCGATCGCCTCGTGCGCGCGCTCCTTCCAGCCGAGGCGGACGAAGGCGGCGACGTTGCGCCACTCATAGGGCGTGTAGTCCTTCCACTCGCGCGTGCCGTCGCGACGGGCGACGAACTCCTGCCAGTAGCGCTCGAAGGTGTTGCGCACGAGATCCGCCGGAAGCTGATCCAGCTGTCCGCCCGGCGACAGCGCGATCGTTGTCGAGGTGGCGTCGAAGTCGCCGAGATCGGCGGCGCCGGGGATGAAGTCGATGCCGAATTTCTTCGTGCTGGCCTCGAGCGAGGCGAGGATATCGGCGCGGAACTCGTCGCGACTTGCGGTGAGTCGGACCACATCATCGTCACGACCGAGCATCTTCGCCAGTTCGATCGCCGACTCGTAGCCGGTCAGGCCCCAGAAATTGTCCCAGTGCGAATAGGCCGGCTTCGCCGAATAGCCTTCGTGGCTGATCGATGGCGGCAGCAGGCCATATTTCGCGGTGCCGCGATTGGCCTCGTTGTGCTCGCTCGCGCGCAAGGCATCCATGTAGCGCGTGGCCTTGTCGACATGCGGCCACATTCTCTCGGCCAGTGCCTTGTCCTGCGTGTAGCGCACGACCTCGCCGATCAGGTAGACCAGTTCGCCGTGGCTGTCGTTCTCGGGCACCGGATCGGAACCGCGCGCATCGACGCAGCACGGCACCTTGCCGCTTTCGAACTGGTAGGGCGCGAACCATTCGAGGAAATCCCGGGCTTCCCTTGCATGGCCCATGCGCAGCAGGGCTTCGGCCGTCATCGCGCCATCGCGGATCCACGAACGCGCATACGAGCGCGTGCCGGGCCGGATCTGCACGCCGTCGCGGCTGATCAGGATGTGCGCGAGCGCGGTGCGCAGCGTGTCGATCAGCGGCTGCGCGGCGGGCGGCACGCTGAAGGTCACGCGATTGAGTTTTTCGCGCCATGCATCGGCGACCTGCGCGCGCTGGGTCGGCACCGAGGCCTGGACGGCATCGCCGTCGCGTCGCCCGGCCTGCGCCACGCCATGCAGCGGGATTTCCAGCGTGATCGTTTTCGACGCACCCGGGGCGAGTTCGATCCGGTAGACCAGCGCGGCGGAAGCCAGGCCGGTGTCGTCGCGTCACCTTCCGGGCCGTCGGCCACGCGTCGCGGGCGAGATGCGTAGCGACCATGTCGCTGTCGAATGGCGTCGCGAAGAAGCGCGTCGGGCGCGTCAACGGCCAGACGCGCGGCTTGCCATCGACCACGACCGTCGTGCCATCGAAGGCGAGCGCGTGGATCGGACTGACGCCGCCCGGGGTGGTCAGGAACTGCACGGGCGGATTGACCTGGAAGGGCTGGATCGCCAGGGCCAGCGACAGCGCAACGGCGCCCTCGCCAGCATTGGCCAGGGTGTAGCTGGCCAGCAAGCCGGAATCCTGCGCATCACCGCGCGCAAACGCATCGACCTCGAGCCGCCAGGCCTGGGCCGGCGCGGAGGGGGTGGCCGGGTTCGCGCGATCCGCGGCGGGCGACGGGGTGCAATCGGGCCGGTCGGGCGTTGCAGTCGTGCCGTGCAGGATCACTCCCGGTATCGGCAAGTAGCCTTCGGCGAGGACCTGGCTGATGCGGGCGCTGGCCCAGTTCCCGGGCGCCGCGCCGGCCTCGCGACTGGGCTGCGCCTGCGCGTCAGCATGGGCGTTGCAATCATGTCCGTCGACGACGAACGGCGTGATCGAGAATCCGCCACGCGCCACTTCGATTGCGCCGTCCTCGCTGATCAGCCCGCTGTCGTGCCCGCCATCGAGGCCGACCAGGGTCCAGTAGGTTTGCTGGCCCGAGAATCCGCGCGGGAACCGGCCCGGCGGCGCCATGTCCGCGAGTGCCTGCAGGAATGCATTGCGGCTCGCGCCGAAGGCGAGGCCCCTGACCTCGACGGCCGACAATCCGAATGCCCGGCCAGGACCGTCGGTCATCGCGATGCGCAGGTAGCGCGCCTCGGCCTCGGCCAGGTCCAGCGCATCGATGCCGCCGTTGCCCGCCACCACTTGTCGCAGGGTCTTCCAGCGGCGCCCGTCGTCGGAGACCTCGATGTCGTAGCGGCTGGCAAAGACCTCCGGCAGCCAGTGCAGGACCAGCCCGCCGAATTCGCGCGCCCGGCCGAAATCGGCGGTGACCGACTGTGGCTTGCCGCTGGCCTTGCTGCGCCATTCCGCACCCGCGCTCGCCATCCCGTCGAACAGGGTCGGCGGCACCCGGCCCGAACTGGCGCCAAGTTTCGGCCTCGGCCACGAAGTCGGCGGGATTTCGCGTTCGCGGAAGCGCAGGTCGTCGATGCAGACTTCGCCCCTGCCGCCGGTGTTTGCTGAAATGGTGAACTCGATGAACTGCGTCTGGCGCAGGGTCTTGTCGGCCAGCGGACCCCAGGCCGGCGCGATGTGGCGCTTCTTGTAGCGCACCGGCATCCACTCTTCGGAAAACGTCGTGTTCGCCTTGCTGACCCACCAGACATTGTCGCCGCTGGCGTCGATCAGCTTGAATTCGAACGCGTTTGCTGGCCCCCTGCCGCGCACCCTGAAATCGAATTCATAGTTGGGCGGGAACGTGAGCGGCAATTCACGGCGCATCGCGGCATAGCCGGACACGCCGTTGAAATCGTAGGCGAGGCAGAGTGCCTTGCCGTCGTCGGTGGCCAGCGGACGCAGGGACGCGGAGACCTGGTCGGAGGCGAGGGCGTTCCAGGCCGACGGATCCTGGAAGTCGTCGAGGGTCTTCGGAGGAACAATGGCGGCGCAGGCTGAGGCAGTACCGATCACCGCGACGACAAGCGGGAATGCGAAACGCCGGACGAGCGGCGCTCGCCGCGACGGCCGGCCATGCGTTGCCGCGCTGTTGTAGGAGCAGGCTTCAGCCGCGATGCTCTTCGTCACGATGCCAGGAGAGCATCGCGGCTGAAGCCTGCTCCTACAACGAATTCCAGCGCCTGCCATTGCGCTCATCCCTTCACACTGCCAAGCAGCAGGCCTTCGATGTAGTAGCGCTGCAGGGCGAGGAACAGCAGCAGCACCGGCGCGACCGTGACCACCGATCCGGCCATCATCAATTCGTTGTCCTGCACGTGTTCGCGCGACAGCGAGGCGAGCGCGACCGGCAGCGTGTAGTTGGACTGGTCGGCAAGCACGATCAGCGGCCACATGAAATCGTTCCAGCTGGCGAGGAAGGTGAAGATGGCCAGGGTGACCACGATCGGCTTGAGCAGCGGCAGCACGATGCGCGCGAAGATGCGGCCTTCGCCGGCGCCGTCGATGCGTGCGGCCTCGAGCAGTTCATCGGGAATCGAACGCGCGTACTGGCGCACGAGGAAGATGCCGAAGATGCCGGCCATGGCCGGCACGATGACACCGCCGTAGCTATTCACGAGACCGAGCGATTTCATCAGCAGGAACAGCGGGATCATCGCGACCTGGGCCGGAATCACGAGGGCGCCGAGCAGGATCCGGAACAGGTTGTCGCGACCGTGGAACCGGAGCTTGGCAAAGGCATAGCCGGCGGCCAGGTTGAAGGCCAGGGAAAGGACGGTGACCGCGGTCGCGATCAGCGTGCTGTTGAACAGGTAACGGCCGAGGCCGTTGCGCTCGAACAGTTCGCGGTAGTTGGCCAGCGTCGGTGCGGCCGGCAGCAGCGGCGGTGGAAACGTGCTTGCTTCGCCCTGCGCCATGAACGACACCGAGAGCATCCACAGCAGCGGCGCCAGGCTGACGACGGCGAAGCCGATCAGCAGGCCGTTGACGAGGGCCCTGGCCAGGCGCGGATTCATGCCGCGTCCTCGCCGCGCCGGCCCAGCCGCAGCATCACCGCAGTGACGCCGAGGATCAGCAGGAACAGCAGGAACGCGACCGCCGAGGCACGCCCTAGGTTCCACCAGCGGAAACCTTCCTCGAACATGAAATAGAGCACGCTGGTCGTGCTCTGCAGCGGGCCGCCGCGGGTCATCACGTAGGGTTCGGCGAACAGCTGGAAATAGCCGGACGTGGTGATGATCGCGACCAGCAGCATGGTCGGCTTGAGCATCGGCAGGGTGATGTGGCGCAGCTGTCGCCAGAACGAGGCGCCGTCGATGCGCGCCGCCTCGTAGAGTTCCTGCGGAACGGCCTGCAGGCCGGCGAGCAGGATGATCATGTTGTAGCCGAAGTTCTTCCACACGGCGAACAGGATGATCGTCGGCATCGACCAGTCGGCATCGCCGAGCCAGTCGATCGGCTCGATGCCGATGAAGCCGAGCGTGTAGTTCACGAGCCCGTAGCGGGTGTGGAAGAAATAGCGCCAGATCACCGCGACGGCGACGATCGTCGTCACCACCGGTGCGAACAGTGCGGTGCGGAACAGGCCCTTGAAGCGGGCCAGCTTGGAATCGAGCAGCAGCGCCGCACCCAGCGACACGGCGATCGACAGCGGCACGCCGACCACGACGAAATAGAAGGTGTTGCCGAGCGACTTCCAGAACATCGGCGTCTGCAGCAGGTCGATGTAGTTGCCGAAGCCGATGAAGCGCAGGTTGGCGGTGTCGGCCAGCGCGTAGAGGTCGAAGTCGGTGAAGCTCAGTAGGAGTGCGGCCAGCACCGGCAGGAAGAAGAACACGCCGATGATGGCCAGGGCCGGTGCAACAAACAGCCAGCCGGCGCGTGGCGCCTTCATGGCGACTTCTCCTGCGCGAGCATCCAGCGGCGTTTTTCGAGGATCTTGTCGACTTCGGCGTCGAGCGCCTGCAGGGTGGCGTCGGCATCCGCGCCGCCGCGCACGACGCGTTCGGCGGCACGCTGCATCTCGTTGGCAATGCGCTCCCATTCGGCGACTTTCGGCGTCGCCCTGGCGTTTTCGAGCTGCTCGCGGAATGCGCGTGCATACGGATCGGTGGCCAGCGCGGGATCTTCCCAGACGCTGCGCCGTGGCGGCAGGTCCCCGGTCAGCGCATGGAAGCGGCGCTGCACGTCGGGTTCGGAGAGGTATTCGAGCAGCAACCAGGCCGCTTCCTTGTTCGGTGAATCGCGAAACAGCACGAGGCTGGTGCCGCCGGCGACGCCGCCACCTTGACCATTTCGGCCCGGCAACGGTGCGGTCATCCACTGGTCGGCGAGTTCCGCGGGCAGGCGCCGCTTGAACTCGCCGATATTCCAGGGCCCGGTGATGTAAAAGGCAAAGAAGCCGTTGGCAAACTCGTTCCAGACATTCGAGATCTGGGTGTCGCTCATGCGTGGCGCGAGATCTTCCTTGAATATTGATGTGTAGAAATCGAATGCCTCGCGGAAGCCGGCGCTCTCGAAGTTTCCGCGCGTGCCGTGGTCGCGCAGCAGCGGTTCGTCCTGCTGGATTGCGAGATAGAGCAACGGTTCGAATTCGTCCAGAGGCAGAAGAATGGCGTAGCCCTTGTCGCCTGTATTGCGCTTGATTGCACGCATGGTCTCGCGCCAGTCCTTCCAGTCCGTCGGCGCGGCGGAAAATCCCGCCTTGGCGAGCAGATCCTTGCGGTAGAACAGCAGGCGTGTGTCGACGTACCACGGCACGCCGAGCAGCGCGCCATCGATGACATTGGTATCCCAGATGCCCGGAAAGTAGTCGGCCTTGTCGATCGACGCGGAAGCGGCAACGCGCTGGTCGAGCGGGTCCAGTGCATCGAGTGCGGCGAATTCCGGAATCCAGGTGTTGCCGAGCTGGCAGATATCGGGAAGTGCGTCGCCGGCAAACGCGGTCAGCAGTTTTTCGTGCGCGGCCGTCCACGGCAGCTGTTGCAGCTCGACATGGATCTGCGGGTGGCGACGCTCGAATTCAGGCAGCAGTTGCGAAACCACCTCGCCCTCGCGTCCCATCGCCCAGAAACTGATCGTCGTGCGGTCCGTCGATGCGGGCTTGCACGCGCCCACCGTCACACCCGCAATGGCAAGCGCACATCCCAGGATGGCCCGACCTGCGCCGCTGCGCCGGGTCCGCTCGAGCGGGCCGAGTGCGCCGGCTGTCATTGCGCGGCCTTCGCCGGTGCCGGCGTGTCCAGCCAGCCGCCGGTGAAACCAGCCCGTTCCAGGCCCTTGCGGATGTAGGGATTGCGCTTCATCACGTCCCATACGAATTCGTTGCGGTAGTTCTCGATCATCAGCACGATCGGGCCCTGGTCGATGCCGATGTAGTTGTCGTCTACCCAGCCAACGCCGTCGATGAGGTGGCCGGTCTTCAGCGGCAGATCGGGATAATTGAAGCTCGGGTTGAAGGCATCGATGAATCCGTATTCGCGGTAGATCGCCTTGCCGTAATTCTCGTGCATCGCCTCGATGGCCGGCATCACGATTTCCGGCGCGAAGGCGATCGAGGCGGCTGCTGCGGTTGGTGCCAGGGTGCCGTCGTCGAAGTCCGCGTCGCGGCCCGCGCCGCGCGCCGAATAGTGGCGGAACTCACGCGGCTGCAGGTTGTAGACCTGGATCGTGGCCTGCGGACCGTCGCTTGCGGTCAGTCCCCAGATGTTTTCGCCGTAGCCATTCCAGCCCATCGGGTTGGCGATGGCATAGGCGCGCTGGGCGAGGGCGGCGCGGCGGCTGTTCTCGAAGTAGTCGAAATCGTGGCGGCGCATCCAGTCGTCGCGGATGCCGCGGAAGTCGATCCAGGCATGCGAGTACTGGTGGCCGAACAACGGGCCGAAGGCGAGGAAGGTCTGGCCATGGAACTCGCCAAACGAGCGGTCGTAGGTCTGGGTCCAGGCGTTCCAGGCATCGGGTGCGACCGGATGGGTCGGCGATCCCAGCGCGAGCACATAGACGAGCATGGCCTCGTTGTAGCCGGCCCAGTCATGGCTGAGCACGCCGTCTTCGGGAACCCAGCCCATCGAGATCAGCGGCGCGCGTTCCTGCAGCCACGGCCACTCGACGTTGCGATAGAGCTGGTCGGCGAGATCGCGGATCTCGCCTTCGACCGGGCCTTCGCCATCGTAGTAGCTCTGCGCGAACAGCACGCCGCCGAGCAGCAGGCTGGTATCGACCGAGGACACCTCGACCCAGCGCGCATAACGGCGCCCGTTGGCCAGGCCGATGAAGTGATAGAAGAATCCGTGGTAGCCGGCATCGTCCTCGAAGCTCGAGCCTTGCGGCAGCGAGCGCAGGAATCGCAGCACCTTCAGGGTGCGCTGTGCGGCCTCCTCGCGCGTCACCCAGCCGTGCTCGACGCCGATGCCGTAGGCAGTCAGGCCGAAGCCGATCGAGGCGATGCTCGAGAACGGTTCCGTGTACGGCGTGCGGTCGGGGATCAGGCCGTTGTCTTCGCGCGTGTTGTCCCAGAACCAGCGGAACGTGCGCTGCTGGAGGTCATCGACCAGCGGGGTGATCGCGACATGTGGTTCGGGCGCGGAACCGGCCGGCGCCGGCGGCGGTGCGGGGGCGTGGCAGCCAACCAGTGCGACAAGGAGAAGTCCGCAGGAAAGGCCGTATCGAAGCATGTTCACTACATTTCTTGTCATTGCTGGAAGGTGATCAGGTATTGCCCATGACGGGCCACTGCGCGCCTGCCTCGAATCCTTTGCCGACACGCGGCCAGACTAGCCTGCAGGCGCAGTTCGCTCAATTGAAAGTGGGCCGGCCCGCATGCCGCGGGCCGGCCGAAGGGCGTCCTCGGCACGTTTTGGGAGGGAAGTGCGTGCCGGGCCGCCACATCCTCCGGCTGCCATCCGCAGCCGGAGGATGTTCCCCCGTTGGTCAGAAGCTCGCGCCTACCGAGAGCTTCAAGGTGCGGGTTGGCGTCGTGATGCCGAAGCCGTTGCGATTGCCGAAGTTGGCATTCGTATCGGTCGGGCCACCGCGCCAGGTGTCGTAGTCGTTCCAGTTGTAGGTGTTGAAGATGTTGAGCAGGTCGGCGCGGAAGCGCAGCGAGACGCCCTTGCCGACTTCCCAGTACTTGGTCGCGGCCAGGTCGACCTGCTTGATGCCGAACGTGCCGCTGGGGACGAACGGGTCGAAGAAGCAGTTGTCGAAATCCGTCGTGTCGTGGCAGTTGACCGCGTCCTTCGCAACCGGGCTCGAATAGGTTGCCTTGGCCGAATAGGTCATGCCCCAGGGGCCATCGATGATGCCGGTCAGGACCAGCCGATGCCGCGGGATGCCGAGCGAGCGCAGGAAGCCCTGGCCACTCGGGTTCGGATAATCGAATACATAGTGCTCGTCGGAGTTCGCTGCGTTGAGGCGGTTCTCTTCCGCGTCGTTGTAGGTATAGGCCAGGGTCATGCCCCAGCCGGAATCCGGCGAATACGGCTTCTCGATCGACAACAGCAGCGAGTTGTTGCGCGTCTCGATGCCATTGTCCGCGATGATCAGGGTGCCGAAGCCCGGAATGCCCTCGCCCCACGGCTGGCCGCCCCAGGTCGCGTTCGGGTTGAAGCGGAAGCGGCCGTCCGGATAGCGGTTGCCAAGTGCGAAGTAGATGCCGTCCTTGCTGACCACGTGCGACAGCGTTGCCGATGTGTTCCAGTCCATGCCGAGCACGGTCACCGTGTTGCGCATGCCGAAGCTGAACTGGTCCGAATACGGCGTCTTCAGGTTGTTGTTGATCAGGTTGATCTCGCCGCCGAGGTTCGGATTGGCCGCGACCAGCGGGGCCAGGTTGGCCGGATTCAGGTAGGCCGGATCCCAGGCCAGGCAGGTGCCGACGCCGACGTTGCAGGGATGCGCCGGCGTGTTGAAGTCGAAGCGGTAGCGCGGGAAGGTGCCCTTCGAACGTTCGAGGGCGAGGTAGTCGAACAGGTTGCGGTCATAGGAACGGCCCGCGCCGCCGAACAGCACATGGCGCTGGTCCTCGAACAGGTCGTAGGAGAAGCCGACGCGCGGCTGCCAGGCGTCCTTGAACGCCTTGCGGTTGTGCCCGTTGCCGATGAAATCCTCGATGTTGTAATCGGTGTTCTGGATATTCGCCCAGTCACGCAGCGCCGCGACGAGCTCGGGACGCGGCTGGAAATCAAGATAACTCGGGGTCTTCTCGTAATCCCAGCGGATGCCAAGATTGAGCGTCAGCTTGTTGTTGACCTCCCAGTCGTCCTGCACGTAGATGCCGAACTGCTGGTTCTTCGACTTGATGTCGCGCTGCGGCGCGCCCGGAACGAGCTGGCCGAATTCGACGCGCGTCGGCACCGACGTGCTTTCGTTGAGGTCGTAGTAGAACTGCGGGCTGTAGGGCTGCTGCTCGAATGCATTGATATCGATGCTCTTGTACTTGAAGCCGGCCTTGAACGTGTGGTTGCCGTTCCATTCCAGGCCGCTCCAGGTCAGGTCGTCCTGGATGCCGGTTCCCTTCTGGCCCTTGCGCTGGAAATTCTCGCCGGCGCCGTAATTGAGGACCGTGCGACCACCGCCGTCAACGGTGTAGTCGAGCAGGTGGATGCCGTAGCCATTGGCGGTGATCGGACGCGGCTCGTAGGTCGAGTCCTCGTAGATCAGGTGGGCGTCGTTGAGCCAGTCGCCGTTGGTGTACTGGTAGCGCAGGTCGAGGCGCGTGTCATCGTTCTTTCGCGTGCTGCCGAACGCGTATGTGTTGACCCCGCCGATGCCATCGATTTGCGACTCCTTGCGGTACTTGCCGGTCAGTTCGAACAGGTTGTTCTGGTCGGGCGTCCAGGTCAGCTTGCCGAAATAGAGATCCTCGTCGAACGGAACCGTGGTCGGTCCGACCAGCGCGCGGGCCTCGGCCGGCAATGCCGAGACGGGCACGTTTTCCCCTGGGTTGATTTCAGAGGGCGTTACAAACTCCTTGCGCTCGTAAGTGCCGAAGAAGAACAACTGGTCCTGGATGATCGGTCCGCCGAAGGACAACCCGTAGTGAAGCTCCTTGGTGTCCTTCTTCTCCCCGGCATCCTTTTCCGCGGGCCGCTCCGCACGCAGCCTCTGGTTGGTGAAATCGTAGAAGACGTCGCCGTGGAATTCGTTGGTGCCCGACTTCGTCAGCGCCGTGATCGCCACGCTGCTGAGCTGGTCGAATTCGGCCTTGTAGTTCTGCGTGATGACCTTGTACTCGGCGATGGCCGCCTGCGGGAACGGATTGCCGCGGGTCTGGTCCTGGCCGCTGATGCCGCCCTTGAGCACGTAGTTCTTCTGGCCAATGCCGTCGATATAGACATTGACGCCGTTGGACGACTGCGCGCCGCCACGCAGGCTGCTCGAGCCATTGTTCTCGTCGCGCGTGAAGATGACGCCCGGGACGATGTCGGCGAAGGCGAGGAAATTGCGCGAAGCCTGGGGCAGGGCCTCGATCTGTTTCTGCGAGATATAGGTCGCGATCTCCGAGGTCTTGGTCTCGGTCAGCGCGTCCGCCGTGACCTTGATCGTGTCCATCTGCGACGTGGTTTCGGCGGTCGCTCCGAGCGGCAGGTCCAGCGTCGCGATCTGGCCGATGCGCAGGATCACGGTCTTGCTGGTCGTCGCGCCGTCGGCGGAGACATCGACCCGATACGTGCCGGGCGGCAATCCGGCCAGCGAGTATTCGCCGTTGGCATTGCTCTGCACCTTGCGGATCAGGCCGGTGGCGACATTCGTCACCATGACCTCGGCACTGGCCGCGGTTCCGGATGCGGCGGTGACCTGGCCGCGCAACGTGGCGGCCGTGGACTGCGCATGCAGCGCGGGTGCGGCGATCAACAGACAGCTGGCCAGGGCGCAGGCAAGCAGTCGGGGTTGCGGTGGACGTGCTGGGTATTTGCGCGACTTCATTGCTTTTCTCCGGGGGAGTGGCTGTTGTGGGTTGGGCCAGTAAACGGTGCGTGGGTGTCGAATGCAGGCAGCTGGTCAGGAACTGCCGGCCGGTTCTCGGGTTGATGGAGCGCCGCAGGACGCGCGCACGATCAGTTCCGGCGCGCTGGTTCCCTCCGGCGCGGCGTCCACTTCGGACAACTGCGCGATCAGGGCGCGCGCGGCGCGCTCGCCCAGTTCGGCGATGTTGACGCGCATCGTGGTCAGCGGTGGCGATACGAAGCGCGCCATCGGGATGTCGTCGAAGCCGGCCAGGGCGATGTCGCCCGGCACGTTGAGGCCGGCCTCGTTGAGGGCGAACAGGCAACCCAGGGCCATCATGTCGTTGGCGGCGAACACGGCATCGGGACGCGGCGACATGCGCGCAATTGCGGAGCCGGCCGCGTAGCCGGACGATTCGCTGAAATCGCCCTGCAGGATCACTTCCTTGCCGCCCTGTTTCGAACGCGCCAGCACGTCGCGGTAGCCGCGCAGGCGCTCATCGGCATCGAAGTTGTCGGCCGGCCCGGCGATCATGGCGATGCGGCGATGGCCGAGTGCGACAAGGTGTTCGACCATCGCGCAGGCGCCGCCATGATTGTCGATGGCGAATGCCGTGTATTCGCCGCCCTCGGTGCGCGTGTTCATCAACACGGTGGGCGTCGCGAATGGCAGGTTGTCGGCCAGCAGGGTGGCGTCGGCATGCGGCGACATGATCAGCAGGCCATCGACGCGACCGCTCAGGGCGCGCAGGGCGGCCGCCGTCTCGTCGGCCGAACCGTGCGAACTCGATACGAGCAGGTGCATGCTGTTTTCGCGCGCCGCGACATCCATGCCACGGATCAGCTCGGAAAAGAACTCGCCGTAGAGGTCCGGCAGGATGGCGCCGATGGTCTGCGTGCGCCGCGTGCTCAGGCTGCGTGCCGCGCCATGCGGCATGTAGCGCAACCGCGTGGCGATCTCCTTGACCTTGCCACGCATCTCGGCGGTCACGTTCTGGTGCCCGTTGAGCGCGCGCGAAACCGTCGCAACCGAAACGTTCGCTTCGCGTGCCACATCTTTGATCGTTACCGACATCCCATCCCCCTCCCCAAGCGTTTCTGGTCCGGTCCGTCGGCCACGCGATGTAAACGGTTACATCGTGCGGCTGGGCCGGGTATTTGTCATGCTGCAGTACAGCAGGAGCCGCTGCCTGCCGGGTGACCCGTCAGGCAGGAGTGCTGGCATCGAGGGTCAGGCCGCGAGCGCTTGCCGGCCGGCCAGTCCGTCGAAGTAGTCGCGGGTCAGGCGCAACTGCATGAGTGCGCAATCCGTGCCGTTGACGACGTTGCGGAACGCGGCGTTCTCGGGGCGGTCCCTTGCGTACCAGCCGAGGTGCTTGCGTGCGATGCGCACGCCGGGCAGTTCGCCGTAGAACGCATAGAGGTCTTCGAGGTGTCCAACGAGGATGTCGCGCACCTCGATGGGCGACGGCGGCGAAAGCAATTCGCCGGTCTCAAGGAAGTGCGCGATCTCGCGCAGAATCCATGGCCGGCCCTGGGCGGCGCGGCCGATCATCACGGCGTCGGCCCCGGTCTGGCGTAGGACATGGGCGGCCTTCTGCGGGGAATCGATGTCGCCGTTGGCCATCAGTGGGATGCGGATGGCATCGCGGATGGCCGCGATCGTTTCGTACTCGGCTTCGCCCTGGTAGAGGTCGGCGCGGGTGCGCCCATGCACGGCCAGCGCGGCGATGCCGGCATCCTCGGCGATGCGCGCGATGCGCACGCCGTTGCGGTTCTCGCGGTTCCAGCCGGTGCGGATCTTCAGCGTCACCGGCACGTCCACGGCCTGGACCACCGCCGCGAGGATGCGCGCGACCAGGCCTTCGTCCTGCAGCAGGGCCGAGCCCGAATACACGTTGCACACCTTCTTGGCCGGGCAGCCCATGTTGATGTCGATGATCTGGGCGCCGAGATCGACGTTGTAGCGCGCAGCTTCCGCGAGCATTCGCGGGTCGTAGCCCGCGATCTGCACGCTGACCGGATCCGGCTCGCCTTCATGGTCCGCGCGCCGCTGTGATTTTGCCGTATGCCAGAGGCGTGGATCGGCGGTGGTCATTTCGGACACGGCCAGGCCCGCGCCGAGTCGCTTGCACAACTGGCGGAACGGCTTGTCGGTGACGCCGGCCATCGGCGCGAGGACGACGGCAGGCTCGATCGTGAATGAACCGATTTGCATAGCCGCACATTCTAGCCTGCCGGCGCAGCGGAGCGTGACCGGCGGCCGCCTGCGGCGAGGGGTCACGGGGTCTCCGGGCCGCGATCTGCCTGTTAAACTTCGAGAGCCACCGCTGCCCTTGCGTATCGCTTGAACCCGATCCCCTGCCGAACAACCGGATACTGCAGCCGATCTGCGCATCGGCGCGGCTACTGATGGAATTGCTCAACACCCTCGTGGGCTTCTTCACGGAGAACGGCTATCTGGCCGTGCTCGTCGTGCTC
Source organism: uncultured Gammaproteobacteria bacterium (assembly GCA_963822465.1). GTDB lineage: Bacteria > Pseudomonadota > Gammaproteobacteria > Xanthomonadales > Rhodanobacteraceae > Dokdonella. The sequence goes on along the minus strand of CAWGHP010000015.1, from coordinate 35,960 downwards.
ATGATCTGCGGCTTCGGCTTGCCCATCCCGGAGGACATCACGCTGGTCGCCGGCGGCGTGATCGCGGGGCTCGGCTATGCCAACGTCCATGTGATGTGCGCGGTCGGCATAGTCGGCGTGCTCGCGGGGGATTCGATCATGTTCATGATCGGGCGGGTTTTCGGCGAACGCGCGCTGCGCCTGCGCTGGGTCGCCTATCTGCTGACCCCGCGCCGCTATGCCATGGTGCAGGCGAAATTCAGCCGCTATGGCAACCGCCTGATGTTCGTCGCGCGCTTCCTGCCTGGATTGCGTTCGCCGATTTTCCTGACCGCCGGCATGACCGGGCGCGTCTCGTTCCTGCGCTTCTTCCTGCTCGATGGTTTCGCCGCCCTGATCAGCGTGCCGATCTGGGTCTACCTGGGCCACTACGGGGCGCAGAACCACGAGTGGCTGCTGACCTGGCTGGGGCGCAGCAAGGTCATCGTATTCGGCGTGGCCGCGGCGATCATCGCCCTGATCGTGCGCTACTTCTGGCGGCGCTCCGCGCGGTTGCGCTCGCTCATGCACATCCGCGAGAAACGGCGACGGCGCAACGCCCGTCCGCCACAATCCTGAGGCGGATCGGCTCAGGTCCGCGTGGCGCCGAAGCGCTCGAGTACGGCCTTGCGCGTCGGCATCGCGACCGCGGCGCCAATGCTTTCCGTGCTCATGGCGGCCACGCGGTTCGCATGCATGACGGCATCGCGAAAGGACGGCGCCGGATCGTCCGACAGCATGGCCGCCAGTGCGCCGTTGAAGGCGTCGCCCGCACCGACCGTATCGATCGCGCGCACGCTCTCGGGGGCGATGCGGTAGTACTCGCCGGCCTCCTGGCGTGCGTTGGCGCCGTGCGAAACGAAACAGCCCGCGGCGCCGAGCGTCACCACGACGGTGCCGACTTCGAGCTTGCGGCACAGCGCATGCAGGTGGGCGTCGTCGAGCCCCGCGAGTGACGAATGATCGACCTGCACGCCGGCGATGCGCTGCAGCAGCAGCGAGAATTCCAGTTCGTTGGGCGTGATCAGGTCGCAGTCGGCGAGCATTTGCGCGTCGACCTGCGGATGCACCGGGGCCGGATTGAGCATGCGGACGAGCCCATGCTTGCGGCCGCGTGCGAGCGCCGCGCGGACGGCGTCGAGATTGTTTTCGAGCTGCACGAGGAGCAGGCGTGCCCCGCTCGAACAGGCCGTCCTGCGCGTGCACGAACTCCACGGGCAGCGCTTCATTGGCGGCGAGGTTGACCATGATCTGGTTGGCGCCGTTGCGGTCGACCACGATGCACGCGGCCGCCGTCGGCTGGTCCGGGCAGGTATGCCAATGGCAGGCGAGCCCCTCGTTTTCGGCGTAGGCACGGGCCGTTGCGGCCAGGCTGTCGTCGCCGAGCGCGCCGATGAAGGCGACCGCTCCGCCCTGGCGCACGCAGGCCACGGCCTGGTTGAAGCCCTTGCCGCCGGGACCCATGCTGAAGCCCAGCGCGCGCCGGGTTTCGCCGGTTTCGGGGAACTGGTCGGTCAGCCACACGTGGTCCTGCACATAACTGCCGACGATGACGACGGCAGGTCTGGTATCGCTGGAATGGGCCGTGGAAGTCATCGCGCACGATGCCTGAAGGGGATCGGCCGATGGTAGCGCAAGCGCGTGGCGACGCGGCAGCAAGGGCGGCGAGCGTCGCCCGGCAAGAAAACGGCGGCCGGGTCATTGCAACCCGGCCGCCGCGCATCGCTGAAGGATCCGTCTAGTGGGAGTTGCCGCCGACGCCATTGGCGCCGTCGTCCCCGTTCTCCATGCCGGTCCTGAAGAGCACCAGTACATCGGTGTCGGTGGCGCTGGCGGGGTTTCCACCGCCATTGACCGTGATGGCATGGGCAATGCTGTCTCCGGTCGCGCCGGCCAGCACCGATGCATTCACCGTCCAGGTCACGCTGGCGCCGGCCGGAATGGTGATGCCGCTGTCGTTCAGCGCGCCGCTGCCACTCGGCGCACACACCGTTCCCGGCGGTCCGCCATTGCAGGTCCAGGCGGCCGAGGTCGCATCCAGTTGCGCGGGCAGCGCACTGCCCAGGCTGATGCCGCTGGTATCCCCGCCATTGTTGGTCACCGTGACCGTGTAGCTCAACGGCATTCCGTAGGCGGCGAAGCCGCGGCCATCGTCGATGCTGATGGCAAGCGTGGAGACCGCCGGCGTGAAGTTGGCGGTGACCGTGCAGTCGGCGTTGACCGGACCTGTCGTGTAGGTATTGCCGACCAGGCCACCGCCGCAGCCGCTGACCGTGCCGATCGCGTAACCGGAATCGGGCGTCAGGGTGAAGGCGATGGTGTTGCCGGCAGTGACGGTCTGCGGCGTCGACGGCGCGATGCTTCCGTTGGTCGTCGCGGCCGGCGTCACCGTGTAGGTCACCGGCGCCGGCACGCAGCTCTGCACCGCGACGTCATCGAGATACCAGCCGTCGCGGGCGACCGAGGAGTCCGAACCGAGGCGGAAGCGGAACTGCACGGTGGAGCCGGCGTAGGTGCCGAGCGAGACCACGGATTTCAGCCAGTCCTGCGGGCCGCACCAGGCATTGAGGTTGGCCAGCGGGTTGGAGAAGCTGGCGCTGATCGGGCCGTCGTAGGGGTCGGTCAGCAGGTCCGGTGCACCGATCTGCACCCATGAGGTGCCGCCGTTCGTCGAGACCTCGAGGATGCCGCCGTCGTAGCAGCCGCCGGTGCGCGCTTCCATGTCCTGCTTGTTCCAGAACTGCAGGGTAACCGGATCCTGGCCGACCGGCAGCACGATGGCGGGCGAGACGAAGCGCTGGTCGCTGATCGCGGCCGGATCGTTGGCCTTCCAGGAATGCGTACCGGTATGCGCCGTCGCATTGTCGGCCCAGGTGTTGGTGCCGACGCCGCCGCTGCCGAGGGTCCAGCCGTTCAGGCCCGACTCGAAGCCGTACTGGTACACGGATTGCGGTGTCGAGCCGATCGAGCAGTCGCCGGGCAGGGCGACCGTGATGAAGCTGAAGGTCGTCGAGGCCGTCGCTACACCACAGGGGTTGGCCGCCCGGATGCGCCAGTAATAGCGGGTGTTCGAGGCCAGGTCGACCGCAGGCGTGAACGCGGTTCCGGTGACGGACTGGGTCAGGACGATGTTCGTGAATCCGGCATCCGTCGCGATATCGATGGTGTAGGACGCCGAATTGCTGCCGGTCCACGAGAACGCCGGACGCAGGGGCTGGTTGCTGGCGGCATTGGCCGGGGTCGTCAGGGTCGCCGGCGGCGGAATCGCCGTGAACACGTCGAGATTCAGGGTGGCCGAATCATCCGCCGCACCGCTGGCGGTGCCGTTGATCAGGATCGGATAGGACCCTGCCGCCGCCCCGGCCGTATTGATCACCTGCGCGGCACTGCTGCCGGGCAGGCTGGGAACGGGATTGGTCGCGAAGGTCACCGACGTCGACGCCGGATTGCCCGATGCGGACAGGGTCACCGGGTTGTTGAACAGGGCGACCGATGTGACGTTGACGGTGAACGGGGCCGGATTGCCGGCGCAGATGGCGGTGCTGGCCGGCACGGTCTTGACCCGGAAGCCGGGGGTTCCGCATTCGTCGAAGCGGAAGCTGCCGATGCGCGTGCGCCAGTTGAACGATTCCGGTCGTGTCGTAGTACTCGCTGGTGTACCAGAACGTGCAGTCGTCGACCGGGTCGATGTTCAGCGAACTGTAGTCGCCCCAGCGGTTGCCGGTGCCGGTCTGGCTTCCGGTGCCGTCGTAGAGGTGGGCCTCTGCCTGGGGCAGCGTGCTCGGCGGATCCGTGGCGAGGCGTCCGGCGTAACGCAGCTGCGGGTTGATCGACGCGCTGGACGCGCTGTAGCCGAGGGCCATGTTGCCCTCCGAATCCATGGCCGCGCTGCCCATCCAGCGCCAGGTGGTGTCGGGCTGGTAGGTACTCTGCTGCTGGACGCTGGCCGGGCCGAGGATGACATTGCGCAATTCGAACCAGCGGATGCCGGCCACGCCACTCGAACTGACGGTGAAATTGCCGACCAGGGAGTCGTGGTCGGCGAACTTGCGGTAGGCCAGGCGGAACATCAGGCGGTCGCCGATGGCGTCGAGCTTGTCGGCGGTGCCGAGTTGCGGAACGCAGGCGCGGGTCGTGCCGCACAGGGTGGTGAACCCGGCCGCGGCCGGATTGGCGAAAAGCGTGAACGTCGAGTTTGCCGGTGTCGTGAAGTCCGCGTGGAAATGGCGGATCCGGTAGGTGTTGCTGGACGGGTACTCGAGGAACGGATTGGGTGCACCGACCGGGGGCAGGGTATCGCCATCGAGGTCGGCCGGCAGGTAGGTCTCGTCGGACGGCGAGCCGACGCCGGGCGTCACGAACACGGCGCCGGGCAATCCGGCCAGCATCGCCGTGCGGTCGAAGGCGAAGGCCTGCGGGCCGAGGAAGGCGGTTCCGGCCGAATTGAACACGTTCATCGCCATGTAATAGCCATCCGGCCAGACGCCGAGATGCGGGTAGTCGAAGAAGTTCGAGCCGAGGTGGAAGGCATAGCGGTAGTAGGTGCCGGTGGCGTCGCTGGTCGTCGAGATCGCGATGCATTCGTCGGTCGGCACGCTGGTACCGGCGAACTGGCTGATCAGCCAGCGGTCGGCCAGCTGGTCGTAGAGCACGACCGGGTCGCCGCTGCCATTGTTTTCGCAGACGCCGCCGAAGCCGGCCCAGAGCGCGGAGATGCCGACCGGCCCCATCAGGCTGTTGCCCGTGGCCTTGTCGAAAACCTGCACGCCCTCGTTGACCATCTGCACGTACTGCGTTTCGCCGACATCGCCGTTCGTGTCGGGCGGCGCGCAATTGCAGCCCACGCCGGGAAACGGGATGCCGGGAAAGTGGATCAGCGGCGCGGGCATCTGGCGGACCGGCCCGCTGAGGTTCTGCACGACCGGATCGGCGCTGTCGACATGCCGGTTCGGCACGCGCGGGTTCTTCGGACCTTCATGGCCCGGCACCGTGTTCCATGGTTCCGCGTCTTCGCGCGCAGGAAGGTAATAAAGCGGAAGCGAGGTATCGTTCTGGTATGAACTGCCGGACTGGATCGTGTTCGGCTTTGCCGGGACATCCCCGGCGGCCATCGCGGGCATCGCGGCGAAAGACAGCAACAAGAGGCCGCACGCGGCCGGCAAGGACAGCTTCGACATGGAATTTCCCCTGTGGTGCAGAACGCTTTCGAGATCAATCGACCCGGGGGAGAACGCTGCTTGTTGGCGTGGAAACCGCGTTCCGCGCCGGGATTCTCGCCAGTCCGTTTTCCGGGACCCCATTTCCTGCGCGCCGATGGTAGCGCAATTCCGGTCAATCGGGTGTCGCCGGGACGGACCACGGCAGGCCGGGAGCGGCCGCCGCTTCCAGGCCCGTTCCGGGGCGAAATGACGCGCGCGATCCGATAACCTTGGTCCCGATCGAATCGGGCAGGAGAGGGACCATGCTGGCGCGGCGACCTGGCGGAACTGATGCGGACCTGTTGCCTGGCGCGTGCCGGCAAACGTGCGGGATGCTTGCCCCGGCCCTGCTTATGCTGGCCGTTCTTGCTGCCACGGACCTTGCCGGTGCGCAGGAGCCGGCTGAAGCCAGTTGCAGGGTCGATTCCGACTGCAAGCTGATCTACAGCAGCTGCTCGTGCGTCGCCGTTCCCGTCCATGATCCGCGAAACTTCCTGCCAGCCAACGTCGATTGCGCGGCGAACCGCTGCCGCACGGAACACGTCCGCGCGACCTGCGTCAACCAGGTCTGCGAACCGGCATCGAAGGATCCGGCTCGCCCGGTGCAAGCCGATGCCGACGGTCGGCCCGACACCAATAAGTAGCTGCCAATGGCGGTCCCGGACTACTGGCCGACGATGTCGGGCTTCATCGGTCCGAATAGTGCGAGCAGGTCCTTCTGTGCGGCGGCGTCGACGGCGACTTCGTTCATGGCCGCGACGAGGTCTTCGACGAAGGCGTTGAAGTCCTCGTCGCTGAGGTTCATTCCGGAGTGCGCCTCTTCCATGCTGCGGCCCGAATAGCTGCACGGACCGCCGCTGGCCGAACAGATCTGCTCGATCAGCAGGCGCCGAAGATCCGCCAGATCGGTGTCCTCGAAAAACAGGTTGATGCGCAGGTCCGCGTGCACCCGCGTCAATGTCGCATCGACCAGGCGCTCGACGCCCGGCGTGGCGCCCAGTGACTGGTACAGCGCGTCCGCCGCCACCACTGGCCGCGGAGTGGAGTTGGCGCAAGCGCCAAGAAATGCAGCGATGCAGATCAATGCCATGCGTTTCATCGAATCCCCCCGCGCGCGGCGCGAAGGATCGAAGCGCCGGTGCCGGCAACTATCGCTGAACCAGGGCGAATTTGGCAACGGCGCCCGCTGCGTCGAACGATGGATCCTGCACCGCCTGTCATCCCCTATAGTGACTGCCGGCCGGCCAGGCCACCGAGGAGCTTGCGATGTCGGTCATTTCGACTTTCGGCCTGATACTGGCCCTGATCGTGGTCGGGCGCATCCTGCGCTGGCGCGACTGGGTGCCCGCCGGCACGGCCGATTCGCTCAACCTCGTGGTGCTCTACGTCTGCCTGCCTGCCGCGATCCTCCTGTATGCGCCGCAGCTCACTTTCGAGCCCGAGCTGGTCGGTCTGGTTGCAGTGCCATGGGTGATCCTGCTCGCTTCGGTCGCGCTGGTGTTGCCGCTTGCGAAGCGATTGCGTTTCGAGCGCGACAGCACGGCCAACCTGCTGATGCAGGTGCCGCTCGGCAACACCTCGTTCATCGGCTACGCGCTGATTCCCGTTCTCGCGGGTGCGGAAGCCTTGCGCTACGCCGTTGTATACGACCAGCTGGGTTCATTCCTGATCCTTGCCACCTGGGGGCTTTTCGTCGTCGCCAGCCATGCCGGCGGCACGCCTCCCGGCCTCATGACGATCGCACGCCGCGTGCTCGGCTTTCCGCCGTTCATTGCCCTGGTCTTCGCCCTGACGGTGATGCCGGCCGACCCGCCGACCGCCATCGCACAAGGCTTGCGCGTGCTCGCCGATGCGCTGTTGCCAATCGTCGTGCTCGCGCTCGGCATGCAACTGCGCCTGCGCCTGCCGCGGCACTACCTGCTGCCACTGGCGCTGGGCCTGTTTGCGAAACTGCTGCTGATGCCGCTGCTCGCCTGGGGGCTGTGTCGCGTATTCGGCCTTTCGGCGGAGATGAGCCTTGTGGCCGTCTACCTGACTGCAATGCCGCCGATGATGACCTCGGCCGCCCTGCTTTCCAGTGCAGGTCTGGCGCCGCAACTGGCCGCTGCCCTGGTCGGCTATGGCACGATTCTCTCGATGCTGACCTTGCCGGTCTGGCATTGGATCCTGAATGCCTGAGACGGCCTTGCGCACCGTGGGAGCCTTCCTGCCGTCAGGCGCCGATGGGCGCGATGCCGGCCCTGCCCACCCGGTACGCGTGGAAGCGGCGTGACACGCCCGGACTCGATCTCGAGGAGCGTATCGCGACGCGTTGCCACGAGCCCGGCTGGTGGCTGGTTCCCGCCGTCAGCGCGCTGTCGATTGCACTGGTCCTGCTCGCCCTGGCCAGTCGCGACATGCCATGGCTGCTGTGCTTGCCGTACCGGTCTACATGCTGCTGGCCGCGCAGGCCCCGCTGATCAATCGCTACGCGCGACGCCTGCGCCGGCAGGTTTCAGCCTGATCGATTGCATGGCCCGCCATTCGGGGGCCATGCATGGGTGAGCCTTGCAGGCCGGCTTCCGGCTGGCATTCATCCGCGCAGTTGCCGGTTCGTGTAGCGTTGCCGCATTCCTTCAATTCAGGAGCAAGCGCGCATGCGTGGATGGAAAAGCCTGCCCGTATTCCTGGTGCTGGTCGCGGCCGCCGCCTTGGCCGGGGCGGCGAGCCCGCCCGACGCCTGGTTCGCCGCGCTCGAGAAGCCGGCGTTCAATCCGCCCGGCTGGGTCTTCGGGCCGGCCTGGACCACGCTCTACATCCTGATGGCGGTTGCCGCATGGCGCGTGTTTCGCAAGCGGGGTTTCGACCTTGCGATCGGCGCCTGGCTTGCCCAGCTGGCCGTGAACGCGGCGTGGACACCGCTGTTCTTCGGCCTGCACCGGATCGACCTGGCCCTGGTCGATATCCTGGTCCTCGATGCACTGGTGATCGCCACGATCGCCCTGTTCTGGCGGCGCGACCGCATCGCCGCCGGGCTGATGCTGCCCTATCTGGCGTGGATCGCTTTCGCTACGGTGCTCAACGCCAGCATATGGAAACTCAATCCGATGTGAGTGCGGACGTTGCAGGTGCAGGGCCGGTCGCGCCAGCCTCGCGGCGGACACAGACCAGCCAGTTCTCGAAGGGCAAGCGACCGTGCAGCGGGCGAAAGCTGGCCTGCAGGCCATGGCGGGCGAATCGCTGTTCAAGATCCTCGCGCCGCGGATAGCGCTGCGGCCCGACATTCATCCAGCGCGTCATGCGTGCGATGCGGTCGATGCCACGCGTGAAGCGCAGGCGCCAGCCTGATCGCGCGAGGCCGGTGCGGATGACGAGGATCGCACCGGGCGTGAGGCTGCCGATGGCCGCTTCGAGCAGGTCCTCCTGCGCCGCCGGCGGCAGGAACTGGACGATGTCGAGCAGGGCGACGCTGCCGCGATGGCGGGGAAATCCGCAGGTGAGATCGACGCTGTCGAACCGCACCGAGTCGAGGCCGGCGCGCAGGCTGGCCGCGCGTGCGGAATCGATCTTGCCGGCATCGATGTCGACGCCACGGTAATCCGCGGCAAAACCCTGCGCGCGCAGGGCGTGCGCGAGCAGGCCGATGCCGCAGCCGAGATCGAGCAGGGGCTCCGTGGTTCCGGCCAGCGCCGCGCCGACGCCGACGTACAGCGGATCGGTCGCCATCTTGATGCGCGTGTAGTAATAGTGCGGCCGGTGCGGAAGAAACCGGCGCGCGATGTCGCGGATCACGAGTTCCATGGGTCCAGCCTGACCGGAGCCGCGTTACGCGAAGGTGAGCCGGCGATCACCTTCGCGCCAGTTGCCCGATCAGACCGTGGTCGGATTGGGCTTCTCCGGATCGAGCTTCCACTGCTTGATCGCGCGCGCGACATCTTCCGGATTCATCTTGCCTTCCTCGGCCAGCGCGGCGATCGCGGCATGCGCGATCCAGTAACGGTCTACCTCGAAGAACCCGCGCAGGGCCTCGCGCGAATCGCTGCGGCCGTAACCGTCGGTGCCGAGCGAGATGAATTTGCGTCCGTCGGGAATGAACGCGCGGATCTGGTCGGAGTAGGCGCGCACGTAGTCGGTGGCCGCCACGACCGGGCCGGCATGGCCTTCGAGGCATTCGGCCACCCACGACTTGCGCGGCTTCTTGCTCATCGGATGCAGGCGGTTCCAGCGTTCGACATCGAAGCCGTCGCGGCGCAGCTCGTTGAAACCCGGGCACGACCAGATCGTGCTCGACACGCCGAACTCCTCTTCCAGCAGGTCTGCCGCCGCGATCACCTCGCGCAGGATCGTGCCGCTGCCCATCAACTGCACCTGCGGAACGTTCTTCGCCTTCGTCTTGCCCTTGCTCTTTGACGAATCCCCACTCCCGAAATCCGAATCCCGCAGCAGATACATGCCCTTGACGATGCCGGCCTCGGCGCCTTTCGGCATGTCCGGGTGCGCGTAGTTCTCGTTCATCAGGGTGATGTAGTAGTAGGTGTCTTCCTGTTCGGTCAGCATGCGGCGCACGCCGTCCTGCAGGATCACCGCGACTTCGAAGGAGAAGGTCGGATCGTAGCTGCGGCAGTTCGGGATGGCGCCGGCGAGCAGGTGCGAGTGGCCGTCCTCGTGCTGCAGGCCTTCGCCGTTGAGCGTGGTGCGCCCGGCCGTGCCGCCGAGCAGGAAGCCGCGTGCGCGCATGTCGCCGGCGGCCCAGGCGAGGTCGCCGATGCGCTGGAAGCCGAACATCGAGTAGTAGATGTAGAACGGCAGCATCGGCACGTTGCTGATCGAATAGCTGGTCGCCGCGGCCATCCACGAGGAGAACGCGCCCGGCTCGCTGATGCCCTGCTGCAGCACCTGGCCGGACTGGTCCTCGCGGTAGAACATGAGCTGGTCGGCGTCCATCGGCTTGTACTTCTGGCCGAACGGCGCATAGATGCCGATCTGCCGGAACATGCCTTCCATGCCGAAGGTGCGCGCTTCGTCGGCGACGATCGGCACGATGCGCGGGCCGATGACCTTGTCGCGCAGGAGCAGGTTCATGCCGCGCACGAAGGCCATGGTCGTCGATATCTCGCGCTCGCCGGTACCCTTGGTCAGCTGTTCGAGCGCGCCGAGTTCGGGCGTCGCCAGCGATTCCGACTTCATGCGCCGCTGCGGCAGGAAGCCGCCGAGCGCCTTGCGCCGCTCGAGCATGTACTGCACTTCCGGCGAGTCCTTGCCCGGGTGGTAGTAGGGCACGCCCGCCAGGTCGGCGTCGGAGATCGGGATGTTGAAGCGGTCGCGGAAGGCGCGCACCGCGGCATCGTCCATCTTCTTCTGCTGGTGGGTGATGTTCTGCGATTCGCCGGCGCTGCCCATGCCGTAGCCCTTGACCGTCTTGGCCAGGATCACGGTCGGCATGCCCTTCGGTGTTGACGGCTTGATGGTAGGCCGCATAGACCTTGTGCGGGTCGTGTCCGCCACGGTTGAGGCGCCAGATGTCGTCGTCGGACAGGCTGGCGACGAGCTGGGCGGTTTCCGGATACTTGCCGAAGAAATGCTCGCGCGTGTAGGCGCCGCCGAAGGCCTTGCAGTTCTGGTACTCGCCGTCGACGGTTTCCATCATCAGCTTGCGCAGCATGCCCGTGGTGTCGCGGGCGAGGAGCGGATCCCAGTAGCTGCCCCAGCACAGCTTGATCGCGTTCCAGCCGGCACCGCGGAACACGCCTTCGAGTTCCTGGATGATCTTGCCGTTGCCGCGCACCGGGCCGTCGAGGCGCTGCAGGTTGCAATTGACCACGAAGATCAGGTTGTCGAGGCCTTCGCGCCCGGCCAGCGAGATCGCGCCGAGCGATTCGGGCTCGTCGGATTCGCCGTCGCCGATGAAGCACCAGATCTTGCGGTCGCTCGGCGCGATCAGGCCACGATGCTCGAGGTACTTCATGAACTGGGCCTGGTAGATCGCCTGCAGCGGGCCCAGGCCCATCGACACGGTCGGCACCTGCCAGTAGTCGGGCATCAGCCACGGATGCGGATACGACGACAGGCCCTTGCCCTTGCCCTGCACCTCCATGCGGAAGTGGTCGAGCTGTTCGGTACTGATGCGGCCTTCGAGGAACGAGCGCGCATAGACGCCGGGGCTGGAATGGCCCTGGTGGAGAATCAGGTCGCCAGGGTGGTCGTCCGAGGGGGCGCGCCAGAAGTGGTTGAAGCCGACGTCGTACAGCGTCGCGCTCGAGGCGAAGCTGGCGATATGCCCGCCGAGGTCGCCCGGCTTGCGGTTGGCGCGGATGACCATGGCCATCGCGTTCCAGCGCACCAGCGAGCGGATCCGCCATTCCATCGCCGGATCGCCCGGCGACTTGGCCTCCATGTGCGGCGGAATCGTGTTGATGTATTCGGTGGTCGGCTGGAACGGCAGGTGGCCGCCGGCACGGCGGGTTTCCTCGACCATGCGCTCGAGCAGGTAATGCGCGCGCTCTGGGCCGTCGGACTGGATGATCGCCTGCAGCGATTCGGTCCATTCCTGGGTTTCGACCGGGTCTAGGTCCTGATCGAGAATGTCCTGGAGCTGGTTCATGCTTTTTCCTCGGCGTACGAGCGTCAATTCGGACAGGCGGCGGCAGCACGATGCTGCTGCGGCAGGCTTTACAGTTTAGCTGCCCGGGTCGCCCCCTGCACATTTCCGCGCCCTCCCCGGGCCGTGCGCACGCGCCGGGCGCGCCCGCAACCTGCCGATCCTGCAGGTGCAGCGCGAAATCATGGCGAGAATGCCTGATTCCATGGCGTGCCAGCGCGCTCGCGCAATGGTTCGCGGTTTGCCGTGCCGAGGGATCCGCAGGTTCATCCGCGGCCGGCAGCGATTGCGGCGGGGTCCGCCGGTGTCGGGTCGCAGCGCAGGCAACGCGGTGCGTGGAGGTGGTCCTTGCGCAATGCCGGCTGCCCGGCGCCTGGCCGAACCTAGAAAACCACGTCCTGGCTGGTCGGGTGAACAAGCACTTCGTCGATGCGCACGTGCGCAGGCGCGCACAGTGCGTGCAGGACCGACGCGGCAACATCCCCGGGCCTGAGATCCAGTGCACGTTCGATGCTGCCAGGCGTGTTGCCGTTGAAGCAGGTGTCGGTCTTGCCCGGACGCACTTCAGTGACGCGCAAGCCGTAGCCCAGCCCTTCGCAAGCCAATGCACGGGTCAAGGCGCGCTGGGCGTACTTGCTCGCCGTATAGAGGCCACCGTGGGCAAACGTGCGATCGCTGACATCGCTGGTGATGTTGATGACCTGGCTGCCGAGGCCGCGGGCATGCCGTTCGCGGAAATGCGGGACAAGACAGCGCGTCGCCAGGATCATGCCGAGGACATTGGTATCCATTACGCGCCGATAGTCGCTGACCGAAATGTCCTCCAGCGGCGCAAAGGATCCCACCCCGGCGTTGTTGATCAGGGTGTCCACGTCCGCCGCAATCGCCGCCCGGGCGAACTCCTTCGCACTTGACTCCGAAGTGACGTCGAGCTTGATGAAGCGGGCCCCTTCGACGTGGACGCCCTCGATCGAGCGTGCGCCGCCGATGACCCGCGCGCCGTTTTCGGCGAGCAAGCCGACGATGGCCAGGCCGATGCCACGGCTGGCGCCGGTGACTGCCACGCTGCGGCCGGCAAGCATGCTTTCCATTTTCGCCATGGAATACTCCGGTGCGCCCTCGGTGGACGAATGCTGTCAGCCGGTGCCGGGCGCAGCGTTGATGCCTGAGCCTTCCTGCGCCTGGCGAATCTGCGCTTCGACCGCCGCGATCGCGGTCATGTTGACGACGCGGCGCACGGTCGCGGCCGGGGTCAGGATATGCGCCGGTTTCGACACGCCCATCAGGATCGGGCCGAGGGCGACGCCTTCGGTCATCACGCGGGTGATGTTGTAGCCGATGTTGGCGGCGTCGAGGTTTGGGCAGACATACAGGTTGGCGCGGCCCTTGAGGCGCGAATTCGGGAACAGCTTGTCGCGCACGTCCTCGTTGAATGCGGTGTCGGCGTGCATTTCGCCTTCGACCTCCATGTCCGGCGCACGCTCGCGGATGATTTCGAGGGCGCGGCGCATCTTCGCCGCCGACGCGTCCTCGTGGCTGCCGAAGTTCGAATGCGAGAGCAGGGCGATCTTCGGTTCGACGCCGAACAGGCGCAGGCGGATCGCGCCCTGCAAGGTGGCCTCGGCGATCTGCTCGGCGCTCGGATCGAGCTTCACGTGGGTATCGAGGAAGAAGAAGATGCCGTTGTTGTTGAGCACGCCGGTCATCGCCGAGGCGGCCTGCACGCCGGGATCGAGCGGCAGGATGTCGAGGATGTAGCGCAGCTTCTTGTGGTAGCGCCCGACCAGGCCGGTCAGCATCGCGTCGGCCTCGCCACGATGGACCATCAGCGCGGCGATCACCGAGGCGCGCGAACGCACGATGGCCTTGGCGCTGTCGGGGGTCACGCCGCGACGTTCGAGCAGGCTGTGGTAGAGCGTCCAGTATTCCTTGAAGCGCGGATCGTTCTCGATGTTGCAGATCTCGAAATGCTCGCCGGCCTTCAGGCGCAGGTTCATGCGCTTGATGCGCGCCTCGATCACGCCAGGGCGGCCGATCAGGATCGGCCAGGCCAGGCCGTCGTCGGCGATGTGCTGGATCGCGCGCAGCACCGTTTCCTCTTCGCCCTCCGCATAGACCACGCGCTTCATGTCGCTGCGCGCGCGGTCGAAAACCGGCTTCATGACCAGGCCGGTGCGGAACACGAAGGTGTTGAGGCGATCGCGGTAGGCCTCGATGTCGGCGATGGGACGCGTCGCCACGCCCGACTCCATCGCGGCGACGGCGACGGCCGAGGACAGCTCGATCAGCAGGCGCGGGTCGAACGGTTGCGGGATCAGGTATTCGGGCCCGAACGAGCGCGTCTGGCCGCCGTAGGCGCGCGCGGCGACGTCGGACATTTCGCGGCGGGCGAGGTCGGCGATCGCCTTGACGCAGGCGATCTTCATCGCCTCGTTGATCACGGTCGCGCCGACATCGAGGGCGCCACGGAACAGGTACGGAAAGCACAGCGCGTTGTTGACCTGGTTCGGATAGTCCGAACGCCCGGTTGCGACGATCGCCTCGGGGCGGACTTCCTTGACCAGTTCGGGCAGGATCTCGGGGGTCGGGTTGGCCAGCGCGAAGATGATCGGGCGTTCGACCATGCGCGCGACCATGGCCTGGGTCAGCGCGCCCGGTCCGGACAGGCCGACGAACATGTCGGCGCCGTCGATGATCTCGTCGAGCGTGCGCGCATCGGTGTCGCGCGCGTAGCGCCGCTTGTTCTCGTCGAGGTCGGTGCGTCCGGAATGGATGACGCCGTGGCGGTCGGCGACCCAGATGTTCTCCTTCGGCACGCCGAGGTGGACGAGCATGTCCATGCACGAGATGCCGGCAGCGCCGGCGCCGGTATGCACGATCTTGATTTCGTCGGGCTTCTTGCCGATCACGGCCAGCGCATTCATGAACGCCGCGCCAAGGATGATGGCGGTGCCGTGCTGGTCGTCGTGGAAGACCGGGATCTTCATGCGTTCGCGCAGGGTGCGCTCGACGATGAAGCATTCCGGCGCCTTGATGTCCTCGAGGTTGATGCCGCCGAAACTCGGCTCGAGGCTGGCGATGATGTCGATGAGCTTTTGCGGATCGGATTCGTTGATCTCGATGTCGAAGACGTCGATGCCGGCGAACTTCTGGAACAGCATGCCCTTGCCTTCCATCACCGGCTTGGCCGCCAGCGGGCCAATGTCGCCAAGGCCAAGCACGGCCGTGCCGTTGGTGATCACCGCGACCAGGTTGCCGCGCGAGGTCATCTCGGCGGCGGTATTCGGATCGCGCACGATCTCCTCGCAGGCGAAGGCGACACCGGGCGAATAGGCCAGCGACAGTTCGCGCTGGGTGACCACCGATTTGGTCGGTACGACCTTGATCTTTCCGGCCGGCGCGCGCCGGTGATAGTCGAGCGCTGCTTGCTTGAGGAGATCGGTATCGCTGGACATGGTGCGGGCTGGAGCCTCTGGAAGGGCGAAATCGCAGGATTTTTCGACTATATCACGCGGGTTTGCGCAGGCCTGGCGGGCGGCCCAGTGGCCACGGGCCACGGCAGCCGCCTGCTGGAGAAGGCCGCGGCTCTCTGGACAACGCGGGATGTCGCGAAGATCCCGTCGCGGCATCGATGCGCGGCAATGCAGGCAATGGCAGGAGGGAGCCGCGCGCCGGATCAGCGTGGATCCAGCGCCTTGCCGTCGCCGCATCCTCGAAGAGGAGGCGCTGTCCGCCCGTTGCGGGGCGGCGCCCGAGCCTCAACCGCGGGCTGCCCCATGTCGGGCCCTTACGGCGTGAATTCGATGGAAAACAATCGTCCGGTGGCACAGCAGCCGAGACTGGCGAACGGTGATCCGCTGACGACATAGGCGCGCGCACCGATGGTACCCGCCGCGGATCCGTGCGTCGGTTGCGGTGTTGGAGCCGCGATCTGCCAGGTATCGGCTCCCGCTGCATAGACTTCGGTCGACGGCTCGAGGCGCGGGACGCCCGGAATGACTTCGCCGCCATTGATCATGATCTGGTGGCCGACCACGGTCGCCGCGAATCCGCCGCGGTACAGGTTGATGCGCGGGCCGGCGCGCCACTTCCCGCTGACCGGATCGTAGATCACCACCGTGCTCGTCTCGGGTGCGCGACCGCCGATGATCCAGATTTCGCCGAGGAACGCCTGCACCTGCGCATGGTCGCGTTCGTTCTGGTTGACCGGATTGCGGATGAAGCGACTGGTGCGCTGGCGCGGATCGTATTCCCAGATGTCGCCGAACTGCGATCCCAGGTAGGCACGGCCATTGAGCACGGCGGCGCGGCTGCCATAGTCTCCCGGCAGATCGCGGCGCGCCTCCCACGTCGCGGTTTCGACATCGTAGCGATGGCCGCCGGGTGCCGGATCGCCATCGCCGGTGAAGGCGCCGCCGGTGTAGTAGACGCCGCCGTCGAGCGCGAACGCCGAGAGATGGTGGCGTCCGGAGGGCAGCGGCGCCAGCGTCGTCCACTGGTTGACGGCCGGGTCGTAGCGCTTGAAGCCGCGCGGATCGCCGAAACCGCCGAGTGCGTACAGCTTGCCGTCCAGCACTGCCGCATCGAGCTCGCCCTGGGCCGGTGCCGGCATTGGCGCGCCTTCGATCCACTGGCCCCGGGTCATTGCCTGCGGCGTGCCGTCGATGCATTCGGTGCCGGCAAGCCGGGTGAGGCGCTCCGCGCTGCGCGTCGCACTGCCATAGCCGGTGATCACGGATTGATAGCTGACCTCGACGTGGGTGCAGTCGATTATCGAAACGGTCGCTTGTCCCCACGCATGGCGGGTGACGCTGGCTGGATCGAAAGCCTCGCCGAAGCGCGTGCCGCGCGAGTAGTGCACGCCATCAATCTCGTAGCGGCCATCGACGCGTGGGCCGACGCCGACCACGTAATACGGATTGCCCTGCGTGTCGAACGTGAACCAGTAGATCAGCAGCCGGTCTCCGGGAAGCTCCTCGAAATACCAGCCCTCGCCGGAACGCGACGGCTGGTACCAGGCGCCGCTCAGGCTGCGCAGCCCGGCAAGGGCCCTGCCGCCGGTCTGGGTCAACGCGCGGTTGCCGCTGCATTCCAGTTGATCCAGGGCGGTGAGTCGGGTCAGCGGATGCTCGCCGCTGCCGTGCGAAGCGGGGCCGGTATAGCGGAACCTGCCCGTGTTGCAGTCATCGAACTCGAATTCCAGCGTGCCCCACTCGATGCGTTCGATGGCGGCCGGATCGAAGGCCGCGCCCCAATGGCCGCCGAAGGTGCGGTACATGTGGTCGAAGCGCACGCGGTTGCCGACGACGTAGCCGCCTTCGCCGATGATCCACGCCTGCTCCCCGGGCTCTCCCGTGGCGGGAAAGGTGAACCAGATGACGAGCAGGGAACCATTGGGCAGGTACTCCAGCACGAAGCCTTCGCCATCGCGCTGCGGGTCGTACCACGAGCCGCTGATGCCGGGGCCTGGCCAGTAGCTGCTGGCGCCGCCGGGCGGGGGTGCAGGGCTGGCGTCATCGTGGCCCCGGGCTTCGAAGGCGGCGGCCAGCAAGGCGAGGCACAGCAGGAACATCACACGCATGGCAACTCCCCGTCAGTCGACAGGCCGAGGATTCTACGAATAAATTCGTATGTCAATATCCCGCCGGCGCCGGGCTGCCTTTGTGAAACGCCGGCGCCTCGATTCAATCAGTCCGGTCCGGGCATGCCCGATGCCGCGGAATTCCGGCGGCGACTACAAGGCAAGCACCAGGTCCTCCGCCTCTACGCGGTCGAGGCGGATCTTGTTGGCGAACAGCGAGAACGCGAGCATCGCGGCGAGCCCGTTGGCGTGCTGCACCCAGCGCGGCAGCCAGTTCGGTGCGGCGATGTAACCCGATTCGAACTCGCTTTCGAGCGCGACCACGTCGTGCAGGCTCATCTTGCCGGCGAACAGGTTGCGGCACAGGTTGAGCTTGCGGTTCTTCAGCGCCCAGCGGAAGAACGTATGCACGGACAGCAGCCCGTGCAGGTAGACGGTGTCCTTGGTGAACGCCGAGCCGCCGGTCAGCGGCGAGCCGCGGAACACGCGCTGGGCCGAGGAGAAGCTGTCGGTTTCGGTCTGCCCGGCATCGAGGAAATAGCGGAACACCTCGATGAAGTCGGCGCCGTTGAGGGCCATGTCGATGGCGAGGATGCGCAGGCTGATGCGCTTGAAGCGCTCGATGTCGAGCGAGCCTGTCATCAGTTCGGCGAACACGGCCAGGCCTTCCTGGGTCGCCGTGATGCGCGGCGAACTGAGGCCGAACGAGGTGAGGTTGGGCTGGCGCCGCCCGTTCAGCGCGCTCAGCGTGTGCACGTAGGCTTCGTGCTCGAGCAACTGGTTGCGGTCGTACTCGCTGAAGCAGGTGGCCGAGCGCAGGCGGATGCGCGTCGCGCCGGCCGCCGCTTTCGAGATCAGCTGGTCGTCGACCTCCACGCGCACGACGCCCTTGCCGAAGAAGCCATCGAGCTGGTGCTGCAGGTCCTCGCGCAACACCGCCGCCGGGATGCAGTAGTCGGCTTCGCTGGCGAGCACCTCGTTGTCGAGCTCGTCGGCGAGGCTGATGAAATGCCGGGCCGCATCGAGGTTGCTGAGTTCGCTGCCCGGCACGCGCGAACCGGGCCGGCCGAATAGCTGGATCGAGGCGGTGGTCAGTTGCGGCGTGCCGACGGCATCGAGCAGTTCGGTCGCCACGCGCCAGGATTCGGCGTTGCGGCGGATGTAGTCGCCGACCGGATGCTGCGCGTCGGCGGCGTCGCGGATCGATTTGATTTCGGCGCGCGCCACGGCGTAATCGGGCCGCGCGTAGTCGACGACGGGCAGGCCGGGACTGCCGCGCCGCCAGTTTTCGAGGAAGGACTGCTGCGCCGAGGCCGGCCAGCTGATCGAGCCGAGCAGGCGGATGCCCTTGACCGCCGCGACCAGTCGGCGGTCGAGCGCGGTGTGGTGGGCGTGGCTGTCGGCGGAGGTGCGCATGGTCGGTTGCCAATATAGACCAGTCCGGCCGAAGTGCAGGGCCTGCCGGGAACGGGCCGCGATTGGCGCCCGGCGACATGCCGGGGCAGAATGCCGGCAAGCCCATCGGGGGAGGTCCCTGTCATGAGAGCCTGGCTGCCTGCGCTTGCGCTGTTCGTCGTCCTGCTTGCAACCTGCCGCCCGGCGCTGGCGGCGGGAGAGTGCCAGTGGCTGCCGGTCGCGCAGGTCCTCGACGCGCTTCCCGCATTCGGACCATGGCGGACCACGGGCGGCGGCAAGGTCGGTGCCTGCCAGTTCCTCGGCCGGTCGCGCAACGGCGCGGCGATCCTCGGCCTGACCCAGATGGTCCAGGATTCGCCCGGCAAGGCCGAGGACTTCGTCGCCAGCCTGCGCAAGAATCTTGATTCAAGTTATATCGTCGAACCCGTTTCCGAGATGGGCCGGCGGGGTTTCAGCTACCGCCCGAAAGCCGACGCCGGCGGCGCTGCGCGAAGCTCGCTGTTCCTGGTTGGCCACCGGGGACGCGTCGTGGCCATGGGCTCGCTGACCGTGCCCGGGGACATTTCCGACGGATCGCGCGAAGGATTCCTTGCACTGACCCGCCGCGCCTTCGACCTGGCCGACGACGCCGAAAGCCTGGCGGCAGCGACCCGCTGCGCGTACTTCGACCAGGGCGTGCTGCAGAAGCTGTTCAAGGGCGCGACGTTTTCGCAGCAGGTCTACGGCGCCAACAGCTGCATCGCCAACGCCGGCAAGCGCGTGCTGATGCTGGCCATTGTCGACAATGTCGATGCCGGGCTTGCGCAAACGATGGCGGCCAGTGGCGACTGCCGGCAGGAAGCGCTGCCCGGTCTCGGCGCGCAAGGCAACATCGGATTCTCCTGTGCGCAGGGCAATGCGCGGGCGATGGTGCGTTACCTGAAGGGCGGCAAGCACTTCGAGTTCAGCTGGATTCCCGGCACCGAGCCGACCCCGGCCGAGCGCGACCTGCTGGTCGAGCTTGCGCAAGGCGCTTACGAACGGGTTCGCTAGATGTTCCGGAATCGCCCTCAGCGCCGCATTCATTCCACGCTTGCCCGAGTATTCCCCTCATTCCCGATTGCCTTGCTTGCTCCAGGCGCCTGCGCCCAATCCTGCGGTGCATTGCTGTCGGAGGACCACGGCGCGAATTTCGAGTCGGTCGTTTGCAGCGCGACGTTCGCTTCAATCGCCAGCTTGCGTGGCCGTTCCTGATCCCGAATCCCAATCCCGAATCCCGGATTCTCAATGCCTGCCGTATTTCTCGTCCAGGCGTCGCCCGAGCGCCTTGGTCAGCACGCGCGATTCGCTCTTGCGGCGCAACTGCGTTTCGAGGCTGTCGGCGGCGGCGGCGAGTTCGCCGCGCAGCTTCAGGTAGTTGTGCCAGCGGTCGTTGTCGAGGCGTCCATCCTCGAGCGCGGCGCGCACGGCGCAGCCCGGTTCGCTGAGGTGGCTGCAGTCGCCGAAGCGGCATTCCTGGGCCAGTTCCTCGATGTCGCCGAACTGGCTGCCGTCCAGTGATTCCTCGCCGGTCAGCTTGATTTCGCGCATGCCCGGCGTGTCGATCAGGCAGCCGCCGCTCGGCAACTGGATCAGCGCGCGATAGGTCGTCGTATGCCGGCCACGGCTATCGGCCTCGCGCACCGTGTTGGTGGCCTGGCGCGTTTCGCCGAGCAGGGTATTGGTCAGCGTCGATTTGCCCACGCCCGATGAACCGACCAGCACGGTCGAGGTGCCGGGCCCGAAGTAGCGCAGCAGCGGCGCCACGCTTTCAGCGGACTTGGCATTGATCGCGATGATTTCGGTGTTTGCCGGAACGCGCTTGCGCATTTCCGCGATGGCGGCGTCGATATCGTCGGCGGTATCGGCCTTGGTCAGCACGACAACGGCCTGTGCGCCGCTGCCTTCGACCAGCATCAGGTAACGGTCGATGCGGGCCGGATTGAAGTCGCCGTCGAGGCCGCTGATGACCATGACGGTGTCGATATTGGTCGCGATCAGCTGGCGCTGGTGGCGTTCGCCGGCGGCAGCGCGTGCCAGTTCGCTGCGGCGTGGCAGGACCGTTTCGATGGATGGCGGCTTGCCGTGCGTGACGCGCACGAAGTCGCCGACCGCGGGACGCTCGGTCGGGTCGATCGACGGTTTGAGGAAGCGCGGCGCCGGTTGTGCGTTGAACGCCTCGGCGCCGTCGTGCAGCTCGTAGCCAGCCCGATGCTGGGCGATCACGCGCGCGATGCGGGTGTCGGGATGATCGGCTGAGGCGGCGGGGAGTTCGCCGCGCCAGCCGATGCGCGAAAGAAGGGATTCCAGGGTGTCGGCCATCGCCGGGATTCTACCGGCGAACGATGGCGTTGCGGAGAATCCGCTCAGCCGCCCGTGCCGGCGGTCGCCGCCACCGCCCGGGCCTGGGCGATCTTCGCCTGCCCGTCGGGATTGAGGACTTCGACCAGGGCACCATCGGTCAACGAGGCATGCCCGGTCACGACGACCTCGGCGCCGACGCCGACGCCTTCGAGCACCTGGATCCGGTTGCCGTTCTCGTAACCGGTGCGGATCGGCGTGCGGCGGGCCTTGCCGTCGACGATGACATAGGCGATTTCGGCATCGCGGCTGCCGAGCACGGCCGTCTTCGGCATCAGCAGGGCATTGGCGACATGCAGGAAGGCGATGTCCATGCGCGTGAACAGGCCCGGGCGCAGGCTGCGCTCGCGGTTGTCGACGCGCACGGTCACCTTGACCGTGCCGCTCTCGCGATCGACCACGGGAGCGATGCGCTCGATATGGGCTTCGAAGTTGCGGCTGCCGAGCGCATCGACGGTGAAACTGACCGGTTGTCCGGCGGCCAGCGCCACCGCGTCGCGCTCTGGAACGCGCAGGTCGGCACGCAGGTCGCTGAAGTCGGCGACGTCGAAAACGGGGGCGTTGGCGGCCAGCAACTGGCCCTGCTTGATCCAGCGCCGGGTGACCACGCCATCGAACGGGGCGCGGATTTCGCTCTTGGCGACGACTACCCGGGCCAGCGCCACCTCGGCGCGGCGGACCGCGTAATCGGACTCGGCCTGGTCATGGCTGGTGGCTGCGATGAGCTTGCGCGCGAGCAGCTTTTCGCCACGATCGACATCGTTCTTGCGACGCTGCAGGTCGGCCTCGGCTTCACGCAGCTGCAGGCGGCTGTGCGCGGCGTCGACACGCGCCAATACCTGGCCCTTGCTCACGCGATCGCCTTCCTCGACCAGCAATTCGAGCACCGTGCCCGGAACCTCGCTGACGATCTTCGCCTCGCGTTCCGCCTGCAGGGTGGCGGTTGCGGCATAGCGCGCGGTCAACTCGCCCTGCTCGACGCGCGCGGTCTCGACCGGCTGGCCGTCCTCGACCTTGGCTTTCTCGGCCGCGACCGGATTCTGCGCAGGGCCGCCCGAGCAGCCGGCAAGGGCGGCGATCAGGGCGAGGGAAAGGGTCAGATGCTGGGTCAGGCGGGACATGGGGATGGGGTTTCTAGAGTAGTGTTGTAGGTAACTATAACACCAAAACTCGTCCTGTCAAATGCGGCGGCGAGTGATGGTCAGTATGAGCGGGTGCAGCATGCCGCGCGCCTGCCGAAGGTCCTGAGCGTTGGCAACTGACAACTGGGATGCAACGGGCGCGGATTTGGTTGCGTGGGGCCGAAGCGTGCGCCGGTTGTGTGCAGCGCAGCATAAGTTGTTGTTAAGATGCCGTGGAATGCCACATCCCGTGCCAGGCCATGCCCCATCGACCCGTTCCGACCAGTTCCCGACTCGCCGAAGTCCGCTATGAAATCCGCGGGGCACTGAGCCATCGGGCGCGCGACCTCGAAGCCGAAGGGCGCGACATCGTCCGCCTCAACATCGGCAATCCCGGCGCATTCGGATTCGAGACACCGGCACACATCCGCGACGCAGTGACAAGGTCGCTGCCGCGCAGCGAAGCCTACTGCCAGCAGCAGGGCCTCGAGCGCGCCCGCGAAGCGATCGCCGAGCAGCAACTCGCGCGCGGTTCGACCACGGCGAATGCAGAGCGCATCTTCATCGGCAACGGTGTCAGCGAACTGATCGACCTGAGCCTGCGCGCCCTGCTCGAGCCGGGCGACGAGGTGCTGATCCCGGCACCGGATTATCCGCTTTGGACCGCGGCGACGATCCTCAATGGCGGCACGGCGGTGCACTATCCCTGTCCGGCCGGGCGCGAGCATCTTCCCGATGTCGCCGAGATGGCGGCGCTGATCACGCCGCGCACGCGCGCGATCGTGCTGATCAATCCGAACAACCCGACCGGCGCGAACTATCCGCGCGAACTGCTGGCGCAGATCGTGGCCCTGGCGGAACGGCATCGCCTGGTCCTGCTCGCCGACGAGATCTACGACGGCATCCTTTACGACGAGGCGCGCTTCGAGCCGCTGGCGGCACTGGCCGGCGATCTGCCCTGCCTCAGTTTCGGCGGGCTCAGCAAGGTCCATCGCGCCTGCGGCTACCGGGTCGGCTGGTTCAGCGTTTCCGGTGCCGCCGCGCGCGTGGCCGACATGCTGCATGCCTTCGACCTGCTCGCGGCGCTGCGCCTGTGCGGCAACGTGCCGGGCCAATGGGCGATCGAACCGGCATTGCACGGGCCGCAGACGATCGGCGAGCTGACCGGGCCGGACGGCCGGCTGCATGCATCGCGCCAGGCTGTCCTCGATGCCGTCGCACGCAGCCGCTTCCTGCACGTGGTGGCGCCGGCCGGCGCGCTCTATGCGTTCCCGGGCGTGGACCCGGAAAAGTTGCCGGCCTTCGATGACGAAGCGTTCGCGCTGCACCTGCTCGAAACCGAAAACGTGCTGATCGTGCCGGGCTCGAGCTTCAACGTCGACTACCGCAACCACTTCAGGGTCACCCTGTTGCCCGAGGCCGCGGTCATCGCCGACGTGTTCGCCCGCATCGAACGCGCGCTCGAACGCACTGCCGCCGCCTCGCTGCGCGCGCGACATGTCGCCTGACGATCCGCAGGCGCAACCGGCCACGCCGTCCATCGCGAATTCGCCAGTCCGATACCTCGCGCTCGGCGATTCCTACACGATAGGCGAAGGTGTCGCCGCGCGCGATCGCTGGCCCGTGCAACTGGCGGCCGCGTTGCGCGCCGGCGGCTTGCCGGTCGCGGAGCCGGAAATCATCGCCACCACCGGCTGGACCACCGACGAACTGCGTGCCGCCATCGACGCCAGCGCAGGTACGCCACCGTATGCCCTGGTCAGCCTGCTGATCGGCGTCAACAACCAGTATCGCGGCCGCGACCTCGACAACTACCGCGGGGAATTCGCCGGACTGCTGGCGACAGCCGTCTCGATGGCCGGCGCCGAGCCGGCGCGGGTGGTCGTCGTCTCGATTCCCGACTGGGGCGTCACGCCATTCGCCGCCGACAAGGGCGCCGACGTGGTGCGCGTCGCGGACGAAATCGATCGTTTCAATGCGATCAACCGCGAGCTGGCCGAAGGCGCCGGCGCGCACTGGGTCGATGTCACGGCGATATCGCGTGGCGCCGGCCGCGACCTGCTGGTCGGGGATGGCCTGCACCCGTCGGCCGCACAGTACGCGATGTGGACCGCGCGGATCCTGCCGGTCGCGCGGCAAATACTGGCCGGGGATTCCTGAAACCGGCGCCCCCGGATCAGGGGGCGCGCCGCGGCGACCTGCTCAGAGCAGTTCGTAGACCAGCACCGTCACCGTCGCCGTGGCCGTGCCGCCGCGTCCGTCCGAAATGGTGTACTGGAAGCTGTCGTAGCCGGCAAAGCCATGGATCGACTGGTAGTGGATCGTGTTGTCGGGATTGATCGTGATGACCGCATTGCCGGGCCCGGTATGGGCGACCTCGATGACCGTCAGCGGGTCGCCGTCCGGATCACTGTCGTTGGACAGCACGTCGATATCCGAATCGTAGCCCTTGAGCACGACGCCATCGTCGTTGACCGCGATCGGCGCCCGGTTGGTTTCCGCGGCAGTGAGCACGGTCACGTTGACGGTCGCCGTTGCGCTGCCACCGCGACCGTCGCTGATCGTGTAGGTGAAGCTGTCGCTGCCCGAATAGCCGGTCGCCGGCGTGTAGCTGATGCCGCCTGCGCCGGCCACCGCGGTGCCATGCGACGGCGTGGAGACGGCCGTGATGGTCAGCGGGTCGTTGTCCGGGTCGCTGTCGTTGGCGAGTACGTCGATGACGGTTGCCGGTGCATTGAAGCCGACCGTGAGGGCATCGTTCGCCGCCACGGGCACGCCATTGAGGTAGGTGCGCGGACCGAGTGTCGTCGTCGAGGTTTCCCGTTCGAACCGGTACACGTCGACCGTGCGCTTGTGCTCGGCCGGATTGCGCAGCGCACGTTCGATCCAGGCCGGATTGGCCTTGACCGGCTCGCGCACCCATTCGACCTTGTCCGCCGCCGGTGCCGGCGCGGGCGCCGGAACGACGGTCTCCTCGATGGTCAGGAACTCGACATCGACGCGACGGTTCTTCTGCCGGTTCGCCGGCGTATCGTTGGGGAAGCTCGGGTTGAGCTCGCCTTCGCCGCGCGCGTCGATCTGGTCGGCAGGAACGCCGCGGCTGACCAGGTGCGCCTTGGCGCTGGCCGCGCGGCGCACGGAAAGCGCCTGGTTGTAGGCTTCGCTGCCGACCGAATCGGTATGTCCGACCACGCTGACGCGACTG
Source organism: uncultured Gammaproteobacteria bacterium (assembly GCA_963822465.1). Classification (GTDB taxonomy): domain Bacteria; phylum Pseudomonadota; class Gammaproteobacteria; order Xanthomonadales; family Rhodanobacteraceae; genus Dokdonella. The sequence continues at coordinate 10,465 of CAWGHP010000015.1, read as the reverse complement.
ACCCGATCCATCGACTGCAGCTTCGCCACCAGCGCATCGAGCGCGGCGATTGCATCCGGGCGCAGTTCGGAACGGTCGAAGCCGAAGAACGCGTCGCCGTCGAGGCGAACCTCGTTGCGGATGACCTGGGGCTCGGCCGGCGCGCTGGCCGTCGCGGCCGGCGTGCGCACCTCGACCAGCTGGAACGGCTCGCGTGCGCGGAAATTCTGGCCGAAGTCGTAGCGCAGCAGCAGCCAGCCGCGCGTATCGCTCTTGTCGATCTCGAAGTCGCCGGACTTGCGCGCATGCTCGGCCTGCACGGACAGGCTGAACGGGCTGTTGCGGAACAGCTTGTCGACGCCGAGCGAAACGGTGGCCTGGTCCGAGCTGAACTTGCCTTTTTCATAGTCGAACCCGCCGCGCACGCGCAACAGCGGCTCGTCGAAGTAGGCGCCGAAGCGCAGGCCCGCGCCGTTCTCGTAGGGATGTTCGAAGAAGCGCGTGAGGGTCTCGATCGTCTGCGTCTGCGTATAGGCGCCGCTCGCATCGCTGCCGGTCAAGGTCGTGGTGTCGGTGACCAGCCGCGAATCGACCAGGCGCGTGCCGCTGGTGGCGTGGCTGAAGTAGCCGCTGAAGAACAGGTCGTCGCGCTCCCAGCCGAGGCCGAGCGTGGCCTTGCGGTCCTTGAACGCGTTCTGGTCGCCGGCGGCGAAGAACTTCCAGACCGCCGCCTTGCTGTCGCCGGCATCGCCGCGCAGGCGGTTGTAGCCGAGCTGCACGCCGCCGGCGCCGCCCTGGCCGAGCCAGAGTTCGGCCAGCCAGGCCGATTCGTCGGTCTTGCCGAGGATCGCGAGGATCTCACCGAGCACGTCGCCATCGTCGTTGACGCCGAGCGAGATGCGGGCGTTGGATCCGACATAGGTCAGCGGGATGCTGGCGTCCCCGGAGGCCGGCTCGGCGGGTGGCTGCGCGTTCGCCGCGGTGGCGAGCGCGAAGGCGATGCAAAGCGGCAACTTGCGGATCATGTCATTTCCCCTGACGGTGGTTGTTCCCCTGGACCGCGAATTATCCAGTATTTTGGCGGACCGGCCAAACGGGAGCGCCTTGTCGGGGCGTGCTTGCCGGGGCGAGGGCCAGGCGGGCCATGCCGACGCGCAACCCTTGTGCAATGCGCCCGGCGCACCCACATGCAATGATCCCTGCCTTTCCGCGGCGCGCCGGGAATCCGGCGGCCAGCCCAAGCCAACGCCATTGTTCGAGGAATCCTCCATGTCCAGCACCGAATCCGTCCGCCAGCGCATCGAAACGATGCTTGCCCGCCATCCCGTGGTCCTGTTCATGAAAGGCACGCGCCAGGCACCCAGCTGCGGTTTTTCGGCGGCCACCGTCGGTGTCCTCGACGGTCTTCTCGATGACTACGTCACCGTCGACGTGCTCGCCGACGAGGCGATCCGCCAGGGCATCAAGGAATACGGCAACTGGCCGACCATCCCGCAGCTCTATGTCGGCGGAGAGCTCGTCGGCGGCGCCGACATCGTGCAGGGCATGGCCGCCAGCGGCGAGCTGCACAAGCTGTTCAACCTGCCCGAACCCGATCGTACGCCGCCCGAAATCACGATCAGCGACGAGGCTGCGACGCAGATCCGCAACGCGCTCGCCGATGCTGAAGGCATGGGCCTGTTCCTCGCCATCGACGGCCGTTTCCAGCCGCAGTTCCAGCTTCGCGAGATCCAGGGCAACGAGATTCTTGCGCGCGCCAACGGCATCGATGTCCTGTTCGATCCGGCCAGCGCGCAACGCGCCAGGGGCGCCCATATCGGCTGGACCGAAACCGCCCAGGGCGAGGGCCTGTCCATCGACTTGCCGGCGGCGCCGCCCAAGGTGCATGGCATCGACGTGCATGGCCTCAGGAAGCTGCTCGACGAGGGGAAGATCACGGTCATCGACATCCGTCCGGCCGACGAGCGTGCGCTTGCGCCGTTCGCGAAGGCGGAGGTGCTCGACGCGAGTTCGCACGAGCGCCTGCTCAAGCTGCCAAAGGAGACCCCTCTTGCTTTTCTCTGCCACCATGGCATTTCCAGCCAGCGCGCGGCCGAGCATTTCCGCGAGCAGGGTTTCCGCGCCGTCCACAACGTGCAGGGCGGCATCGACGCGTGGTCGCGCGAAATCGATCCCGGCGTGCCGCTGTATTGATTCCAGGCTGGCCGCATTGCGGCGCAGCATGGGTTCCGCGCAGGCAGCACATATACTTTCGGTCGTCGTGATGCCGTGACCGGCATCACGATGTGCGACCCTGAGCACACTGAAGCGGGAGCAAGCTGATGCGATTCATCCTGGCGTCCTTATTGGCCCTGCTGCTCGGCGCGTGCGGCGGAGCCGGGCGCGCCCAAGTAGCCGCCGATGCCTGCGTGGCCGAGGCCAACCAGCGCCTGTCCGGAAAATCCTATGAGATCGATTCGGAAAAACTCGTGGCCAGTGCGAAGGACGTGCCGAACGTGGCCGACACGCTGCAGTTGTCCGCGCCGGTTGTATTCGATCGTGGCCTCGGCACCGAATACACCCAGATGCTCCATTGCAAGGTGCGCATCGACGGCAAGTCGGCCAGCGTCATCGCGATCGAGTTCATCTGGAGCATGAAGGACCTCAAGATGGGTGGCTGACCCGGCGCCGGCGCAAGCCCGCCGGGCGGTGGTAATTGTGGGTTGGCTCCGGGCTGGTTAGGCTGCAGGCCTGCTGCCGGATCCCGTGATGCCCGCCGATTACCTGAAACGAATTCTCACAAGCCGCGTCTATGACGTCGCCCGCGAAAGCGAACTCGAGGTTGCGCCGGGGCTTTCCGCGCGAACCGGTTGCACGGTCCTGCTCAAGCGCGAGGACAACCAGCCGGTGTTCTCGTTCAAGCTGCGCGGCGCTTACAACAAGATGGCCCGCCTCTCTGCGGCCGAACTCAGGCGCGGCGTGATCGCGGCTTCCGCCGGTAACCATGCGCAGGGAGTCGCGCTGGCGGCGACACGGCTGGGTTGCAAGGCCGTCATCGTCATGCCGGTGACGACGCCGCAGGTCAAGATCGATGCCGTGAAGGCCTTCGGTGGCCGCAACGTGGAAATCGTCCTGCGTGGCGAGTCCTACTCCGATGCCAAGGCTCACGCCGACACGCTGGCCACGCGTCGCCGGCTCGTCTTCGTCCACCCGTTCGATGATCCCGACGTCATTGCCGGCCAGGGCACGATCGGCATGGAGATCCTGCGCCAGCACCCGGGCCCGATCGAGGCGATCTTCGCCGCAATCGGCGGCGGCGGACTGATTTCCGGGGTTGCCGCCTACGTGAAGGCGGTGCGGCCGGAGATCCGCATCATCGGCGTGCAGGCATCGGATTCCGACGCGATGGCGCAATCGATCGCGGCCGGCCGGCGCGTGAAGCTGCGCGATGTCGGGCTCTTCTGCGACGGCACCGCGGTCAAGCAGGTCGGCAAGGAGACTTTCCGTCTCTGCCGCGAACTGGTCGACGACATCGTCCTCGTCGATGCAGACGCCGTCTGCGCCGCAATCAAGGACGTGTTCGAGGATACGCGCAGCATCCTCGAGCCGGCCGGCGCGCTGGCCGTGGCCGGCATGAAGGCATGGCTCGCCGAACACGCAATCCGGGGGCGCAACGTGGTCGCGATCGCCTGCGGCGCCAACATGAATTTCGATCGCCTGCGCTTCGTCGCCGAGCGTGCCGAAGTCGGCGAGGCGCGCGAGTCGGTGTTCGCCGTGACGATACCCGAGCAGCGCGGATCGTTTCGCCGCTTCTGCTCGGTGCTCGAGGGACACAACATCACCGAGTTCAACTACCGCATCGCCGATGCCGCGCAAGCCAACCTGTTCGTCGGCCTGCAGGTCAGCGGAACCGCCGACCGCACGCGCATGGCGCGCGCGCTGCGCAAGGAGGGTTTCGCCACCATCGACCTGAGCCACGACGAACTGGCCAAGCAGCACCTGCGCCACATGATCGGCGGTCGCTCGGCCAGCGCGGACAACGAACTGCTCTATCGATTCGAATTCCCCGAGCGCCCCGGCGCGCTGCTGCGTTTCCTGTCGGCGATGAATCCGGGCTGGAATATTTCATTGTTCCATTACAGGAACGAAGGCGCCGACTACGGCCGCATCCTGGTCGGCTTCCAGGTGCCGCAGGCCGACATGAAGGCCTTCCGTGCGTTCCTTGCCGATCTCGGCTACCCGCACCGCGACGAGAGCGCCAACCCGGCCTACCGGTTGTTCCTGCGCTGAGCGATCACCGCCGGGAACGTGCCGATCGCAACGCCGGTGATCGGGGCTTGCAGCGTCGGCGGCGGTCGACGTCCTCGAGGCGCCTTGGCATCGTCGTGGGCGCGTAGCGCATAATCGGACGGTCTTCCCGAGGAGCACGACCCATGTGGATTGCATTCGCCCTGGCGACCTTCCTGTTTCTCGTGCTGGCCTTCCGCGGACTGGGCTTCCTCGCCTGGACCGGCGCAGCGGCCGTGATCCTGATCGGCTGGCGCCTGGCCGGCGTCGACTCGCCAACCATGTTCATTGGCGTGACCGCGGCCCTGATCGTCATTGCGCTGGTTTTCGGTTTCCCGCCGCTGCGCCGGCTGCTCATCTCGCGTTTCGTCATGCCGGTGTTCGCCAAGGTGTTGCCGCGACTCGGCGATACCGAACGCATCGCTCTGGAAGCCGGTACGGTGTGGTGGGACGCTGACCTGTTCTCCGGCATGCCCGAATGGCAGAAGCTGCTGGATTTCGAGGCGCGCCCGCTGAGCGATGACGAGCAGGCCTTCCTCGACGGCCCGGTCAACGAATTCTGCGCCAGCATCGACGACTGGGAGGTCTACCAGCATCGCGACCTGCCGCCGCACGTCTGGGAGCTGATCCGGAAGTTCCGCCTGTTCGGCCTGATCATCCCGAAGGAATACGGCGGCCACGGATTCTCCGCGCTGGCCCAGTCGCGCATCGTCACGCGCATCTCGAGCCGCTCGGTCACCGCCGCGGTGACCGTGATGGTGCCCAATTCGCTGGGTCCCGGCGAACTGCTGATGCATTACGGCACGCAGGCGCAGAAGGACCGATACCTCAAGCGTCTCGCCGATGGCGTCGAGATTCCGTGCTTTGCCCTGACCGGGCCGGAAGCCGGATCCGATGCGGCGGCGACCCAATCGGAAGGCATCGTCGAGAAGCGCATGGTCGATGGCGTCGAGGTGCTCGGCCTGCGCCTGAACTGGATGAAGCGCTACATCACCCTGGCGCCGGTGGCGACCCTGATCGGCCTGGCATTCCGGCTCAAGGACCCCGACCATCTGCTCGGCGACGAGGTCGACCGCGGCATCACCTGCGCGCTGATTCCGCGCGACACGCCCGGTGTCGAAATCGGCATGCGGCATGACCCGATGGGCGTGCCGTTCCACAACGGCCCGACCATCGGCCGCGATGTCTGGGTGCCTTTCGACGCGATCATCGGCGAGCGCGACGGCGTCGGCCAGGGCTGGCGCATGCTGATGGAATCGCTGGCGGCCGGACGCTCCATTTCGCTGCCGGCGCTAAGCATCGGTGCCGCGCAGATGGCGACGCGGATCTGTGGCGCCTACGCCACCGTGCGCGAGCAGTTCGATACGCCGATCGGCCGCTTCGAAGGCATCGAGGAACCGCTGGCACGCATCGCCGGCATGACCTACCTGATGACGGCCACGCGCACCCTGACCTGTGGCGCGCTCGATGCGGGCGAGAAGCCGGCGGTGATCGGCTCGATCGCCAAGGCCTATCTGACCGAAGGCATGCGCCAGGTGATCATCGATGCAATGGATATCCGCGCCGGCAGCGCGATCCAGCGCGGGCCGCGCAACACCCTGTCGCGCGCCTGGGATGCGGTGCCGATCGGCATCACCGTCGAAGGCGCCAACATCCTGACCCGCTCGATGATCGTCTACGGCCAGGGCGCGATCCGTTGCCATCCTTTCGTGCAGAAGGAAATCGACTCGGTGGCGAGGAAAGACCTCAAGGCCTTCGACCTGGCCATCTTCGGCCACGTCAACCTGCTCGTCACGCGCTCGCTGCGCTCGCTGCTGCTGGCCCTGTCGGGCTCGCGCTTCGCCGGCGTGCATCATCGATGCAATCGATATCCGCACCAGCAGTTCGGTTGGAGTGGTACGTGCCGCACCGCTCTCCGGACGCAGTCGCTTTCTACTGCATGCCGCCTGACGTTGAGTACGCGGTGCGACCACGTTGCACCCTGCGGTGTTGCACGACTCGGTCAGCGCGTTCAGGCGCCACCGCACGCGGACCGTGCCGCCATGGCGGATTCCTAGGGCAGGGCAGGTCCTTGCTGGCGGGGATCAAGCCTCGTGGGGTGGCGCGAGGGGAATTCAGGTACTGTATGAAGAACTGATGTCGAGGAGGACCCTTCGCCATGTCCACCCCGTCCGATGCAGGGACGTCCGATGCAAGGAGACGATGCCGCGACCCAGACTCCCCGGCTGCTCGACCTGCTGCGTCGCCAGATCCGCCTGCTGCACTACAGCCTGCGCACCGAAGAGGCCTATGTGCATTGGGTGCGTGCGTTCATCCGCTTCCACCGGCTGCGCCACCCCTCGGACGTGGCGCAGGTCGAGGTCGAGGCGTTCCTCATTCCTGGCTGGCCGAGGATCGCCAGGTGGCGCCGGGCGCGCACCGGCGGGCCTTGTCGGCCCTGTTGTTCCTGTACCGGAGGAGGTGCTGCGGCAGTCCTTGCACTCGATGGGCGAGATCAGACATCCGCGCGGTCACTACCCAACTGCTTTGCGGAGGAGGGAATATGAAAAGATATTATCGCTCATTATCGGTTGTTTGTGTTTCACCCTCACCACTGGTCCGGCAGTCCATGCCGAAATAGCGGGTTGCCGGGTCCTGCCTGCCGACAATATCTGGAATACACCGGTGGACAACCTGCCGGTGGATGCCAATTCCAATGCCTATATCACCACTATCGGCGCAGCCACCGGCCTTCATCCGGATTTCGGCTCAGGCCTTTGGGACGGCGGCCCCATCGGCATTCCTTACATGGAAGTTCAGGAAACCCTGCCCCAGGTGCCCGTCACCTTTGATTATTTTGACGAAAGCGACCCCGGCCCTTATCCCATTCCGCCGAATGCGCCCATTGAAGGCGGTCCCGACAGCACCGGAGACCGTCACGTACTGCTCATCGACCGGGACAACTGCATCCTGTATGAATTGTATTACGCGTTTCCCCAGACCGACGGGTCCTGGACGGCAGGGTCCGGCGCCATTTTTGACTTGAATTCCAACGCGCTCCGGCCGGCGGGCTGGACATCCGCGGACGCGGCCGGTCTGCCCATTTTTCCGGGTCTGGTCCGATACGATGAAGTGGCCTCGGGTGAGATCCGGCACGCCATAAGGTTTACCGTCGCCGCAGACCCGCCGCGCCTATGTCTGGCCCGCGCGTCATTATGCGTCCAGCCTGACGGACCCGAAATATCCGCCCATGGGACAGCGTTTCCGGCTCAAGGCAAGCTATGATATTTCCGGTTTCCTGAAATAAAGAAAATCACTTCGTGGCCTGCGTCTCGCTGACCCAGCTGATCTATATGTCGGAAGTCGGCGTGCTGATCATCAAGGCCAAGCTGCCGCTGAACATCCTCGAACTGTTCGCCATCTTTATCATCCGCACCCTGATCACCCTGCCGATCATCGCGCTGATGGCGCATTGGATCGTCGGTTAAAAACCTCTGACGTAGGAGCGGGCCATGCCCGCGATGCTCTTAGCTCCAGCGGTTCGCGGGCATGGGACTCGGCGTCCCCCCGCTCCTACAACGACAGCACAGGATTAGATGACATGACCACCTGCGGCGAATTTCTCGTCAAGCAACTCGAAGCCTGGGGCGTCGACACCGTATTCGGCATTCCCGGCGTACACACCGTCGAGCTGTACCGCGGCCTGCCGCACAGCAACATCCGCCATATCACCCCGCGGCACGAGCAGGGCGCCGGCTTTATGGCCGACGGCTATGCCCGCGTCTCGGGTAAACCGGGCGTGTGCTTTATCATCACCGGCCCGGGGATGACCAATATCCTCACGGCCATGGGCCAGGCTTACGCCGACTCGATTCCCATGCTGGTGATCTCCAGCGTCAACGAGCGCGAGCGCCTCGGCCTGGGCAAAGGCTATCTGCATGAGCTGCCCAACCAGCGGGCGATGACCGCCGGAGTGACGGCGTTTAGCCACACATTGATGAGCGTCGATGAGCTGCCCGCCGTGCTGGCCCGCGCCTTCGCCGTGTTCGAAGGGGAACGGCCGCGTCCGGTGCATATCGAGCTGCCGCTGGACATCATCACCGCCGATGCCACGCACATGCAGCTGGCCGCCAAACCGAGCATCCAGCGCCCCTCGCCTAACCGCACGCTGATCCGCGAAGCGGCGGCCATGCTGAAAAACGCCAAACGCCCGCTGCTGCTGCTCGGTGGTGGCTGCGTCACGGCTCAGGCCGAAGCCCGCGCCCTGGCCGTGGCCTTGGATGCGCCAACCGCACAAACCATCAATGCCAAGGGCCTGCTGCCGCCGGGCCATCCGCTGCTGCTGGGCAGCAACCAGTCGCTGGTGCCGGTACGCGAGCTGGCGCTGGCCGCCGATGTGGTGCTGGCGATCGGCACCGAGCTGGGCGAGACCGATTACGACGTGGTGTTCGACGGCAACTTCCAGCTCGGTGGCGCGCTGATTCGCATCGATATCGACGCCCAGCAACTGCAGCGCAACTTCGCCCCAACCCTGGCCATCCAGGGCGACGCGCGCCTGGCCATGCGCATGCTGCTGGCCGAATTCGACCCCGGCGAGCAACGTGACAACAGTCCCGGGGCCATGCGCACCGCCGCCGTGCAGGCGCAACTGGCCGAGGACTTTAACGGCTGGGCGCATTACCGCCAGCTGTTCGATAGCGTGCTTGAGGTGCTGCCGGAGGCGCGCTTTGTCGGCGACTCGACCCAGACCGTGTACAGCGGCAACCACCTGGTGGAACTGGACGGCGCGCGGCGCTGGTTTAACGCCTCCACCGGCTACGGCACCCTGGGCTACGGCCTGCCAGCGGCCATCGGTGCCAAGTTGGCCGAGCCAAACCGCCCGGTGATCAGCCTGATGGGCGATGGCGGTATCCAGTTCACCCTGCCGGAGCTGGCCAGCGCGGTGGAAGCCGGCGTCGGCATTATCGTGCTGCTGTGGAACAACGCCGGCTACGGCGAGATCAAGCGCTATATGGAAAGACGCGACATCACCCCGATCGGCGTGGATATCTACACCCCGGATCTGCTGGCCATTGCCCGTGGCTTCGGCTGCGCCGCCGAACGCGCCCGCGACCACGCGCACCTGAGTGAGCTGCTGCGCAGCGCACCGCGCGACCGGCCGCTGATTATCGAAGTGCTGGAACAAGCGCCGTTCCATCCTTCCGCTGAAGGTGATGCATGACCGCACAACTGTTTATCGACGGCGCCTGGCACACCGCCAACAGCGCCAGCCAACTGCCGGTGTTCAACCCCAGCACCGGCGAGCAGATCGCCAGCGTGGCCTGCGCCTCAGAAGCCGCTGTCGAGCTGGCGGTGCAGGCCGCGCGCCGCGCCTTCCCGGCCTGGAGCCAACGCCCGGCTCATGAGCGCGCGGGCTATCTGCGCGCCTTCGCTGCAGAAATCGAGGCACGCAGCCCAGCGCTAATCGAGTTGCAAATGCGCAACAGCGGCAAACCACGGCATGGGGCCGAGCTGGATATCAGCGACGCCATCGCCACCTTCGCCTATTACGCCGAGCTGGCCGACGGTCTGGATGCCAGCCAGAACGCCGCAGTGGCCTTGCCGGACAATAGCTACCAGTCCTTTACCCGCCTGGAACCGCTCGGTGTGGTCGGGCTGATCGTGCCGTGGAATTTCCCGCTGGTCACCAGCGCCTGGAAGCTCGCCCCGGCCCTGGCGGCGGGTTGCTGCGTAGTGCTTAAACCGTCCGAACTGACCCCGCTGATCGAGCTGCAACTGGGCGAAATCGCCAGCGCCATCGGCCTACCGGCGGGGGTGTTCAATCTGCTGCCGGGCGATGCCACTACCGGCGAGGCCATGGCCAGCCACCCGCAGATCGCCAAGCTGTCGTTTACCGGCAGCAATGCGGTGGGGCGCAAGGTGATGCAGGCGGCTAGCGCACGCACAATGCCGGTAGCCCTGGAGCTGGGCGGCAAGTCGCCGATCCTGGTGTTCGCCGACAGCGATCTGGACCAGGCGGTGCAATGGATCATCGCCGGCATCTGCTGGAACGCCGGGCAGATGTGCTCGGCCACCTCGCGCCTGCTGGTCGAGGACAGCATCGCCGACACCTTGCTGGACAAGCTGGCCAACGCCATGGCAGCGCTCAAGGTCAGCGACCCACTGAGCGATGGCTGCGAAATGGGCCCGATGACAAGTCAGGCGCAACTGCACAAGGTGCTGGAGTATTTCGCCATCGCCA
>CAWGHP010000014.1:0-11494 GCA_963822465.1 uncultured Gammaproteobacteria bacterium | reverse complement strand
GCTGGCGATGAATCGACCGGGGGTGAAGGCGGTCTGCGGGCACTGGCAATGGGGTAATCGCCACCGGCTAATCGCCGTTACGGGGATGGGCCGGCCTTGGCGACCCGATTTCCCGGGAAATGCCGGGGAATCGCTCCCTGGCCATCGGCTCGTCGGCGCAGGTTCGCGCCTGAATGGATATTCCGCTTCATTCGGAGCAGGATAAGCAAGAGTTGAGTGTCTTTCGTATCCACCGGAGGCCCGGCTGACCCAGTTTGGTCCCTGCCATGAGCATCTACGCAAGTCCCCAGGACCTGTTGAATGCAAGGACGTACTACCGGGCCGACGTGGCGCGAAGCTACCTCGACGAGAAGTTGACGCGGCTCGAGGTCATGACGCTGCTGCGCTGCCAGCCCGCAATTGTGCGCAAGGATATCCTCGATATCGGCGTCGGAACCGGTCGGACCTCGATCTACCTTGCGCCGCTGGCGAGTACCTACCAGGGGATCGACTATTCCCCGTCGATGGTCCGTCACATGCAGGCCAACCGGCCCGGCATTCCCGTTCAGTTGGCCGACATGCGCGACCTTGGCGCATTCGCCGACCGCCGCTTCGATTTCGTGTTTGCTCCGAGCAACGTGCTCGATGCGGTCGGCCATGAGGATCGCTTGCGCACTCTCGCAGAATTCCTGCGCGTGCTGCGCCCGGGTGGCACATTGGCGTTCTCCTCGCACAACCGCCACTACGCCCATGCCATGAACGGGCCGCACCTGCGGTGGACGCCCTACGATCCGATCCGGCAAATGCGCGGCGTCGGCATATGGGTGCGGCAACTGGCTAACCACCGGCGCTTCAAGTCGATGCGGTCGAGCAACGGCGACTATGTCCTGCTCAATGACGAGGGCCACGATTTCGCCCTGCTGCACTACTACATAGGCCAGGCCGAGGAACGGCGGCAGCTCGTCTGCAACGGTTTTGAAGTGATCGATGTGCTCGATGCGCAAGGCACCGCGCTGGCGCCCGACAACCAGTCGCCAGGCAGCGCGAGCCTCATGTACCTGGCCCGGCGCAAGTCTGACTAGGCAAACGGCCCGTTCACGCCTGCTCCACCAGGGCCGGCCAGCGCCTACCAGCCGTCCAGCGCGTCGTTGAATTGCATGGTGGGCTCGTGGGCGAGGATCTGCTTGTACTTTCCGCTGTAGAAGATCAGCGGCTTGGCCTCCGGACCCTGCCAGAGGTGTTCGATGGCAGCGATGTAGAGGAAATGATCGCCTGCGGGATGCACGTCGACGACACGGGCGACGACATGGGCGAGGCTGCCCGGCAGCAGTGGCGTTCCCTGCTGGTCCTGGAAGTTGAGCTTGATGCCCTCGACCGGTTTTCCGGCGAAATGCGTACTCAGGTCCTGCTGCGCCTCGGAAAGGAAATTCACGCCGTAACAGTCGCCGACCTGCAGGTGGCTGGTGACACTGGATTCCCTGCGCAGCGAGACCAGGACAAGGGCCGGATCCGTCGAAACCGAGAGAAAGGAATTCACCGTGATTCCGGCCGGCTGGCCATCGCGCAGAAACGTGACCACGGCAACCCCGGTCGAGAATCGCCCCATCACGTTGCGGAATACGCGTGGCTCCACGGCCGCCCTGGTCATCGCTTCCGGCATTTCCTGGTCTCTGCGCTGGCGCTCGCGTGGCGCTTGGAGCCGACATGTTACGTCGGTTGTTTCGTCTGGATCAAAGGCCACGCGGCGAAAAGGGCGGGCAGGGCGCGAATTCCCGATACGGCAAGTGTTTGCGTTGGCCGGTACAGTGAACCAGAATCAGAAGGTATCCTGTCCGGGGATTGCAGGGAAAACGGCTGCAATTTCCCGTTCGTCATTCCCCAAGCCAGGGCGCCCCGACATGACTACACGTTCCAGCGTGAAGAAGCGCGCGACAATCCTCGAGACGGAATCCATCGCCACCAAGGTGGCTGCTGTCAACGCGGCGGACGTGGATGCCGCGAGCCGGTTCCCGCGGGAAACCGTGGAAGCGCTGCAGAAAGCCAGGCTGCTATCGGCTGCCGTGCCGGCCCGGTTCGGTGGCGCCGGTGCCGGCATGCTCGAACTCGCGACCCAGTGCGCGACCCTCGCCCAGGGTTGCGGTTCCTCGGCCATGGTCCTCGCCATGCACCATATCCAGGTCGCCTGCATCGCGCGGCACGGCATCGGTTCGGCATACTTCGAGAAATTCATGCGCGAGAACCTGGTCGAGCGCCAGGAGCTGATCGCCTCGATCACTTCGGAAAACGGCACCTTCGGCGACACGCGCACGAGCATCTGCGCGGTGGAAGTCGAAGGGGATCGCATGCGCCTGGACAAGGACGCCACGACCATGTCCTATGGCGAGCATGCCGACGCGCAACTGGTGACCTGCCGGCGCGCGCCGGACGCAGCATCCAGCGACCAGGTGCTCGTGCTGTTCGAGAAGGGCAACTACACCCTCAGCGATGTCGGCGTCTGGGATACCCTGGGCATGCGCGGCACCTGCAGTCCGGGCGCGAAATTCTCCGGGCATGGCGGCAAGGACCAGATCCTGCCAGGCGCCTACGCCGATTCCTCCGCACTGACCATGGTGCCCTACTCGCATATCCTCTGGTCGGCGCTCTGGTGGGGCATCGCCGCCAACGCCGTCGACCGTGCGGCCCAGTTCGTCCGCGGCCAGGCGCGCAGGATGCCGGGCACGGTGCCGCCGAGTGCCGCGCGACTGGCGCGCGTGCACGTCGACCTTCAGGCCATGCGCAACAACTGGGAAAGCTGCGCGGTCGAATTCGATGAGCTTGTCGCCGAGGGCGCCGAGGCGGAACGCAATGCGCTGACCTCCATAGGCTGGGCCCTGCAGATGAACCAGCTCAAGATGAGCTCGTCGGAAATGGCGCCGAAACTCGTGCATGAAGCGCTGCAGATCATCGGCATCCTTGCCTACAAGAACGATACGCCGTTCAGCGTCGGACGCCATTACCGGGATGTCCTTTCCGGGGCGCTGATGGTTTCCAATGAGCGCATTGCCGGCAAGAGCGCATCCATGCTTCTCGTTTTCAAGGGTGATTGAACATGTCAGCTACCGAATACGATGCGCAGAAGTTCCATGACGGTCTCGTCGCCCATGGCTTGATCGTCCCGGTCGGCGTGCTCGGAGTCTTTGGCCGCGGCCATGTCTTCGAAGACGTGCTCGAGCGCTTCAATGCGCTGGTCTCGGAGATCGCCAGGGACGATGGTGCCGAGTACTTCGTGTTCCCTCCCGTCATCGATCGCAAGGTGCTGGAAAGCAGCGACTACATGGATTCGTTCCCGCACCTGGCGGGGACGGTCTTCAGCTTCTTCGGCAAGGAACTCGATGCGCGCAAGCTCAGCGAGCGCATCCATGCCTGCGAACCCTGGGGCGACACCCAGGGCATGACCGACGTCGTGCTCAATCCGGCCGCCTGCTATCCGGTCTATCCGAGCTTTACCGGCACGGTGCCGCCCGAAGGGCGCCTGGTGACCATGATGAACTGGGTCTACCGGCACGAGCCTTCGCCCGAACCCACCCGCATGCAGTCGTTCCGGGTGCGCGAGTTCGTTCGCTGCGGGACCGCGGACCAGGTCGTGGAGTGGCGCAACATGTGGCTGGCCCGGGGCGTCGCCCTGCTCAAGTCGCTCGGGCTGGACGCCGTCAGCGATGTCGCGTCGGACCCGTTCTTCGGCAAGGGCGGCAAGATGCTGGCGGTCAGCCAGAAGGAGCAGCAACTCAAGTTCGAGGTGCTGGTACCGGTCATATCCACGGAAAAACCGACCGCCGTGTGTTCCTTCAATTTCCACCAGGAGCATTTCGGCGAGGCCTTCCACATCAAGACGCCGGATGGGGCCGTGGCCAACACTGCCTGCCTCGGGTTCGGCCTCGAGCGTATCGTCATGGCGCTGTTCCAGGCGCACGGATTCGATCCAGAGGCCTGGCCAGGCGAAGTGCGCAAGAGACTCTGGCCCTGAGGCGGCGATGAACGTTCTCGGACTCGATGCATCGAACTATGTGCGTCATTCCACGCACGCGGAAGACCGTGTCTGGGTGGAGAAGAACTGCTATGTCGATGTCTGGATCGAAGTCGTCCACGCGCTCGGTTGCGAACCGATGGCCATCCTGCCGTTTGTCGCGGCGATCGATTTCGAGGGCGACCAGTGGACCTTCTTCAAGCCACCGCATGACGAACTGCGCGACCTCTACGGCATCGACGTACAGGAGCTCAATTGCTGGAGGCCCCTGGTCGAACATGCCGTCGAGTTCCTCTCCGCGGGCAAGTTGATTTCGACCGAGGCCGATGCCTGGTGGCTGCCCGACACCCAGGGCACCGACTATCGCAACCAGCACACCAAGTCGACCATCATCCTTGCGGACCTCGATGTCGACGCACGGCGCCTGGGCTACTTCCACAATGCGGGCTATTTCGAGCTCGAAGGCGAGGATTTCGAGCGGACATTCCGCTTGAACGAAGCGCCGGATCCGGCCTTCCTGCCGCTGTTTGCCGAGTTCGTCCGCATCGACCAGGTCGTGCGCATGGAGGCCGGGGCACTGGCCGCGCGCTCGCGCGCGCTACTTGCGCGGCATGTGCGCAGGATGCCGAAGGACAATCCGGTCGTGCGTTTCGCGGCGCGTTTCAGCCTAGACCTGCCGGTGATGCAGGAGAAAGGCCTCGCCCACTACCACGCGTGGGCCTTTGCTTCCGTGCGCCAGCTCGGAGCGGGCGCCGAGCTGCTCGCCATCTACCTGCGCTGGCTGGCCGCCCAGCCGGGAACTTCGCCGGCGGATGCCGCGGGGCTGGCCGACATTTCGAATTACTTCGAAACCATCTCCAACGGCGCCAAGACGTTTATTCTCAAGGCGGCGCGCGCAGTCAACAGCCGGCGCGCCTTCGATGCCACTTCGATGTTCGAGGAATGGGCTGCGGCCTGGCAGAAGGGGCGCGACGGCCTGGCCCGGTTTGCCTGAGCCCCGCCGGGGTCCCCTGCCAGCGATCGGGCGTCTGGTGGGCGGGCCGTTGATGCGTGTTTCGTGCAGGTCCAGCGCGGTCGGCACGGCCGGAACTGGAGTCGAAGGCCCTTATTGATGGATCATTGCGCCTGACCCTGAGCCCACCGGTGACCCACGCATGAGCAACGCCAGCAAGATTCGATCGATCCTGAAGGAACATGGCCGACTTGGCGTCGACGCCGAAACCATGGCGGAAAATGCGGACCTCTACCAGGCTGGCATGACATCCCACGCCAGCGTCAACGTGATGCTGGCCCTGGAGGGGGAGTTCGACATCGAATTCCCCGACCACATGCTCAAGCGCAGCGTGTTCGAGAGCATCGCCGCCATCAACGACGCCATCTCCGAGTTGACCGTGGACAGCGCATGACGGCAATCCGCGGCATTGCCGGCAATCACCGCGTCGAGTTGCGCGATGGCTGGCAGTTTGCGGCGGCGCCGGCCGGCTCCGGGCCGGAACACGCGCAGCAGTGGAACTGGCTATCCGCCAGCCTGCCGGGAACGGCCGCCAGCGCCCTGCGCGATGCCGGCCTCTGGAACTGGGACGACACGCGCAAGCTCGATGCCGAGGACTTCTGGTGGCGCATCGCGATAAATGAATCCGGTGCGCTCGTGCTCGGCTTCGACGGCATCGCCACGCTGGCCGATGTCTGGCTCGACGGCAAATGCGTGCTGAGCAGCGACAACATGTTCGTCCGCCACGAAGTGCCGGTGGATCTGCACGGAAGCCATGAACTGCTGATCCGCTGCAGGGCGCTCGCGCCCGAGCTGGCCAGGAAACGGCCGCGCCCGCGCTGGCGCGTGCCGATGCTCCGCGACCAGCAGTTGCGCTGGTTCCGCACGAGCCTGCTCGGGCGCACGCCGGGCTGGTCGCCGGCCTGTCCGCCGATCGGCCCGTGGCGACCGGTCTGGATCGAACGGCGAGCCTTGCACGCGCGGAATTCGAGATTGCGGGTCGGCCTCGAGCACGGCGCCGGCGTCGTCGAGGTCTCGCTGGATCTCGGCGAGGATGTCCATTCCGCGCAGCTGATCGTCGAGCGCGCAGGCCAGCGCGTCGCCCACGCACTCGAGAGGCGCGGACACGACTGGCAGGGTCGGGTCACGATCGAAGCCCCGGCGCTGTGGTGGCCGCATACGCATGGCGAACCTGCGCTGTACCAGATAGCCGTCGAGGCTGCGACGAGCGAGGCGGTCCACCTGCTGGATCTCGGCCAGCGCGGTTTCCGCACGATCGCCATCGAGCGCGCCGACGGCGATTTCGCCGTGCGCGTCAATGACGTGCCCGTCTTCTGCCGGGGCGCCTGCTGGACACCGCTTGATGTCGTGTCCCTGAATTCGAATGCGGAAGCTTATGCGACCGCCGTCGAGCAGGCGTGCAAGGCGGGCATGAACATGCTGCGCGTCGCCGGGCCACTGGTCTACGAAGACGACGCATTGCTCGATGCAATGGACCGCTGCGGTGTCCTGCTCTGGCAGGACCTGATGTTCGCGAACATGGACTATCCCGAGGATCCGGAGTTCGTCGCCAGCGTATCGGTCGAGGTGCGCCAGCAGCTGGCACGCTTGCAGTCGCGCGCCTGCCTCGCCCTGGTCTGCGGCAACAGCGAGGGCGAGCAGCAGGCGGCCATGAGCGGTGCTTCGCGCGAGCTCTGGTCGCCGCCGCTGTTCCACGAGGTCATTGCCGGCCTCGTGCAGGCAGAAGGGTTCGCCTATGTGCCCTCCAGCGCGCACGGCGGCGCCTTCCCGCATGCGGCCGACAGCGGGCCGTCGTCCTACTATGGAGTCGGGGCCTATCTGCGTCCGCTTGAGGATGCGCGACGCTCGGCGGTGGTGTTCGCATCGGAATGCCTGGCCTTCGCCAATATCCCGGAAGACGCCTGCCTGCCGGGCGGACCGGCGGCGCGCGTCCACCATCCGGCCTGGAAGGCACGCTCGCCGCGCGACCTGGGCGCCGGATGGGACTTCGATGACGTCCGCGACCACTATGTCCAGCGCCTGTTCGCGATCGATCCGGCCGCCTTGCGCGCCAGCGACCACGAGCGCTATGTCGCCCTGGGTCGCGTCGCCACCGGCGAGGTCATGGCTGCGGTCTTCTCCGAATGGCGGCGAGCCCGCTCGGTCACCCGTGGTGGTCTGATCTGGTTCCTGCGCGACCTCTGGCCGGGCGCCGGCTGGGGGATCGTCGACGCCAGCGGATCGCCCAAGCCCTGCTACTACCCGTTGCGGCGGTCGCTGTCCCCGATCGCGGTGTCCATCAGCGACGAGGGGGTCAACGGACTCGTCGTGCACGTGGTCAATGATCGAGCCGTGGCGCTGGACGCGCGCCTCGAACTTTCCCTGTTCCGCGATGGCCATGTCGATGTCGGGCGCGGTGCCAGCGACATCCGCATCGCCGCGCATTCGGCCGTGGAAATCGCGGCGACGGCAATGCTCGAAGGCTTCCATGACCTGTCCTATGCCTATCGCTTCGGGCCGCCCTCGGCGCAGCTCGTCCGTGCCGCGCTCGTGCTTCGTGGCAGCGGCGAAACCCTGGCCGAGGCCTTCGGCTTTCCGGCAGGGCTGCACGCGGGCACGGATGCGGAAGTTCGCCTCGATGCCGTCGCCATCGACAATCCCGCCGGCAAAGGCCATGCACTGCGCATTGGTTGTGCGCGCTTTGCGCAGTCGGTCAGCATCGATATCGCAGGATTCCTTCCCGAGGACAATTATTTCCATCTGGCGCCGGGGCAGAGCCGCTGCATCGTCCTGGACGAACTGCCGAACCGTCGCCCGGGGCGCGTGCGCGGCACGGTGGCGGCGTTGAATTCGTCGTCCCAGGTGCGTGTCGAAATCGCATGAGTGGCACGGACGCGCAGGAAATTCCTGAATCGCGCAATGCAACGCCGCGCGTGGAAGCCGGATACATCGGCGACCGCATGAGGCCGCAGTTCGCCTGGCTGCATCGACCCGGCGACGCAAGCGCGGAGATCGGACTGGTGATCGTGCCGCCGTTCGGTTACGAGGCCGTCTGTTCGCGTCGCGCCTTGCGCCATCTTGGCGAGGATGCTGCGAAAGCCGGAGTTCTGGCAGTACGCGTTGATCCCGATGGAACCGGCAACAGCGTGGGGAGCGACCTGGATTCGCGGCGATTGCAGGCATGGATTTCGAGCGTGCACGAGGCGTGCGACCTGTTGCGCAGCGAAGGGGCGACGCGCATCGTGCTGGTCGGAGTGCGCCTGGGCGCCATGGTCGCCGCGCTGGCCGGCGCCGAACGCCAGGATGTTTGCGGACTGGTTGCCATCGCCGCGGTGACCAGCGGCAAGGCCTGGTTGCGCGAGTGCCGCATGCTGCAGATGTCGCTCAATCTCGCGGCCGATCCGCATGGCAGTGCGGATGCGGACGGCGCGGACATGGCGGAAGTGGTGGGCTTTGCGCTCACCGGGGAAACCCGAGAGGCCCTGGCGAAGATCGACCTGTCCGGATCCGGCCTGCGTCCGGCCGATCAGGTGCTCCTGATCGAGCGCAACGACATGCCGCTCAACAAGGCCTGGTCGTCGCGGCTGGCTGCGCTGGGCATCGATGTGCGGACCGTGCAACTCCCCGGTTATGCGCAGATGGTGCTCGATCCGCATCATGCGAAAGTTCCGCGAGCAATAATCGATGCGACCATCGGGTTCGCGGCAGGAACGCACCCGCCGCCGCACGCGCTGCCGCCGCCCGCGGCCAGCAAGCTGCGGGAGCGCGTCGACATGCCATTCGGCGGTCGCTGCGTGGCCGAGGAGGCCGTCGCCCTCGACCCGTCCATGTCGGCAATCGTCAGCTGGCCGCGAACAGCGGCCGACCATGCGGTGATCCTGCTCAACGCCGGCGCGATCGGAAACGCGGGTCCGAACCGCCTCTATGTCGAACTGGCCCGCCGCCTTGCCGATTCGGGCCATCTGGTCATGCGCCTGGACATTTCCGGAATCGCCGACAGCCCGGCACGCGCCGGCCAGGCGGAGAACACGGTCTATGGTCCGCATGCGATTTCGGATGTCGGCATGGCTGTCGAGTGGGTTCGCGCTGCCGGTGCGCGCAGAGTCTCGGTCGCGGGCCTGTGCTCGGGCGCCTACCATGCACTGAAGGCGGCCCTGGCAGGCAAGCCGATCGACCGCATCATCGTGATCAATCCCCTGACATTCAACTACGTGCCCGGGATGCCGCTCGATTACAGCGCATCGCGGCTCACCGAGGAGGTCAGTCGCTACGCGGAGTCCGTCAAGAGTACGGATTCGTGGAAGAAGCTCCTGCGCGGCGAGGTGAACCTGCCGCGGCTGGTCCGGGTGCTGCTGTATCGCACCTTCATGTACCTGCGGCACAAGCTGCAGGATGCAATGCGATGGCTGCCATTCCGGCTCGGCGAGGATCTGGGGCGCGACCTGCTGGATCTGGCCAGACGCGGCGTGGCCATGCACTTCGTTTTCGCCGCCAGCGACCCGGGTCACACGATGCTGCGCGAGCAGGGCGGCTCCGCAATAGACGCGTTGCTTGCAAGGCAGCAGCTGCAGATCACCGTGGTCGATGGCCCCGACCATACCTTTACTGCCCGCTGGACACATGAACCACTGCTCGGGATCCTGACGGAAGCGCTGGGCCCATGACTGGCCTGCGGGATGCCTTGCGCAGCCATGTTCCCGCCCTGGACGGGCTGCGCGGCATCGCCATCCTGCTCGTGCTCGTACATGCCTTCGATCTTGTCGTCCCCGGCGGGATGGCCTCGCGGATAGCCGATATCTTCCTCAACATCGGCTGGATCGGCGTGCAGCTGTTCTTCGTCCTGTCGGGCTTCCTCATCACCGGAATCCTGCTCGACACCGCGCATTCGCAAGGCTACTACCGCAACTTCATTGCGCGCAGGGTGCTGCGCATCTTTCCCCTCTACTACGGCGTGCTGTTCGTCGCCTTCGTCATCGTGCCGATGTTCTGGACGGTTCCGCCCGGCTATGGCGAACACCAGCTCTGGCTGTGGATCTATCTGGAAAACTTCACGGCTCCGTTCGGCAGGACCGAGGCGGCGTTCCCGCACTTCTGGTCGTTGTGCGTGGAGGAGCAGTTCTACCTGCTGTGGCCACTGGTGGTCAGCATGGGCGGCCGTCGCGGCGTACTTCGCCTCGGCGCCGTGCTGGTCGTGGCGGCCATCGTGGCCAGGATTTGGGTGCGCCACCACTTTCCCGGCGAGCTGGGGGCGAATGCCGCCTATGTATTCACCTTCTGTCGCATGGATGCGCTTGCGATCGGCGCGATGACGGCGGCCCTGCTGCGCGACGAACGGGTGCAAGGATGGCTGGAAAACCATGGCGGGCTCCGCGCGGAAGGGGCTGCCATGGCACTCATCATCGCTGGCTGCGTCGCCGGTCTTTTCCAGCGCACCGGCGCCGCCATGCAGTGGTTCGGCTACTCGATCATCGCGCTGGGCTTTGCAGGCTGGATCGTCGCCGCGCTGCAGCCGGCTTCGCTGAGTTCGCGCGCGTTGTCATGGAAGCCGCTGCGGCGCGTCGGAACCTACAGTTACGCGATGTACGTGTTTTACGCGCCGCTGCACCTGTTCGTCGGGTTGCCGATGCTCGGACGCCTGGCCGAGCATGCCGGCGTGTTGACGACCCTGGTCTACACGCTGGCGATGACCGCCATCACGTTTGCGCTCGGTGCGCTTTCCTATCACCTCTACGAGAGCCGCTTCCTCGCCATGAAGCGCTGGTTCGCGCCTTCGTCCAGGCCGTCGTCGCCGTGATCGAACAACGCATCGAATGCGCCGGCCTTTCGGTGCTGGCCATCGGCGACCCGAAAGCCGGCCAGCTCGTCGTCTTCCTGCACGGGCGATCGATGGAGGCTGCCGATCTGGCGCCGTTCGCGCACTCGCTCGGGGTGGACGCGCGTTTCCTTTTCCCCGATGCCCCTCTTGCGGCCGAACCGCGCGGATACTCGTGGTGGCCGGTCGACATGGAAGTGCGTGCGGCGCGGCTGGCCGGCGGGCCTTCGGACCTGTGCGAGGTCGATCCGCCGGGGCGCGAACGGGTGCGCCAGGCGCTGGGCGGGATCTGCGCGGAGCACGGCCGCGGCAAGCGCATCGTGCTGGTGGGGTTTTCCCAGGGTGGCATGCTGGCCATGGACAGCGTCCTGCACGGCTTGCGCCCGGCGGCGATGGCGCTGCTGTCGACTTCGCGAATTGCCTATAGCGACTGGCTGCCGCGCCTGCCGGCACTGAAAGGACTCCCCGTTCTGGTCAGCCACGGCAGGGCCGACGCGGAACTCGCGTTCTCGGCCGGCGAAGCCGTGCGCGACGCAGCCATCCAGGGCGGAGCAGACGTGGTCTGGGTGCCGCACGATGGAGGCCACGAGATCCCGCTGCTGGCCTGGCGCGCCCTGAAGCGGTTCATCGGACGACAGGCCGGCAACTGAGCAGCTACTGAGACGGAACCATGGTCCTTGCGGGCGCGCGCGCCAGCGGCGTCGCTACT
>CAWGHP010000013.1:0-32287 GCA_963822465.1 uncultured Gammaproteobacteria bacterium | reverse complement strand
ATCGCCTCCACCAGCACCAGCTCGCACGCGCCGCCGCCGGTGTCTTCGCGGGTCAGCGAACTTCTCCAGTGGAAGCCGTCGCCGCGTTCGGCGTAGACGAGGTGGCCGCGCAGGTGGATGAGGGATCCCTGGCGGACCTTGTCGAGATCGCGGCGGACGTCTTCGTCGGCGGGGATCAGGTGCATGTTGGCGCTGGAGCGGATGATCTCGTCGGCGGGGATCGGCGGGTTGCCTTGCCAGCGGTAGGTATAGAAGCGTGCGGATTGCTCGATATCGAGTTGCTCGATGACGGCGGTGTCGGACATGCGTTGCCAGCCGAGGGCGAGGTCGGTCGGTACCAGGTCGCTGCCGGCATCGATGGAGTAGTCCGCGCGCGAGAGCACGCGTGCTTCGAGTTCGAAATCGGCGAGCGGGGTGAGCAGGTAATCGCCGTGATGGATCGGCGTGCTGTTGGCGGGGGCGTGCTGTTGCGGGACGGAATCGACGAGCAGGCCCGGTTCGTGATCGATGGCACGCTGCGGGTACCAGCGTGCGGCGCCGATCAGGGCCAGCACGACGAGGGCGATGGTGACGTGGCGCAGGTTCACGGGGGCGGCGAGGGTTTGCGCAGGCGGCGCAGGAAGACGGCCATTTCCTTGGCGGCCTGCTTGTCGCCGCGTTCCTCGGCGACGGCGATGCCGCGTTCGTAGGTCTGGATGGCGGCTGGCACGTCGCCGGCGCTGGCTTGCGCCTGGCCGAGCAGCTTCCAGGCGGCCGAGTAGCGCGGATCGAATTCGAGGGCGGCGCGGAAGGCTTCGGCGGCTTCGGCGGGCTTGTTTTCTGCGAGCAGGGCGTTGCCGATCGAGAAGCGCAGCATGGCGCCATCGCGGGGGCCGCCGAGTTGCTGGCCGAGGCGCGTGGAGAGGGGTTGTTCCATGCGTGGATGATCGCTTGCGGATCGGATGTGGGCAACTGCGTTGCGGCGTGTGGTGTGTGCGTTGGATGCGGGGGATTACCGTCGATGTGAGAGAACCACCCTCATCCGCCCGTTGGGCACTTGAACTCGCACCATCCATGGCGCTCGCCCGTTGGGCAGCATTCGCTGCTCAAAACGGCAATCCTGCCGTTTTGTCTCCCGCCAGCAGGAGAAGGACGAGCGAAAGGCACCACCCTCATCTGCCCTGCGGCCATCTTCTCCCGCCAGCGGGAGAAGGAAACAACAGGAGGTCTCGCTGACGGGAGAAGGAATAATCGCTGAGCGGCGGGTGGCTCAGGCTTGTTGGGCTTTCGCGAAGATGCGGTGGATGTCGTGGGTGACGGCGCCGAGGTCGCGGGTGGGGATGGTGAAGAAATCCGGGTGTTCGAGGGTGCGTTGCATGTCGGTGAGGCCGCCGCGCCAGTGTTCGTGCATGGCGGTGGGGCCGAAGGCGTAGTCCTTGAATTGTTCTTCGTGGTGCTTGGCCTGGTAGATCAGGTGGACGATGTTGAAGACGCGGTCGCACAGCCAGGGTTGCAGGTCCGCGGCGAGATTTTCCGGCAGCTTGCCGGGCAGCGATTCGATCAGCTGGCCGAGGGCGTTGCGCAGTTTCTGTTCGCGCGCGACGGTGTCGGTGCCGAAGCGCGTGCGGCTGGAGAACTGGATGTCCTTCTGGCGTTCGAGCACGTCCATGACCGTGCGCGGGCGGGTGCCGCGCGCGCTCCACAGGTCGACCTGCAGCACGAGGCTGTCGCGTCGCGGCTGCACGGCCAGCACGTAATCGAGCGGCGTGTTGGAGACGATGCCGCCATCCCAGTAGGCATGGCCGTCGATCTCGATGGCCGGGAAGGCCGGCGGCAGCGCAGCGGAGGCCATGATGTGTTCGGCGCGCAACTTCTCGAGGGCGGAATCGAAATAGCGCACGTTGCCGTTGTCGATGTCGGCCGCGCCGACCGACAGGCGCACCGAGTGGTGGTTGATGCGATCGAAATCGACGAGGCGCTCGAGCGTTAGCTTGAGCGGCCGGGTGTCGTAGTAGCTGGTTGCCTGCGGGCTGCCGTCGCTGAAGTTCAGCGGCGACAGCGTGCGCGGGGTGAAGAAACCCTGCTGGCCGAGGGCCAGGCTGCCGATGGCATTCGCTGCGGACAGCCCGGTGGCAAGCGTGTTGCTCGGCGGCAACCAGGCCGCGGCGTGTGCCATCGCTTCGAGTGGCCAGGCGATCGGCGCGCCGAGCCGGGTGATCCCGTTCCAGAATTCGCGCAGGCGTCCGACGCGCTGTTCGGGTGCGTTGCCGGCGAGGATGGCCGCGTTGATCGCGCCGATCGAAGTACCGGCGAACCAGTGCGGCCGGATGCCGCCCTCGTGCAGCGCTTCATAGACGCCGCACTGGTAGGCGCCGAGCGCGCCGCCGCCCTGCAGGACAAGGGCGATCTGTTCGTAATCCTGCGCCAGTCGTGCGGCCGATTGCGTTCCGACCGCACGTTTGCTGCTGGCACGCACGGCGCTCACTGCATGTGCCAGCCGTGGCTGAGCGTGATGCTTTGCCCGGTCAGGGCATTGGTTTCGAAGGCGGCGAGGAACAGGGCGAGGTTGGCGACATCGTCGACCGTGGTGAATTCGCCATCGACCGTTTCCTTGAGCATGATGTTCTTGATCACCTCCTGCTCGCTGATGCCGAATTCCTTGGCCTGTTCGGGAATCTGCTTCTCGACCAGCGGCGTGCGCACGAAGCCCGGGCAGATCACGTTCGCGCGCACGCCCTTCGGGCCGCCTTCCTTGGCCAGCACGCGGGCCAGGCCGAGCAGGCCGTGCTTGGCCGTGCAGTAAGGCGCCTTGAGTTTGGAGGCTTCGTGCGAGTGCACCGAGCCCATGTAGATCACCGCCCCGCCCTTGCCGCGCTTGTACATGTCCTTGAGGCAGGCGCGCGTGGTCAGGAAGGCGCCATCGAGGTGGATGGCGAGCATCTTCTTCCACTCGGCCAGGCTGAATTCCTCGATCGGCTTGACGATCTGGATGCCCGCGTTGGAAATCAGGATATCGACCTTGCCAAGCTTCTTGATCACTTCGGCGACGCCGGCATCGACTTCGGCTTCGTTGGTCACGTCCATCTTGACGCCGATGGCCTTGCCGCCGGCATCGACGAGTTCCTTCGCCGTGGCATTGGCGCCATCGAGATTGAGATCGGCGATGGCCACCGCCGCGCCCTCTTTTGCGTAGACCTCGGCGATGCGCTTGCCGATGCCGCTGGCAGCGCCGGTAACCAACGCGACCTTGCCTTTGAGTTGCATGGATATCTCCTTGGGGAATTCGGGAAGCCGGGGACGGACTCAGGGTTCCGTGGCCGGCTCGTGGATGGACCTGGGAAGCGGGACTGGTTCGATCCTGCCACGCCGGCAAAGGTTCCGGAATCGTACTTCAGTGTCAGCCGGCCTTCAGCCGGGCGCGCGGTTATTCCTCGCGGCCGACGGTTTTCGGATCGACGCCGAGATCCTTGAGCTTGCGGTAGAGGTGGGTGCGTTCCATGCCGACCATCTTGGCCAGCTTGCCGACGCTGCCGCCGGCCTCGTTGAGCTGGTGCAGCAGGTAAGTGCGCTCGAACTGTTCGCGCGCTTCGCGCAGCGGCTGGCTGAAATCGATGCCGGGTGGCGGGCCGTTCAACGCCCGCTCGACGACCGGCGCCGTGCCGAGGGCGAGTTCGACTTCCTCGATCGAGACTTCCGGCGCGCTGCCGAGGATCAGCATGCGCTGCACGAGGTTGCGCAGTTCGCGCAGGTTGCCGGGCCAGGGATAGTTGCGCAGGCGGTTCTGCACGGCGACCGGAAACTGGCGATACGGCAGCTTGTCGCGATTGGCGAAGAAATCGGCGTAGTAGCGCAGCAGCTCGGGGATGTCCTCGATGCGTTCGCGCAGGCTCGGCACCTGCAGCGGGACGACGTTGAGCTGGTAATAGAGTTCCTCGCGGAACCTGCCGGCCTGCACGGCGGCATCGAGATCCTGCGAGCTTGCGCCGATCACGCGCAGGTCGATCGGCACCGCGTCGGGCGCGCCGCAGCGGATCAGGTTGCGGCGTGCGAACGCGCTGGAAAGACGCAACTGCAGTTCGGGATCGAGGTCGGCCACCTCGTCGAGGAACAGCGTGCCGCCGTTGGCCTGTTCGATCAGGCCGTATTGCACGGTGCCGTTTTCCTCGCTGCCGAACAGCGCGCGCGCGGCGTGGTCCCTGGCGATCGATCCGGGTGCGACGGTGATGAAGGGCCCTGCCCGGCGCGCGCTCTTCTCGTGCAGCCAGCGCGCCAGCGCTTCCTTGTCGGTGCCACGTTCGCCGCGGATCAGGATCCACGCATCGTGCGCGGCAAGTTTGTCCATCTGCGTCTTCAGCGCCTGCATCGCGCGGCTGGTGACGACCGGATCGAGCGGCATGACGAACTGGTTGCGCAGGCCTTCGTTCTCGCGACGCAGGCGGCTGGCTTCGAGCGCGCGCTCGACGGTGAGCAGCAGCTTGGCCAGCGAAATGGGCTTTTCGACGAAATCGTAGGCGCCCAGGCGGGTTGCCTCGATCGCGGTCTCGATCGTGCCGTGGCCGCTCATCATGATCACCGGGCACGGCAGGCCGCCGCGCTCGTTCCATTCTCGCAGCAGGCTGATGCCATCGAGATCGGGCATCCAGATATCGAGCAGGACGACGTCGGGGCGCTCGCCGCGGCGGGCCTCGCGCGCCGCCGCGGCCGATTCGGCGACGGTGACCGTGTAGCCCTCTTCATCAAGGATTTCCTTGACCATACCGCGGATATCGGGCTCGTCGTCGACGACCAGGACACGTGCCGAGGGCATGCGCGTTACTCGTTGCGAAAAAGAGACAGGAGCATAACGCATGGCGGGCGCCGCGGGCTGCGTCGTCGGGCACCCATGGCCTTGCGGCGAAGGATCGCGATCCGCCGATTGGCCGGCGGCCGCCGAATTGCGCATGATGGACGCCTTCCCTGCCGTCGAATGGAGACACCGATGAAGCGTCCATTCCTGCTCGTGCTGGCCCTGCTCGGGGCCAGCGGATGCGACCGCGCCCTCGATGCGAAGAGCGCCACGAACCCGGCCACGCCCCAGCGCATCAACAGCGACAAGGGCGAATACGTGCTGACTGAAATCGCCCGTGGCCTCGAATTTCCGTGGTCGCTGGCGTTCCTGCCGGATGGCCGCATGCTGGTCACCGAGCGCCCCGGGCGCCTGCGCGTGGTCGGCGCCGATGGCTCGATCTCGGCGCCGGTCGAGGGCGTGCCCAAGGTCTTCGCGAACAACCAGGGCGGCCTGCTCGATGTCGTGCTCTCGCCGCAGTTCAAGTCGGACAAGCTCATTTACCTGTCCTATGCGGAGGCGGATCCGGCGGATCCCTCGCATGCCGGGACGGCGGTTGCGCGCGGCCGCCTCGACGGCCTCAAGCTCGGCGATGTCGAGGTGATCTACCGGCAGCAGCCCAAGCTTTCGACCGGCCATCACTTCGGCTCGCGCCTGGTGTTCGACGATGCCGGCTATCTGTTCATCACCCAGGGCGAGAACAACCAGCGCCCGACCGCGCAGGACCTCGACAAGCTGCAGGGCAAGCTGGTGCGCCTGCATGCGGACGGGCGCGTGCCCGCGGACAATCCGTTCGTCGGGCGTGCCGATGCGCGCCCGGAAATCTTCTCGTACGGCCATCGCAACATGCAGGGCGCCGCGCTCAACCCGAAGAGCCGCGCATTGTGGACGACCGAGCACGGCCCGCGCGGCGGCGACGAGCTCAACATCCCGCAGGCCGGCAAGAATTATGGCTGGCCGATCATCACCTGGGGCATCAACTACTCGGGCCTGAAAATCCCCGAGGCCGAAGGCAGCGCGAAGGACGGCATGGAACAGCCCGCCCATTACTGGAAGGTGTCGCCCGGCCTGAGCGGCATGGCCTTCGCCACGGCCGATTCCGCCTGGCGCGGCAACCTGTTCCTCGGCGCGCTGGCCGAGCACCAGCTGATCCGCGTCGAACTCGATGGCGATCGCGTGGTCGGCGAGGAACGCCTGCTCGGCAAGCTCGACAAGCGCATCCGCGACGTGCGCGAGGGACCCGATGGTTTTCTCTACGTGCTGACCGACGAGGACAACGGCAAGTTGTTGCGCATCGAGCCGCCGCGACGCTGATCAGTTCGCCGCGGGCGCGCCGGCCAGCTTGCGGTAGGGCCAGTAGTCCGGCGGAAAGCGGTCGGCCGGCAGGGCCGGCAGTGGCGGCGTCTCGCCGCGCCGGCGGCGCACCCACTGGTCGGCGCGCTCGATGACGAGCCAGGTCGAACGGAACGGCTGCACGAGTTCGGCATAGGCCAGGTCCCCGGCGGACAGCGTGCTCACATAGTGGACAATGCGTCCCTGCGGATGGCTGGCCGACCACGCCTCGATGCTGCCGCCGCTGACGACATCGAGCGGTCGGGTCAGCCGGCCGAGGAACTGGAACTGGTTTTCATAGATCTGGAAGTGTGCGACCGCGATGCGGTCGTCCTGCAGCGTGGCGATGCGTGCGGCGGCGGGGCGAAGGTCGAACTGCACCCAGAACGTTTGCGCGAACAGGGTGTAGGCCAGGCAGGCCCCGGCCATGGACAGTGCACTGATGTGGCGCACGGCGGCGACATCGTTGCGCGGCGTCATCGCGAGCAGGATGCCGAGCGCGGCGACGGCCACCGCGAACCACGGGCTGGCCGCGGAAATATCGACCAGCGCGCCTTCGTCGACACGACCCGCCGCCACCCAGCCCGGCAGCATCAGCAATGCGGCGGCGACGCCAAACATGCCGAGCGCCAGCAGCCAGGCGCCGGCCATTCGCGGCGGGCGTTGCCGGCGTTCGGCGAGGCGCGCGAATCCGGCGGCGAGCAGGATCGCCACGCCGGCGAGCTCGGGCAGCAGGTAGTACGCCTGCTTGCCGCTGACCAGCGAGAAGCCGAGCAGGACCGGCAGCAGCCAGCAGGCGAGCAGGGGCATGCCGGGCCTGCGACGTCCGTCGATGGCGGCCAGCGTCGCCTGCCAGGTTCGCGGCCACAGCAGCCACGGCAGCAGCAAGGCCGGCACCACCGTGGCGTACCACCACCACGGACGCGCGTGATCGAAGCTGTCGACGACGCGCCCGGCGGTCTGCATGAAGAACAGTTCGTTGCGATAGGCCTCGCCGCCGGCATAACCCGCCGGAATCGCCCAGGCCAGCAACATCGCGCAACCGGCCAGCACGGCGAGCGTGCCGGTGAGATACCAGCGCGCGCGGAAGCGCCGTGCCCACGGATGCCAGAGCGGCCCGAGCAGGAACGGAAACGCGGCATGCAGCAGCATGACCGGGCCCTTGCTGAGCAATCCCGCACCCAGCGCAATGGCGAACCAGGCGAACCAGGGACGACGCCCGGCATCGCGACCGACCAGCGCGTTCAGCGCGCCGAGCACGCACAGCGCCAGCAGCATCTCGTACATGATCTGCAGGCTGAACAGGAACGCATAGCTGAAGGCGCCCAGCAGCCACGGCGTCAGCTGGCCGACCAGCGGCGACTCGCGAAACACGATGCGCGCAAGGCGACGCGCGAGCAGCAGCACGCCGAGGCCGATCAGAACTTCGAGCAGGCGCGGCCAGATTCCACCGACGCCGCCGACGGCCCAGCCGGCATGGATCAGCCAGAACAGCAGCGGCACCTTGTGGCTGTAGGGTTCGCCATTGCTGGTGGGAACGAGGAAATTGCCGCTGTTCCACATCTCCCAGGCGACGCCGAGCGCGCGCGTCGAGTACAGCGGCATGAAGCCGGTCTGGAAGATCGCCAGCAGCGCAGCCGCCAGCCACAGCGGGATCCACAACTGTGACGAGGCCGGGAATCGCGAATCACTCGGAGCAAGCGGCATCAGGCTGTTCAATCGGGCGCCGACCATTCGACCCAGCGATGGTAGCGGAGACCGTCCTTGAGGTTGCGCCACACGTCGAGCTTTCCGGCAACAAGATGCCAGGCGTTCAAACCGGTGGCACACGGCCGCGCGCCAAGAGTGCAACGATGACGGAACGACTCGATGTCCACTGCCGGCGCTATTCCGCTTCGGGCTCGTCGCTGGTCGCGGATGCCGGCACCGGCACCTTGCCGCCGCGGCACTCCGGGGCAACCGCATCGGCGCGGAACATCAGCCATTCGCGCCGGTTGGCGTGGCCGACGACGACCGCCTTGCCGGCATCGACGCAGGGCGCCATGACCGTGTCGAGGATGAAGATCCAGCGGTCCTGCGGCCGCTCTTCCTGCCAGCGGATCGCCTCGGCGAGCTGCAGGTACTTTGGCTTGAGGAAGCCGAATTCCGTGACCGGCCGATCGGCGAGCAGCAGGTTCTGCTCCTTCCAGCCGACCAGGGCCAGTTCGTCGGGCCCGGCGATTTCGCCGGCACGGCGCATGACTTTCGCGGCCGACGTCGAATCGTTGAGGATCGGATAGGCCCACAGCCCCCACAGCAACCACATGCCGGCCAGGGTGACGCCCATGCCCACCAGGCTGCGACGCACACGGAAGATCCCCGCGGCGAGCGCGGCCACCGAGCCGACGGCCACCAGGAAGGCCCACAGCATGACCCCGCCATTGCCGAGCCCGCGTTCGATGACGAGGGCGTTGGCGCGCGGCACGAGGCCGTTCCAGGCCGCTATGCCGCCGCCGAGGAACAGCGCGGCGAGCAGGATGATGAAGGCGAACAGCAGGCGGCGGAACCAGGGTTTCTGCCCGAGTGCGTCGAGGTAGGGTGCGGCGAGCAGGGCCACCAGCGGCAGCGCGGGCATGATGTAGACATCGCGCTTGCCGCTCGAAAGCGAGAAGAACAGGATGATCAGCACGACCCAGGCCAGCGGCAGCAGGTAGCGCGCGTCACGCGCCCTGAGGCGCTCGATCCAGCGCGGCACGACGCCGATCAGGGCGAAGGTCAGCGGCAGCCACGAGAAGGCGATGACGCCGGCGAAGTACCAGGGCGGCTGGTGGTGGTCCCAGGAGTCGGTGTAGCGCGCCGCGGTCTGGCGGAACAGGATGTCCTCCATGTAGGCGCGGTACTCGGTCGAGCCGTTCGCTTTCACCACGAGCACCATCGGCACGATCCACAGCGCGACGGCGCCGAGGAACGCCAGCGCGCCGCCGAGCCAGCGCAACGCACCGCCTTCGAAGCGCGGCAGCTGTTCCCAGCGGCGCCAGCGCGCGAACGCGAATGGCAGGAACATCAGCAGGGCGAGTACGCCGACGCCCTTGGTGATGACGCCGAGACCGGCGGCGAAGCAACCCAGCCAGTAGGCACGCCAGTCCGGCCCGAGCAGGAAGTGACGCAGCAAGCCATAGTTGGCCAGGGTGATGAAGAACGTCACCAATGGATCGATCTGCGCGCGCTTGGCCTGGTAGACGAACTGGAACGTCGCCAGCACGGCCACCGCCGCCCACAGCCCGGTGCGGTGATCCCAGAGGCGTCGGCCAAGGTCGTAGACCAGGAACAGCGTGCCGAGCGCGGCCAGCAAGGACGGCAGCAGGAAGGCGATGCGCCAGTGCCCGGTCAGCTCGAAGGCCGCCGCCTGCATGGCCATGAACATCGGCGGCTTGTCCGAATACAGTTCGCTGCCACGATGCGTGATCAGCCACTCGCCGCTTTCGACCATGTGCTTGGCGACGAGTGTAAAGCGCGGCTCATCGGCCGGCCACGGATCGCGCAGGCCGATGCCGGCACCGAGCACGACCAGGGCAATCAGCAGGAACAGCCAGAATTCGCGGCGCTCGCGCGGCGTGCGCGGCGACAGGGTCAGGATCGGTTCGTTCATCGTCGTCTGGCTGATGGGATTGGGCCGGCCGGAGCCGGACAGGATAGCGCAGGACGCGGCGCGCGCATGCGCGGCGACGCTTGCATCGAAAGCCCCCTGCGCGGCGCTACCGCCCTCAACTTGCACCCAGCGGCAGGCGCAGGGTGAACTCCGCGCCACCGCCGTTGCGCGCGCCGGCGCGCACGCTGCCACCATGTTCCTCGGCGATCTTCTTGACCACGGCGAGACCGAGCCCGGTGCCGCGCGACTTGCTCGAGGTATAGGGTTCGAACCAGCGCTCGCCGAAGCCTTCGGGCAGGCCCGGTCCGTTGTCGGCAACGGCGATGTCGACCCAGGTGGTATCGCCATCCTGGACGATGCGCGTGCTGACCACGATCTGCGGCTTGCGCTGGTTGCCGATCGCTTCGAGCGCGTTCTTCAGCAGGTTGTGCAGGGCCTGGCGCAGGCGCACGGCGTCGACCTTGACCATCGGCTCGCCGTCGACGAACTGGCGCGACAGGTTCAGCCGCTGGTCGTTGCCGTACAGGTCGAGCACTTCGGCGATCAGCGCGTGCAGGGCGACCGGACGGGTGGTCAGTTGCGGCGGTCGCGCGTAGTCGCCGAAGGCATTGACCATGGTCTTGAGTGCCTCGACCTGGCTGACGATCGTGTTGGTGGCCCGATCGAGCAGCTCGCTGTCGTCGGCGGGCAGGCGCCCGACGAAGCGCCGGCGCAGGCGTTCGGCGGCCAGCTGGATCGGCGTCAGCGGGTTCTTCACCTCATGCGCGAGACGACGCGCCACTTCGCCCCAGGCTGCATCGCGCTGGGCACTGTTGAGCACGGTCAGGTCATCGAAGACGGCGACGAATCCGCCCTCCCCGGGCAGCGCCGCGCCACGCAGCATGAGCACGCGGCGACCGTCACCGAAGTCGACGACGATCTCCTCGCGCCATTCGCGCAGTCCCTCGCGCATGTGCCGGGCGAGCGGATCGGCGATCGGCGCCAGTTCGGGCTTGTCGCGCCTGATGTCGGCCAGCGTGCGTCCGCTGTAGGTGCCGAGCTGGATGCCGAGGATGGCCTCCGCGGCGCGATTGGCCACGCGCAGCACGCCCTCGTGGTCGAAGCCGAGCACGCCGGCGGAAAGCCGCTCGAGCACGGCGCCGAGCCAGGCCCGCTGCGTATCGATTTCCTGCGCGCTGCGCTGCGCGCGCATGCCGGCGAGTTCGAGCTCGCGGGTCATCTGGCTGAAGGCGTTGATCAGGTGCCCGAGCTCGTCGTTGCTGCCGACCGGCAGCGGCGTGTCGAAGCGCCCGGCGCCGACCGCGCGCGTCGCATGGATCAGCCGGCCGACCGGCGCGAGCAGGCGCCGCGATACGCCGAACGCCGCGAGCACCGCGAACAGGACCGACAGCGAGAGCACGAAGGTGAGGATCAGGCCGAAGGTCAGTTTCAGCGAACCGCGCAGGAACTTCAGGCGCTGGAAATCGAAGCTGGCGTTTTCGATGTTCGAGACGAGGGGTTGCAGGCGATCGGGCAACGGAAACAGCCCCTGCAGCAGGCGGCGCTTGCCGCCCGTGGCGGCGCTGCCGACCGGCACCACGACGCGGATCAGCAAGGCATCGCCCAACGGTTCGGCGGCGGCGAAGCGATCCTCGCCGGCCACGCGCATCAGCGTGGTCGAATCGGGGAACAGCGGTTCGAGGTAGCGCGGATCGGAACTCGACAGGGCGAGCACGCGACGGTCCGCGTCGAACATGCTGAGCTGGATCGCGCCGAGGCCGTCTATTTCGCGGTCGAGGACCGACTGCAGGTTGGCATCGAAGGTGCTCACCAGTTCGTCGGCCAGGGCGAGGCTGCCCGCCTCGTCCTTGCGCAGGTGCTCGTCGACCACGATGCGGCCGACTTCGAGCGCATCGTCGAGGGCGCGTTCGAGATTGACGTCGAACCAGCTGTCGACGGTGGCGTTGATGAAGCGCAGGGCGAAGCCGTAGACCACGACGACCGGCGGCACGGCAAGCAGCACGAGGGTGAGCAGCAGGCGCCGGCTCAGGCGCGCGCCCGGCGCGTCGCGGCCGAGGTCGCGGCGCAGGCGCCACAAGCGCTGGCCGATCAGGACCAGCAGCACGAGCAGGGCCAGCACCGCCGCGCCGAGCACCCAGCGGTAGGCGTCGACGAACTCGCCGGCGCCGCCGGCCGCCTGTTCGGCCAGCTTCAGCGACGCGGCGAGCAGGGCCAGCACCGCGAGGGCCGGCACCAGGCGCCGCCCGAGCAGGATCAGCCAGCCCCGAGTGTCCACGAATACTCCGGAGCGATGAGGCGCCAGGCCGGTTCGAGCATGGCCGGCAGGCGCAGTGCCCCGGGCAATGCGGCGTGATCCAGGCCGACCTGCAGGCTCAGCCGCGTGCCCGGGGCCAGGCCGGCGAAGGAATCAGGCAATGACAGGCGCAGCGCAGCGAGGGCATCGGTCAGGTAGCCGGCGGCCGGAAAGCTGCGCACCTCGCCGTTGCCGCTCTCACGCAGCTGGTAACGGCGGGTCAATGGAAAATAGCGCAGCTCGACCTGGCGCCGATCGCCGGGCGGACCGGAACGGCCCTGCACCTGCAGGCGGAAATCCAGGGTGATCGGGATGCCGTGCTCGAGCGCATCGCTGATCGGTCCACTCAGGCGGCAATCCAGGTTCACTTCCAGGCGCGGGCCGTTGGCTGCGGCGACCAGGCGCGCGTCGCGCACGACCAGCGTACCCGGCACCTGTTCGCGCAGCACGTCGCAACCGGCCAGGAGGGCGGCCAGGCAGATGAAGCTAATGAGCTTTTTCCACAACCGCATAGTAGAAACCGTCCATCCCCTTGTTGCCCGGCAAGTTCTGTCGGCCCGGACCGGCCGCGCGTCCAAGGCGTTCGGCAATGGGCAGTGCCCTGGCGTCGGCGTGCTGGTCGAGGAACCTGGCCATGACTGCCTCGTTCTCGGCCCGCAGCAGCGAGCAGGTCGTATACAGGAGTCTTCCGCCCGGAGCGAGCATAGGCCACAGCGCGTCCCCGAGTCTTGCCTGGATCGCGGCGAGCGGCGCGATGTCCGCGGCACGGCGATGCAGCTTGATGTCCGGTTGGCGGCGGATGATGCCGCTCGCCGAACACGGCGCGTCGAGCAGGATGCGATCGAACGGACGCCCGTCCCACCACGTGGCGGGACGCGTCGCATCCCCCTGCAGGACGCTGGCGGCCAGGCCGAGGCGCTGCAGGTTCTCGCGCATCCGTGGCAGGCGGCCGGCATCGGTGTCCAGCGCGGTGAGATCGACATCGGCGCGCTCGAGGATATGCGCGGCCTTGCCTCCCGGTGCGGCGCAGGCATCGAGGATGCGCTGCCCGTTGTCGAGATCGAGCAGGTCGGCAACCTGCTGCGCGGCGCCGTCCTGCACCGAGAAATGGCCTTCGGCATAGCCAGGCAGGCGACTGACATCGGTGCTTTCGGCGAGCACGAGGCCATCGCGGATGTGTGCGGGCGCCTCGGCCGCGATGCCGTCCGCCGCGAGCCGCCCGAGCAATGCCTCGCGCGTGCTGCGACGCCGGTTGACGCGCAGGGTCAGCGGCGCCTCGCAATTGTTTGCCGCGAGTATCGCTTCGAGGTCACGCGGCCAGTCGTTGCCGATGCGTTCGATCAGCCAGCGCGGATGCGCGTGTCGCGTGGCCGGGTCCTGGTCGACGCTGGCGAGCAGGGCGACGCGTTCGCGCAGGTACCTGCGCAGCACCGCATTGACCAGGCCGGCATGACGCGGCTGCCCAAGCAGGCGCGCGGCATCGACGCAGGCGGCGACGACCGCGTATTCGGGCATGCGCATGACTTCGATCTGCACGAAGCCGAGCACGAGCAGGCAATGGATCTCGCGCGCCTTGGCCGGCAGCGCGCGTTCGAGCAACTGGCCGAGCACGGCATCAAAGCGCAGCCACCAGCGCGACGCGGAGAACAGCGTGGCCGAGAGCAGCGCGCGATCGCGCGGATCGTTGCTGCGCGCGGCGCGCGCATCGAACGCGCCGCGCAGCGAGACGCCGTCGAAGACGACCCGCGCGAGCACGCGCGCCGCATCGGCGCGGACGGTGGCGCCGGCATTGTCCTGGGTTCCGCTCATCCGCCGCTGCCGGGCAGGGTCGCGGCCAGCTCCGGTCGCGCATTGAGCCAGTCGCGAACCGCCATGCGCCGGCCGCCGTCGCGCTGGATCTCGGTGATGCGCAGCACGCCTTCGCCGGTGCCCATGTCGAGGCCTTGCGCATCGAGGGCGAGCACCTTGCCCGGGTCGCTCGCGCCGGCTTGCTGGACGGCATGGGCCGCCCAGATGCGCAAGCGCTCGCCGCCGATTTCGGCTTCGGCCACCGGCCACGGATTGAAGGCGCGCACCTTGCGCTCGAGATCGATGGCCGCGGCGCTCCAGTCCAGGCGCGCCTCCGCCTTGTCGAGCTTGTGCGCATAGGTGACGCCCTCGTCGGATTGCGCGACCGCCTCGGGCAGCCGGCCGCCGACCAGGCGCGCCAGGCCGTCCGCCAGCGTTTCCGCGCCGAGCGTTGCCAGGCGATCATGCAGGCTGCCGCCGGTTTCCTGCGCGGCGATCGCGGTGCGCCGTTCAAGCAGGACCGGGCCGGTGTCGAGCCCGGCCTCCATGCACATCAGGGCAACGCCGGTCTGCGTGTCGCCGGCGAGGATGGCGCGCTGGATCGGCGCCGCGCCGCGCCAGCGCGGCAACAGCGAGGCGTGCACGTTCCAGCAGCCGTGGCCCGGAATGGCCAGCACGGAGCGCGGCAGGATCAGGCCATAGGCGACCACCACCAGCAGATCGGGCCGCCAGGCTGCCAGTTGGCCGCGCGCTTGCGCCGTGCGCAGGGATTCGGGCTGCTCGACCGCGATGCCGGCGGCGAGGGCCGCCTGCTTGACCGGGCCTGGCGTCAACTTGCGCCCGCGACCGGCCGGCCGGTCGGGCTGGGTATAGACGGCCACCACGTCGCAGTCCGCCGCCAGGCAGGCCTGCAGGCTGGGCACGGCGAAATCCGGCGTTCCCGCGAACACCAGGCGCAGACGCTCGGACATCAGGATTCCCCGATCGGTTGCTTCAGGCGACCGCCGACTCGGAATGGCGGCGTTGCTTCTCGAGCTTCTTGCGCACCATGTCGCGCTTGAGCGGCGAGAGGTAATCGACGAACAGCTTGCCGACCAGGTGATCCATCTCGTGCTGGATGCAGACCGCGAGCAGGCCGTCCGCCTCGATCTCGATCGGCTTGCCGGTCACGTCCTGCGCGGCCAGCTTGATGCGGGCGGCGCGCTCGACGTCGGCGAAGATGCCCGGGACCGAGAGACATCCTTCCTGGCAGACCTCGCTGCCCTCGCGCTCGAGGATGCGCGGATTGACGATGACCATCGGCGCGTTCTTTTCCTCCGACACGTCGAGGACCAGCATCTGGATGTGGCGGTCGACCTGGGAGGCGGCCAGGCCGATGCCGGGCGCCGCGTACATGGTCGCCAGCATGTCCTCGGCCAGGTTCTTCAGCGCGGCGTCGAACTGGCTGACAGGCTGCGCCTTGGTTCGCAGACGCGGGTCGGGGAATTCAAGAATGGTAAGCAGTGTCATGGCAGTGGATCCGGAAGCGCCTGGCCTTCGCTGGAAGATTAACGGTTATCTGGGGGCAACAGAGGAGCAGACAAGCCGTGTCGGGGGGCAAAAGTCTACGCGTTTCCTGCCCTGCGGGCGATTGTTGCCGCGTTTGCGGGCGAATCCGGGGGCTCCGCAGGTGCGCATGGGGGCCGGATTGGCGGGATGGCCGGCCGGGCTCCCCGCAAACCGGCGATCTGCGCGGTTTGCGACAAGGTTCCGGTTTCCGGCGACCGGTCGTTTTCTCAGGTTAAACTTTCCTATACACTCGCCAAAGCCATAGGGGAATCAGGTAATTGGCAGCCATGCTTAAAAAACTACTTTCGATTTCTGCCGGACTCCTGCTCACGGTGTCGGTATTTGCCGCCCAGCAGTGGGCCGAGAACGCGCCACAACGGTATATCGTCAAGAAGGGCGATACGCTGTGGGATATCTCGGCGAAGTTCCTGATCAAGCCCTGGCACTGGCCGGAAATCTGGCAGCTCAACCCGAAGGTGCGCAATCCGCACCTTATCTATCCGGGCGACGAGCTGATCCTGTCCGGCGACGGCGTCAGCCACGGTGACGGCTCGGTCGGCCCGCATGCCCGCGAAACCTCGCTGGCCGACGCGGTCAAGCCGATTCCGCTGTCCGCGGTCAAGCAGTTCCTGAAGAACAGCCAGGTCGTCGACGAAGAGGTGATGCGCAACGCGCCCCACGTCGTGGCGATCGAGGAAAACCGCCTGCGCGGCGTGACCGGCCAGCTGCTCTACATTCGCGGGCTGGACGCTGCGGTCGGCGACAAGTTCGCCATCGTGCGCCCGCTCGGTCGCTACTACGACATGCCGCCCAGGAAAGAAGGCGAAGTGCGCGAGACCTACCGCCAGGCCCGCGATGGGCGCGATGGCCGCCAGAGCATGCTCTGGCGCCACGGTCCGCACGAGTGGAGCTTCAAGGGCCGCGTGCGTTTCCTCGGCTACGAGGTGCTTGAGTTCGGCACGGTGCAGGTGACGCGCACCGGCGATCCAAGTTCGGCGCTGGTCACCTATTCGGACTTCGAAGTCCGCGAAGGCGACTACATCCTGCCCCTCGACCCGACTCCGTACGACGACCAGTTCGTCCCGCATGGGCCCGCCCAGGCGCCCGACAACATGCGCGTCATCGCCTTCACCGATGCGCTGAACGCAGTCGGCCCGCTGCAGGTGGTCGCGCTTTCCCGCGGCAGCGAGGACGGCGTCGACAACGGCACCACCTACTCCATCTATACCGACGGCGAGACGGTGCACGACAGCACCGACTATCCGCGCGGCAAGTCGCGCGCATTCTTCAACCCGCGCGATTCCAAGGTGACCCTGCCGCCCGAGTTCATCGGACACCTCATGGTTTTCCGCACGTTCAAGCGCGTCAGCTACGCGTTGGTCATGGACAGCGTCCGCCCGGTTCATATCGGCGACTTCATGCACGATCCCGACACCACGCCCTGACCCGAACGATCCGGGGATTCGCCACGAACGGCGCGATGGACTCCATCGCGCCGTTTTCGTTGATGGATTCGCTAAACTGGGATTCCACGGATACGGGAAGCGAAGCATGGCGACGGAAGCCTGGCTCACACTCTTGCGCACGCCGGACATCGGGCCAGCTGCGCTGCGCACCCTGGTTTCACGCCAGGGCAGCGCGACAGCCGCCCTCGATGCGCTGCGCCACGGCAAGGATGGGCGGGAGCTGTCCGCGCAGTCGCGGGCATGGCTGGACGCGCCGGACGCCGAACGCATAGCGGCCGATCTGGACTGGCTTGCACAACCCGGTCGCCACCTGCTCGGCTGGGACGACCCCGACTATCCGTCCCTCTTGCGCGAAATACCCGGCGCACCCGCGGCCCTGTTCGTCGCGGGCGACCCGACCCTGTTGTGGATGCCGCAGGTCGCCGTGGTCGGCAGCCGCAGCGCGAGTGCCAGCGGTCTCGCCACGACGCGGCGGTTTGCCCGCGCCCTGGCGGTCGCCGGCTTCACGATCACCAGCGGGATGGCCGATGGCATCGATGGCGCGGCCCACCAGGCCACCCTCGATGCCGAAGGCCGGACCATCGCCGTGCTGGGCACCGGACCCGACCTGGTCTACCCGCGCAAGCACAACGCGCTGGCCGGGCGGATTGCCGAAAGCGGCGCCCTGGTCAGCGAATTCCCGCCCGGCACGGTGGGCAAGCCCGAGCACTTCCCGCGACGCAACCGGATCATTTCCGGGCTGGCCCTCGGCACCCTGGTCATCGAAGCCGGCCTGAAGTCGGGCTCGCTGATCACGGCGCGCTACGCCAGCGAGCAGGGACGCGAGGTGTTCGCGCTGCCCGGCTCGATCAACAATCCGCTGGCCCGCGGCTGCCATCAACTGATCCGCGACGGAGCCCGCCTGACCGAGTCGGCCGAGGAGATCGTCGACGCCCTGTCCGGCCTTGCCGCGGAACTGGGCGACCGCCTGCGCGCCCGCCTCGAGCCCGACGGGCGCGCGGCCGCCGTCACGACACCAGACGACGATCCGGGCAGTGCTTCCCGGTCGCAGGATCCCGACTACGCTCGCCTGCTCAGCGCGCTCGGGCATGAGGAAGCGGGCCTGGACCAGCTTGCTGAACGAACCGGAATGGCCGTTTCGGCCCTTTCCTCGATGCTGCTCGTGCTCGAGCTCGAGGGCGTGGTCAGCGCCGGCCGGGGCGGCAAATACACCCGTCTGGTCCATTCCTGAGCGGCGCGAGCGGCTTGCCGGGCCGGGTCGACCGGGTCGACGCGACCATCCGGTGGCGCGTTCATTTGGGTATAGTGCGCCGCGCCCGGGCTTGACAGTCCGCGAACTCGTGTGTCCTTCTGAATAGGCGACACGCCACTTTTCCCCTGAAATCGATTGCCGACTGGCCGCCTGCACGGCGCCAACCGACCCCGGCGCCAAGGACCGCACCATGGCCAAGAACCTGCTTATCGTCGAATCGCCCGCCAAGGCCAAGACGATCAACAAATACCTCGGCAAGGATTTCCAGGTCCTCGCGTCGTACGGTCACGTGCGTGATCTGGTGCCGAAGGAAGGCGCCGTCGATCCCGATCACGATTTCGCGATGAACTACGACCTGATCGAAAAGAACGAGAAGCACGTCGACGCCATCGTCAAGGCGATCAAGCAGGCCGACGCGCTCTATCTGGCGACCGACCTTGACCGCGAAGGCGAGGCCATTTCCTGGCATATCGCCGAGATCCTGCGCGAGACGCAATCTGCTCAAGGACAAGGTCGTGCACCGTGTCGTGTTCTCGGAGATCACTCCGCGCGCGATCAAGGAAGCCGTCGCCAATCCGCGCCAGCTGTCGATGGAACTGGTGAATGCCCAGCAGGCGCGCCGCGCGCTCGATTACCTGGTCGGCTTCAACCTCTCGCCGGTGCTCTGGCGCAAGGTGCAGCGCGGCCTTTCGGCCGGACGCGTGCAGTCGCCGGCGCTGCGCATGATCGTCGAGCGCGAGGAAGAGATCGAAGCCTTCATCCCGCGCGAATACTGGTCGGTCGAGGCCGACCTCGCCCATCCCGACCAGCCATTCAAGGCGCGCCTGCTCAAGCTCAACAACAAGAAATTCGAGCAGTTCGACCTGACCAACGGCGATGACGCGCATGCGGCGCGCAACGCCCTGCACAAGGCCGCGCAAGGCCGGCTGGTCGTCGGCGAAGTCCAATCGAAGGAGCGCAAGCGGCGTCCTTCGGCGCCGTTCACGACCTCGACCCTGCAGCAGGAAGCCGCACGCAAGCTCGGCTACGCGACCAGCCGGACCATGCGCCTTGCCCAGCAGCTGTATGAGGGAATCGCGATCGGCGATGAAGGCGTGGTCGGCCTGATCACCTACATGCGTACCGATTCGGTGTCGATCTCGGAAGAAGCCACCGGCGAACTGCGCGAGGTGATCGTGCGTGAATTCGGCCGCCAGGCGCTGCCCGAGCAACCCAACGCCTACAAGTCGAAATCGAAGAATGCGCAGGAGGCGCATGAGGCCATCCGGCCGACATCGGCCGCGCTGACGCCGAAGCGGGTCGCGGCGTATCTCTCGCCCGATCACGCCAAACTCTACGAACTGATCTGGAAGCGCACGGTAGCTTCCCAGATGCAGCACGCCACATTGAACACGGTCTCGGTCGATTTTCCGTGCGGACCCGATGCGGCGTTCCGCGCCACCGGCACGACGGTTGTCGATCCGGGCTTCCTGGCCGTCTATGAGGAAGGCAGCGACCAGAAACCCGCCGACAGCGAGGACGATGCGCGCAAGCTGCCGATCATGAAGGTCGGCGAAGCGGTGCCGCTGCGCGACATCATCACCGACCAGCACTTCACCGAGCCGCCGCCGCGCTTCTCCGAAGCCAGCCTGGTCAAGGCGCTCGAGGAATACGGCATCGGCCGGCCATCCACGTACGCCAGCATCATCCAGGTCCTGCTCAACCGCGAGTACGTCATCCTCGACAGCCGTCGCTTCAAGCCGACCGACGTCGGTCGCGCCGTGGGACGCTTCCTGGCCAGCCATTTCGCGCGCTACGTCGACTACGACTTCACCGCGAAGCTCGAGGACGAGCTCGACGCGGTCAGCCGCGGCGAGGAAGACTGGGTGCCCTTGCTGAGCCGGTTCTGGAAACCGTTCAAGGCGCAGATCGACGAAAAGATCGAAACCGTCGACAAGTCCGAAGCGAGCGGCAGCCGCGTGCTCGGCGAAGATCCGAAATCCGGCAAGCCGCTGTCCGTGCGCCTCGGGCGCTACGGGCCGTTCGCCCAGATCGGCACCAAGGAAGACGAGGACAAGCCGAAATTCGCCAGCCTGCGCCCCGGCCAGAGCATGCACACGATCACCATGGAGGAGGCGCTGGAGCTGTTCAAGCTGCCACGCACGCTCGGCACGTCCGATGAGGGCGAGGAAATCACGGTCGGTATCGGCCGCTTCGGCCCGTTCGTCAAGATCGGCTCGACCTATGCCTCGCTGACCAAGGAAGACGATCCGTACACGATCGAACTGCCGCGCGCGCTGGAGCTGGTGCGCGCCAAGGCCGAAGCGCTGGCCAACCGCATCATCAAGGACTTCGGCAACGGCATCCAGATCCTCAATGGCCGCTACGGACCCTATATCACCGACGGCGACAAGAACGCGCGCATCCCGAAAGACCGCGAACCACCGAGCCTGAGCGAGGCGGAGTGCGTCGAACTGCTTGCCGCGGCCCCATTCCGGCCCAAGCGCGGATTCGGCAAGGGCGCCAAGGGCAAGGGCAAGGCGGCAGCGAAGAAGGGCGCGGACGCCGAAGCCAAGGCCAAGCCCGCCGCCAAGAAGGCTGCAGCAAAGAAGACTGCGGCCAAGAAGGCGACCCGCAAGACCACGACAAAGAAAACCGCGACGAAGAAGGCTGCGACGAAGAAAACTGCGGCCAGCAAGAAAACCGCCATCACCAGGGCGGCTGCAACGGCGCCCGCAGCCGAAGACAAGTGATGTCCGACAGCGTCGCCCGGGCGGTCGCCGAGCTGCGCCTTGGCGGGGTCGTCGCCTATCCGACCGAGGCGGTCTGGGGCCTCGGTTGCGATCCGCGCAATGAGAACGCCGTCAAGCGCCTGTTTGGGCTCAAATCGCGGCCGCCTGGCGTCGGCGTGCTGCTGATCGGCGCCGATTTCGCGCAGGTTTCCGCCTATATCGGCGCCTGCCCGCAGCAAGCCATCGACCGGGCCCGGGCCACCTGGCCCGGCCCGCATACCTGGATATTTCCGCGAAACGTCGACGTACCGGCCTGGATCGTCGGCGAACATGCTGGCATCGCATTGCGTGTGACCGCTCATCCGGTTGCCCGCGAACTGTGCATGGCATTTGGCGGCGCGCTGGTTTCGACCAGCGCAAACCGGCATGGCGAAGCGCCGGCGCGGACGGCAGCACAGGTGCGCGAGTCGTTCGCCGACGCGCTCGATGCGCTGGTCCCGGGCGAACTTGGGGGACTTGAGCGGCCGACGCCAATACGCGACGCTATCAGCGGGGAAGTCGTGCGCAACTGAGGGAGCCGAGGGAGGAGCATGTCCGCTGTCATCAAACCCGACCAGCTTGCTGGTCCTGCACAACCGGCTGCGCTGCTGACTGGCGCCGATCCCGGCCGCGTGATCGCCTGGCACCAGGGCGACGCCGTCACTGCCGCCGGATTCCTCGCCGACGTGGAGCGCATCAGGCGCCTGCTGCCCCGCTCCGGCAATGCGATCAACCTGTGCGAGGATCGTTACAGTTTCATGGCCAGCTTCTGCGCCGCGGCGACGCTTGGGCAAGCGACCCTGCTGCCATCCTCGCGCGCGCGCCAGGCGATATCCGAAGTGCAAGCCCACCATGCCGGCTCGTACCTGCTCGGCGATGAACTGACCTGTCACGGTATCGAGGGGATGGTTCGCCTGCCCGTCCTGACCGGCAAGGCCGAGAACAGCCCGGAGCCCGATCCGAGCCTGGATCCGGGGCAGGTTGTCGCGATCGGATTCACATCGGGCAGCACCGGGGTGCCGAAGCCGAATGCAAAGACCTGGGAGGGCTTCCGCGAAAGCAGCGCGCGCAATGTCGAGGTTCTGAGCGCTGCGATCGGGCTTGACCCGAGTACCCTCGCGCATGTCGTGGCGACCGTTCCGGCGCAACACATGT
This sequence comes from uncultured Gammaproteobacteria bacterium, assembly GCA_963822465.1. Lineage (GTDB taxonomy): Bacteria > Pseudomonadota > Gammaproteobacteria > Xanthomonadales > Rhodanobacteraceae > Dokdonella. The sequence continues at coordinate 10,271 of CAWGHP010000013.1, read as the reverse complement.
ACGGCATGGAGATGTCCGTGCTGCTGCCGCTGTTTGGCCCCTTCGCGGTGCATTCGGGCAGGCCTTTCTTCCCGGCCGACATTGCGCGCGCGCTGGCCGAAATTCCCGCGCCGCGGGTGCTCGTGACAACCCCGGTGCACCTGCGTGCGCTGCTGCACGAAGCCGCACCGCTGCCGCCGATTGCCGCGATCGTCTCGGCAACGGCGCCGCTGTCCACGGAGCTTGCCGTGCAGGCCGAGTCGCAGCTCGGCACGCGCCTGATCGAACTGTTCGGCTCGACCGAAACCTGCGTGATCGCGCACCGGCGCACCGCGATCGACTCCGCCTGGCAGCTGCACGAGGATGTCACCCTGACCCCGCAGCCGGATGGCACCCTGGTCAATGCCGCGCACCTGGACCAGACCGTGTTGCTGCAGGACATCGTCGAGCTGCTGCCGGCGCGCCGCTTCAGGCTGTGCGGCCGCAACGCCGACCTGCTCGAAATCGCCGGCAAGCGCGCTTCGCTGGCGGACCTGACCCGGCGCCTGCAGGCCATCGATGGCGTCCGCGACGCCGTCGTCTTCCAGCTCGACCCGGATCCCGGCTCGCAGATCCAGAGGATAGCCGCGCTGGCGGTGGCGCCCGGGCGCACCGAAAAGGAACTCCTTGGCGAAATGCGCCAGGCGATCGACCCGCTATTCCTGCCGCGCCCGCTGCGTCTGGTCGAGGCCCTGCCGCGAAACGAAACCGGCAAGCTGCCGCGCGCCGCACTTCTGGCAGCGCTGCGCAAAAGCCAATAAAATCAGGCGCCTGGCACTGGCCCAGGTGGCCTTCAGGCGGTCCACTGGCAAATTCCGGGCAAAAAATTGCCCCGAGGGCCAGGGGGAGCCCTCGGGGCGGGGTTCGAAAACCGGTCTGGGGAGGGACCGATCTCCGGGGGATCCAGCCAGGGAGGTGGATGGATCCGGGGGTGCCGTTGCGTGCACCCGGATATAGAGACGCGGGTTGGCAGCAATAAGTTTCGCCGGTTCGAAAAGATTTCCGGGATCGTTTATCCGCTATTCACTTTGGCGGCAACCTTCGAATCCCTCGACTAGTGGGCCTCGTCCCAGTTCGCCCCGACCCCGATATCGACAACCAGGGGCACGGCGAGTTTCGCCGCCGCGGCCATGCGCTCGCGCACGCCATCGCGGATCGCCTCGACGCAGTCCTCGCGAACCTCGAAGACGAGTTCGTCATGGACCTGCATGGTCATCCTCGCCTCGTCGGCGCGACTCGCCAGCCAGGCATCGACGGCCAGCATGGCGCGCTTGATGATGTCGGCCGCGGTGCCCTGCATCGGCGCGTTGATCGCGGCGCGCTCCGCACCGGCGCGCTGCGCCTGGTTTCGCGAACCGATGCTTTCCAGATAGAGACGACGCCCGAAGACCGTTTCGACATAGCCGTCGCGGTGGGCCTGCTCGCGGACGCGGTCCATGAACTCACGCACGCCCGGATAACGCTGGAAGTAACGGGCGATGTAGTCCTGCGCTTCGGCGCGGCCGATGCCGAGCTGGCGCGCCAGGCCAAACGCGCCCATGCCGTACATGAGGCCGAAATTGATGGCCTTGGCGGCCCGGCGCTGCTGGCTGTCGACATCGGCCAGCGGAACCGAAAACACTTCGGCGGCCGTGCTGCGGTGGATGTCCTGCTCGCCGTGGAACGCGGACAGCAATCCGGCGTCGCCGGAAAGATGGGCCATGATGCGCAGTTCGATCTGCGAGTAGTCCGCGGCGAGGATCTTCCAGCCTTTCGGCGCAATGAATGCCTGGCGGATGCGCCGCCCTTCCTCGGTGCGAACCGGAATGTTCTGCAGGTTGGGATCGGACGATGACAGCCGGCCAGTGGCGGCCGTGGCCTGGTGATAGCTGGTATGCACACGCCCGGTACGCGGATTGACGATCTCGGCCAGTTTCTCGGTGTAGGTCGAGCGCAGCTTCGCCAGGCCGCGATAGTCGAGGATCAGGCGCGGCAGCTCGTGCGCTTCGGCGATGGCTTCCAGCGCTTCTTCATTGGTCGAGGGCTGGCCCTTCGGCGTCTTAAGGACTGCCGGCAGCTTGAGTTCGTCGAACAGCAGCGCCTGCAACTGCTTGGGGGAATCGAGGCTGAAATTGCGCCCGGCGATCGCATGCGCCTGGGTGGTCAGCTCGTGCATGCGCTTGGCCAGCTCGCGGCCCTGCCTGCGCAGGGCGTCGACATCGACGAGAACGCCGGTCTGCTCCATGCGCGCAAGCACCGGAACGAGCGGGATCTCGATGTCCCGGTAGACCGACTCGAGCTTCGGTTCCGCCTGCAGCTTCGGCCACATCGCGAGATGCAGGCGCAGCGTGATGTCGGCATCCTCGGCGGCATAGCGGCCGGCGGTATCCAGATCCACCTGCGAGAACAGGATCTGCTTGGCACCCTTGCCGGCGACATCCTCGAAGTGGATGGTCTGGTAATCCAGGTGCCGCCTGGCCAGCGTATCCATGTCGTGGCGGGAGGCCGTGGAATTGAGCACATAGGACTCGAGCATGGTGTCGTGCGCGATGCCGCGCACCTGGATGCCCGCGGTCGACAGGACGTTCATGTCGTACTTGGCGTGCTGGCCGACCTTCGGCTTCTTCGCGTCCTCGAGCAGCGGCTTCAGTGCGGCAAGTACCCTGTCGCGGTCGAGTTGCCGGGGCGCGCCCGCATAGTCGTGCGCGAGCGGCACGTAGGCGGCGACCTTGGGTTCGACGGCGAAGGAAACGCCGACGATCTCGGCGCGCATCGAATCGATCGACGTGGTTTCGGTATCGAAGGCGATCAGCTCGGCGGATTCGAGCCGCCGCAACCAGTCGTCGAAGCGCGCCTGTTCAACGACCAGCTCGTACTCGCCGGGGCCAACCAGTGCGATATCAGGCCCAGCCCCCATCGAATCCGGGGCCTGGGGGACTGTCGTTGCCGCTGAAGATCGCTCCCCATCCCCGACCGCAGGCAGGCCAGCTTTCGCCTCCAGCTCCTTCAACGCCGCATTGAACTCATAGCGCCGATACAGCGCGCGCAGCGCCTCCACGTCCGGCTCGCGCAAGGCCAGGTCCGTCGCGCCGACCTCGAGCTCGACATCGGTCTTGATGGTGACCAGCTGCTTCGAAAGGGGCAGATGGGCAATCGCCTCGCGCAGATTCCCCCCGATCTTGCCGCCGACCTTGTCGGCATTTTCGATGACCGCTTCCAGCGTGCCGAACTCGGCGAGCCACTTCGCCGCTGTCTTGGGGCCGCACTTGTTCACTCCGGGCACGTTGTCCACGGTGTCGCCGGTCAGGGCGAGGAAATCGACGATGCGCTCGGGCGGTACGCCGAACTTCGCGATGACGGCCTCGCGGTCCATGTTCGTATTGGTCATCGTGTTGACCAGGGAAATGTGCGGCGAGACGAGTTGTGCGAAATCCTTGTCGCCCGTTGAGATGACGACGTCGACATCGAGCTCCTCGGCCTGCCTGGCCAGGGTACCGATGACATCGTCGGCCTCGACGCCGGCGACGCGCAGGATGGGGAAGCCGAGTGCGCCGACGATGGCGAGCATCGGCTCGACCTGCGCCTTGAGCTCGGGCGGCGTGGGTGCGCGGTTGGCCTTGTACTCGGCATACATTTCGTCGCGAAAGGTCGGCCCCGGGGCATCGCTGACGAACGCGACATAGTCCGGGCGTTCCTTGAGCGTCGCGCGCAGCATGTTGAACACGCCGAACAGCGCGCCGGTCGGCTCGCCCGCCGCATTGGTCAGCGGCGGCAGGGCATGGAAGGCGCGAAACAGATACGACGAACCGTCGATGAGAACGAGGCGCGGGCGCGAAGGGGACATGGCAGGGTGTGGCTGTTCCGGGACCGCAGCTTGGCGCGCAGATTCACCGAATGCAAATCCGCGCACAGCCGCCGGATCATGCCTGGCAACGCAGGCTTGAATCGCGCTCCCTGTGCAGGATCCGGCGTCCGCGCCCAGGGCAAGGCCTGTCAGTTCGATTGCGCCGGACGCCCCGCTCGTGGCTCGTCAAGGGTTTTCAAAGCCTGAATAGAACAGGCAGTCACCGGTCGCCGCCGCAAAACCGGCCAGGCCATTGCGGCTGACGCCGCCCGCGGTTTCGAAGGCGCCGCCCGCGATAAGCCGGACCCGGCAATCGTGGACGACGCTCAGGACCGAATTGTCCATGCTCGTGTTCCAGGAAGCATCGACGGCGCCGTTGCCGGCGACCGCGTAACGAATCAGGCGATTGCCGCCACTGGGCGGGATCGCATTGGTGAAATCGCCTCCCACGTAAAGGTAGCTGCCATCGAGTGCCAGCGCATTGACACCGCCATTGGGGTTCGGCTGCCAGGTGGCATCCAGTACGCCGGTGGTGATGTCGACCCGGTTGAGGTAGTTGACGAATGGCGCCTGGGCGCGAAAGAAATTGCCGCCGATATAGAGTTTCGAGCCCGACCGCTGGATCGCCGAAACGCGGTAGGAACTTCCCGACAATCCGGCATCGAAGGCTCGTACGCTGACTGGTGCGGCTTGCGAAATGCGCGCGATGCCGCGCACCTGGACATTGGCGATCTTGAGGAAATCGCCCGCCACGAAGAGATCGCCATCGACCGCCAGCAGTGCCCCTACGGCGCCACGCGTGCCACCGGTGGGCGGATTGTTGAGGTCGCCATTCTGGGTCTGGGCGATCCAGCCGTTGTCGAAGGCACCGCCAAACGGGTCGAGCCGGGCCAGGCCGAACGCGTTGTTGAGCTGGATGTCGCCGCCGATGAACAGCCCGCCCGGCAAGGCGGCAAGCGCGCGGATGGGTTGCCCGGGGCTGCCGGCCGGGAACGGGGAACTCCACCCCGCGGAAAGATTGCCGGCGCTGTCCAGGCGGGCCACATTCGGGCTGCTCGCACCGTTCACCGCGTCGAAGGTGCCACCGATGTAGAGCGTGCCATTGGCCCAGGCCAGGGAATAGATCACACAGGCGGATGCGACAGAGGTGATGACCGGCGCAAATCCCGTATCCAGCGACCCGTCCCGGTTGAGCCGAAGCAGGCGCGTCCGCGGCGTGCCGTCGGCCAGCCGCGTAAAGTCGCCAGCAATGATGATCTTGCCGTCGGGTTGTCGCAGCGAAGCGTAAACCTTGGCGGCAAGGAACCCTCCACCGCTGCCCGGCGTTTGCAACTGCAGGTCCGGAACGGGGTCGGGCATCATCTGGGCAAAGGCCGGCACGGCGACCGCGGATCCGGCAAGGGCGAATGCGAACACGAGAACTTGGGTCAGGCGCATGTCCGTTTCCAGGGGGGGGATGACATTGCCCATTACGCAGGATCGCGCTGAAAGTCCCAATCCGGCCGCATTTTTGGCAAGGCTCCCGAGTAGACTTCGTGCACGGCTCGTCCAGACATTCTCGATGCAGATGCCCGAATTCCGCGACCATGAATTGACCCGGCTGATGGCCGCCTGGCGCGGGGGAGACGTCGATGCGCGCGAAGATCTGATGCAACGCGTCTATGCCAATGTGCGCGCGATCGCGGCGCAATCATTGCGGCGCATGCCGAACGCCACGCTCAGCACGACCGACCTTGCCCATGAAGCATTGATCCGGCTGCTCGGAGCGGATGCGGACTGGGAGAGTCGCAAGCACTTCTTCCATGTCGTCGCGCAGGCCACGAGGCAGGTCCTTGTCGACGCGGCGCGCAAGCGCCTGGCGGACAAGCGCGGCGGCGGCTCCGAGCATGTGGATCTGGATGCGGCCGGCGACATTGCGATCCCGGTCAACGACGCGCACCTGATGCGCATCGACCTGGCGCTGGAAGAGTTGTCCCGCGCCGATGCGCGAAGGGCGCAGATGATCGAGCTGGTCTATTTCGGCGGACTCAGCCGCATGGAAGTGGCCGCGGCACTCGATGTTTCGGAAGGCACGGTGGATCGCGACCTCCGATTGGCCCGGGCCTGGCTGAAAGTGGAGTTGCAGGCATGAATCCCTCCTCCCTCGAGCACCTTGCCGAGCACTTCGCACGATTGAGCGGCATGGGAGTCGAGCAGCAGCGCATCGAGATCGAGCGGCTGCCACTGGATGCAGCCGAACGGGCGCAACTGGAGAAACTGCTGGCCGCGGACCGCGAGGCGGCGGATCCCCTGCAGGAGGCCATCGGCGCGGTCGCGGCGGATCTTGATGGCACGCGGCAGCGCCGGCTGGGAGCCTGGTCCCTGCTGCATGAGCTCGGCGCCGGCGGCATGGGCACGGTATTCCTTGCCGAACGCGTCGATGGCAGTTTCAGACAGCAAGTCGCCATCAAGCTGCTGCGCGGATTCCCGACCCGCGACAGCATGCGTCGGCTGCGCCACGAAAGGCAGATCCTGGCCAGCCTCAACCATCCCCACATTGCGCGCCTGCTCGATGGCGGCGAGACGGATGACGGGCAACCCTGGCTGGCCATGGAATATGTCGACGGCGCCTCCTTGCTTGAACACGCGCACCGGCACGCGCCGTTGTTTCTGGATCGCCTGCGCCTGTTCGACGCCATGCTCGACGCGATCGCGCACGCCCATCAGCATCTGGTCATCCACAGGGACCTCAAGCCTGCCAATGTCATGGTGACATCGGACGGAACGGTCAAGCTGCTCGATTTCGGTATCGCCCGCCTGGTTGACGTGGGCGAGGACGGACAGCGCGCGACCTCGACGCAGATCTTCAGTCGTGGCTACGCCAGTCCCGAGCAACGCGAGGGCCGGACCGTCACCACGGCCAGCGACATCTACAGCCTCGGCATCATGCTGCGCGAGCTGCTCACCGGTCGCAGGGATGGGGAGAAATCGCAGGGCATCCTGCCCGAGGCCTTGCAGCTCGACGCCGAGATGGCCGGGATTCTGGCCAAGGCGAGTGCGCAGGATCCCTCCGACCGCTATGCCGGGGCCAGCGAATTCCGCGACGATCTCGATCGCTACCGGCAGGGGCGTCCGGTCCGCGCGGCAGCGATGTCGCGTTCCTACCGGGCACGCAAGTTTGTCGGTCGTCATCGGCTTGGCGTTGCTGTCGCCGCGATCGCGCTGGTCGTCGTCGCCGCATTCGTCTGGCGCCTGGATCGCGAACGCGGACGCGCTCTGGTGGCGGAGTCCGCAGCGCAAAGCGCCCTTGCGGCGTCCGAGCGCGACGCGGCGAGTGCCCGTGCCTCCCTGGAGTTCCTCACCGATGCATTGTCCGCTGCTGCGCCCGATGCTGCGATGAGCCGGCAAGTCGGCGTGCGCGACCTGCTCGACGCGGCGCGCAGGAAGCTCGAGGCGCGCAGCATCGTCGATGGCAGTTTCACGCAACGCATGCAGCGGTTGCTGGCCGCGCTGTATGCGCAGCTCGGCGAGGCGCGCATTGCGCGCGAACTCATGCACGACGGGCTTGAGGGAGTCGTGCCCGCGAACGGCGCCGAAGCGCTGCGTCTTGCCGACGACTACGAGGAATACTCGGTAGTCCTTGGCCTCCTCGAGGAAGGCGCCGCTTCGCTGGCGGCGGCCAATACCGCCGCGCAATGGCGGGAGCAATTTGCACCCCAGGACGAGCAGCTTCGGGTGCGCTCCCTGCAGATGCTGGCCATGGTTGCGCATCGCGATGGCAGGGACGAGGATGCCATCGACCAGTTGCGCAAGGCATACCGGCTGGGTATCGAGAAATCCATAGCGGATGCGGACATACGCATCGAATCCGCCCAGCTTCTGGCCAATTTGCTGGCTACCCGCGGCGATTGCGACGAAGCGCTCAAGGTGGCCAACGAAGGCCTGGAATTGGCGAAAGCCGAGCTTCCGGAAGATGCTCCGTCGAAGCTGCCCCTGATGCGCGCGCAGGCATCTGCGTTCAATGCTTGCGGCCAGATGGCCGCCGCCGAACCGGTGCTGCGTGCCGCCATCGCGATGCAGGAGCGCGTGGTTGCCGCCGGAGGCGCCCGCATGATGAGCCTGACCAACGACCTGGCCCTCACCTTGAATGATCTCGGCCGGTATCAGGAAGCAGCCGAGATGCTTGGTCGGGCGGACAAGGCGATGAACGATGTCGGCCTCGGCAAGCTCGACGAAGCCATCTCATGGTCAAACCGCGCCGGCATCTTCGAGAGCGCAGGTGACTATGCTGGCGCGCTCGAGGCCATTGGCAAGGCCGTCCATCTTCTCGACGAAGACCATGTCGACGCGGACCATCAGGTTCGCCGCCGCATCGAGCGTTCGCATGCACGCACCCTGGGTCTGGTCGGCGAGTACGACAAGGCCTGGCGGATGTTCACCGACCTCCGCGCCCGCTGCGCAAGGATCGAGGGCGAGGATTCCGGCGAGTTCGCCTTCCTTACCTGGCAACTGGCGTCGCTGGCCAGCCGCATGAAGGACCCGGTCCGTGGCTTGCCACTGCTGGAAGAATCGGAGCGCCGCTGGGCTGCGCTGGTGCCCCCGACGCATCGCATTTTTGCACACGTCCGGCGCGCCCGGGCAGCGTTCGCGATGCTTCGGCATGCCTACGTTGAAGCCGACAAGGAGCTCGGCGAGGCCATTGCGGCCTTCGAACTGGGTACGGCATCGCCGGTGGACCTTGCCATTGCGCGCAGCGAACTTGCCGAGTTGCGCATGCGCGAAGGCCGCCCGCAGGAGGCACGCAGGCTGCTCGGCCTGGCCCTGCCCGTATTGCGATCGACGCTGTTGCCGGCGGAAATCAGCCGAGCCAGGGCCGAGCAGCTGGCCAGCCGTGTGGGGCCTGGAGTTTGATCCCTGTCAAGGAAGCTTCAGCCGATTGCGTATACAGTCGGCTTATCGTTCCGCTGCACGCACCCGAGGTTGCCCTGCCATGAAACATCACACCCTGTTTTTTGCCGCAGCCTTGCTTTGGGCGCCGCTCTGGGCATCTGCCGCATCTCCAACCCAGTCGGCGCCACCGCCGCCGGACATCAATGCGAAAGGTGTCGACACGAGCCCCCCGGCCGCGGCTCCCGAGTCCGAATCGGTGAAACCTGCGATGCCCGACACCCGCCCAGTGCGCGACAAGGCATCGCGTTCGAAGGAACGCACCGCCGCCGAGATCGAGGCGAGCAGCGATTCGGTCACCGAGCGCAAGCAGGGAGACGACACCGTCGAGGAGTATCGCGAGAAGGGCAAGCTGCGCATGGTCCGCATCGTGCCGAAAAGCGGGCCGGCCCAGACCTACTTCGATCGCAATGGCGATGGCCGCCTGGACCGCAACGAGCTCGATGGCCCGGTCGCGCCGGTCTACTTCACGATCTACGAATGGAACTGAGTGGCCCAGGGGACGCGTTCACAGCCATTCGCGCGGTTTGAGGTACTCGGCCAACCTGGCCTCGTCACTGTCCGCGGCTGGCTGGTAGGCATACTCGAAGCGCACCCGCGGCGGCAGGCTCATCAGGATGGATTCGGCGCGCCCGCCGGACTGCAGCCCGAACAGCGTGCCGCGATCGTAGACCAGGTTGAACTCGACGTAGCGGCCGCGCCGGTATAGCTGGAATTCCCGCTCGCGTTCCGTATAGGGCGTCGCCTCGCGGCGTTCAGCGATGGGCAGGTAGGCATCGAGGAAGCCGTCGCCGACACTGCGCATGAAATCGAAGCAACGGTCGAATCCGCCCTCGTGCAGATCGTCGAAGAACAGCCCGCCGACGCCGCGGGTTTCATTGCGGTGCCTGATGTAGAAATAGTCGTCGCACCACTTCTTGTAGCGTGGATACACGGTGTCGCCAAACGGCGCGCAGACTGTTCTCGCGATCTCGTGCCAGTGCCGCACGTCTTCGTCGAAAGGGTAGAACGGGGTCAGGTCGAATCCGCCACCAAACCACCACACCGGTGCCTTGCCTTCCGCCGCCGCCTCGAAGAAGCGCACGTTCATGTGGGTAGTGGGCAGGTACGGATTGAGGGGATGGAAGACCAGCGATACGCCCAGGGCCGTCCAGCTGCGTCCGGCCAGTTCGGGGCGATGCTGCGAGGCCGAAGGCGGCAGGGTGGTGCCCGATACCCTCGAGAATCCCACCCCCGCCTGTTCGAAGACCCGGCCATTGGCGAGGATCCGCGTCCTTCCGCCGCCCCCTTCTTTGCGCTGCCAGAGGTCTTCCCGGAAGCGCGCACTGCCGTCGAGGTCTTCTATCGATCCGCAGATCCGGTCTTGCAGGCCGGTCAGGTAGGCTTCGATGGCTTCGAGATGGGTGAGGTCCGGCATGACAGGATCGTGAACAGGAGTGGGGACGGGAGCCTATCAGTTGAGCCGCGGTCATGACCAACCGGCATGGATGCCCCGGCGCACGGC
>CAWGHP010000012.1:0-149960 GCA_963822465.1 uncultured Gammaproteobacteria bacterium | reverse complement strand
TCGTTGAGCGGCAACTCGACGCCCACGTTGAGTGCAATGTTGCCGCGCTTGTTCAGGCCGATGCGCGCCTGCGGCAGCACGGAGAGCTGCACGGCATCCTTGCGCGCGCTGCCGGTGCCGCGCTCGAACGGCACTTCGGCCACGAGCTCCAGCGCGGGAAATACGTTGCGTGGCAAGGTCGTGTGCGTCCAGTGCACGATGCCGGCGAGTTCTGCGCTGCTGTTGTCGGAATCTTCCAGATCCAGCTTGAGCCGGCCGCTGCCCTGGAACGTGAAATCGTCGTTGATGACCTTGCCCATGGCGAGGTACGGCAGGAACTCCCAGTTCGCGTCGCTGTTCAGGGGCACGCCAACCTGCGCCGCCGCAGCCAGGATGAAACCGGCTCGTCGGTCATGACTGAGCACGTACTTGTATCCCGGTTCCAGATGGCCGAATTCGGAGGTGCTGCCTTTGGATTCGTGCGTGATTTCCAGGATGCCCTGCCCGCGCTTGCCGATACGGAATTCGTACTCCAGGGTGTTCTTCCAGGCGTCATCGCCATCCAGCCGGCTGTAGCGCTGCTTCCACACCCACTCGTCTTCGGGAAACGCCTTCTTCGTGCGCAGCGGCAGGAACAGGTTCAGATCGCCATCCGGATAATCGTGTTCGCCACCGATACCGGTCTTGATATAGGCGAGTACCGCGTCGATGTCGGATTCGGACAGCGTGCCACCAAATGCCGGCATCATTTCGGAAAATCCCAATGCCGGCCCCCCATCAGTAACCACGATCTTCCAGTCCGAGCCGGGCTCGCGACTGTTGAACAGCTTGTCGGAGAAATTGGCCGGGACAATGCCGAGCGCCTTGACCAGTGCCGATTCGGGATCGGGACTCCCGGCGCTGCCATGGCAACTGGCGCAGTTGGCCGAGAAGACAGCCTCTCCGCGGGCCAGTTCATCGCTGAACGCAGCAGCAGCTGTGCCCGAACCCAGCAGTAGGCAGATTGGAAGCGCGACCTGAAGCACGTTCATGAGTTGGATATCCCTGACGATTGCTATCCGTACAGTAGTAGCGCATTTCCCGCGCCGTGGACCTGACTCAGATCAAGTGATGGGTTCTCGGGTCTTCCCGCTCGAGCCGGGCACGCCACGCTGCACGCCTGCACCCAGCGCTCGGACTTCTCGTGGATTCCCAGTCGCATGGCCAGGCTCGCGTGGTCGATGGCACGGAATCGAACTACATCGGCGTCGGCACGTTTGTTCCGACCAGCCTTGGCAAACCGGATACGATCAACAACTTCGCGCGATTGAAAGTCTTCCAGAGCCTCTTCGACAACGGATTCGACTAGGCGCGTATTCCCCATCGGCGCCAAGGCGGAGATTGACCTCCGCGACGGGTGTAATGCGCGACCGCGCAACCGTCGAAGGTGGCGACAGGTCCGGGACGGGCGATGAAGGAGATCGGAAAACGTCGCGCCTCCAACGAAAAGTTCGGCCTGCCGAAGGAAAGCGACAGGCCGTTCCGCGCCGACGCCGGTACCGGAACGAGACCAACCAGCCTGGCAACGCGGCGCAGCCAAATATCCCTCGATTTGTCATCTGGAAGATGCTGCAGGAGTGGATCGCCGAGTTTCCGTACTTCTGACGACTATTCCAGCTCATAGGGCCCGATATCGATCGCGCCGCGCTGGGGCCTGGGGTGATTCGCGTCAAAGTCGTCGACGACCAATGCGCCCGCTGCCGCCGACCCGGCATCGACCGTCGGACTGCCGGGTCCCGCGGGGTGGAAATCGACGCCCGGATTGACCACCAGCGGATTGGCGGCCACCGGACTGGTGTCAAATGCCGGACTGCCGGGCGCGCCAAACCAGAGATTGCGCGTGATCGTGCCGATGCTGCCACCGAAACCCACCGATCCGCCGGCATAGGAGGTGCCGGTGCGCGCCCACATCACGTTGTTGCGCATATCCAGGGCACCGCTCGGAAGACTCCAGTCATTCATGATGACGCCGAAGATTTCCCCTTGCGCGGTATTGTTGTTGTAGAAGGCGTTGTTGTAGATACGGCAGTTGCGCAGTGAGTTGGTGTTGAAGCGCAATCCCGCAACCTGCGCATCGGTAACGATATTGTTGTAGATCGCGATGTCATCGGTGGAGCCATCGGCAATATTGATTCCGAACTGGGTGACGTGCCGGATCAGATTGTGGTGCAGGCGCACATGATTGATTGCGTCCGAGCCGTTGCCGCCATTGGCATAGAGTTGCACGCCCTTGCCGCTGTGGATGTCGTGAATATCGTTGTAGCCAATATCGTAGGAACCGTCGCCATCGATGTAGATGCCATGGGCTTCATTGGTGCTGCCCTGGATATCGTGGATATGATTGCCCAGCCAGACGGCATCCAGGCCATTGCCGGTGATCCCGCCCATGCGCGAAGGACTTGGCCCGGTGGTCACGCCAGTGTAGGCCGTCAATTCGTTGTTGATGATGCGCCAATGATCGCCGTGGATCTGCTGGCTGATCGGGCCGTCGTAACCACCACCCTCGACCTTCAGGTTGGCGATGACTATCCACTTCCCGGCCAGCGGATAGTTTTCGCCATTTAGACCTGAAAGCGCTCCATTGGGATTGCTGCCAGCCGTGCCATTGATGAAGGCGGTTTCGTTCGGATAGCTGGTCAGCGTAATGGGCCCCGTTCCGAGGACGCCGGTGGGCGGGGTACCGGAACTGCGATCGGGCACTCCCGCGACGCGGATCAGGAAGCGCATGAAATAGCTGTCGACGCCCTGATCGAGATAGGTGCCAGCACGCAGCACGATGAAGTCGCCGGCACGCACGCGGCCCCAGGCGGCTGCGCTCAGGTCCGCCCCCGCTTGCACGCGCCGGAAGGGCCTGTCGATGTTGCCCACCTCGCCGGTTGCATCGTTGCCGCTGACCGGATCGACGAAAATGATCCTGCCCGGGTTGATCATGAAGTTGAGGTTGGTATTCGAGCGAATGCCATCGACAAGGACTTCGATGGGCAACACGCTGCCCGCTGCCGGATTGCCCAAAGCGCCGACCTGCACCGTAATCTGCGTGATATCGCCGCGCCCCCTCGACGCGCCCATGTGGCGATAGTTGTCGACTTCCACTCCGCCAATGAAAACCTTGACGCGGGTGCCGAGGCCTACGCTGCCGAAATTCGTTCCAAACAGCGAGAGGTAGCTTCCCTTGTTGTTTTCACCGCCTGAGTTGGGACCCGAGACGATGTCCGTGTACAACAAGACCGGGCGCGCGCTTTCAAAACTGTCAGCGAACAGGAAATCACCACTCTGGGCCTGAGCCAGCATGGGCAGCAGCAAAAACACGATGGCTCTTGGCATACGAACCCGTCCGGATTCCAGTGGATGCGCAGACTATCAAGTCCAGGGAACGCGAGTGACAGTGCACCGTCACAGTTCCGCACCATGCCGGGGGGGGGGGGGCAACTCGGGACACCCGCAATTCTGCCGCGTCCTGTCTGCGCATACTGCGGGAGTCGCGGCCGTTCGCCTTCCCGATCGTTCGTCGGTCGTTCGGCCGGTTGTGTGCTCCACTTTCCAGCTTTAGGTTTTGTATGCAAGCGCCGAAGGAGTGCTGCAACCAACTATCGCGGGCGCCTCCTGGATGAGTTCGTCGTTTTCCAGGGCTGCAACCATGAACAGCGCAAAATCCACGCGGCGTGTGATGTTGCTCGCCAGGACAGGGTCGCCGACGTGACGGCTCCACACCGGAAGACCCAGGCTCTCGCCCTCCTCCAGGTCGCTTCCGCGCACGACGGTCCACCGTGTATCGCTGGCGAACACTCGCCGACACGCCTCTACCTGGTCGTCGAGCTCGACCAGGCGAAATAGACGAGCGATTCCTCCGGCGATCTTCACCGATGCCTTCAGCTTCCAGGAGTAGACGTCCTTGCCGTCGCGTGTGACATGCCATCCGCACGAGAAGACGAGGCGCGCCCCCGGTCGGGCGTAATCGAGAACAGCCTGGGTCGTGCCAGACGAGTATTGCTGGACTCCCCATGGCGCGAGCACGACGAGCACTCCGTCGCATCCGGCGACAGCCTTCCTGATCACCTCGCGGTCATTGGTTGCGCCGGGAAAGACAGTGACGCGCCCCTTGAACCGGTCAAGCTTGCCCAGGCTACGCTCCCTGCATACGCCAGCCACCTCATAACCACGATCAAGCGCATGTTGCGCCATGTATTGTCCGAGCTTCCCGGAAATGCCGACTATGCAAATCTTTTTCATGATTCCCCACGTTGCAACATTAGATAACGACGAAGTTGATGCGCCGCGCGAAGTGGCCGGATTCTGGCGGCGACACACAACGGCTGCGCCGTACGCCCGGTTGGGCTCTTCGGGCCACCATGGCATCGATCCTTGAAGCATCGATCCAGGGCATCCACGATTTCGGCTGGCGCACCGGACTGGAATCCGGGTGTCCCGATACCCCTGCTTCCCGACACCCGATCTGTTCCGTTCCGAAAGCTTGGCCCTGCTTGCCCCTGGAAACACCCTGCCGATGGTCATGGTGCAAATCGTCACGCGCCAACCACCCGCCCAACGAGCTAACCTCCGTCCGTGGGGCGCACGTCAACCGTCCTTTGCGCGACCCGGACGAACTTGTGCACTGCCCTTGAATCGAAGACGAGAAAGCGCCATCACCCTCGCGGTCTTTCTGGCATTGCTGGTCGGATTGTCAGCGGGGGGCTACTGGCTGATCTTCCGTCTGGAAAGTGCCACTCCGCTGATGATGTCGGTTGGCCTCGCTGCCATCTTCACCTGCCTGATCCGCAAGCGCGACCTCGCTTCGCTGGGTTGGGGCTGGGGCGCCTGGAAATACCAGTGGCTGGGCTACGCGCTGCCACTTGGCATGATTGCCGCTGCCTATCTGCTGATTTGGGGCGGCGGTTTCGGCCATTGGTACGACGCCAGCTTTGTGCTTGGGAAGAAGCAGGACTACCACCTCGACAGCTGGAGCGACAGCTCCGTAATCGCCTTTCATTTCGTGGTCACCGCCACGCTCAGCTTCCTGATGCTGCTGCCATCGGTGCTCGGTGAAGAACTGGGCTGGCGCGGCTTTCTGGTGCCCGAACTCGGTAAATGGATGCGCTTCAGCGGCGTCGCGCTGGTCAGTGGGCTGCTATGGGCGGCGTGGCATTGGCCGATGATCTTCATGGGAATCTACGGCAATAAAGCTGCACCGCTGTATTTCCAGTTGCTCATGTTCACGCTGTTCATCGTCGGCAACGGGTTCATCCTGGCCTATCTGCGCTTGAAGTCCAACAGCGTCTGGACCGCCGTGATATTCCACATGAGCAGCAATGTTTTCATGCAGAAGTTCTTCACGCCGATGACCGCCGAGACGGCCCGGTCCGCCTGGTACGTCGATGAGTTCGGGGTCGTGCCGGCCCTTGTGACATTGCTCGTGGCGGGCTACTTCTGGCACAAGGGCAAGATCGAACTTGCCTCGCCAAACCGGAACACAGGCGCCACGCCGATCTGATCCGGAGCATCCCGACTTGCGGACCCAAGCTGGCGACAATCTACTTCGTTCTTGACAAGCAGTAATCCACGGCCTATATATACAACTCGTTGTACAATTCATTGCTTACATGGATTCCACCAATGCAGATGCGGCATTTCACAGAGACACATGCCCTCAAGGGCGCCTTTGTAGCGAACCGGCTCAGCGCGCTCGTCGACCTGATCGCGCTCCAGGGCGACAGCCTCCTGCAAGATGCGGGAGTCTCCGTTCCTTCCCGCGCCGTGTCCTGTGTCTTGCTGGTGGGAGACCAGGGGCAGGTCTCCGCTGCGGACATCGCAAAAGCGCTTGATCAACCCCATCAGCTGGCGACGCAGCGAATAGAGGCGCTTATTCAGCTCGGATTGCTGAAGCGAATGGAAGACCCGGAAGACGGTCGCCGAAAGATTCTCGCTCTCACGGCCAGGGGCAAGGACCAGTATGCGCGGCTGAATGTCCGCCTCGCCGAAGCTGAGCAGGCCTTTCTCGGACTCTTCGCGGAAATCGAATGCGACCTGCCCGCCGTCCTGGAGCGGGCTCTCCAGGCACTTCGCAGCACCCCATTGCTGCAACGAATCCAGGGCAACGCGACAGCAGCAAGAACATCAACTTCCAGGAAAGGCCGCCGACAATGAAATCACTCGTTTTCGCTACGAGCTCCCTGATCGCCACTGCAGTGCTTGGCGCGTGCGGATCCGGCTCAATCGCGGCCAACGCGCCACCGTCTTCCCTGTTCCACGCGGCCTGGAACAGTGGCCAGCGCGCCGATGAGCCCGATTTTCAAGCACAAAATATTGACGAAAACACTATCGCGATTCGCCAGTCCCTGCGCACCTCGTTCGAAGCTCCCTTTCTCTATCTCCTGCTCGGCACCGAGCGCGCACTCCTGATAGATACCGGCGTTGAAGGCGTTGACCTGCGGACGGAAGTCGACGGCATCCTGAACGAATGGGCGGCCACACATGGCAAGGCGGCACCCGAACTTGTCGTGATGCACTCGCACGGACACCGCGATCACAAAGGCGGCGACGCTCAACTCGCTGACCGCCCTGGTACAACAATCGTGGGGCTGGAAGCCGCAGATATCGAAGCGTTCTTCGGCATCCGGGACTGGCCAAACCAGGTCGGGTCGATTGATCTCGGCGGCCGCACCCTGCAGATCGTGCCTACTCCCGGTCATGCCGACACACATGTCATGGTGTTTGACCAGGCGACACGGATCCTGTTCAGCGGAGACGCCATCTATCCGGGCAGGCTCTATTACCAGTGCGAGAAGGCGGCGACCTACGAAGCGACAATCAATCGAATCGCAGGTTACGTGGCCGAAAACAAGGTCAAATGGCTGCTCGGCGCGCACATCGAAATGTCGACGACGCCAGCGCAGACATTTCCCCAAGAGGAAAGGGTTCGGCATGGCGAGCATCTACTGGAACTGCCTGCGTCTATTGTCGGCAAGATCCAGATTGCGCTGAAGAACCAGGCGGGCCAGCCCAGAGTCCAGCCGTTTGACGAATTCTGGTTGCTTCCCCACCCTGCCAACCCAGCCGGAAAGTCGCCGCCGGATTGGTGTCTCGCATCAGAATCCTAAATTCAGTCACACGGAATGCTTGTGCCCACCATCTTCATTCTTTGGCGGGAAGACTTCGACAAGACAGGGTGGAGAAAGGAAATGTTGAGCCAAATTGGAACCGGGGCGCTGGCGTCCCTGCTATGGCTGTTCGCCAGCACGGCGATTGCGCAAGTTGCATTGCCCGAACTGGAAGGAGCCTGGCTGGGAACGATGCAGATTCCCGATGGCCCGAAGCTGCGCGTTGGTGTCGAGATCTTCAGGAAGGCCGATGGCCGCTGGGGTGGCAACGTTGCCAGTCTCGACCAGGACGTGCGCTACATGCTCGTGTCCTCTGTGGAAGTAGAGGACGAAACCGTCAAGGTTCAACTCGCAGGGGCACCGGTCAGCATCAGCGGAACCTTCGACCCCGAAGCCCGGACCATCACCGGCAAGTTCACGCAAGAGGGCAAGGGAATCGCACTCAAGCTTGATTCGGTAGTCGCGCTTCCGGAAATCAAGCGACCGCAAACACCCAGCGGCGATGCGCCGTATCGGCAATCGGAAGTTCGCATCCACAACGCGATCGACGACGTCTGGCTGGCAGGAACGCTGACCGCACCACTCGGCAATCAGCCGCATCCAGCCGTACTCCTGATTGCCGGCTCGGGACCCAACCAGCGCGATTCCTATTTCAGTGGCCACAGGCCGTTCAAGGTGATGGCCGATTACCTTGCCCGACACGGCTATGTGGTGCTGCAAACCGACAAGCGCGGGGTTTACAAATCATCCGGCGATTTCCAGAAGGCGACAATCGCAGACTTCGTCCGCGATGCCCGGGCTGCCGTCCACTTCCTTCAGCACGACGCACGTGTCGATCCGGCGAGGATTGCCCTGATCGGTCACAGCGAGGGCAGCATGGTTGCGGCCATGGTCGCCGCAACGGAGAAGGTTGGCAGCGTTGTTTCAATGGCGGGCCCCGGCATGAGTGTTCTCGACACGCTCCTGCTGCAGGATCAATCCGAGCCGGCGGCAAAGGGCGCCACAGAAGCCGATACGCGGGTATTGCTCGACTTCAGCAGGAAGTTCTACCAGACCGTCCTGGACACGCCGGACCTGGCGCTGCGCAAAAAGAAGCTGCAGGCCCTGTACGACAACCTTTCAGCACAGGACGCGCCAATCGTAGACAAGTGGAATGATCGCTCCGGCACGCTCAACGTGGACAATGCTGCGAGCGAGAATTTCTTCCACTTCCTGCAGGACGACCCGGCTCCGTCCTGGCGCAAGGTGTCGGTTCCGGTCCTGGTACTGCAAGGTGACAAGGATTCGCAGGTGGCGGCACATGAGAGTGTCGACGCAATTCTTGCAGCGCTCCGGCAAGATCCTCAACCGGTTGAATCGAAAGTATTCCAGGGCCTCAACCACCGGTTTCAAACTGCCAGCACCGGCGCGACGGATGAATACGGGAACATCGACGAATCGATAAGTCCCCTGGTGCTCTCGACGATAGCTCAATGGCTGGGCAAGGTGGAGTGAGACTGCACGGCCCGAATCGGGTTGGCCGATCTCAATCCTGTACAAGCGAAGCGGGACATCCACGGTCCCGCCATTGCCCTACCCCTTGGACACTCAGACACGGACACGGGACATCCAGAATTCCGCCACAGCCCACAGGCTCTGCCAGCGATGTCCTTTAGACAACGGCGCCCTGCCTCGTAGCATTTCGGGACACCTGCAATTCTGGCGCACGTTGTCTACGCCAGAATGTGGGCGTTCCCGTTGTTTCAGTCGTCCGGCACCGCAAATTGGGTTCGCGCAGGGCCTCGGTGAACAGCGCTGGCTTGGCCAGATTGAACATGGCCCCATTGACAAGCCGCTAGATCTTCCCGCGCAGGCCCTGGTTGATGGATTCCACGAGCGCTTCCGCGGTCCATGGCTTGGACAGGAAATCATGCAGCCCCGCCTCGCGACGGGCACGATCGACTGCGGCTGTCTCGGCCTGGCCGGACAGCATGATCTTGACGACCGAAGGGAACCGCTTGTGCGCCTCGATCAGGAATTCATCGCCGCGCATGCCCGGCATCAGCCAGTCGGACACGATCACCAGCAACCTGTGCCCCTGTCCGGACAGCTCATCGAGCAGTTCCATCGCCTCTTCGGCGCTTTCGGCGACATCAATCACGAAGGAAACGCCGAATGCCCGCCGAAGCTGGTCCTTCAACGCCGTCAGGACGATGATCTCGTCGTCGACACACAGCAAAACGCCCTTTTCCACTATCCGGCTCCCGCTATCGGTAAATGCACAGTAAAGGTGGTGCCACGCCCGACTTCGCTTTCCACGGTGATCCTGCCCATGTGCTTTTCCACGATCTTGCGCACGATGTCCAGCCCCAGTCCAGTGCCTTCACCCGTGGACTTGGTGGTGAAGAAGGGTTCGAAGATCCGCTTCTGCAGCTCCGGCGACATGCCACAACCCGTGTCGGTGACCGACACCAGCGCGTCCCCGCCCTCCTGGCGCAGGCTGATGGTCAGCGTGCCCTTGTAGTCCATCGCCTGCAGCGCGTTGTGGATCAGATTGGTCCAGACCTGATTGATCTCGTCAGGGCAGACAGCGGACTTGCGGCATTTCCTGGAACTGGCGAACCAGTTCGGTGCCGTGCTTGATCTGGTTCTGGTAGATCGTCAGCACCGTCTCCAGGCCCGCGGCCAGATCCGATTCCGTCCATACCTGCACGCCGCCGAAGCGCGAGAACGATTTCAGGGCGAAGATGATCTTGGCCACCCGATCCACCGCCGTATTGATGTTTCCTGCGTTGGTGGAAATGGTGGAAATTCCGTAAGCGATATCCAGTATCCGGTCTATCGCCGGATGCTTGAGCAGCGGCAGCATCTCATCGAGGTCGCTGTGTGATTGCAGCTGCACGAGCAAGTCGGCGTAGTGGCGCGCCTGACCCAGGCCGATGGCTTCCAGTGCCGTGGTCACGTCGCGCACGACTGCGCGTTCCTCGCGCGTGCTGAGCATCTTCCTGGGCTTGTTCGCGCGCGCCACCAGGGCGCTGAAGCGCTCGCGGTCTGTCTTGTCGAGTTCGTCCAGCAAGGCCGGCAGACCCAGCAAGGCGCTGTCGAGCGCATCGGAAATATTCTGGCCGCTGGACTTGATCGCCCCGATCGGCGTGTTGATCTCGTGCGCCACGCCTGCGATCAATTGGCCAAGCGCGGCCATCTTTTCCGAATGCACCAGATGCGCTTCGGCCTGGTGCTGGTCCTCGAGGGCCTTGGCCGCCTGTTTGCGTGCCTTTTCGGCCACGGCATAGGCATCGGCGTTGGCCAGCGCAATCGCAGCGTAGGAGGCAGCCGAACGAAACACCTCCAGTTCGCGCTCGTGATAGGCGTTGGCCTGGTGGCTCTGCACGGTCACCACGCCGATGCGACGGCCATTGGCGATCAGCGGACGGAACACCGCCGACAGGATCGGCCTGCCTTCGTTGCCGCGGCTGGCGCTGGGCGCGCTGGCCAGCTGCGTTTCGTTGAACACGGTCAGTTCGCGGTCTTCGCGAAAGGTCAGTGCGGCCAGCGAGGTCGGGTGGTCGAGCGGGAACGAACTGGGTTCGTCGATCACGCCGTCCTCGACATAAAACAGGAAATCGAGGGCATCGCCGGCCGGCGAAAGCAAGGCGACGCCGAACACATCCACCGGCAGCAATGCGGAAAAACTTTTCTCCAGCGTCCTGCAGATGGCCTCGGCATCGAGACTTCCGGTCAGGTCCTTGCCGATGTCGCCCACCAGCCGCAGCGTTTCGGCCGAGACGGCAAGATCTTTCATCGCCGCCGAGAGCGCGGCGTTGGCTTGCCAGCGTGCCGTTGTCGCCGCCACATGGCTGGCCACGAAATTGAGAAGGTCCAGGTCGGCCTGCGTGTAGGTGATGTCGGCGCTATAGCTTTGTACGATGATCAGGCCGTAGACCCGTTCCTGCGCGATCAGCGGCACACCCATCCAGCTGTTGAAGTCGACCATGCCGCGTGCGGCCCGGATCTCTCCCCGGTCGACAAGAAACTGGAACAGCACTTCGTCCAGCAACCAGGGGATGCGGGTACGAATGACCAGCGACGAAATACCCTCGCCGTAGGGGAAGGTCTCCGCCACCTGGTTGGTGTCTTCGTCCACCAGATACTCCTGGCGGATCAGCCCCTGCTCGGCGTCGTAAGTGGCGATGATGAAGTTCTTGGCATGCATCAGCCGGCCGACGATTTCGTGCAGTTGGGCGTAGTGTTCGTGCTCCGGACTGTCCGCGGTCGACAGCGAAGCGATCTCGTAGAGGGCACGCTGCAGGGACTCGCCCTTGCGGCGTTCGGCCACTTCGCTTTCAAGCGCCGCCACGCGTTGCATCAGCTGCGCGACGGACGCCGGTTGCCGGATGCTGGCTTCAGCCTCAGTCAAACTCCACCTCCACGCGATTGCGACCGTTGTTCTTGGCCCGGTACAGGGCGGCATCGGCACGGGCGAGGAGGCTCGCCACGTCGTCACCCTCGCGGTAGGCTGCCACTCCGAAACTCGCGGTAATCGGACCCACTCCGGCGAAACGATGGCCGGCGATGGCGGCGCGAAGATTCTCTGCAGCGGCGACCCCGCCCTCGCGCGTGCTGTGCCGGCACAGTATCACGAACTCCTCGCCGCCCAGGCGGCCGAGGGCGTCGCAATCGCGGGTGCAACTGCGGAAGATGTCGGCGACGCCGGCCAGCACGATGTCGCCAGCGCCGTGGCCGTAGCTGTCGTTGATCCGCTTGAAGTGGTCGATGTCGGCAATGATGACGGCGCTGCTCTGCGAGTAGCGACGGTCGAGGGCCAATTCCTCTTCCATCTCTTCGTCGAGCTTGCGGCGATTGAACAGACCGGTCAGCTTGTCGGTGACGGAAAGAATCCGCAGTTGCTCGTTCATCTCGACCAGTTCCTGCGTGCGCGCGGCCACCAGAGATTCCAGCTCGGCGTTCATCTGGCGCAATCTTTCGTTCTGTTCGATCAGGTCGCGCTCCTGCCGGTAGGCGCGGATTGCCGCGCGCGCAGTCAGCACGATGTCCTCGTTGAGAAATGGCTTTTCAAGGAACCGGTACAGATTGGCATCGTTGATCGCGCGCTTGACGCCGCTGAGGTCGCTCTGTCCGGTCAGCAGGATCTTGACCGTACCCGGCGAGCGTTCATGCAGGCGCACCAGCAGTTCGTCGCCACGCAGGCCGGGCATCATGAAGTCGGAGATGACCAGGCTCAGTTCCCGACCTTGCGCGCGCAGTTCGGCATCGATCTCGAGGGCCTCTTCGCCGCTCTCGGCGAACTCGACCTCCAGATCCTGGCCAAAATTCGTGGCAATCAGCGTGCGCAGTGCGCTCAGCACTGTCGAATCGTCGTCCACGCACAAGATGATGCCGCATTCACTCATGTACCGGATTCCCCAGGATCCCAATCCCTTCAGTAGAGCAGAATGCGTCGATTAGTGCAGTTGGAAGTTGCACTCCAGTGCGCTGGGACTGGTACCCCATCGAAACCGTGTTGCGCGGCGTCAAGCAGAGAATGACGCTCGCAGCGAGCACGGCCACGTAAACAAGCAGAACCAGACCTGTCAGGGTCCGGTGGCGCTCCACGCAGAGCGCTATCGCCAGCGCACGGTCAGGGCCCATTGCGAACCGACCCGGGTCATGGGCATTCAGTGGCGGAGCTTCGCTTGTACGTCCTGTAATCACCTCGTCCCTCTCAAAGAATCGTCACCGCACTGGCAGGCGCGGTGGCCATGATCGGCAAGCACAAGTCGAAATGACCCCGATTCTGTCCGCCGCAGGCTCCAATTTGTCGTGCACAAGCGCTTCCCGCTTCGCCGGGAAGAGCAATGCACGATTCAGGCCAGAAGAAATCAGAGAAGATCGGCCACGGATGGCCCGGGCCAGACGGGTCCAGGAAGAGCCATTCGAGAGCGACCATTCGGCACATCCAGTAGCCTGCAGCGCCGTGTTTACGCCAGATTGTGGGTGTCCAAATCGTCGCGTCGTGGGTGTCCAAGTCGTCGTCGGTGTAGCGGCATGCATTCCAGAAGACGTGATCTCCCTGCGAGGAGGTCGCGTCAATTGTCTGGCGGCGTCAAGGGAACACCCAAGCCCGACAACCGAGGACCGGCACTAAAGTCGCAAGCGCGTTTTCGCACGCGGAAATATCAACCCAAATGACACTAGCCGCATGCCGAATTCAAGATTAGTCCTGACCCATTTCTCATGGACGCCAGCGGAAACTCGAAGGGACCCGGGCAATGCAGCGCAGCATGATTCCACTACTGAAGAAGACAAATAACAAGGTTTCCTATACGCTCATGGTTCGAATTTTTGAATGGAACTCAATCATGTTTGCTCGAATCCTGAATTGGGCAGGAGTCGCCTCATCGAGAGCCAATAGCAACGGGAACCTCAACTATTCGCCTCTGTTGCGTTGTTTGTTGATACTGCATTGCGGAGCGGCGTGCGCGCAATCACCTGATCCACTTGCTCTGCCGAATCTTCACCTGACCACGAATGGCAGTGTGCATGCAATCGCGAAGAGGCCGGATGGCGGAATCGTTGTCGGTGGAAGATTTT
Organism: uncultured Gammaproteobacteria bacterium; assembly: GCA_963822465.1. Taxonomy (GTDB): domain Bacteria; phylum Pseudomonadota; class Gammaproteobacteria; order Xanthomonadales; family Rhodanobacteraceae; genus Dokdonella. The sequence goes on along the minus strand of CAWGHP010000012.1, from coordinate 136,278 downwards.
CCGAAATCAATGGTGTATCCCGAATCAACATTGCGCGACTGGATGCGACGGGGGCGTTGGACGAGACTTGGGCACCTACCGTGGATGGTGCGGTTACGGTGCTGGCAGTCGATGTTGATGACTCTGTCTATGCGGCAGGAAATTTCACCAAGGTCAACGATGAATATCGTTGGGGGCTTGCAAAGATATCAGGAGCCGGACACGGGGATCTGGTTACAGGATGGCACTCCCTTTCGTACGCAACAATTCGATCTCTGGTTACTGATGGAAATGGATCCCTGTTTATCGGGGGTAGTTTTGTTGCTGGGTCGAGTAATGACGGGCGCTATCTCGAGAACTTTGTAAAGGCGTCGTGCGCCACTGGCCAATTGGATCGTGATTGGAACCCCGGAATGGACTCGATTCTCGCGGTCGCATACGACGGCAGCGGCCATGTTTATGCGAGTGGATATTCGCTACGCCTGGTCAAAATATTCGCCACTGGAAACGGAGAAATCGACTCGACTTGGATGCCGGCTACCAACGACAGCTTAGTTACCGCAATTGTCGTAGCGGCCGACCACAGTGTTTTTGTTGGCGGACATTTTTGTCCGGCATCCGATCCATCCGTCTGCGTGTCTCTTGCCAAGATATCGGAATCAGGAGATTTCGACACCGCTTGGAGGCCGACGTTGTCGATTCCTGATGAAAGCGGTACATGGGTCTATGCAATGCGAACCGACAACGTAGGCAATCTGCTCGTTGCAGGCCGCTACGGGAATCCTTGGGTACCATTTCTGGCAAAGATATCTGCCAGTGGGGAAGGTGTCGTCGATGCCACCTGGCAACCTAATCCTGACGCAGTCGCGTACGACCTGGTTGTCAATCCGGATGGCTCCATTTTTCTGGGCGGCGACTTTGCTCTCTTGGGAACGAATTCTCGAAAGGGATTGGCCAGGATCGACCAAGCCGGACTGGCGGAGCTTCCACGCATGGATGCGACGTTCCCCGGGATAGTGAACGCCGTCACGGTACTTCAGGACGGGCGAGCCGTCGTCGGGGGAGAGTTTGAGTATGTAAGCGGAACTCAAATATGGACAAACCTGCTTCGCTTAAACGCGGATGGTTCACTTGATACGAATTGGAACCCCCACGCTGACGGCATCGTGCGTGCACTGGCATCGGATGCCGCTCAAAATGTCTATGTAGGCGGGTCTTTCATGCATATTGGTGGGCAACTGCGACGCGCATTGGCGAAGTTGCCAGCTGCCGCAAATGGTGCGGCCGCTCTCGGATGGGATCCTTCACCTGGCGTTGGTCTTCAAGGCATCGGAATTAGCGCCATTTCAATCTCCCCGCAGGGGGACATTTTCGTTGGCGGGGATTTTTTCGGGAGTATCGGTGGTCAAACACCGCGATATGGACTGGCAAAGCTTTCCGCGATTACAGGTTTGGCCGATCCAGACTGGCTGCCGCTTTACGCCCAGCCGGTGCAGTCTATTGCCATTGGCCCCGATGGTAGCGTCTATGTAGCGGGACATTTGTTTTTTTTCGTGAACAATCCATCCAGACAGCATATTGCAAAAATTTCTAGAGCGGGCAGAGGCGTAGTGGACCCGCTGTGGGCGCCATCGGTAAATGGACCCGTGACGTCAGTCGTGGTGGATGCGAATTCAAACGTCTTTATTGCAGGCTCGTTCGGCCAGATCAATGGTCAAAATCGATATCGCGTGGCAAAGCTTTCTGGACCAACCGGCGTGGTCGATCCAAATTGGTCACATACGCTCTCTGCGGAAGTGGGTGGATTTCCCTCGATGGACGCCACTGAACGAACTGCCGTACTTGCTCTGGACTCAAACGCGCATCTCTATTTTGGAGGGATGTTTGGTGCGATCGATGGTCATGCTGCTTCGTATCTGGCGAAGCTGGAAACCGGAGGCAGCGGCCTTGTTGATTCCGCTTGGAACCCATCGCCGCAAATCGACTTTCGCAACGGTGGTCCACTGTCTGGTGGTCCCCTATCGGATTCGTTCTGGTTTCCACCAATTCGAGCGATTGCGCTTCGACCTGATGGTGTCGTTCTAGTGGGTGGTGACTTTTCCGGCATGGGAGGCTTTTCACGCAGCGGGCTGGCGGCAGTCCCGCCGGCGCCTTTGCCGAATCCAATCTTTGCCGATGGATTTGACGCGCTGTGATTCAAGATCCGAGGGGTGAAAGAGGAGACAAAAGCAGTCCAGGACACCCACAATTTCGCCATTGAGCCAGCCGAAGGCGGTCTGACGGCAGTTAATACCGGCCGTCCACGAGGCAGTTCACGACAACCAATGCCAGTCACCATGCGAAGGCCGTTGTTTCCGGCTGCGGGCGACCGATTGCGCTATGGTCCAAGCTGATCATGCATGACACCAGGGGGACGAGAATGGAAGAGTTGCACGGTCGCGTCCCCGCGGTCGGCGTCGGGCGCGGCGAGGCGACGGCTCCTTCTGACGCTGGTCGGCGGGGTGCTGCTGTGGTCGGCCATCGCGCCGAATGACCGCCTGACCTGGCTGATGGAAGTGATCTGGGTGCTGGCTGCGATTCCGCTGCTGGTCGCCACGCGCAGGCGTTTCCCGCTGACGCGCCTGCTCTACTGGCTGCTCGCGATCCACGCCGTGATCCTCATCTACGGCGGCCAGTACACCTACGCCGAGACGCCGCTCGGCAACTGGGCGCGCGATGCATTCGACCTTGCGCGCAACCACTACGACCGCCTGGGCCACTTCGCACAGGGTTTCGTGCCGGCGATCCTCGCGCGCGAGCTGCTGTTGCGCCTGACGCCGCTGCGACCGGGCGGCTGGCTGTTCTACCTTGTCTGCGCCGCCTGCCTCAGCTTCAGCGCGTTCTTCGAATTCATCGAATGGTGGGCCGCCTTGATCATGGGTGGCGATGCCGATGCCTACCTCGCAACCCAGGGCGATGTCTGGGACACCCAATGGGACATGTTCCTGGCGCTGTGCGGCGCAATCCTATCCCAGCTCGCGCTGACGCGCCTGCATGACCGCCAGCTCGGGGTGCATCGCGCTCGTTGATCGTGACTTTCTGCCCGGGCAGGCACGGCCAGCCCTCGGCCATGCTTGACTGGACAATATCGCGTGAGCAGGAATCGAACCGCGCCGGGTCAATCAACAAGCGCCGCAACGAAGGGAATATCCGTAGCTCGGCGCCTGCTAGTTGCAAGCTTGGCCGGACTCCTCATTTTTTACCATTGCTACATGCTCTACGATCTCTATCTCGGCACTGGCCCGAGCGCTGCAACGTCGTTTGAATACATCCAGTCGCCGCTGCGCGCGGTCATCGCGGCGAGTTTGCTGTGCGTCGTGTCCGGGGCGCGCCGGGCCCTGTGGGGCATGTGGGCTGGAATCACCGCGCTGGTTGCCACCCAGTACTGGGCGCATTTCGGCAACCTGCCCGTGGAGTTCACCCAGGGCCGTCACGCGCTTTCCTACCTGAAGGGATTCATCTTTCCGACCATCATCACCCTGGCCTTTCAGTCCGCGCCAACCTCGGCCGAGCCGGACACCGCGTCGAATGCAGCCCCACGATGAGACTGCCGTCGGGCGCATCGATCGCCTGGCCCGGGGCTTGCTACCAGCGGAACGCCATTCAGGACACCCACCATTCCGCCGAACGGTGCTTCAGCGTGCCCAAGACAACTCAGAGGATGGGTGAGCCGGTTCGGGCCCTGCCCGGTTCCGCCACCTTCGCCCTGCCGGGTCCTCGCGACAACCCGAAAGACGGCTCAGCTTGCACATTTCGACCCGAAACTCGGAAGAGTGCACCCTGACCCCGGTAACCAGGAGTCTATGCAACGCACTCGCCCGGCTCACTTCGGCTCGTCCAAACAGTGGATGTCCGGTTGCTGGCAAAAGGCGGATGGGCCCTTGTTAAGTTCAGTGCGCGTGTTTGCAGGCGGACAGTCCAGTGGCGGCTTCGTTCGTGCAAAGCCTCGCGCGAACGTCATCAAGATAGTTCTGCGATCCCTCGTGCGGCGACTCGAGACGCCCCAGCGAAGCCTCGGCCCTCCCGATCAGATCCGAAGCATCCGCATAGCGGGCCTGCAATAGACGCGCGTCGGCAAGCGTGGTCAGCGCCTGAGCATGGTAGTGATGATCGGTTGCCACATACATGCGATCGGACATGGCGACGGCCTGCTCAGCCCACTGGGCGGCGAGTTCAGCATTCTGGAGTTCGATCGATTGCCGGGCCAGATTGGTCATTGGTACCAGCACCATTACATGGTCGCCAGAGAACGAACGTCGATGCATGGCGACCGCACGTTGCAGATAGGCCAGCGCCTGCTCGGGATGCTTGCGTGCGCGAGCCAGGCGGGCACGATTGTTGAGCACGATGGCCAGGTATGGGCCACCTTCTGGATACAGACGTTCAAAGATCGCCTGCACCTGGTCGTACAAGGCATCGGCGCGGTCAAGGTCACCGAGGCCGCGCGCAGAATGGGCGAGATTGCCGAGCGTCTGCGCACGCTCGTCATCGGTTGGCGGAGTGCTGGCGTTGTCACCTGCAAGCAATGCCCTGCGCAGCATGGAGTCGGCGTGTTCGAAATCATCCTCAATGAGAAAGAGCACCCCATAGTCGTTGAGGATGTTGGCCTCCAGTTCGGTATTGGTCTGGCCACTGCGTGCGGTGCGATCAAGCGCATCGTCGTAGAGCGCCTTGGCTTCCACCAGTCGGTTCTGTTCCTTGCGCAAGGAGGCCAGGGCTGCGACCGCCTTGATCGAACGGGCGTCGAGTGGACCGAATATCTGTTGCCCTTGTTCCAGTGCCAGGGTGAGCTGCTTCTCGGCGGCGTCGAGCCGGTAGCGTCCGAGCATGCTCTTGCCGAGCGAATAGCGAATGTCGACGGCGAGATCGGGGCGATTGCTGAAGTTTTCATCAACCTTTTCGGCGGCGTCATCAAGAGCCTCGGCGAGGCTGATCTCGCTTCCGCTTGCGTACGGATTCGACTCCGACAGGACATCGACAAGGAAGGCGTTGACCAGACCGGTATCCCGCGCCGACTGCCTGGCCTCGGCGGCTTGCCAGAGCGCGATGGCTCCGGCACCCAGGATCGCCGCGACAGCCAGTGCTCCAGCTGCGGAGCCGACACGATGGCGCTGCACAAACTTTCCGAAGCGATAGACAACGCTGTCCGGATGGGCAAGCACCGGCCGACCTTGCAGATGGCGGCACAGGTCATCTGCAAATGCCTGGGCGGATTCATAGCGGCGCGACGGATCCTTGTGCAAGGCACGCGCAGCGATGCGTTCGAGATCGCCACCGATACGCGATTGACGAAGTTGCTTCTCGTCCGCACTCAGGTCCGAAGTGGCCAGCGCACGCCGCAAGGTCGGGGGCTCGGTTTCACTGATGATGCGTTCGCTTTGCGCCGGGCTGGCTCCTTCGAGTGCATACGGGCGTTTGCCGACCAGCAGTTCGTAGAGGATCACGCCCAGTGAATACACATCCGATGCCGTGGTGAGCGGTTCGTGTCTTGCCTGTTCCGGACTCGCGTAGGCCGGCGTCATCGCCACGGTCGCGGTCGCGGTGGCCGATTCATTCAAGCCGTCACCGTCGAGCAAGCGCGCGATGCCAAAATCGAGCAATCGTGGTTCACCGTCCGCGCCGACCAGGATATTGCCTGGCTTGAGGTCACGGTGGATGATCAGATGACGATGGGCAGCCTGAACGCCATTGCAGACTTTGACCATCAACTTGACCCGCGCGGCAATGTCGAGCTTGCGCAAGGTGCAATAGTCCGTCAACGGCCGCCCGTCGACATACTCCATGACCAGATAGGGAATCCCGCCTTCGGTACTGCCGCCATCGAGGATGCGCACGATGTTTGGATGGTCCAGGCGAGCCAGCAGATGGCGTTCATGCTCGAAACGCTGGAACAACTGCGCCTTGCGTGCAGGATCAAGGAGGAGCTCGCCGGAACGGACGAGTTTGATGGCGACCACCTGTTCGTAACTGCCGTCGGCGCGATGGGCGAGAAAAACTACGCCCATGCCGCCCGCATCGAATTGTTGATCGAGTTGCCAGGCGCCGAGACGCGAACCGAGAGCGGGCATTTCGGGCGACATGCCGAACGCGCCTTCGAACGCCACCGGTACTTCCAGGAATTCGCCGGTCTCGGAAGCCGTCCGCAGCAGGGCGCGCACCCGGTCTGCAATTCGGGCCTCGATGGTCTGGCTGTTCAACCACGGCTCGCGCTCCTGGTGTGGCAGGACGAGGATCTGCTCAAGGATCCTGATAGCTTCAATTTCAGTCTGAATATCCATCACGTATCAACTTGGGCCCCACGGGCGGTTGCATCGCGACAGTCGGCCGTTCGGCCGTCCAGGCGCTTTCGCGGAATTCGGGATAAACTCAATCCATGAACGCCCCCGTGACAGAATGGCTGTCGGCCTGGCGAGAAGGCGATACCGCAGCGCGAGATCGCGTCGTGCAAGTGTTGTATCCGGAGTTGCGCCGGCTCGCGGGCCAGATCTTCCGACGCGAGCGCGCCGATCACACCTTGCAGCCCACGGCGCTGGTCAATGAAGCGTGGTTGCGCTTGTCTGGTTCTGCGGCAACCGAGGGCGCGGACCGTACGCAAATCGTTGCCGTGGCGGCACGACTGATGAGGGAAATCCTGATCGATCATGCGCGGCGCCGCGCTGCGTCAAAGCGAGATGGCGGCCAGCGAATAGATCTTGCCGGACTCGACATTGCCGATGATGGGCAGGCAATAGACCTGGTCGGCCTTGACGAGGCACTCTCGAACCTTGAGAAGGTGGATTCAATCAAGGCCCGCATCGTGGAACTCCGGTATTTCGGAGGCATGAGCATAGAAGAGACGGCCGACGCTGTCGCGCTTTCTCCTGCGACCGTCAAACGGCACTGGCAGGCGGCACGCATCTGGCTATTCAACGCACTTGGCTCCGACGATCCGCTCCGGCGCAGTTGATCGTCACGTTTCGTGAAGGCCCGGTGGGCGAAACAAGCCCTGCCGCGCGCCGGCAAGGCGTTCTTCAAGTTGTCCAGCAACGCAGAGCTTGCTCGTGCGGCGTGCGGGAAGGCGCGTTCGGTGGCATGGGGTAAATGGCTGGACATTGCGCACCTCGATCTCGGCGATCACGTGCGAGGAGATGCGCAAATTGGCGCTGAACCGGCTCAATGACTGTCGGGCAGCCTGCCGGACCCAGCCGCCCAAAAAGCGGCAACTGGCGTCACAGACTTCGCGGCAACCTTAACAAGTCGGCTGTCTTGCCGCGGCGGCGCTATTCGTGTGAGCCGATTCACCGCCGAACTGCGCATAGGGAAGTCAGGGATGAGATCCAGGGCAAGGACGCCCCCTATGCAGAGGTAGACGCACATGCTCCCAACATCTGAAAGCACGAACTTTCGAACCTTGATGGTATGGCGGCGCTTGCTGCTCGCCTTGATGACAACGGCGACCGCTCCGACCTACGCGCAATGGACCGTTACCGGCGATCCGGTTCCAGGTCTGGTCGCTTTCGACAACGCCATGCACACCCTGATGTCCCAGCATGGGGTGACCGCGGGACAACTGGCCGTGACCTGGCAAGGCCGCCTGGTGCTTGCGCACGGCTACACGCTGAATCCGATCGCGGGTGACTTCACCGTGCAACCCGGTTCACTGATGCGCGTCGCCAGCAACAGCAAGCAGATCACTTCAATTCTGATCAACCGCCTGATCCAGGAAGGCCGGCTGTCGCTCACCGCCACCATTGGCGATTTCATCGACCTCACGACTCTTCCGGGTCACACGGCTGATCCGCGCCTGGCCAACGTCACCGTCCGCAATCTTCTTGAACACCTGGCCGGCTTTCGCACCTACGACAGCCTCCGTGACCCCATGTTCGCTGATCCGCAGATTGCAGCCGATTCCGGCATCGGCATGCCGATCAGCACCACCGACATCATCCGCGCGATGAATGGCATACCGCTCGGCAGCCAACCAGGCACCACGTTCTCATACAGCAACTACGGGTACATGCTGCTCGGCCGCATCATCGAGGATGTGACCAGCATGAGCTACGAGGACTATGCCAAATCCGTGTTTGCACCGATCGGGGCGAGAAACCTGCGCCTCGGACACTCGCTGCTCTCCCTGCGCGCACCCAATGAAGTGGGCTACAAGTCCGGCATCATGCGGGCGACCGTGATGGACAATTCGGGCGCCTCCGTGCCCTACGAGTACGGCGCCTTCAACATCGAAAACATGGATAGCCACGGCGGCTGGATTTCATCAGCGGTCGAGATGGTGCGCATCGCCAGCAACCTCGACAACCCGACCGCGCCGGATGCCATCCTCAATCAGGCTTCGATCAATCGCATGTTCTCGCTCCCGCAGAACTACCCTCTGCCATATCAGCCTGGCGATGCTTACTACGCCCAAGGTTGGTCGGTAAGAAACTACGGCAGCGGAAACTACAACACCTGGCACGACGGCAGCCTGCCCGGCACCACTTCTTATATGGTCAGAATCCAGGATGGCTGGGATTTCGTGGCCATCCTCAATCGTCGCGACGAAACGGGTGCAACCTGTGTTTCGTGTGAAATCGACAATGCGATGTGGGGGGTCCGCAACCAGATAGTCAACTGGCCAACCAACGACCTCTTTCCGAAAATGCTGTCGGTCATTTTCAACAGCGGCTTCGATTGAGTTACCTGGCTTTCGGGTCGCGGGCTCAGGTCTCCATCGACGGTTGACCCGCACAATCTGCTGCCAAGCATACAACGCGCTCATTGTGGACACTCTCAACCGGGACCCTCTTTCTGCGCAAGCTGTCTGGCAGCGGGAATTTCAAGCCACGCCCCATGATTTGCCTCGGAGAATGCCAAAATGACGCCAACTACATCATTAAACCCGTTGCCATGCGCCATTGCGGCAATTCTAGTGCTGTGCAGCGCATCATCCCGCGTCAGTGCGAGCGAGGCCAATTCAATGGCGCAACTCTCGGAGATCGGCCGCCAGATCAATGGCTGGAATCCACCCCCATTTGTTGTCCTCGAGGATCAGCGCCCCGGCGCTATCCGGGTTGCCACGGGCAACCTGGAGTGTCCCCCGGTACTGTTCCGCGACAGTTTTGAACCCGGATATCTATCGCAGCCAGGCGGTTCCGGCACTCTGATCCAGTTCAGGACTTCGAGCGGCTACACCATCAGGGTCGACCACCATACCGTCACGATCCAGGATCCCTACTCATTCAACGCGGTCCAGCACTGGGGCGATCCGCATGAAAATCTCAATGGCAAGCACATCAAGGATTGGGGCGGCGTGGCAGGCTGGGACGGAGCCAGACGAACGACGCTAATCGACGGCGGCGCAAAAATCACGATGGAATCCATGGGACCCACCGGCGTTGTCCTTTTCACCTCGATCTACGATGGCGAGCAGAACGTGCGAATCGACAATGCCGCGAACACGATCATCCACCATGGCACCGATCTCGCCGATACCCTGGCCCTTGAGACTTCGCAGTACGACGGCGAAACAGCGCGATTCACGACAAATGCCCTGACAGCCGTCGCGCTCTACGACCACGTCTACAACGAGGATGCATCGTTCACGGTTGTAGCATCCAGCAGGCCCCTCGGATCTACCGGTGGATGCGCGAACCCGAACCAGGTGAACGACTACTTCCCGTAGCGCCCGGGGACTGACGGAAAGCGGAAACCCGGAATCCTGCGTAAACCAGGGGTCAGAGTGCACTTTCCAAATAGCACAAACGTCCAATCCGACCCGAATCCTCCGGAACGCCCCGGAAATGGAAGTTCCAGCCCCGGAAAGCGCAACCTGCCCCGGGTTCTCGGTTGCGGAGCGGCCAGGCAACCATAGCGCCTTTCGGACGCGCCATTCGGGAGACGCGCCATTCGGGACACCCACCATCCAACCGAGCGGCGCTTTAGGGCGCCCAAGGCGATTCAGATCGTCGGTGTCCCGATTCCGGCCCTGGCCGTACCGCCACCTTCGCTCTGCCGGGTCCTCGCAAGCTGGCCCGGGGCTTTGCTACCAGGGCAGCACGTCGCCCTTGGCATGCTGGAAGGTTCCTGTCTGCGCTAGCGTCAGCGCATCAAGGCGCTCGACGAGCTGCGCGGCCGCCGCGTCCGGACTGATGTCGCCACTGCCTCCCACCATCTCGGTCGCGACGTAGCCAGGGTGCAGCAGCATCACCGCGACGCCACGGTCCCTGAGATCCAGCGCCAGCGACTTGCCGATCGCATTCACGGCCGCCTTCGACGCCCGGTAGCCGTAGTAGCCGCCCGAGCCGTTGTCTGCAACCGAGCCCATGCGACTGGTCAGGATTCCCACCTTCGCGCCCTTGGCCAGATGCCCGGACAAGGCCTGTACCGTGCGCAGCGGCCCGAGCGCGTTCACCTCGAACTGCCGACGCATCTTGTCAAACCCGTCCTCGTCGATGTCACCCAGGGTCTCCTTCGAGAGGATGCCGGCGTTGCAGATCAGAACGTCGATGCGCGTATCACCGAGGCGCTTCGCCAATGCGTCGAGTGCGACACCGTCGGTCACGTCGACACCGGCCTCGACGCGCGCGCCGGTCGCCGCCAGCGCGGCGCTTCCTTCACGACACGTGCCGATCACTTTGTCGCCGCGTGCAGCGTAGTGCTTCGCAAGCGACAGGCCGATACCGCGGTTCGCTCCGGTTACAAGAACGGTAGACAAGGCAATCTCCTGATGCTGAATGGTGACCACGACATGGAGGCGACCGTGCCCACCATCAACCTTCGCACTCGCATGGCCCTCTCCGAGGGCCCATCCCGCCAAGCCCCGCTGTCAGCACCGCCAGCGTTCCAACGAGCGGTGCCTCATCGTGCCAAAGGCGGCTCGGATGATGGCTGTCCCGGTTCCGTCCCGCTCCGGCGTGCCGGCTTTGGCGAGACGTGACGCCGGGCTATCGCTGCAACGGGAAAAGTCATCGGCAATCCGGTCATCGCTCGTTGCTCCAGGATTTTCGAGCACCGTGTCGCCGTGATCGGCCTGGCCGCTGATACGGTCCGTACTCAAGCAAGCCCGGAAAACGGCCGTGCGACTACACGGCTTCTGCAGCGACCGTCAGCCAGCCCCCTTGTTCGATACAAGGGCAACAGCAGATTTCCTGAATGTCCGCCTTTTCGCCACCCGTCACGGGCATCCATTCAGCAAGGCTTCTTCGTACATCGTGCCGCCGAGGCTCTTGAACTCGCCCGCCGTGAACTGATAGTCGATCGTCATCGTGCGGCACGAGGTAAAGGTAATGTCGGCACGGCCGACCTGTTCCATGCGGCCTTCGCTGAGACCGTTGAAAATCCCGATGGTCGTCAGGATGGGAACGTTGGTGAGCCTCGTCGCGCCTGGCGTGTAGTCGTTGCGTTGCAATGTAAACCAGCGTTGGCCCTCGACTCCCGTCAAGCCATTCGAGGCGGGCGCATAGGTCAGCCAGGACGCGAAGAACAGGTGCTGTGACGGCACGATATCCAGTTGCAGACCCTGACTGGAAAACTCGCGGTCATACCAGGCGCCAGAGCGCATCACGTCAGCGTAGTCTTCGGGTAACGCGTCCGCTTGGGTGGCCGGTTGTTCGGTGCTGCAAGCCGTTGCGTTGGTCAGGCGGATATACGCCGATGTCCCGCTACGGCCATCGAGGAATGCGTAGCTCAGGGCGGCGTGATTGCAGTCATAAAAGCGCAGGCTCGCCGTGCCTACCGCAACCGTCGTCGACATCGTCGCCGCATTGAAGCCCCCACCGGTTGAACCGTAGATGCCCAGGGCATACGACCCACCATGCTCATCAACCTGGCCACCTTGCAGGATGTACCAGCGCGGATTGCCGTTGGCGTCATAGGTTGGCCACCCCGCGAACAAGTAGCCACTGCCGACACCGCTGAAGTCCGGCTTGATCGTCAGAATCAGGCCTTGGGAGGAAGCCGCCGTGTTGTACCACGCACCGGTCAGGGCAAATTGGTTGGCGTCGAAGGGGGTCTCGGGTATTACGTGCTGGACCACGTACGTTCCTGCAGAATTGCTCATGTTGCCAACGGGAGTGCCGACGTCAGCATAGAAGTAACGAGTGCCCGCGTTCGGCAGAGTTACCGTGCAATGGGCAATCCACTGGCTGCCAATCGTCGATCCGCTTACATGGACGCAAAGCGGTTCCACGGAAAAGAAATCCTCGGTATCACCGTAGAAATCGAAGCTGTTTTCAGGCGTGAGGCCAGCCGGCGCCGTTGCGATCAGCTCCACGGGTTGCCCGACCTGGACCGGATCTGCGGTCGTGTAGAACTGGGTCCCGTTCCCGACATTTTCCTGCGCCATTGCAGTTCCAGGAAGAGCCGTCTGGACCAATAGCGACGCAAACAGTAGCCGGGCACCAGTCGGTTTGCGCGTGACGCGTCGTGGGAAGTTGCGTGAGTTCATGGACTTGTAGCTCCTGACTGGTAACGAGCTGAAACGATGGCCTGCGGAGCCGGTTGCAATGTCGCAATCCGACTCCGCAAGCAGGATCTCGTCGCGGCAGAATCAGCGGAAACAGTCATGACGGAACCGCGGAACCCGCCCTACCGCCGATTTCGGCGATCCAGACCCTTACAGGCGTGTTGAAACCGCGTCGCCGCACACATCAACGATCACGCTGCCATCTACCGCGCTAACCAAGGACTCGACCGGCCCGGAGGCCGTATCGCCGTTGGCACTCAGATGGAGGTCACGATCGACCGTGCCGATCCCGTGGTACATCCCGTCCACGAAGTAGTCGTAGCGCATGGCCATCGAATAGGTGCGCGTAGACGGGTTGTACCACCAGGTCCCAAGCCCGATGTTGCGCGTGAACTGCCCTGGTATTCCGAACACGTTTGGCACACCACCTGGCGGGAAGCGCGCAGACTCGGTGATGGTGCCGCCAGCCTGGAAAGTAATCGTGCTTGCCACCGGAAGAAAAGGAAGCGTCGTCCCGCACACCCTGACCTGGGCTTCGCTCTGATACGTACCGACGATGCGCTCTGCGCCCCAGCCCCAGACCACATGGTTGGATGGTTTTGCACTGGTTTCGGCGGCACTTGCGGCACCCGAAAGGATGAGTACGGCTATGGCAAACATGATCTTCGTGTTCATGATGGTTTTCCTGGCAATTGGAAGGACGCGTGCGCTTGCTGTTTGCAAGCGGCCACCAGGACCCTTCTGGCGACACCAAATTATTCGATGACGCCGACCCGGAATTCCCCTAAACTTCCTGAATAGTTGTGAAATCTTCTGATGCGCATGACGATGGACATGCAATTGCGCACATTCGAATTCTGCGGCTTCCGACTGGACGCTGTGTCGCGGGAGCTGTTTGCTCCCGACAACGCCCCGATTCCCATCACGTCCAAGGCCCTGGACGTCCTTGTGTATCTGATTGAACACAGTGACCGGGTGGTCGACAAGGAAGAACTGCTGGCCACCGTCTGGGCAGGCCGGGTGGTCGAGGAGAACAACCTGACCCAGGCCATCTCGGCGCTGCGCAAGGCATTCGGCGTCAGTGCCGGCGAACATCGTTACATCGTTACCATCCCGGGCCGCGGCTACCGCTTCGTCGCCAGGTTCAGTGACAGCACCGTCGCATCCGCGCTTCCGGTGCCACATGAGATTGCTCTCGCGGTATTGCCGTTCCGCTCGCTTTGCCTGGGGCCAGCCGACGAACTGCTTGAACTTGGCCTCGCCGAAACCCTGATCACGCAACTGAGCCGAGTCAGGCAACTACGCGTGCGGGCGCTGGCATCGTCGCAACGATTCGGGCAGAACTTTTTGCAGGATCCGGATTCGGCCGGTCGCCAACTCGGGGCCACCTATGTCGTTGATGGCTCCGTACAACGAGTCAATGGCCATGTTCGGATCAACGTGCGCCTGTTATCGATTGCCAATGGCGTGACGGTATGGGCCGACACCCTGGATAGCAGCGTCGAAAAGGTGTTCACTCTTCAGGACAGGATTTCCCAGGCGGTGGTTGCGGCCCTGGCGCTGCCTCCCATCGTGGTACCGGAAAGCGCGAGCAACCTGTGCCATGGCGAAGATCCCCAGGCTTATCGCTCCTGGCTGCGCGGCTATCATCTGCTGCAGCGGCCGGACGAGGCAAACCTGAAGGAGGCGCTTAAGGCCTTCCATCACACAATCGATCTGGACCCCTCATGCACCCGTGCCTACGCAGGGTTGGCGCTTGCCTACCGTGGCATGGTGCATATCGACCGTGAACCTGACGAGATGTTCGCCCTGGCCAAGGCAGCGGTTGTACAGGCTCTCAAGATCGACCCCGACTCGTCCGAGGCGCTGGTCGCGCAGGGCCGCAACCGTCATCTGTATGACTGGGATTGGACAGGTGCCGAGGTTTCGCTGCAACGTGCCATCGAACTGAATCCGAGCCTGATGGAAGCACATCTGGCTTATGCCCACCTGCTGGTCGACCTGGGTCGGTTCGATGAGGGGATTGAACGGGCCCGCCAAGCCCGTGAGCTGGATCCGTTGTCGCCGATGGTCAATGCGATTTACGCCGGACTACTCACCGCCGCCGGGCAAATCGAGGCTGCACAAAAGCAGGTCCAGCGAGCGCTGGAACTGAAACCCGACTTCTGGATCGCATTGCAAATTCGCGGAGGCATGGCGCTGGACCGCGGCGATACAGAAGCCGCAATCTCCGATTTCGACCTCGCGGTCGAGCGCTCCAACCGTGCCAGCCAATTGTTGGCGATGCAGGCCATTGCCTACGCGGAGGCGGGCAATCGGGAGTTCTCGCAAACGATCCTGCACGAGCTGACGGCGCGTCGCGACCTCGGTCATGTTCCCGCCACCAGCTTCGCTGCGGTAGATGCCGCGCTGGGCCGCACGGAGGCCGCGTTGGACGAGCTGGAGCGTGCGTACCGCGAGCGGGACATACGCATGGCGTTCCTGAAGATCGATGCACGCTGGAACGTACTGCGATTACGGCCGCGATTCCGGGCATTGGCGCAGCACATGGGCCTGGCTAGCGATCACGGTTCAAGTCGCCTTTAGTTCAAGTTTGTGAAGCTCCCATTCCTGCAGCTTTGGGGATCAAGTCCATGCCGATATCGCCTACCACCGAGAATTCGATTCGACTCCTGCTCGACCAGCAGGTCTTTGCGTGGAACGCCGGAGATGCGCAAGCGTGGTGCAAGGACTTCGCGTCCGATGCCGGGTTCGTGAATATCCTAGGAATGCACTTCAAGGGAAGAGAAGCCAATTCGCACCGCCACGGCGAGTTGTTCGCTACCATCTTCAAGGGCAGTCGACTCGAGATACAAGACCTTGAAGTCTTTGCGCTCGGCGATTCCGCAGCCATTGCCAACGTGGTTTTGGACTTGAAGCAGTTCAACCGGCTTCCGCCAGGCATCCGTCCGAGTATCGGCAAGGATGTGCTGCGCACACGAATGCACTATGCACTGGTCCGCGAGCAAGATCGCTGGTGCATCGTCTTCTGCCAGAACACGGCTGTAATGCCAATTCCACTACCGGATGAACACCCGGGAGAACAATAACCGTGGACGAAGCGGGACACCGAAAATCTTGCCACGCATCGTCCATGCCAAGTCGTGGATGCCCCGGTCGTTGTCGCTCCTGCACCGGTCGACGCTGACCGGGATGTGGCGGAACGAAAAGCCGACTGCTCGCCGAAAAATCCAGGTTTCAAACAGATGGTTGCTGCGTCCCCTTCTGCGTGCCTGATCAGTCTCGCCTTGGCATCACCGGCAGTCTTCGAACGTCGGTGATGTTGATGACTTCGGGCTTGCTTTCGTCCTCGCCGAGGACAAACCACTCGATGCGGTACTTGCGTGGAAAATCGCCCGGCACCGTCAACTCCTTCCGAAAGACCTCGCCGAAATCGAACTTGCCCCAGGATTCCGGACAGACCGGCGCCGGCGGTCGGCGGTCGTCCCTCGAACGGCGCTGCTCCGGGCCGTTCACGGCATACCCATAGTCCCCGTCGTAAAAGCGGACGCAGATGGGCGCCAGGAAGAAGCTGGTGACCCGTATCGGGATGTGTGTTCCATTGTTGACCCAGGGGAAACGATGCACGTCAACTTCCTGCATCGCCAGCAATGCCTCGTCGTCGGCCGGGTCACGCTTCGGCCAGCGGAACCATTGCGTGCCCTTGGCGCTGCCGAGCGGGATGGGCCTGCTGTCTCCCCACGACGCCGACTGATCGATTTCCACCGTCGCGCCGGCAATCAGGCCGCCACTCTTGTCCCTGCGCAACCGCAGTGACTTGCGCTGCAGCCCGCCCACTTTTTCCGCCTGCTCGAAGCGCAGCCCTCTCAGCCAGCCGCCCGAACACTCGTAATCCTCGCCGACCTTCAGATCAAGCAAGCCGTCCATTGGAAGGCCGTTGTTCTCGAAGTTGAACTTGAGCATGCGCTCCCGATAGTCTTCAAAGCCGCGCGAATTCAGGTTCATCGTGATCCTGAGCCAGCTGCCGTCATCGGCCTGTTCAACGCGTGCGTGATGATCCGACCACGTCTTGCGCGCCACGTGGTAGTCCGGATTGGCACTGAACAGCCAGCTCAGCTCGGAATTGACCGAATCGTAATCGCCGGCGAGATCGGGGCAGCCGCCTTTTCTTGAAAACCAGCCTGGATCAGGACCTGGCCAGTCATCGGGATAATCGCGCTCTCCGCATCCAGCCAGCACAAGCAGCATCAAGCCACACACAAGAAGTCCACGCATCGCCCGCCCCTGATCCAGTTCGTGGTCGGACCGGACAGATACCATTGCCGATTCGTTCTTGCACTATAGCAATCGATTGGTGCCCATTTGCCAGAATCGGAATCGGGACGCGAGCGATTGGTGGAGCGATCCGGGAAGTCCGGACTGGTCCCGCTTTGTCGTGGCGGAGAAACCGGGCGTGACCCAAGGGGGCCTGTTGTTCGCTGTTCTGCTATCCGCTGTAATTCGACCAGCCGTGCCCTTGATTTGCGTTACGGAACCTTAGCGGATGCCGAGGCCCCGGCAGGGACCCGGGACTGTTCGCGCAGCGCCGTCGGATCGCGTGCATCGTGGGCCTTGCGCAGCAGCTCGCTGCTTTCGCGCAACAGCGCCGGGGCGAGATCGCCGAAGTATCCGCGTGCGCTGTTGAAGTCCTCGATCAACTCGTCGCGCTGCTTTTCCCGCACGCGCTTCAACAGATCGTCGAGAACGCCGCGGTACTGTTCAAGCAAGGCGGGCAAGCCATCCGCCGCCATGATGATGTCGGCATAGAGTTGTGGCGATTGTGCGAACAGACGCCCGACCATGGCCAGTTCGAGACGATAGATCGGTGAACTCAGGCGCATCAGTTCGTCGAGGTCGGCATTCTCGCGCTGCAGGAAAATGCCGTAGACCATGCTGGTGAAGTGGCGCATGGCCTGGATCATTTCCATGGCACGATCATGGCGCTCCGGCAGTTCCTCGCGCAGGACCGCGCCCCAGATGCCGAACTGTTCGATCAGCCATTGGCAGCGCACGGCGTCGCGGCCCGGACAGACCACGACCACCTGCTTGGCCAGGCTCCTGATGTCCGGACCGAACATCGGATGCAGGCCAACCACCGGGCCGCCGTGGGCAGCCAGCATCGCCGTCAACGGCGCCTGCTTGATGCTGGTGATGTCGGCGAGGATGCAGTCATCGGGCAGTTTCGGCAGCTTCGCGATCACCGCGCAGGTGTCCTCGATCGGAACGGCGACGAGTACCAGGCCGGCATCGGCGAGCAGCGCCGGTGCCTGCGCCCAGTCATCCTTCTCGAATATGCGCACGCTGTAGCCGGAGCGCATGAAGAACGAAGACAGGCAACGACCAAGGGCACCACCACCACCGACAATGACGACGGCTCGCGAACGATCGCCGGCGGCCGGGAAGTCGGACTCCTGGGAGCTGTAACTCTCGCGCATGACCCGGCGCAGGATGTCCTCGATCAAGTCGGGATCGATGCCGACCGCGGACGCCTTTTCGCGCCGGGCCGCGAGCAGTTGCGCTTCGCGCTCGGGCACATACAGCGGCAAACCGTTAAGCGATTTCAGGGCACCGACTTCGGCCGTGAGCCGGATACGTCGCGCAAGCACGGCAACCAGCTCGTCATCAGCCTGGTCGATCTGGGCGCGCAGATCAGTGAGAGGAGACTTCACGGAATCGTTGCCTGCCATGGGAGGAACCGAACCGGCATTGTGCGAGCTGCCTGCACGGCTGGCAATCGGGATTGGCCGATGCGTCGATCCACCGCAGTCACTATCACGCTCGTGCGTGAAACGTATCGCGCGAAGCGGGACGAAAGGGAACTCGCAATACGCGATTGCGCCGCGACACCGATCGGGCGACTTCGCTTCCGCAATCGGGTTGGCGCCAATCGGGACACCCACGCCCAATCGAGACACCCACCAGTGCGCCGAGCGGCGCTTCATCGTGCCAGGCGTGGCTCGGATGATGGGTGTCGCGGTCCGTCCAGGGCAGTACTACCGGCCGCCTGGGCTTGTGAGATAGTGGGTCATTGGTCCTTGCCGGGAACCTGATCGATGCCAGCCGCCATGCGCACCCTTCGAATGCTCGCGTCGCGCTCAGGCGTGTTGATGGCACTGCTCGCAGCGCCCCTCTGGGCCGCGAGCGCGTCACTGCCCTCCTCGCCCGAGTCGTACCTGGGCCAGGCCGCACGCGTGCGACAGTCGGCAGATCGGCCGTGGGCGCCGGAAGCAGGCCAGTTGGGCAATCTCCGGCATTTGCAGATCACCGCGTCCGACTGCGTCGTGCGGGTCGTTTCCGGCAGCGAGAATCGCGTGTTTCCGGGGACGCGCGAGGTCATCGTGGTCGAGCGCTCGCGAGTACTGGATGCCAATCCGAACGAGCAGCCGGCGCCGCGCGACGTAGTCCTGGCCACCGATCATGCCCAGGCCTGTCCGGGACTTGGCTCATGCGGAGTGTCGATCACGCAAGTGAAGCGCTCGCCGGACAATTCCGTCACGGGTGCGGCGTGCTTCACCGTGCAACTCGCAACGGGGCACGATCTGCTGCTGGGTGGCGATGGTCTTTCCCTGCTCGTCGATCAGGTGCGCCAGCCAGCGCTGCGGATCACGCTGAATCCTGGCGCGCGCCTGCGGTTGTGGCTGGAGCGGGTGAATATCGGGCTGCTGTCGATCCATGCCAACGCGCCGGCCCGCGTCGGTGGCAGTGGGAAGGTCGATTTCCTGCAGGTGGGCAGCTCAAACAGCGGAAGTGCGATGTTTCTCCAGGAATTCCATGCGTCTCAAGTGGGCGTTTCGGCGACGACGACGGGAACGCAGTGGGCGATTCGCATCGATGCCGATACCAAGGCGGGCTATTACCAGCCAGCGCGCGCGCCCGGTCCGATTGCAGAAAAATATCCTATCCAGATCGAAGGCCCGATCAATCGCCTGGACGTGCCGGTGGGCCAGGTGGATCCGCATCCCTTGAGTGAAGCGACGCGAACCGCAACGCGTGCACTGCGCAACGAGGTGCTGGGGCAAGCAGGCCCGGAGCCGGTACTCCCGGCATCTGCCCCAACCTATTCGTCTTCGTCGCCCGCGATTTCAGCAGGAGCGCTCGCGCAGGATCCACAGCAGCGCGTGGCCGACGTCGTCGCGCGCTATCTGCCGGCATCGATTCGCATCACCAAGGTTGCGTTATGGAAAAAGGGTGGACGCCTCGAAGGCACGGCGCCCGACGCTGAGTCGGTTCGCAACGCCGTGCGCCTGCTCGAGGAATCGGGCGAGTTCACCTACGTCAGCGGCGGCGGCTCAAGACCCAGTGACGGCCGCCATGCGTTCTCGTTCCAGCTGAGGTTCGCGTGCGAGGTCCCTGGGCAACCCAGCGCATGCCCAGCGGGCGATCCGGCGGCATCAGGCGCCTACAGCGAGGCACAGGTACGCGATGCGCTCCACACATTGCTGGGTCCTCTGGTAACGGTGAACGAGGTTCGCCTCAGCGGTGACACGATCCAGTTGAAGGCGGTTGCACCAAACGAAATGGAAGCCCGCGCGGGCCTGGAACGCCTGAGCCAGCGCAAGGATTTCTTCCGCCTGTCGACCTCGATGCACGGGCCATCCAGCGACGGCTCGTCCGCGAACATCACCGCAGTACTGAAACTTTACTGCGCGATTCCACCAAAGACCAACGGCATCTGCAGCCCCTGAACCTCGGAGGGATGCTACAAAGCTAGACCCGACCCTAAACCTCCCGCGCACCTCCCGCGTCAGGAATGGCGCGACCCTTCACGTCAGCAGCCGATCCAGCTGTTCACGATATCGGCGGGTTCCAGCGACTTCCGTGCCGTCACGCAGGACCACCACGAAATCGCCGTTGAACATCGGTTGCAACTCACGGACGCGTTCGATGTTGACGGTCGAGGACCGCGATATTCGTGCAAAACAGGCCGGATCCAGGCGACTCGTCAGGCTTGTCAGCGTTTCGCGCAGCAGATGCACTTTCCCACCGGCAAAGACCTCCACGTAGTTTCCGGATGCTTCCATCCTGTCGATAGCACCGACGTCGACCAGCAGGACGCGTCCGCTCAACTTGACCGTCAGCCGCCGGGTCCATCGGAGCGGTTCGCGCAGGCCGAGGTCTTCGAGAGCGGCTGCGATCCTTTCCCTGAGGTTGCTGCCGGATTCCCGAAAATGTTCGCGTGCCCGATCCAGAGCCCGCTTAAACCGTTCGTTGTCGATTGGCTTGAGCACGTAGTCAACCGCATGTACATCGAATGCCCGCACGGCGAACTGATCGAACGCCGTGACGAAGATCACTGCAGGCATGCGTTCGAGGCCAACGGCCGCGATGACGTCGAAGCCGCTGATTTCGGGCATCTGGATGTCGAGGAAAACCAGATCCGGCTTGAGTCGAACGATCGCTTCGATGGCGGCACCGCCATCCTCGCAACGGCCAACGACTTCAATGTCGCCTTCATGCTGCAGGCGCTGGGCAAGCCCGCGAAGCGCGGCGGGCTCATCGTCAACCAGAAGCGTACGAATGTTCACCGCGCCTCCGTACCTCGCAAGGGAATCCGTATCGACGCCTGCAAGCCACCCCCAGGCGAATCGGCCAGTTCGAACTCGTGGCGGCTACCGTAGAGTAGAAGCAACCGCGACCGCGTATTGGAAAGCCCGACACCCTCGTCGGCCGTCCGGTTCATGCCGACGCCGTTGTCGCGCACGCACAATTGAAGCATGTCGCCATTCTGCGCGGCGGCAATCTCGATTCGACCCGCATGACCCCGGGCCGCCAGACCATGCCGAACCGCGTTCTCGACCAGGGGCTGCAGGATGAGGCTCGGCACGAGCGCAGGGAGCAGTGACGGGTCAACGTCGACGGTGTAGCTGAAACGGTCCGGGAATCGCTCCTTCTCGATCGCAAGATACGATTCCAGGAAGGCGATCTCCTCGCGCAATTCCACTTCCTGTGATGCAGAGGATTCCAGTGCCCTTCGCAGGAGGCTGCTGAGCCGCACGAGAACCCGCTCGGCGGCATCCACGTCTTCCCGCATCAGGACGGCGATCGTATTCAGCGAGTTGAACAGAAAGTGGGGTTGCAGCTGTGCGCGCAACGCCAGCAGTCGTGCATCGGCAAGCTGGGCCTCCAGTTGCAGTGCGCGTCGTTCGCGCTCATGGGCCGATCGGGTGAGGGATCGTGCGTGGGCCGCACCGACAATCAGCCAGTACACGGGAACATTGAGCAGGAACGCCGCACGCAGCAGGCGCGAGAACGTTTCAAGCCAGGTCGGTCCGGCACTGGCCGCGCCAAGGTGCGGAGCCAGGATCGCGAAAGCGGCCAGGTTGAGTGCGGCCAGGACCAGGCCGGACACGGCATGGACCGTCGCGGCGCGCAAGACATGCCGACGCCTGAATGGAAAGCGTGTTGCGAGCCCGAGCGCAACGGGCGTCAGCAGCGCCCAAAGCCCCGCCCAGGCCAGCCAGATTGCCGCCACGTGCCGCCAGACGACCTGCTCCTCGCGCAGTGCACCGGAAACCCATGCTTGCGTCGCAAGCAGAAGGCCAACAAGAGTCCACATGGCGACGACAATCGCCACGCGGACTCCGAAGGGCTTCATTACTTTCGAAAATGCCAAGTTCCCACCCTACTGACTTTTCGGTACTTCGGCCGGAGGCGGATACAATCCCAGTTGTTTCATCAAACCAATGGAATTACCCGCCGTCCATTCTTCCGCGATGGCACCATTGACGAATCGGAATACCGCCGTTCCGCTGGTCTTGACACGTTTTCCAGTGGCCGGAATACCGTTTCCGACTCCCGTATTGGTGCCACGCGCCGTCCAGCGAACCGCCACCAGGTCGTCTTCCGCAATGATCAGGTCGACGCCCACCTTCAGGTCGGGAAAAGCCTGGCGCCAGCCTTTCGCCTCGGCCAGGCCGTCCTCGTGCGTAAAGGTTTTCGCACCACCGCCATGGCCGACGAAATCGTCAGTGTAGGGTACCTCGAAGCGTCCTTCGCTCAATCCTGCTTCGAATACCTGTCGAGCCACCCTTTTGTTGTGGGCGGTCTGGTCCTGCATCGACCGGGTTGACCCGGAAGAATCCAGCGCGTGTGCCGTCCATGTGATGGTAATTAGTGAAGCGAGCAAGACTGCGGCCGTAGCTGTTTTTCGAAGATGTGTAAACATGAATGGTCCTCCTGATGGGATTGTCACCGACTTCGTTCGGGACGAACCTTAATCAGGAAACGACTGTCAGCGTATCCGAAATGTGACGACCTGAGAGATTCCTGGGGCAGACGCGATCTGGGCCGTGATCAGGAAGGATGGCCAAGCGGGATCGATCGCAGCGCAGCGGGTTGCAGTGCGACACCAGAAGCAAAAAACACAAGCAAAGCCAGGACCGATCTTCCCCCCAATCGCACGGATATCCGCCTGAAGGATTCTGGACCACCCGAACTTCTCACGGCTGCGGAGATGATCAGGGACGCCCTGGACTGCTCCTTATTTCTCGGACACCACAAAACGGGGTAATCCCCGGATGGAGGTGTTCGCTTATTCAAGACTCGAGACCTGACCTCGATCGCGTGCGCGCATGACCCGGGTTTTCGCGCGTCCTGACCGATCAAGATCTACACGGCAGTGAACTGCAGCCCGTCTTTTGGGTCCTAGCCTCAACGTCTTTGTCGTCGAGCGCGATCGTGGCCATTGCACGCAGTACCTGGATCACAGGAGTCGCCCTAGCCCTGTTTCTGGCGCTGGTCTTGCTGACTCTGTTCGGCGGCATGAACATCATATGTACCGCTTCACAAGCGACGCGCGCAAAACTCTCGATTGTCAACAGCGCGATCTCGACATGTCCAATCGAAAATCCGCTGCCCAACCATGTTCGCGAATGCATTCGACTTTACGCGACGAGCCTCGGCATTCCGCCGTCGGTCAAAGAGCCATTCTCGTATGACAACTACGGTGAACCCCTCGTTCTGGATCCATCCGAACGATGCCACGGCGAATTCAAAGGCCCCTATTCGAAAGGTCCGAATAACGTTGACGAATGTGGGCGCGGGGATGATATTCGTTGAGCGGAAAGCGATGAAAGGCAGTCATTTCGGACCAAAAGGCGGGTCAGAGCGACCTTTTCTTACACCGAGTATCAGCATTTTCCTACAGGCGCCACCTGATCGCTCACGCAAAATGACATGGCATTTCCAAGGATGAAGATCCCATGCCACGTCAGCCTCGACTCGATGTTGCGAATATCCCTCAACATGTCGTTCAACGCGGCAATGATCGACAACCGTGCTTCTTCAAGCTTGAGGATTACGAGCGCTATCTGAATGACCTTCGCGAACTATCGATCCGCGAGGACTGCGCGGTTCACGCTTACGTACTGATGACCAATCACGTCCATTTGTTGATGACCCCAAAAGAACCCGGTCAAGTCGGTCGACTCATGCAGGCGCTGGGACGCCGCTATGTCCGTTACGTTAACGATCGCTATCACCGAACCGGCACACTCTGGGAAGGTCGATACAAGGCTTGCCTGGTCGACAAGGATTCTACCTGCTTCACTGTTACCGCTACATTGAGCTCAACCCCATCCGGGCACTCATGAGCACAGATGTTGGCGACTACGAATGGTCCAGCTATCGCTGCAACGCACTCGGCAAATTCAATCCACTGCTCCGCCCTCACCCGACTTATCTTTCTCTCGGAGCAAACTCTCTCGACCGCTGTAAAGCGTACAAAGCGCTCGTTGATGAAGCTCTCGATGGCGACCAGCTTGACGCGATCCGCGCGCACCTGCAGCGACAACACGCATTGGGATCAGAACGATTTCGCGTCGCGATCGAAACTCTCCTGAACCGGCGTGCAGGGCCCGCAAAGATCGGGCGACCCAGAAAAGCAAAAGGGGATCCGAAAAGTGCAACCTGACCCGGGTTTGACCCGGGTTTCGGCGTCAAAATCCCATGCAACGCCCTCGCCCGGCTCTCGTCGGTTTGTCCAAATAGTGGATGCCCCCGTTGTCCCCTCGTGTCCCCTCGTGTCCCCTCGGAAAGTGCAACCTGACCCTGATTTCGGGATTATGGGCTGTACCGGTAGACGTCAGGGGCTTTCTTGCTTCCAATAATGAATCCTTCGTCCTGCAAGGACTTCTTAATGAGTTCCTTGTTCAGCGGGACATGAAGCGTAGCGACCTTGCTCATCGAATCCCGGAACACGGGAATATTCCCCCATAGGTTCTTGACCGACTGCTTCAATGATCCATCCACCAGTAGGCTTTCCTTTGTTGCGTATTCGGGGTAGATGACGATGACGGGCAGACTTTGGTCATTGATCCCGTAGTCGACTTCCTCTCGAAGAGCCCGGGAACTTGTCGTGATCGAACTCAAAATTAGTACGATGTTCTTCGAGTTCCGAAGCCGCTCCCTGAGTCGCGGCTTCAGGGTGGATTCCCAATCGCTGCCATCGCGGACGCTGTAAGTTTTGTCGTGCGAATCAACAAAAGGGAATTTCGAATCCGCGCCTTTCCACATCCGCAGCGTGTTGTAGTACTGAAAATCTTTCGTCGCATTGGCACCTAGCGAGCTAGGATGGAATGGCTCTGCAACATAAAAAGCGGTGTAGTTTCCATTTCTATTTGCCATCACGCTTTCCAAGCCTCATCTGTCAAGTTTGGGATACTTCAAGTGCGCCCGCCGTCTGCCATAGCAAGAATCCACAATACGTCCAAGCAATAAATACTTAAACAAGGACCTTTATCATAGCGCTGCTCTCAGACGCCTTGCAATTGCCTCAGTTTGCTCAATCGTGACTTCCTCCACATCGCCCCGCTCCGTGCCGCCTTCATCGAGCGTTCCAGCGACATGAAAGTGAAGGTGACTGATAGTCTGATCCGCGCCCACGCCATTGTTCTGCCAAACGGCAATGCCAGGTCGCTTGTAGACTCGATCAATGAGCCTTGCCGCGTCGCGGACAGCCAACATCAATGCTTGTGCCTCCTCCATTTGGAGTTCCAGTAGCGTCGGGCGATGAGCGGTGGGAATGACCAAAAGATGCGGCCTTCCACGCTGCTCTTTCGTCACAAGCGTTGCAGTGAACTCATTTTGGATGAAGATCGTGTAGGGTCGCTTTCCGCTCAGGTATTCGCAGAAAGCGCACGTCCCATTTTCTGGCAACACAAGCCCCGAAGCGGACATCAGGAGTTCCTGAGCGAGGACAAAAACGCCTGCAACTCCAATCGGTCCAACTTTTTGAACGTGTTTATAGGCGCCACGATTGTCAGTTCGTCGCTGACCTTTTGCTTGCGGGAAGCAAATATGAAGGACAGGATGATTAGCCGGATGGAGTCTTGAGCGGGTAACACATTCGAGATCCTTGACGGGCCTCCGCCCCAAGGAGTGATCGCCACAGGCTGACAGTTGCCCTTCGAAATTACTTCTCTCCAAAGATTGAACAAGCTCTTGGTTAGCGTCTCGATCTCGGAACTCGCAGAGTTGTTCACGTCCATTTGAGCATAAGCTGAGAAGAAGATCTTTCTTGGCCCAACGGGGACCGTGGCGACAGTGCCAAGCTCGTAAATTTCTTGCTTCCCGGGCTTGGCAATCGAGGCGACGGGCATTTTTCCGGACAGAGCAGCAGTAAGGTCAGTATTCAAGCGCTGCGACGAGCCACCGTAGAGACGATCAATGGCCTGGCCAAGAAGACTGGTCCGCTCGATAATATCGGGCGTCTCAGTGTCGAAGCTATTCGTAACACCCACAACCAGGTTGGTCTCCTGGTCGAAGATGTCGCCCTTGACGACCTTAATCTTAGTCGCCGGCGCTGAGTATTCGCACTCAATTGGCCGCGGCCAAGTTAGCGCAAGTCCAATTAAGACGGACAACGCCACCGCGATGGCGAAGGCGACTCCACCGAGCAAATACGAATGGATCGGAAAAAAAAGCAACCCAATCCTCACGAGCGCAACGATGGTGCCCAACACCGCAAACGACTTGGTCAGGTAGTGGCGCCAAAAGCGCCATGTCCGCATATCTTGGATTAGCTCTTTCATTTGCTCTGCCACTCTGCGTTACAGACTAAGACTTTCGTAGACCTATGGCTTGTAGAAATAGGATCCGGTCGCTAGGAATCAGGGCTCAGAGTCCACTTTACGCAAACAAGTCGATGCGCGCCAAAGAACGGAAAGATGGGAACGAAAGTCTACGTTAACACTTTTTTTTCCACAATCCAGAACATCTGGAAAGTGTACTCTACCTCCTGTTCTGTAACTGCACATTTGCCAATGCGGGGCCGATCTCTACGCATTCCACAGTTGCCCGCCAAATCCATTGAGGAAATACCTGAAATTCCTTGGCGAAAGGCTTCGTTGACTAAGTCACCTGAATGAAAGCCAGATCTCGGGGGACGCGACTGTTTTGGAAATTGGAGAGCCCCCCAGACTCTGACCCGGCTTCTGATGTTTTCCAACATATGGATTGCACGATTTCGCAGAGGCTAACCCGAATAAGGAAGTTGGACTCATTTGCTGCCTCTAACAACAGCTAGCCTAAGAGTTAGTGTTTGGCACAACCAACAATTACCTCAACCCCCCATTAATCCTCTCCAACACCTCCCGCCCCGGACTCAACTCCCCCACTCCCAGCCGATTCAACGCCACCTCCACCGTCCCCAGGTGGTGATGCAGATCCGTAGGCTCCGGATCGACATACAGCAAGCCCGTCACCACCTCCCCTTTCGCATGATGCTGCTGCACGTAGTTGGTCGCGGCGATGTGGTCGCGTGGGTCGTAGTCGGGTTCGATCTTGTGCAGGCGTAGCGTGGTGCCGTCGTGCTGGTCGACGTTGATGGTTTCGCCGGGTTCGAAATCGACGACGATTTCCTCGCGGGTCGGGATCACGTCGAGGCGGTTGACGGCGTCGTTGTGCTCGCGGACGTATTCGTAGCTCTTGGTGCTGCCGGCGTGGTTGTTGAAGGCGACGCAGGGGCTGATGACGTCGAGGAAGGCCGGGCCCTGGTGCAGGATGGCGCCCTTGATCAGCGGGACGAGCTGGGCCTTGTCGCCGGAGAAGCTTCTGGCGATGTAGGTCGCGCCGAGTTGCAGGGCGATGCCGATCAGGTCGATCGGTGAATCGGAGTTGCGTACGCCCTTCTTCGACATCGAGCCTTGGTCGGCGGTGGCCGAGAACTGGCCCTTGGTCAGGCCGTAGACGCCGTTGTTCTCGACGATGTAGACCATGTTGACGCCGCGGCGCATGGCGTGGATGAACTGGCCCATGCCGATCGAGGCCGAGTCGCCGTCGCCGGAGACGCCGAGATAGAGCAGTTCGCGATTGGCCAGGTTGGCGCCGGTCAGTACCGAGGGCATGCGTCCGTGCACGGTGTTGAAGCCGTGCGACTGGCCGAGGAAGTAGTCGGGTGTTTTCGAGCTGCAGCCGATGCCGGAGAGTTTGGCGACGCGGTGCGGTTCGACGTTGAGTTCCCAGCAGGCCTGGATGATGGCCGCCGAAATCGAATCGTGGCCGCAGCCGGCGCAGAGGGTCGAGATCTTGCCTTCGTAGTCGCGCCGGGTGTGGCAGAGCGCGTTCTTCGGCAGGGTCGGATGGTGGAGTTTGGGTTTGGTGATGTAGGTCATGTGCTGGGCTCTTCGTGCGCGGTCACCGACTTTTTGTGCTTTCGGTGACATTGCCATTCACTTTAGGAGCTGGATTCCGGCCTTCGCCGGAATGACGAATTTTTTAGGTTTCGCGCTAGATCAGCGATCCGTGCGTTCGGTTGCTCATGCGACTCTCTCGGAGGCGTGCGCGGAGACGCTGGCGCCGCGCATGTGCTCGGCGATGGCGCGGGCGATGAAGCGGGCGGTGATCGGGGTGCCGTCGTAGTGCAGGATCTTGACGACGCGGGCCGGGTCGAGATCGAACTCGTTGATCAGCAGGCTGCGCAGCTGGGCATCGCGGTTCTGTTCGATCAGGAATACGCGTTCGTGCGACAGCACGAACTGGCGCACCGATTCGGGGAACGGGAAGGCGCGGATGCGCAGCGTGTCGAGGTGCAGGTCCTGCGCTTCGAGGACGTCGATCGCCTCGTCCATCGACGGGCTGGTCGAGCCGTAGTAGATGGCGCCGAAGCTGGCCTTCTTCTGGCCGGTGCGCACGATCGGTTGCGGCACCAGGGCCTTGGCCGTGTCGAACTTCTGCAGCAGGCGCTCCATGTTGTAGATGTAGTCCGGGCCGCGTTCGGAATAGCGCGCATACGGATCGCGCGAGGTGCCGCGGGTGAAGTAGCTGCCCTTGGTCGGGTGCTCGCCGGGCAAGGTGCGGTACGGGATGCCGTCGCCATCGACATCCTTGTAGCGGCCGAAGTCCCTGCCCGCCTCGAGTTCCTCGGCGGTCATGACCTTGCCGCGGTCGTAGTCGCGCGCATCGTCCCAGGTGAACGGTTCGCACAGGCGCTGGTTCATGCCGATGTCGAGATCGGTCATGACGAAGATCGGCGTCTGCAGGCGATCGGCGAGGTCGAAGGCCTGGGCCGAGAACTCGAAGCACTCGTGCGGATCCTCCGGCAGCAGCAGCACGTGCTTGGTGTCGCCGTGCGAGGCATAGGCGCAGGCGAGGATGTCCGATTGCTGGGTGCGCGTCGGCATGCCGGTCGAGGGGCCGCCGCGTTGCACGTCGATGATGGTGACCGGGATCTCGGCGAAATAGGCCAGGCCGATGAACTCGTTCATCAGCGAGATGCCGGGGCCGGATGTCGTGGTGAAGGCGCGTGCGCCGTTCCAGCCGGCGCCGGTGACGATGCCGATCGAGGCGATTTCGTCCTCGGCCTGGATCATCGCGTAGCGGTTCTTGCCGGTTTCCGGATCGACGCGGTATTTCTGGCAGTAGTACTGGAAGGCTTCGGCCAGCGACGAGGACGGCGTGATCGGGTACCAGGCGCAGACCGTGGCGCCGCCGTAGACGCAGCCGAGCGCGGCGGCGCTGTTGCCGTCGATGAAGATCCTGTCGCCGACGTTGTCGGCTTTCTGCACGCGCAGGCCGATCGGATCGAGGTGTTCTTTCGCGTGGTCGCGGCCGAGATGCAGGGCGTGGATGTTGGCGTCGAGCAGCTTGGCCTTGGCCTTGTACTGCTGGCTGATCAGGGTTTCGATGACGTCGGCATCCATGCCGAGCAGTTGCGAAACCGCGCCGACGTAGATGATGTTCTTGAACAGCTGGCGCTGGCGTGGATCGTCGTAGGTGGCGTTGCTGATGTGGGTCAGCGGCATGCCGATCGTGTTGACGTCGTCGCGGAAGCGCGATTTCGGCAGCGGCTTGCTGTTGTCGTAGAACAGATAGCCGCCGGATTCGATTTCCTTGAGGTCGGCTTCCCAGGTTTGCGGGTTCATCGCGACCATGAGGTCGACGCCACCGCGGCGGCCGAGCCAGCCCTGTTCGTTGACGCGCACTTCGTACCAGGTGGGCAGGCCCTGGATGTTGGACGGGAAGATGTTGCGCGGGCTGACCGGCACGCCCATGCGCAGGATCGATTTCGCGAACATCTCGTTGGCGGAAGCGGAGCCTGAGCCGTTGACGTTGGCGAACTTGATGACGAAGTCGTTGGTGGCGGTGATGGGGGTCATGCGTTGGACCCCGATCGGGCGAGGGCATCGCGGCTGATGGTGGGCGTTTTGTAGGAGAGGCCCCTTCGACGTTGCTCAGGACAGGCTTCAGGTCCGATGCGTTTTGCCCGTGACACCGAGGTGTTTGGGTAGGCGTAGGGAAGAGCATCGCGGCTGAAGCCGCTTCCTACGACGGAGCGGAAACACGTGGAATTCCATTGAATCCGAACAGGGCCGTCGTTGTGGCTCTTCGTAGGAGAGGCCTTCAGGCCCGATGCTTTTTGGCCGGGGTGACGAAGAGCATCGCGGCTGAAGCCGCTTCCTACGACGGAGCGGAAACACGTGGAATTCCATTGAATCCGAACAGGGCCGTCGTTGTGGCTCTTCGTAGGAGAGGCCTTCAGGCCCGATGCTTTTTGGCTGGGGTGGCGAAGAGCATCGCGGCTGAAGCCGCTTCCTACGACGGAGCGGAAACACGTGGAATTCCATTGAACCCGAACAGGGCCGTCGATGTGGCTCTTCGTAGGAGAGGCCTTCAGGCCCGATGCTTTTTGGCCGGGGTGGCGAAGAGCATCGCGGCTGAAGCCGCTTCCTACGACGGAGCGGAAACACGTGGAATTCCATTGAATCCGAACAGGGCCGTCGATGTGGCTCTTCGTAGGAGAGGCCTTCAGGCCCGATGCTTTTTGGCTGGGGTGGCGAAGAGCATCGCGGCTGAAGCCGCTTCCTACGAATAGCCTGGTGGCGGACTTTGCCATCACGCGGCCTCCTGCTTGCGGAGCTTGCTGGGACATGGGGGCGTGTTGGCGTGGGTCATTTCGAGGAGGACTTTCTTCATGTCCCAGGCGCCGGTCGGGCAGCGTTCGGCGCAGAGGCCGCAGTGGAGGCAAACATCTTCGTCCTTGACCATGACGCGGGAGGTCTTGAGCGGGCCGGAGACATACAGGGCCTGGGTGAGATTGAGGGCGGGTGCGGTGAGTTTCTGGCGCAGCTCCTCTTCCTCGGCATTGCCGGTGAAGCTGATGCAGTCCATCGGACAGATGTCGACGCAGGCGTCGCATTCGATGCAGGCCTGGTCGGTGAAGACGGTCTGCACGTCGCAGTTGAGGCAGCGCTGGGCTTCCTTCCAGGCGGTGGCAGCGTCGAAGCCGAGTTCGACTTCGGTGCTGATGCTTTTCAGCGCTTCCTCGAACGGCACCAGCGGCACCTTGAAGCGTTCGTCGCCGGAGATGTCGTTGTCGTAGCTCCACTCGTGGATGCCCATCTTCTGCGAGAGCACCTTGACCGTCGGCGGCGGACGGTTCGCGGTGGATTCTCCGGAGAGCAGGCGGTCGATCGAGATGGCGGCTTCGTGGCCGTGGGCGACGGCCCAGATGATGTTCTTCGGGCCGAATGCGGCATCGCCGCCGAACAGCACGTGCGGCAGGCTCGACTGGTGGGTGACTTCGTTGACCACCGGCATGCCCCACTCGTTGAATTCGATGCCGAGGTCGCGCTCGATCCACGGGAAGGCGTTTTCCTGGCCGACCGCGACGAGCACGTCGTCGCATTCGAAGAACGGATCGGGCTCGCCGGTCGGAACGAGCTTGCGCCGGCCGCGTTCGTCCTTCTCGGCGCGCACCTTCTCGAAGGTCATGCCGGTGAGCTTGCCGTTTTCGTGCACGAAGGCCTTCGGCACGAGGTAGTTGAGGATCGGGATGCCTTCGTGGGCGGCGTCTTCCTTTTCCCAGGGCGAGGCTTTCATCTCGTCGAAGCCCGAGCGGACGATCACCTTGACGTCCGCGCCACCGAGGCGGCGCGCCGAGCGGCAGCAGTCCATTGCCGTGTTGCCGCCGCCGAGGACGATCACGCGCCTGCCGATTTCCTTCACATGACCGAAGTAGACCGAGGACAGCCAGTCGATGCCGATATGGATGTTGGCGGCGGCTTCGGCCGAGCCGGGCAGCTCGAGGGCGCGGCCGCGCGGGGCGCCGGAGCCGACGAAGACAGCATCGAAGCCTTTCTCGAGCATGCTGCGCATCGAGTCGATGCGTTGCCCTCCCCTCAGTTCGACGCCGAGATCGAGGATGTAGCCGACCTCCTCGTCGATGACCGATTCGGGCAGGCGGAAGCGCGGCACCTGGGTGCGCATGAAGCCGCCGCCCTTCTGGTCGGCTTCGAAGACGACGACTTCGTAACCGAGCGGGGCGAGATCGCGGGCGACGGTCAGCGAGGCCGGGCCGGCGCCGATGCAGGCGATGCGCTTGCCGTTTTTCCTGGTCGCCGCGTTTGGGCATGCGCGCCTTGACGTCGCCCTTGTTGTCGGCGGCGACGCGCTTGAGGCGGCAGATCGCGACCGGTTCGGGTTTCTCGCCGTTGTTTTCCTCGACGCGGCCGCGCCGGCAGGCCGGTTCGCAGGGCCGGTCGCAGGTGCGCCCGAGGATGCCGGGGAAGACGTTGGACTCCCAGTTGACCATGTAGGCATCGGCGTGGCGCCCTGCCGCGATCAACCGGATGTATTCGGGGACTGGAGTGTGGGCCGGACAGGCCCATTGGCAATCGACGACTTTATGGAAGTAGCTGGGCTCGCTGATGTCGGTGGGTTGCACCTGGTTCCCTCGCGGTCGACATGCCGGATGGCCGGCGAATGCGGGACGTCTCACACAGTGTGACCGCCCCATGACACGGCTGCCCCGGAGTCTAGACACGAGGCCGCAGGGAATGAAAGACACGGCGCACAATTCGCGGGGAGTCTCACTTGAGCCTGCCCTTCTCCCGCTGCGGGAGAGGGTCCCCGAGGGTCGGGTGAGGGTTCGGGCTTGCCGTGAGGCTGGGCACTCGCGGGCCGTATCCTCACCCCTACCCGTCTCCCGGCGGGAGAGGCTCAAGACGCTTGGCAGGCGGGACCTGCGCGGTTGGATTGCCGTCGAGCGAATGCTGCCCGCAGGGCGAGCGCCAGGGATGGTGCGAGTTCAGGTCCCGGAGGGGGATGAGGGTGGTGCTCCTTGTCTTTGCGCTTGGGGATCTCGCTCCGCCCGACCACCCTCGGCAACTGCTCCATGCGCTGCTCTACCGAGTCCATCCATGGACTCGTCACCAGCCTGTCGGCAGCCTCTCCCGCCAGCGGGAGAGGCATTCCACCTTGAGCTCACTCGCTTGTTCCTTCTCCCGCTCGCGGGAGACCAACGCGGCAGGACTGCCGTTTTGCGCAGCGAATGCTGCCCGCAGGGCGAGCGCCAGGGATGGTGCGAGTTCAGGTCCCGGAGGGGGGATGAGGGTGGGCTCTATCCCCTACCGCCTGCCCCCTTCGATCCCCATGCATCCGACTTTTGGCAGGCTGGTTCTCGGCCACGCATGGGGCGAGAATGGGGGTTCGGCATCCAACAGGGAGACGTCATGTTTCGATTTGCCTGCACCGGCCTGGTACTCGCCGCCGCTTTCCTCGCACCGGCGGGACCCGCCGAAGCCCGCACCTTCGAACCGATGGACGTGTTCGCCCTGCAATGGGCGGACAACCCGCAGATCTCGCCGGATGGCCGCCACATCGTCTATGAGCGCATGGGCTTCGACATCATGAAGGATCGCAAGCGCAGCAGCTTGTGGACGATCGATGCCGATGGCCGCAACCAGCGCCCGCTGGCTTCGACCGGCCAGGGCGCGGCGTGGTCGCCGGACGGCCGGCGCATTGCCTTTGTTGCCAAGGATGAAGGTTCCGCGCAGATCCAGATGCACTGGATGGACAGCGGCCAGACCGCGCGCATCACCGAGCTGACCGAATCGCCGGGCAACCTGAGCTGGTCGCCGGATGGCCATTGGCTGGCCTTCACCATGCGCGTGCCGGCCGAAGGTACAAGTTTCGCGACCATGCCGAAGCCGCCGAAGGGCGCGGAATGGGCGGCGCCGGTCAAGGTGATCGACCGCGTGGTCTACCGCATCGACGGTGGTGGCTATGTCGACCCGGGTTACACGCATGTCTTCGTGGTCTCTGCCGACGGCGGCGCGGCGCGCCAGGTCACCAGCGGCAAGCACAATTTCAACGGCCAGCCGGCGTGGACGGCGAACGGCAAGGCCCTGATCGTTTCCGCCAACCTCGACGACGACTGGGAATACCAGCCGCTGGACAGCGAGCTGTACCGGGTCGGCGTGGACGACGGCGCGATGACCCGGCTGACCGAGCGCAAGGGCCCGGACCACAGCCCGACCCTGTCGCCGGACGGCAAGCAGCTGGCCTGGCTCGGCTTCGACGACCAGCGCCATCCCTACCAGCCGATGCGCGTCTATGTAGGCAACGCCGACGCCAGCAAGCCGCGCTCGCTGACCGACAGCATCGACCTCAGCATCTCGGCGATCGCCTGGGACGGCAATCGCGGCCTGTGGCTGCAGTACGACGACCACGGGCGTACACGGCTGGGCTGGATCCCGGCCAGTGGCGGCAAGATCGATGCGATCGCCAATGACCTTGGCGGCACCGAGATCGGTCGCCCCTACACGTCGGCCTCGTTCTCGGCGGCGGGCGGTCGCGTCGCCTACACGCAAGCCGGCGAGAAGAGCCTGGCCAACCTCGCCGTGGTCGAGCGCTCGGGCAAGCCGAAGGCGCTGACCGACCTCGGCGCCAACCTGCTCGATCGGCTGACCCTCGGCGAGATGCAGGAGATCACGACGAAATCATCCGCCGACGGCCGCGAGATCCAGGCCTGGGTGGTGCGCCCGCCGAACTTCGACGCGAAGAAGAAATACCCGCTGGTGCTGGAAATCCACGGCGGTCCGTTTGCCGCCTATGGCCCGACCTTCGCGCCCGAGATCCAGCTTTATGCATCGGCCGGCTATGTCGTGGTCTATGCCAACCCGCGCGGCAGCACGAGCTACGGCACCGAGTTCGCCAACCTGATCGAAAACGCCTATCCGGGCCAGGATTTCGACGACCTCATGAGCGTGGTCGATGCGACCATCGCGCTTGGCTCGATCGACACCGACAACCTGTTCGTCACCGGCGGCAGCGGTGGCGGCTGCCTGACCGCGTGGATCGTCGGCCATACCGACCGCTTCCGCGCCGCCGTTTCGGCCAAGCCGGTGATCAACTGGTCGAGCTTCGTGCTGACCGCGGACATGTATCCGTTCTTCACCAAGTACTGGTTCACCGGCCTGCCCTGGGAAAACGCCGAGAACTACGTGCTGCGTTCGCCGATCCACTATGTCGGCAACGTCACCACGCCGACGATGATGATGGTCGGCGACGACGATCACCGCACGCCGGCCTCCGAAGCCGAGCAGTTCTACCAGGCGCTCAAGTTGCGCAAGGTCGACACCGCGATGGTGCGCGTCCCGGGCGCTTCGCACTCGATCGCCGCGCGGCCGAGCAACCTGATCGCCAAGGTGCTCAATATCGAAGGCTGGTTCGAGAAGCATCGCAAGAAAGAAGCAGGCCAATGATCGAAGAACACGACGACAGCCCTGTCGACGCCGGCGCGACCCTGGCCGAACTCGATGCGATCGAGGCGCGCATCCTCGGCAGCCTGATCGAAAAGCAGGCGACCACCCCGGATGCCTATCCGCTCACGCTCAATGCGGTGGTCGCCGCCTGCAACCAGAAGTCCAACCGCGATCCGATGACCAGTTACGAGCCCGGCGAGGTCGGCCATGCCCTGCGCCAGCTCGAAGGCAAGGGCCTGGTCGTCGGCACGTTGAGCGCCCGCGCATCGCGTTACGCGCACAAGTTCGAGCTTGTCTACAACGTGACCACGCGGCAGCGCGCCCTGCTCGCCCTGCTCATGCTGCGCGGCCCGCAGACGCTCAACGAGCTGTATGCGCGCAGCGAGCGCCTGGCCGATTTCCCCGACGCCGAGGAAGTACGCACGGTGCTCGACCGCCTTGCCACGCGGGCGCCGGCGATGGTCGTTCGCCTGCATCGCGCACCGGGCCAGCGCGAGGATCGCTACATGCACCTGCTGTGCGGGGAAGTGACCGTCGACACGGCCATGGCCGTCGATGCCGGTGCATCGACGAAATCCGCGGGCGGGCTGAGCGAACGGGTCGCCCAGCTCGAGAGCCTGGTCGCGCAATTGCAGGAAGTGGTTGCCGAACTGCGTACGCGGCCGGGCAATGGCGCCGAAACGAGCGAGGACGGAGACGACGACGCATGAGCGAGGCGGTCGTCGTAGCCAGCGCGGCCGCCGCTCCGCGCGCACAGCGCATGTTCCTCATCCTGGCCGGCTTTTTCATCGCCAACGCGATCATCGCCGAGTTCATCGGCGTGAAGATCTTCGCCCTCGAGGAAACCCTCGGCCTCGCGCCGTTCGAGTGGAACCTGTTCGAACAGACCGGATCGCTCAACTTCACCGCCGGCACCCTGCTCTGGCCGATCGTGTTCATCATGACCGACGTGATCAACGAGTTTTACGGACAGCGCGGCGTGCGCTTCCTGTCGTGGCTCGCGGTCGGCCTGATCGCCTATGCGTTCCTGTTCGCCTACGCCGCGATATCGCTGGCGCCGGCTTCGTGGTGGGTCGGCGCGGCGGCGAACAGCGGCGTGCCCGACCTGCAGAAGGCCTATGCCTACGTGTTCGGCCAGGGCCTGTGGACCATCGCCGGATCGATCACCGCCTTCCTGATCGGCCAGCTGATCGACGTGCGCGTCTTCCATTCGATCCGCCTGCGCACCGGCGAAAGGCACATCTGGCTGCGTGCGACGGCATCGACCTTCGTCTCGCAGTTCGTTGACAGCTTCGTCGTGCTCTACATCGCCTTCGTGATCGGCCCGCAGCACTGGAGCACGAATCTCTGGCTCGCGGTCGGCACGGTCAACTACGGCTACAAGGTGCTCGCGGCGATCGCCCTGATCCCGCTGATCTACCTGTTGCGCAAGGGCATCGATGCCTGGCTCGGCAGGGATCTGGCCGAGCAGCTGAAACGCGAAGCAGCATTGGCTTGAGGCCATCCGTGCCCAGGTCCGGCACGGGCAACGCCCCCTTTCGGTCGTCCCGGCGCAGGCCGGGACCCAGCGACGTTGCATTGATTCTCGACGCCAAGCCATCGAATTACGCACGGAATTACCGAGCATTGTTCAAGCCAACATCCGGGCCCAGCAAACACTGGATCCCGGCCTGCGCCGGGATGACGACGATGCAGGAATGGGGATCTCCAACATCCTGGAGCTTTCTCGAAGAATCCTGACCGATTCCCGGAAGCAAAGCCCCTCGCGAACTGCACTCGACCATTGCGGACGTACGCACAACCATGACTCGCGCCCGGACGGGCTCAGCTGTCAACACCCCTCTCCGTCGTCCCGGCGCAGGCCGGGACCGGGCGACTTCGCACAATTCTCCGACGCCCAACCGTTGGACTGCGCGCAGACATGTCCGTCGTGCAAGACGGCTCAACGCCGATGCGTGCGAACCGCGCGGATCGAGGTTGAACGATTTCGCGTGAACACGTAGACCGCCGCGGGTGGCACGTTGCGCCAGGCAATGCCGCCGCGATGGACGCTGAGCCCGAGTTCGGTCAGCAGTTCGCGTGATACCGGGCTGGCCGGCCCGTAGGTGAACTGGATGAAGCGGCCATTGGGACTCAGCACGGAAAATGCGGCGGAAAGTATCTTGCGTTGCGTGCCGCGCGACATCGACAGCAGGCCGAGTCCGCTGAGGATTGCATCGACGCCACCGGCCTCGGCGAATCCTTCCTTCTCGATGATGCCCTGCAGCTCGCGGGCATCGCCGCGCACGACGCGCACTTCGGGGAACTGCTGCTGCAGCAACCGGTGCAGTTCCTCGTTGAGTTCCACGACGAGCAGGTTGCGCGCGAGCACGCCCCGATCGAGCAAGGCACGCGTGAACACGCCGGTGCCGCCGCCCAGCTCGATGACGCGACCGGGATGCTCGGGCAACTGGCTGATCATTTCGCGGGCGAGCCTGCGGCTCGACGGGGACAGGGCTGCGATGGCCAGCGGGTTCTTCAGCCATTGACGGAAGAACGTCCAATTCACCGCGGAGCGATCCGCCTTGGCGGAACTGTCCCGCAGTGGCGGGTCGATTAGAGGCATGCTGGGTTCCGACAAGGATTCGCCACGCAACAAGCGCTGGCAGCAATGCCCGCAGCGTAACACCAGAGGGGTTGTTCAACCAGAATGACGTATGGCCCGGATAGCGATGAACCGGGCGAATCGCGGGCGGTCGACCGCCAGGCGCCGGGATTCGCCCTGGCTGGCCGCCAACCCGCGCTCAAGCGGGAGTGCGGGTCTGGCCCGGGCCCCGATACCCGGTGGATGGCGAGCCCGCCGACCAGTTGGGAAACGGCATCGACCGCCACGCATGCGACCCTGCAGGAGCCCGCTTTGGGGCGATGTCTTTCGCGAATGAACGTCAAGCCCGCCCCTGAAGGGGCTCCTGCAGATGCATGATCTTGCAGGTTGGATTGCATTTCCGCTCACCGCCAACCCGCGGCAGCAGCGGTCAAGCGTCGGTTAGCGCCGGTTCGCCAAAAAAGAAGACCCCGCGGATATCAGGGGAAATGTCCGCGGGGTCCGAGGGTCCGACAACAGTGCGAGACTGGTGCCGGCCTTTGCTGGGTCGATCGTCAGTCGCGATCGTAATAGGCAGCTCGTGAATAACGACGGTCGCGGTCACCATAGTCGCGCCCATGGCGGCTGCGGTCGCTGCGGTACCCGTCGTGGCGACGATGGTCGCGTCCACGGTCATTGTAGTAGTAATTGTCGTAGCGCACGACTCGGCGCGTTACCGGCCGGTAGTGGCGATAGGTTGGATAGTAGGCCGGATACGCATAGTAGCTTGAGCCGTAGTACGGACCATCGTAGTAGTAGGACGAGGTGTAGGCCGGCGCGTAGTAACCGGGGTAGTAACCACCGTAGAAGCTGCCGCTCACATATCCGCGGCCGCAATGACGGCAATCCGAATAGCCGATGCTGTATCCCGGGCCGGAGAAACCGATGCTCACGCCCCAGTTGTTGTGGCCGCCACCGTGGCCGCCGTGATGGCCGCCGCGGGCGAACGCGCTCGGCGCGATCAGCATGGCGGCTGCCAAAGCCATCGCAGCGGAGAAAATGCGGAATCGGGTGCGTCTGACGTTCATCGCGGGTAACTCCAAGGCTCCAACGCCTGCACTCTGCAATCGCCAGACTGAATCGCAACTGAAATCCGCGTTCATTATGGACGCGGTTGCAGTTCGTAACATTGATGTATGCGTGAATTTCTCGTGAAGTCGAACGGGATGGTGGCGGCACTGATATCGCGGACCTCAAAGCGCTCGGCGATTTCGGCATCCAGCTTGAAGCGTCGGAAGTTGTTGGAAAACACGATCAGGCCGCCAAATGCCAGGCGTTCCGCGCACAGGCCGAGCAGGCGCCCGTGCTCCTTCTGCACGTCGAAATCCTCGGCCCGCTTGGAGTTGGAGAAGGTCGGCGGGTCGACGAAGATCAGGTCGTATTCGCCGCGTTCGTGTTCGAGCCATTGCAGGCAATCGGCCTGGACGAGCTGGTGGGCGTCGCCGCCGAAGCCGTTCAGGGCCAGGTTTTTCTCCGCCCAGTCCAGATAGGTCGCCGACAGGTCGACGCTGGTGGTGGTGCGCGCGCCGCCCGAGGCCGCATACACGCTGGCCGTGGCCGTGTAGCAGAACAGGTTGAGGAAGCGCGTGCCGCGCGCCGCCTCGCGCAGGCGCGAGCGCACCGGCCGATGGTCGAGGAACAGGCCGGTATCGAGATAGTCGTGCAGGTTGACGCGGAACTTGAGCCCGCCCTCCTCGACAATCAGGAACGACGCGCGCTCGGCCATGCGCCCGTACTTGCCGCCGCCCCTGGCCTTGTAGCGCGTCTTCACCGCAATGCGCTCGCGCGGCAGCTCGAAGGCGGCGCCGGCAGCGCGCACGAGATCGGCCAGGCGCGCCGAGGCCACGTGCTCGGGGATGTCCTTGGGCGCCGCGTATTCCTGGATGTGCAGGAACGTGGCCGCCGGCTTGTCCGGGCGTGCCTCGTCGCGGCCCTCGTAGACGTCGATCGCCGCCGAGTATTCGGGGATGTCCGCATCGTAGGCCCGCCAGCAATGCACCTGTTCGCGATCAAGGCGCTTGCGCAGGTGGCGGATGGTCTTGCGCAGGCGGTTGGCGACTGCCTCGGCGCCGGCCGAAAGCGGCTTTTCCTCGACCACGCGCGGGGCTGCCTGGCCACCGATGTCGAACAGCAGGAAGCGGCATTCGAGGGCGCCGTTGTAGAGCACGTAGCGCTTGTGCGCGCGCAGGCCGACGGCGCGCCCGAGATCCTCGTCGGAGGTGATCACGGCCAGGCGCCAGCCATCAAACCCGGCAAGCGCCCGCTCGCCAAGGGCGCGGTAGGTCGGCGCGAGTTCATCCTGCTGGCCGATGCGCTCGCCGTAAGGGGGATTGCAGATGATCAGCCCCGTATTGCCGGCGTCGGCCGGCTTCTGCAGGTGTTCGATCGAATGCCGCTCAAGGTGCATGAAACCGCTCACCCCGGCCTGCTGCGCATTGCGCCTGGCGTCATTGAGGACATGCGGGTCCTGGTCGTTGCCGTGGAAGACCGCAGGCAACTTGCGAAGGCCCTCGTCGGCGCGGTCGCGCGCTTCGGCGAGCAGGCCTTCCCAGGCCGCCGTGTCGTGGCCGAGCCAGCCGAGGAATCCGAAATACTCGCGCTTGAGGCCTGGTGCGACGTCGGCGGCCATCAGGGCGCCTTCGATCAGCAAGGTGCCGGAGCCGCACAT
This sequence comes from uncultured Gammaproteobacteria bacterium, assembly GCA_963822465.1. Lineage (GTDB taxonomy): Bacteria > Pseudomonadota > Gammaproteobacteria > Xanthomonadales > Rhodanobacteraceae > Dokdonella. The sequence continues at coordinate 95,512 of CAWGHP010000012.1, read as the reverse complement.
CGGATCGACCAGGGCGCCGCCGGCGGCGAAGATCTCCGGCCAGGTCGCTCGCAGCAGCATCGCGCAGGCGAGGTTTTCCTTCAGCGGCGCCTCGCCCTGCCCGACCCGGTAGCCGCGCCGGTGCAGCGGTGTACCGGAAAGATCGAGCGAGAGCAGCGCGCGATCCTTGCGCAACAGCAGGTTGAGCCGGATCGAGGGGTGTTCGAGATCGACGCCGGGCCGGTTGCCGCTGCGGTCGCGGAACTGGTCGACCACGGCATCCTTGACCTTCTGCGCGAGGTAGCGCGTATGCCGCATCTGGCTCGCGTTGCTGATCGCGTCGACGGCCAGCGTTCCCTCCTCGGCCAGGTGCTGCGACCAGTCGATCTGCTGCACGCCGTCGTAGAGCGCATCTTCGTCGGCCGCGGCGAACTCGGCGAGCGGCATCAGCACGCGGCTGGCCAGGCGCGACCACAGGCAGGCGCGGTAACCATCGACCAGGTCGCCGCTGAAATGCACGCCGGACAGGGCCTCGTGGACCTCGCTGGCGCCGAGCGCAACGAGCTCGTCGCGCAGCAGGTATTCCAGCCCCTTCGGACAGGTCGCGAAAAACTGCACCATCAGGGTTCCAGCTTGCGCAGCAGCTGGCGGAACGCCTCTGCGCAGAAGTCGACATGCGCGGTCAGGCGATGGTCGTCATCGACCAGGTGCAGGGTGTCGCCGCGCTCGCGGGCGAATTCGATGACCGCATTGACCGGGCACAACTCGTCGCGCCAGCCGTGCACGAGCACGGTCGGCACCGGCGCAGCGGCGTAGTCATAGGGATAGCCTTCGATGCCTGCCGGCAGGGCGAGCAGGAACAGGGCCTCGCAGCTGCGTTGCATCGAGGCGAAGCCGGAGATGAAGGCGCCCATGCTCGAACCGGCGAATATGATGCGGCCTTCGGCGGGTGCCGCGGCCACGGCACGATCGATGCGCGCCGTGATCGCCGCGAGCTCGCGGCTCTTGTCGAGATCACGGTAGTCGGGGCGGATGCTGGCCCAGCCGAGTTCTTCGGCGACCATGGCCAGCGCACTGACCTTGGTCGCCTGCGGCCCGCTTTCCAGGCCGTGGGAGAGAATGACGGTTCCTTTCACGAATGCGACTCCGCTCAAACGCGCGATGCTAACACCAACAACAAAGCGGCAACGAGGAACACGCCAACGAAGCCCGCGCCGCATTTCGGGCCATTCGCAGGAAGGGCATTCATGCCCAACAACAAAGCGGAAACGCAGGAAAAGTCATCGAAATCCGCGCAGTTTCTCGGCCGCTATTGTAGGAAGGGCATTCATGCCCGATGCTTTCCGGAAAACATTACGAAGAGCATCGCGCCTAAAGGCGCTTCCTACAAAGAACGAACTACAAAGCAGCAACGAGGAACACGCCACCGAAGCCCGCGCCGCAGTTTGGCGCTTTTCGCAGGAAGGGCATTCATGCCCGAAGCTTTCCGGCAAGAATCACCAAGAGCATCGGGCATGAATGCCCTTCCTACAATAAAGCGATAACAAAGCGACTACGAAGCGGCAACCAGGGACACGCCATCCAGGCCCGCGCCGCCGTTCGGCTGCATTCGCAGGAAGGGCCTAGTCGAAGCCGCTCGCCAGCACATAGTCGTGCACGATGGTCCCTGTCGCCGCGTTGCCGGCAATGAGTGCCCGATACTGCGTGTTGAGCAGGACCGAGACAGTGTTGTCCGCGTTATTCGCCACCATCAGATCGGGCATGCCGTCGCCGTTGACGTCGGTCGTGGCCACGGAATAAGGCGTGCCCCCGGTTGCAAGCGGCGGCAGCGCGGCAAAGCCCACCGAGGTCGCGCCAGGGGTGGTCGTATTGAGCAGAACCGTTGCCGTGTCGTCGTGGAAGTTCGACACGATCAGGTCGGGTTTGCCGTCACCGTTCACGTCGGCGGTGGTGACGGAGTCGGGACCGGCTCCGGTCGCAAACGCCTGCTGCGCGGCAAAGGCCGGCGTGGTGGCGCCAGGCACCGTGGTATTCAGCAATACCGAAACCGTGCTGTCGTCGAAGTTCGCCACGACCAGGTCGGGCCTGCCGTCGCCATTGACATCGACGGCGGCGACCGATGCGGGCGTCGTTCCGGCCGCGAAGGTCTGCTGGACGGCAAAGCCCGGAATGACGGCGCCCGGTGCCGTCGTATTGAGCAGCACCGAGACCGTATTGTTCGAGTTCGCCACGATCAGATCGAGCCTGCCGTCGCCATTGACATCGGCGGCCGCCACGGAGGCGGGACCTGATCCGGTTGCGAACGCCTGCTGCGGGGCAAAGCTTGCCGTGGTGGCACCCGCTGCGGTGGTATTGAACAGCACCGAGATGCTCGCATTCAGGAGATTTGCCACGACCAGGTCGGGCTTGCCATCGCCATTGATTTCGGCGGCGGTGACGGACGCGGAATTCGTTCCGGTCGCAAAGGCCTGCTGCGCGCCGAAGCTCGGCGGGGCGGCGCCGGGCGCCGTCGTATTGAGCAACACCGAGATGGTGTCGCTGAAGTTCGCCACGACCAGATCGGGTTTGCCATCACCGTTGATATCGGAGGTGGCGACCGAATAGGGGCTGGTTCCCGCCGCGGTCGCGAAAGGCTGTGGTGCAGCGAAGCCTGGCGTGGCCGCGCCCGGCGCCGTGGTACCCAACAAGACAGCGACCGTGGTGTCGGCATAGTTTGCGATGACCAGGTCGGATTTGCCGTCACCATTGACGTCCGCGGCAGCGACGGATGCGGGCGATGCGCCGGCTGCGAACACTTGCTGGCCGGCGAAATTCGGCGTCGCAGCGCCAGGCGTCGTCGTATTGGTCAATACCGAGATCGTGTCGTCGTCGAAATTCGCCACGATGAGGTCCGGCTTCCCGTTCCCGTCAATGTCGGCTGCCGCAACGGCGTAGGGAGTCGCCCCTGTCGCGAGGACGTGCTGTGCGCCGAAGTCCGCCGTGGCAGCGCCTGGAGCCGTTGTGTTGCGCAGAACCGAAACGGTGCCATCGAAGTTCGCCACGACCAGGTCGGGTTTGCCGTCCCCATTGGCATCGGCGGTGGTGACGGATACGGCACCGGTCCCGGTCGCGAAGGCGCGCTGCGTGGCGAACACTGGCGCGCCCGCACCGGGTGCCATGCTGTTGAGCAGTACCGATACGGTGTTGTCATCGAAGTTCGCCACGACCAGGTCGGGCCGGCCGTCGCCGTTGACATCGGCGGCCGCGACCGAATTGGGCGTGCGTCCAGCCGGGAAAGGCTGTTGCGTCGCAAAGACTGCCGTGGCGGCGCCCGCAGGCGTCGCATTGAGCAGCACCGAGACCGTGTCGTAGATGTTCGCGACGATCAGATCGGGCTTGCCGTCGCCATTGACATCCGCGGTCGTGACGGACGCGGGGCCCGCATCGGTCGCAAAGGCCTGCTGCGTGGCAAAGCCCGGCGTCGCGGCACCCGCTGTCGTCGTGTTGAGCAGCACCGAGACGGTATTTTCAAGGATGTTCGCCACGATCAGGTCGGGTTTGCCGTCGCCATTGACATCGGCGGCAGCGACGGAAGTGGAATTGGTGCCGGTCGTGAAGGGTTGCTGGCTGGCAAAGCTTGACGTTGCCGCGCCCGGCACTGTCGTGTTGAGCAGGACCGAGACGGTATCGCTGAAATTCGCCACGACCAGATCGGGCTTGCCATCTCCGTTGATGTCCGCCGTGGCCACCGAATAGGGATTTGCACCGGCCACGCACGCGAACGGCGGCTGCGCGGAGAAGCTCGGCGTGGCGGCGCCGGGTGCCGTCGTGTTGAGAAACACGGAGATGCTGCTGTCGCCGTAGTTCGCGACGATCAGATCCGCCCGGCCATCGCCATTGACGTCGGCGCTGGTGACCGAAGCAGGCGACGAACCGGTCGCGAAGAGTTGCTGGGCGGCAAAGCCAGGCACCGGACCGATGCCGACTGCGCCATCCAGCCGCAACTGGAAAGCGAGGCTGGGCCCGCTGCCCGTATCGGCGCCGAGCGTGACCGGAATGGTCGCGCTGGTGCCAGCGGCCGGGATGACGATGCGGCCGGCAGCCGCCGTGTAGTCGGTGCCCGCAATGGCGCTGCCATCCACGGTATGAAAGTCGAGTATGGCGTCGTAGCCGAGGTCGCCGCTGCGCGTGACCGGGAACTGCATCGTCACCGGGCCGTCGCTCGTGCCCCGGGTCGCGCCCGTGACGGTCAGCGCGGTCGAGTCGGCAAGGGCCGAGGCACCGGCTCCGATGCCCAGCAGCAACACGGCAAGTCGACGGAACACGCGCTTCTGAGGACCGGGGCCGGTCTGGAATCGGTACGCCATGGATTTCCCCTTCTTCTTCCTGGAATGCAAAACGTCATCGTCCTTTCAAGCGCTTGCGTCGGATCCACGATCCAGACCGGCACGTCCCATCGGCACGCGCAAAATTTCGCGAGAATGCCGTTGCCTCCTATGCAATTTGTCGGCCAGCACGGCCAACTGCCGCGTGACCCGGCAAAAAACCGGGCCGGCCATGCGAAACTTCAGCCATGACCGACCTGCCCATCCACGACTGGCCCCTGCCCTACGAGGCGCGCCTGGCCGAGCGCGCGCCCTCGGCGATCGATCTCGTCGTCATCCATTGCACCGAGTTGCCGGACCTGGCGATGGCGCGCGAATTCGGCGAGCGCATCCGTTACGAGGACACGCAGACCGGCAACAGCGGGCACTACTACATCGACCGTGACGGGCGCACATTGCGCTTTGTCGACGACCTGCGCGTCGCCCACCACACGTTCCGCTTCAACCCGCGATCGATCGGCATCGAACTGGTCAACCTCGGCCGCTACCCGCACTGGAACGACTCGCGCCACCAGGCCATGACCGAGCCCTACACCACGGCGCAGGTGCAGGCGCTGCTGGCCCTGCTCCGGCAGCTGCGCGCCAGCCATCCCGGGCTGCGCTGGATCGCCGGGCATGACGTGCTCGACCGGCGCCGCGAGCCGGCCAGCGACAATCCCGACCTGCTGCTGCCGCGCCGGCTCGATCCGGGCCCGATGTTCCCGTGGGACGAGGTCATCGCCGGCAGCGGCCTCGAACGCTGGCGCGAGCAGGCGGCCGATTGACGCATTGCAGCAGCGGGCTTGGCTATACTGTCGCGCCTTTCCCGAACGCCCTGCCCATGTCCGCATCGATCGTCGGCGAACTGATAGACCTGCTGCAGCTCGAACGCCTCGAAGACAACCTGTTCCGCGGCCAGAGCCGCGACATCGGCACGCGCTACGTTTTCGGCGGGCAGGTGCTCGGCCAGGCGCTCTCGGCGGCCCAGCAGACCGTGGACGCCAGCCGCACCGCGCATTCGCTGCATGCCTATTTCCTGCGCGCCGGCGATGTCGAGGCGCCGATCATCTACAGCGTCGAACGCAGCCGCGACGGCGGCAGTTTTTCCGCGCGACGCATCGTCGCCATCCAGCATGGCCAGCCGATCTTCAACATGACCGCCTCGTTCCAGACACCGGAACCCGGCGCCGAGCACCAGTTCCCGATGCCGCTGGTGCCGAAGCCCGAGGACCTGCCGCAGGTCGACATCGTGCCGGCCAACGAGCTCGACAAGATCCCGGCCAAGCGCAAGCGCTGGCTCAACAAGGCCGGCCCGTTCGAGTTCCGCCACGTGCATCCGCGCAACGAACTGAATCCGACCAAGCAGCCGCCCTACCAGAACGTCTGGTTCCGCCTCGTCGACCGCGTGCCGGACAATCCGGTGCTGCATCGTTCGCTGCTCGCCTATGCCTCGGATTTCCACCTGATCGGCACGACCACGTTTCCGCACGCGCATTTCCTACCTGCAGCCGAACGTGCGCATGGCCAGCCTCGATCACGCCATGTGGTTCCACCGCCCATTCCGCGCCGACGAATGGCTGCTGTACTCCTGCGACAGCCCGAGCGCGCAGCACTCGCGTGGCCTGGCACGCGGCATGATCTTCAGCCACGATGGCATCCTCGTCGCCTCGACGGCGCAGGAAGGCTTGATCCGCGTGGTCGAAGACACCAAGTAAGTCGAAGGCGCCGATTTCGCGCCGCTGCGTAACACCGGAAAGCCGCCCATGCGCCAGATCTACACTTCGCCCCGCTATGAGAACGTCGAACGCGTGGTTGCCCTGCTCACCGAGGCGAACATCGCGACGACGATCCGCAACCGCCGCGACTGGCAGGGCGGGCAGTGGAAGCGCTTCAGCTATACCCAGCGCGGCGAGAGCGAAGGCTGGGCACAGGTCTGGGTGACCGATTCCAACGACCAGACGCGAGCCCGCGAAATCCTGCGCGAAGCCGGCCTCGAGCCAGCCACGCGATTCGCCGACGAACTGGCCGCGGCGCGCTCGCCAGCGGATCCGAGCCGGCACAAGGCCAATTCGATGCGCATCCGCATGATCCTGCTGGCCCTGATCGGCGGCGTGCTCCTGCTCATCGGCAGCGCCTACCTGATGCGATAGCGCCGGCTGACGCGTTTTTGCCGATCGACGGCGTCGATCGGCAAACTTTGCAACCATTGCGATCGCCCGTGTTCCATCGCGGCGCAGCTGGTGCACAATAAGTCATGCGCTCCGATGTCGTCCGCCTGTTCCAGACCCTTCCGCACGCCTGTGGCTATTACGCGGAACGGACCGCGCAGAACCTCGTCATCGATCCGAGTTCGCCACAGCTGACGCAACTCTACGAGCTCGGCCTGCAGCGCGGTTATCGGCGTGCCGGCGGCCATGTCTACGTCCCGCATTGCCCGGGTTGCCGCGCCTGCGTGGCCTGCCGGATTCCGGTCGACGCCTTTGTCCCCGACCGCGCCCAGCGCCGCTGCGCGAAGCGCAATGCCGACCTCGAGGTGCGCGTCGAGCCCGCGCAGTACACCGACGAGCGCTTCGAGCTGTACCGGCGCTACCTGCAGTGGCGCCACCCCGATGGCGGCATGGACGATGCCCAGGCGGAGGATTTCTCGCGGTTCCTCTATACGCAATGGAGTCCGACCCGGTTCGTCGAATTCCGCCGCGACGGTCGCCTGCTCGCCGTTGCAGTCACCGACCTGTGCGAGGCCGGGCTCTCCGCGGTCTACACGTTCTACGATCCCGATGAACTTGCCCGCGGGCTCGGCACCTACGCCATCCTGCGCCAGGTCGACATCGCCCGCGAACACGGACTGGCGCATGTCTATCTCGGTTTCTGGATCGCCGGCCACGCGAAGATGGATTACAAGATCCGCTTCCGTCCGATCGAGATCCTGCGCAACGGCCAGTGGTTGACCCACCAGCCTTAAGGCAACGCTGATCAAGTGGCGCAATCGCCACGACACCTGTCTGCGTGCAGATCGCGGCGCGTTGGCGCAGATGGACTGGCCGTCCTTCAAGCCAGCGCAACAAAGAGGTGCGCGCAGACAGGTGTCGCCTAACCAATTGTTTTAGTTGAAACAGGTGGCGTTCAGAAGGTCTGCCAGTCGCACCGCACGGCTTGCCAAGGCAACCAGCCTTCACTTCGCCGCGCAGTACGACTGGCAGACCTTCTGAGCGCCATGGCGATTGTGCCACTTGATCAGCGTTGCCTTAACCGATCAACTGACCGTAGTCGTGATGCAGGCAGCCGCCTGCACTGCCTTGCTGCGCGCTTCCTCGACCGATTCGCCCCGCGCCAGCGTGACCGCCATGCGCCGGTGGCCACGCACTTCCGGCTTGCCGAACAGGCGCAGCATCGTGTCGGGTTCGGCCAGCGCTTCGGCGATGCCCGCGTAGACGATATCGGTTCCGTCTCCTTCCACCAGCACCGCGCACGAGGCCGATGGGCCGAGCTGGCGGATCAGCGGTATCGGCAATCCGAGGATCGCGCGTGCATGCAGGGCGAATTCGGAAAGCTCCTGCGAGATCAGCGTGACCAGCCCGGTGTCGTGCGGGCGCGGGCTGACTTCGGAAAAGATCACTTCGTCGCCGCGGACGAAAAACTCCACGCCGAACAGGCCGCTGCCGCCCAGCGCGTCGGTGATGACGCCGGCCTGGCGCTCGGCCTCGGCGATCGCCGCGGCGCTCATCGCCTGCGGTTGCCAGGATTCGCGATAGTCGCCGGCCTCCTGGCGATGCCCGATCGGCGCGCAGAAACTCGTGCCGCCAGCGTGGCGCACGGTCAGCAGGGTGATCTCGTAGTCGAACTCGACGAAGCCTTCGACGATGCAGCGGCCCTGCCCGGCGCGGCCGCCCGACTGCGCGTAATGCCAGGCGTCCGCGAGGCTAGCCTCGTCGCGCACGGTGCTCTGGCCCTTGCCCGACGAACTCATCACCGGCTTGATCACGAACGGCAGACCGATCGCCGTGGCTGCGGCACGATATTCGGCTTCGCTGTCGACGAAACGATACGGCGAAGTCGGCAGGCCGAGCTCCTCGGCGGCGAGCCGGCGGATGCCCTCGCGGTTCATGGTCAGCCAGGCCGCACGTGCGGTCGGGATGACGCGCGCGCCATCGCGCTCGAGTTCGATCAGGGTCGCCGTATCGATGGCTTCGATCTCGGGCACGATCAGGTCGGGCTTTTCGAGCGCGACCAGGCGACGGATCTCGGCGCCATCGAGCATGTTGATGACGTGGCTGCGATGGGCCACCTGCATGGCCGGCGCATGCGCATAGCGATCGACCGCGATCACCTCCACCGCCAGACGTTGCAGTTCGATGGCCACTTCCTTGCCGAGTTCGCCGGAACCCAGGAGCATGGCGCGGATTGCGCTGCCGCGATGCGGCGTTCCGAAAGACTTCACGCAGGGGACTCCCGATTGCGATTCGATGACGCGCGCAATTGTAGCGGCTGCGGCACAATGGGCCATCTCCCTGGCGGAAAACTCCATGCGTTCCTTCCTCATCGTGCTGCTGATACCCCTGCTCGCCCAGGCCAGGCCGGCCGAACAGCAGTGGTACAGCGTCCTGCTCGATGGCCGCAAGATCGGCAGCTTCGAGAGTTCACGCCATGTTGCGGACGGCCGCGTCAGCACGCAGCAACGCCTCGACATCGCGTTCGACCGGGCTGGCACGCCGATCACCATGTCCAGCAGCGAATCGAGCGAGGAAACGCTCGACGGCAAGCCACTGGCGTTTGCCTCCAGCGCCCGCCTCAGCGGCAACGAAACGCGCATCGAGGGGCGCATCGACGGCGACAGGATGCACCTGCGCATCAACAATGATGGCAACTGGCAGGAGCGCGAAGCGGACTGGCCGCGCGGCGCCCTGCTCGCCGAAGGCCTGCGCCTGGCCAGCCTCGGGGTGCCCCTGGAGAAGGGCCGCGAACATCGCGAACTGTCCTTCCAGCCCTCCAGCCTCGATGCCATCGAAGTGACCAGCACGGTCGGCAAGCGCGAGCGGGTCAGCCTGCCGGGCGGCTCGAAGTCCCTGCATCGCGTCGACCAGGTGTTCGCCTTCGCCGGCATGCCGGTGCGCAACACGGCGTGGGTCGACGAGGATCGCGACGTGCACAAGCTGACCATGCCGGCGATCGGCGTGGAGCTGACCCTGCTCGCCTGCGACAAGGCCTGCGCGTCCGCGCCGAACCAGAGCTCGGATGTGTTCGAGCGCACCCTGATGCCGGCGCCGCGCGCGCTGCGGCGCGACGAATTGCTCGGCAGCCTGCGCTACACGATCAGCCCGCGCGACCATGATGCGCCGATGAATATCCCGGATACCTCCGAGCAGCACGTGCGCCGCAGCGGCGACAACCTCATCGTCGAAGTGCATCGCGATGCGCGAAGCGGCGTCGGCGGTTCGCCTGAAGCCGCGGACTACGCCGCCAACGACTGGCTGCAGAGCACGGCGCCGGAAATCGTCGCGCTGGCGCAAGAGGCGACCCGCGGCGTCGAAGGCGACGAACGGCGCATGCTCGCGATGGAGAGCTTCGTGCGCGGCTTCATCACCGACAAGAACCTCGGCGTGGGCTATGCCTCGGCGCTGCAGGTCGCGCGCAAGCCGGAGGGCGATTGCACCGAACACGCCGTACTGCTTGCCGCGATGGGACGCGCCCTCGGCATGGCCACGCGCGTCGTCGACGGGCTCGCCTATACGGACGGCTTTGCCGGTGCACGCAACGTGTTCGTGCCGCATGCCTGGACGCAGGCCTGGATCGACGGACGCTGGCAGAGCTTCGACGCCGCGCTGGCCGGTTTCGATGCGGGGCACATCGCGTTCTCCAGCGGCGACGGCGACCCGTGGCGGTTCTACCAGGGACTCGACCTGCTTGGCCGCACCCGCCTCGAGCGCGTCGAGGCCACCGGCACGTCCGGGCGCGAATGAAGGGCCTGGCCTGGCTGCTGCTGGTCGCCTTGCAGGGCGCCCTTGCCCAGGGCTTCGAGCCGGCGCCCTATCAGCCGGCCCGGCTGCAGGCGCTGATATCCGAGGCCGATCTCGACGAGATCAGCGGCATCGCCGCCTCGCGGCGCAGCGACCAGGTGTACTGGGTGCACAACGATGCACCGCGCCCGGCCACCCTGTCCGCCATCGACGGCGAAGGCAGGCGCGTCGGCCGCCTGCGCATCGAAGGCGTGCGCGCGGTGGACTGGGAGGACATCGCCAGCTACGAACTCGATGGCAAGCGCTGGCTGCTGATCGGCGACATCGGCGACAACGCCGCGGTGCGCAAGGACTATGAGCTGATCGCGGTCGAAGAACCGGCGCTGCCCGGCGACGGAGCAAGCCTGCAGGCCAGGCCGGCCTGGCGCCAGCGCTTCCGCTATCCCGATGGTTCCCATGACGTCGAGTCGATGGCGGTCGACGTGCGCTCGCGCCAGGTGCTGCTGGTCACCAAGCACGCGCCGCCGGTGATCTACTCGTTGCCGCTCGGTCCGGGCAAACAGGGAATTGCCCTCGCCACGCGACAGGGTTCGCTGGGCTTCATCCCGCAACCGAGCGGCAATGAGCTGCTCGCACGGTTCCCCGCAGCGCGTCTCGGCGGCTCGCCAACCGGACTTGATATCGACAGCAGCGGCACGCTCGCCGCGCTGCTGACCTACCGCGATGTCTGGCTGTTCGATCGCCACGCCGGCGAATCCTGGTTCCGCGCGCTGGCGCGCAAGCCGCGACGGCTGACCCTGCCGCCGATGGCGCAGGCCGAAGCAATCGGGTTCGACCGCAACGGTCGCGCCATCCTGGTCAGCGGCGAACGCCTGCCTGCCCCGCTGCTGCGGTTTGAGCCAACAATTGCCTCAGATCCCGACAACTGAATCCCCCATCAAAGCAGGCATCGACACGCCGCGCCTTTCAGCCTGTCCGTGATCGACAGGCGCTGCCCTGGCGATTTCCGTTTTTCCTGTCCGCCTTCCGCCACTCGCGTTCCCGATTCACTCTCGCCCACGACATTGCATTTTGATATCTATTTGATATCATATCCCGGTCCGGAATCAACCGGCCCACGCCCAGCCAACCGACTGGCCGTCTTGGAGACCCGCCATGAATGAACGCACTGCCCTTTCCCTGCCCGGCATCCCTGTCCTGCTCGTCCTGCTCGTTGCGCTGATGGCCGATGCCGCGTGGTTCATCGACACGGTCCGCTCGGCCGCGGAAAACCATGTCGATCCCGCGCCAATGCAGGTCATCGGACCTGTCCTTGTGCTCGGCCTGGTCATCTTCCTGCTGAAGGGCCTGTTCGCGGTGCAACCCAATGTCGGCCGGGTCATGCAACTGTTCGGTCGCTATGCCGGCAGCGTGCGCGAGCAGGGCCTGCGCTGGACCAATCCTTTCTATTCCCGCCGCGCGGTTTCGCTGCGCGTGCGCAATTTCGAATCGGGCAAGCTCAAGGTCAACGATCTCGACGGCAATCCGATCGAGATCGGCGCCATCGTGGTCTGGCAGGTGATCGACACCGCGGAAGCGGTTTTCATGGTCGACGACTACGAGAACTTCGTGCACATCCAGGCCGAGGCCGCGCTGCGCCAGATGGCCACCAGCTATTCCTACGATTCACACGATGAAAAAGGCATTTCGCTGCGCGGCAATGGCAAGGAGGTCAACGCCCACCTGCGCGACGAGATCCAGGAACGCCTCGCCAGGGCCGGCGTCGAAGTCGTCGAAGCGCGCATCAGCCATCTGGCCTATGCCCAGGAAATCGCCCAGGCCATGCTGCAGCGCCAGCAGGCCAGCGCCATCGTCGCCGCGCGCACGCGCATCGTCGAGGGTGCGGTCGGCATGGTCGAACTCGCGCTCGACCACCTGGCCCGGCGCGGCGTGGTCGATCTCGACAACGAGCGCAAGGCGGCCATGGTCAGCAACCTGCTTGTTGTCCTTTGCGGCGATCGCGCCACCCAGCCGGTGGTCAACACCGGAACGCTTTACTGAGGGCTGCGGGCAGTGCCGATGAAGACGGAGATGGCGTGAGCGAAAAGAAGGCCTATCCGCTACGCATCAACGCGGTCGTCCTCGAGGCCATGCAGCGCTGGGCCGACGACGACCTGCGTTCGCTCAACGCGCAGATCGAATACGTGATGCGCGACGCGTTGCGCAAGGCCGGTCGCATGAAGCCGGCTGCAAAGCCCGACGCGATCAAGCACGATGACGCCGATTGAAACCAACCGGAGAAAGGCGATGAACGACCAGAACTGGAGCTACCAGACCATCGAGGTCAAGCCCTCGTTCCTCGGCAGCTTCGATGTGGAAAGCATCAACGAAGTGCTGACCCGCGAGGGAGCCAAGGGCTGGGAGCTGGTCAACGCCCTCAACCTCGGCCCGATGCGGCCCATCTACCTGTTCCTGAAAAAGCAGCGCTGAGCCAGGACGTTGCGAACCCGCGAATGACGGTATCGGCGCGGCCGTCGCGATCGGCTAAGCTGGCACCATGTCCGACCCGTCGCCCCTGCCTCCGGCCCGCTGCGATACCACGCAACGCCTGAACGTGATCGGCGCGGCGTTTGCCCTCGGCATCCCGCGCGACTACGGGCGCCGGCACCGGCTACGGGTCGTCCGCGAACCCGCCACTCTGAGCAGCATCGGCGACGATATCCACGGCCGCCACCAATGGATGGCGCCGCGCGCCGCGAGGGCCTGGCTGCGCATGCGCAAGGCAGCCGCCACTGACGGCATCGACTTGCAGGTCGTATCGGCGTTCCGCTCGGCGTCGTACCAGTTGGTGATCATCGAGCGCAAGCTCGAACGCGGCCTGGCGATGGGCGAGATCCTCCGGGTCAGCGCCGCTCCCGGTTTCAGCGAGCATCATTCGGGCCGCGCGCTCGATATCAGTACGCCAGGTTATGCCGCGCTCGAAGAGGAATTCGAGACTTCACCGGCATTCGCGTGGCTGCAACGCGAAGCGGCGCGCTTCGGCTTTGCCCTCTCCTACCCGCGTGGCAACCCGCACGGCATCGCCTACGAACCCTGGCACTGGTGCTGGCACAGACGTTGAACCGGAGTCAGGGACCGCGCACCAGGTCGTCCCACGGAGGCGTGGCAAAGCGCAGCCCGCCTGCGCCCCCAACCGCGTGACCTGTTTCGCACAATCCGCCGCCGTACTGCGCCGGATCTACTTGTATAGACCTGAAGAGAAGAATACGCTCGCGCGGCGCCACATCACGTGACGCTCGTTTCTTGGGGAAACGACCATTCATCATCGAGGTTCGACATGCGCAAGCTCTTTGCGGGTTTTGCATTGTTCACCGTGGGAATGTTGGGGATGGCGGCGGCCTCTGCCGCCGGGCTGGAAATCTCGTTGGCACCGTCCGCCCAGGACGCTGGCAACGGCACCATCGAATACAAGCTGATCAACCAGAGTGCGACGACCGTCCACGTCCTGCGCTGGCAGACGCCGGTCGACGGCGTCACCAATGACCTGTTCGACGTCAGCCAGAACGGCAAGCCGGTCGAGTACGTCGGTCCGCTGTACAAGCGCGTCGCGCCGCGCGCCGAGGATTTCATCGAGCTGAAGCCCGGGGAGAGCCTCAGCGCACAGGTGGACCTCAGCACCTACTACGACATGCGTGCGGGCGGCCAGTTCCAGGTCGTCTATGCGCGGTCGGCAAACGAAGTCGTTCGCGAAATCATGCAGGCGGAAAAAGGCGGTGTCTCGGCCGGACTCGGTGCGTTCGACCTGAGTCGCGGCACGACCAGCGTCTACTCCGACTCCACGCCCGAGGCGCTCGACATGGGTGCCGGCGATGACCGCTCCGCGGTCATTCCGCGGGCGGCGACGAACAGCTACGTCAGCTGCAGCAGCACGCGCCAGACGCAACTTGTGACGGCACGCAACTCGTCGGTGACCTATGCGAGCAATTCGAAGAGCTACCTGACCGCGGGAACCGTGGGCACCCGCTACACGTGGTGGTTCGGAACGTACACGAGCTCGCGCTATTCGACCGTGAAAACGCACTTCACCAACATCCACAGCGCGCTGTCCACGCAGCCGTTCACGTTCGATTGCACCTGCACCGACAGCGGCACCTACGCCTACGTCTACCCGACCCAGCCGTATCGCGTGTACCTGTGCGGCGCGTTCTGGTCGGCGCCGAACACCGGCACCGATTCGCGCGCCGGCACCCTCGTGCACGAGACCAGCCACTTCAACGTGGTCGCTGCGACAAAGGACAATGCCTACGGCCAGACCGCCGCGCACAACCTTGCCTTGAGCAATCCGACCAAGGCCGTGGCCAACGCCGACAGCCACGAGTACTTCGCGGAGAACAATCCGGCCCGCAACTGATGCGGTGACCAGCGGGGCCTCGGCTCCCGCGAAATGAAAAGCCCCCACAGCGATGTGGGGGCTTTTTTTGTCCTGACGCCCTGCATCCGGCCTCAGGTCCGGACCACGGTCAGCGTGGCGTGAATTGCAGCACGCTGGTCCCTTGCGACAGCGCGGTCGACGCCGGAATCGCCAGCGGATGGTACTGGTTGGTCAGCCAGCGGCTGAGCTGGCTCGCATACAACGGACTGCCGAGCACGCCGCTCTGCCCGCCCGGGATGATTTCCGAGGCGCTGATGGTCGGGAACATCTCGCCGACGAAGCGCCGCGCCGGACCGCTGCCGAACATGAAGTTGTTGACGCCGTTGGCGCGCGTGTCGTGGCTCGATGCATCGACCGTCTCAAAGCCGCCCTGGCGGGCGATTCCCGGCAGGCCCGGCCCGAGGTCGCTGAAGCCATAGCCGTTCGGGCCCGGGATGCTGAAAGGAGCGCCCAGCGGCTGGTCGAAGGTGATCCGGTGCAGCTTGCCCCAGCGGTAGTCGGACTGGCTGGTCGAGCCGCCAAAGGCTGCCGAGAAACCATCGCTGGAGAGCATGTCGAGGCTGTCGGACAGCGACTTGAGCAGCACGTAGTCGCGGGCCGCGGCGGCATTCGGTGCGCCCGTGGCGGCGAAGAAGGTCAGGCCCGATGCGCCCTTGCCGTTGAGCACGGCGAAGTTGTCGAGCAGGAACTTGAAGGCCGTCTGCGCATCGCGTCCGCCCGGAAGATAGCTGCCGAGCCCGACGCCGGTGAGCGTCACATCGATCGTGTTGCGGATCGACTTGTTGCGCCATGCCGCGTAGATGCTCGCGGCGACGCTGGCGTCGATCTCGGCCTGTCCCGGAGCCGGCAAGGCGGACGGGTTGTCGCCTGCATCGTAGCCCTGCTGGATGCCGGTGGGCGTCGAGTAATCCCAGTGGCGCAGGCGACCGATCGCCTCGACGATGCGGGCGCTGGAGCCGAGCGCAGCGAGCTGGTTCCAGGCGCCGGATGCCTGGGAATTGTCGAACGCGGCGAGCAGGTAGGGCAGCGTCAACTCGGCATCGAGCAACTGCGTGTTGGCCTGCAGGTTCTTCATGTCATTCACGGTGATATGGCCACCCGCGGCGATCATCGCCTGGATCTTGCGATCGATGCGGCCCATGCGATAGGCCGACGAGCCGCCGACATCGAGGTAGTAGAGGCCGCCGCCGGGCCGCACCTGGTTGAGCGGGTTGTTGTCGAGCGAGAAGCCGATCGGATCGTTGTTGGCATTGGCGAAATAGCCACTGGACGGGTTGATCACGAACGGCATCTCGTTGGCCGGCAGGATCTCGTACGGGGTTGCCTGGTTGGGTTGCGGATGCTGCACCGGCAGCCAGTCGTGCTTGAGCGCGCCGCTGCCATCGCGAATGACGAATGGCGGAATGCCGCCGCCCGGCGCGTTCTGCGTCTGCAGGTCGGTGCGCACCGGCGCCTCGGCGCTGACGAAGTAGGCAATGTTGCCGTCGACGTCGGCATAGGCGAAGTTCTGCGAGCCGAAGTCGAAATAGGTCAGCGCATCGCGGAACTCGGCCAGGTTGGAAGCCCGGTTGATGCGCCGGAACGATTCGATCTCGAAGGTGGCGCCCCAGCCGGTGTAGGCGATCGACAGGCCGGTGGCGCCGGTGATGCTGACCAGCGCGCCATTGTTCCGGCGCGGCACGAGGACACTCACGCCACCGTTGGTGTAGCCGATCGAGTTTTCCCGCGTCACCGAGTCCGGCGTGCCGTTCATGCGGTTGACGTAATAGTTCTGGAAGACCCACTGCAGGTTTTCTTCCTGGCCGTCGTGCACGATCGCATACGGCAGGCCGTAGGAGTTGAGCTTGAGCTGTTCCTGGAACACGTCGGTCACGTCGAGCGAGTTGGTCGTCGTTCCCCAGCAGACGCGCTGGTTGCAGCCCTGGATCACGCCTGGCGTACCGGGCACGGTCACGCCGGTCACGTCCATCGGCACCGGATAGCGGCTGTCGCGCGACAGCACGTGCTGCTCCATGAAGACCGGCGGCAGGTCGAGGCCCAGATGCGGATCATTGGAAAGGATCGGCCGGCCCGACGCGGTGTGACTGCCTGCGATCACCCACTCGTTGCTGCCGATCGGCGTGTCACGGCCATCGAGGGCGCGGCCGAGCAAGGGCGAATCGGTGAGCTGCTCGCGGAAGGCGCGCGCCATGTCGACGGTCTGCGCACCGAGTGTTCCGACCTGGGGAGTGTCGAACGGCGATCCGAGCTTCGGCAGGGACGACGCGGCTGCGCTGGTCCCGGTATCACTGCCGGGCACGAAGTCCGGCACGGTGACCCGGCTGTCGGCTGGCGCGGCGCGATGGGTGTCGCCGAAATACAGCGTGCTGCCGCTGAAACCACCGGCCTGCCCCGCCTGCTGGTAGGCGCCGAGCGCAATGGTCGGATTGATGTCGAGGTCGAACGACAGCTGGAAAGCGAGTCCCTTGCCGACGCAAAGCGAATCGACCGGCGTCCATGGATCGGCGTGGGTCAGTTGCAGCGCTCCATACTCCGGAGGCAACGGGTTGCTGGCCAGCCAGTAGTTCACGCCGTCCGCATAGGCGCGCAGCCAGCCGCGCGAATCATCCGACATCCTTGCCCAGGTCTTCACGGCGCCGCGACGCAGGCCGAGGTTGCGCGCCTGCACGTCGGCGGCAAGCTGCGACATGCCGACCAGTTCGGCCAGCGTGCCGCTGACCGCGCGCCGGGTCAGGTCCATCTGGAAGAAGCGGTCGCGCGCGTGCGCATAGCCTTGCAGGAAGGCCGCATCGTTGTCGTTGGCCGCATCGATGGTCGGAATGCCCTCGGCATCCCAGCTGATCCTGGCCGGTGAGGCCAGTCCCGGGGCGCTCAGGTTTTGCGCGGCCAACGGGGCTGCCAGCAGGAGCAAGAGCAGCCCCAGCCACGAAGCCTTCAAGGGTCGAAAATTGCGCACGGTCGAACACGACATCGGACTTCCCTCCATTGGTTTTGGATCGAACGCTTGTTCGCCCGATTATGCGACCTCGGTCACAAAAACCTGTTGTGCGCTGCATCGGCGCTTGCAGGAGTGCGGATATCCGCATCGAGGGCTCGACGGCTTGACGGCGCGGACACGGGCAGTCCGGGGAAAATGCCCGCGGTCGGGCGTTTTTTCGATCCCGGCGAACGGCTCGCCCGGCCAACTCGAGCGTGGACCGTGCCCGGAATCCCGGGAAAAGGACTAGGGTTGGCGCGGATTCCGCCACATTGCATGGGCCATTGCGACCCAGCCGACGATGAACGACGCGCCGCCGATCGGGGTGAGGATTCCAGTCCAGCGCGGCGCCCCGAGGGCCAGGGCATAGAGGCTGCCGCAAAAGAACAGGATTCCGCACAGGAAGGCCATGCTGGCAAGACGTTCCGCTGCCGCTGCCTGGCGTGAGGGCAGCGCGATGAAGAGCAGGCCGAAGGCGTGCAGAAACTGGTATTCGACCGCCGTCCGCCAGAGCGCCAGCGCATCGGGATCAAGCAACGCGCGCAACGCATGCGCACCGAATGCACCAAGCACCACGGCCAAGGCGGCGAGCAGGCTGCCTGAAACGCCAGCAAGCCTGCGCACGCGGTTCAAATCCATGGCGACCCGCAGAAGAGCCGGTGCGTTGCACGCACCGGCTCTTCCTCGCGGCGGCGAAATGGCCGCGCCATCAGCCCGCCTTGCCGGCTTTCGCCGGGGCCTGCGCCGCCTTGCCTTCCAGTGGCTTGAGCATGTCCTCCATCGACTTGGTCATGTTGGCGGACTTGTAGGCCGGCAACACGAAGGTCCAGCCATGGAATGAGGCATTGAGCGCCTCGACTTCGGCCTTGAGCGCCGCGAGGCGCTGCTCGCGGTCCCTGGCCGGGTCGACCGCGGCGGCCGCTTTCTCGTCCGCGGGCGGGGTCGCCTTCGCGACGTCGGAACTGGCCTTCGCATCGGCGCCATCCTCCGGGTTCTTGCCGTCCGCTTCCTTCGCCTTTGCCTCGGCCGCCCTGGCCTGCTCCACCGCGATATGCCTGTCAGCCATCTCGCTGTCGAGCGATGCGCTGAAGGCGGCATGGTGCTTGTCGCCGACCTGCCACTCGCTGGCATCGACCACGACGCCATCGAACGTCTCGAAGCGAACCCGGGTGACATGCTCCGGCGCGGCGACTTCCGTGGCTGGCGCCACATCGTCGATGCGCAGGTCCGCGAGTACCGAGGCGAGCCCGTTGGCGGCGAACTCGGAGCTGGCCTCGCGTCCCTTCGGCAGGTCGGCGATCGTGTAATGCGCGTCGTCCGGCGCGTTCTTGAACACGCGCAATGTCTTGCCGTCAGGCTGGGTGATCGCGACCGAAGCAATGCGATCGGACGGAATGTTGGCCAGGTCCTTCTGCAACCAGTCGGCGGCATTCTTGTCGGGGATCAGGTTGCCCTTGGCCAGCCAGCTCTGCGCCTCGTCGCTGCGGCGCACATAAGTGCCGCCGGCCTGTGCATTGAAATTGCCGGCGATAAAGGAAACCGGCTTGGCCAGCCCGTCGATCTCGACCTCGATGCCCTTGGCCGCCGGTTCGCCGATGTCGGCAACGCCGAGATCCGCGTAGCGTTCCTTGTTTGCCGTCTTCTGCTCGATCAGGCTGGCGTCGGCGACCTTGAGCAGGAACTCGCGAAGCTTGCCGACATCGGCCGGATAGCCGCCCTTGCTGGCGACTTTCCAGCCACTGTCGGCGTGCGCAAGTTCGACGACCTTCTGCTTGTTTGCCGTGGTCAGCGACAGACGGCTGACATCGTTGACGTGCTCGCCGAGGCCCTCGACCAGGGCATCGGCACGTGCGCTGAACTCGCGAACCGGCTGGCGCGAGTGGTTGATGGCGAAAGCGGCGGCAACGGCGACCCCGGTGACCACGCCGAGCTTGACCAGGCTTCTCTTGTTCATCATGACTGGGTCCTCGTGTTGCTCAGGACGACTTGCGTCGACGTACCTGCCACATCGCGAAACCCACGGCAGCGAGGGTCACCAGCAAGGGCACAAGCACGATGTTGAAGAATTTCAGGCGGCTGCCCAGGGCTTCGATCTCGGCATCGAGCGAGCGTCGCACATCGCGCAATTCCTTGCGGATATCGGCCTTGCGCTTGATGAAGTTGTCGAGTTCGGCCTTCTGCTCTGGCGACATGATCATGGCCTGGTCGCGCGACTTGGCGCCCTGCAGTTCGGTCAGCTTGCGCTCGGTTTCCTGCAGTTCGCGCTGCAGTTCCTGCTCCTTGGCGCGGAAGCGGTCGTCGGCGCTGCGCTTGAGTGCCTCGACCGTGGTGAACGGGCGCTGCGAGGTGGCGCGGCCACGGATCGAGATCAGCGCCGACGAACCGGTCAGGTTGTCGATCGTGTTGAGCACGAAATCGCCGTTGTTGGCGAAGGCGTTCATGAGCTTCTGGCCGAGGAAATTCTGCACCTGCACCCACAGCCGGTCGGCGAGCAGGTCGGTATCGGCGACAACGACCACCTGCCCGGCTTCCTTCGACTCGGCGAGATGGCCGGCTTCGCTGCGCTCCGGGAAGGCCGTCTTGAACTTGCCCTCGACGCGGCCGGCGATCACGTAGCGCTCTCCGCTCGCATTGAAGCCGTCGAGCAGCGCGCTCGGATCGGGCAGCATGCGCAGGCGGTCGGCCGGTGCCGACATCGCATCACCCGAACTCTGCATGAGCGGAATCAGCTTGCTGGTCGAGTCCTTGGCCAGGC
Organism: uncultured Gammaproteobacteria bacterium; assembly: GCA_963822465.1. Taxonomy (GTDB): domain Bacteria; phylum Pseudomonadota; class Gammaproteobacteria; order Xanthomonadales; family Rhodanobacteraceae; genus Dokdonella. The sequence goes on along the minus strand of CAWGHP010000012.1, from coordinate 75,093 downwards.
CGATGTAGCCGGCGCTGGAGACATTGATCGAATCGAGATTCGCGGTGACGACATCGTCATGGTTGAGGTCGGCGGAGGTCAGCCCGATGATGCCGGGATGGCGCACCGGCGCGCGGCCCTGGCCGACGCTGACGGCCACCGCGCGGGCACGATCGAGGACGATGTTCTTCGGGTCGTACTCGATGCCCCAGGCCTTGAACAGCTTGGGCAGGTTCGAGGAATGGTCGGCGAACATCGCCGCCTGCGGATTCTCCGGATCGGCGCCCGAGGTATCGAGTTCCGCATCGGGATCGACGAACACCAGCAGGTGCCCGCCGCGCAGCACGAACTGGTCGATCGCGTACTGCGTATCCTCGGACAGGTCCTTCGGATGCACGAGGACCAGCACGTTGATGTCCGGGTCGATCGACTTGATGCCGGCCGCATTGAGGTCGCGCACGTCGAAGGATTGCGTGAGCTGCTGCTGGACCGCCCAGGGATCGCGCATCTGCCGCGTCGCCGGATCGAAACCGACGCCCATCGGCAAGCCCGAAACCATGGCGATCGCCGGCTTCTTCGGCGTGGCGAGGTCGTGGATCAGCTTGGCCACGTCGTATTCGAGGAAGGCTTCCTTGTCCGGCTGGAAGAACGGAATCACCGCCTGCCCGTTGGTCGAATTGGTCCCGGCCAGGCCGAGGAACACGGTCTCGCCGGCATTGCTGACCGGCACGGCCTGCAGGCCATAGGTCGTGGCGCGGTCTTCGTCCTCGGAGAACGGCAGCGGATCGATCACCTCGAGGTTGATGCGTCCGTTCGAACGCGCCGCCATTTCCTCGAGCAGCTCGCGAACGCGCGTCGCATAGGTGCGCAACTGCGGCAGGTTCTGCGTGCCCTTGTCGGAATAGAACAGGTAGAGGTTGATCGGTTCATCGAGCTTGGCGAGGATTTCCTTGGTCCCCGGCGACAGCGTGTAGAGGTTGTTCTCGGTGAGGTCGACGCGCGCACCGCGGAACAGCACGTTGACCACGAGCATGAGGGCGACGAACAGCACGATCAGCACGATCAGGGCGCCGCCGGAAAGTGTCTTGCGATTGGATGACATGTTATTGGGCTTCCTCAGTCGGCTTTCTTGAGGTCGATCACGATCGCACTTGCGTACAACCAGAAGCCGATCATCAACACGAAGTAGAGAAGATCGCGCAGGTCGATGACGCCCTTGCTGATCGAGGCGAAATGGGTCAGGAAACTCAGGCCGGCGATGGCATCGACCAGGCCCTGCGGGGCCCAGGCGCGGAACGCATCGAGGACCAGCGGGAATCCGGCCATGACCAGCACGAAACAGGCGACCACGGTGAGGATGAAGGCGACCACCTGGTTGCGCGTCGCCGCGGAAATGCAGGAGCCGATGGCGAGGAAGGCGCCGGCCATCAGCAACGCACCGAGATAGCTGGCGATGATGACGCCGTTGTCCGGGTCACCGAGGTAGTTGACCGTGATCCAGAGCGGAAAGGTCAGCGCCAGGGCAATGCCGATGAACGACCAGGCGGCGAGGAACTTGCCCATCACCGCCTGCCACATCGTGATCGGCAGGGTCAGCAGCAGTTCGATCGTGCCGCTCTTGCGTTCCTCCGACCACAGGCGCATCGAAACCGCCGGGACGAGGAACAGGTACAGCCACGGCAGGAAATTGAAGAACGGCAGCAGGTCGGCCTGGCCGCGCTCGTAGAACCCGCCCAGATAGAACGTGAAGGCGCTCGACAGGACGAGGAAGATGACGATGAAGACATAGGCGACCGGCGTCGCGAAATAACTGCGCAGCTCGCGCCGGAAGACGGTGGAAATCGCGCTCATGCCCTCGCCTCCTTCGTTTCGGTGCCCTGGGTGATGGTGCGGAAGACCTCGTCGAGGCGGCCGCCCTCGAGGGCGAGTTCGCGCACCACGATGGAGCGTTCCTGCAGGGCGTCGTTGACGGCGGTGAAGATCTTGCGTCCCGGCTTCGGGAATGCGGTGATGCGGCCGTCCTGGGCATCGACCTCGATCGATGCGACATCGGCGACGCGCGAAAGCGCTTCCTTTGCGGCCTTGACGTCCGGCGCGGTCAGCGACACGGCCTGGTAGTAGCGCGAGCGCGCCTCGAGCTCGGCCGGCGTGGCGTCGGCCAGCACGCGTCCCTTGGCGATGATGATGGCGCGGCTGCAGACTGCATGGACCTCTTCGAGCACATGGGTCGAGACGATGATCGTCTTGTCGCGCGCCATCGCATTGATCAGCGTGCGCACCTCGTGCTTCTGGTTCGGATCGAGTCCGTCGGTCGGCTCATCGAGGATCAGTACCTGCGGATCGTGCAGGATGGCCTGGGCCAGCCCGACGCGGCGCTTGAAGCCCTTGGACAGGGTATCGATCGGCTGCTCGAGCACGTTTTCCAGGTTGAGCCTGTCGATCGCGTCGTCGATGCGCTTGCCCCGCACATTGCCCGGCACGGCGCGCGCGTCGGCGATGAAATCGAGGAACTGGCGAACGGTCATTTCGCCGTAGCTCGGCGCGCCTTCCGGCAGGTAGCCGATGACGCGACGCGCCTCCAGCGACTGCGTCTCGACATCGAACCCGCACACCCTGGCGCTGCCCGACGTCGGCGCGAGGAAGCCCGCGATCATCTTCATCGTGGTCGACTTGCCGGCGCCATTCGGGCCGAGGAAGCCGAGCACCTGGCCCGGCTCGACCTTGAAGGTTATGCCATCGACAGCGACCAGTTCGCCGTACCGCTTTCCCAGAGCTTGGGTTTCTATCATTGTCGAATCACCTTGGTTTTCGATGTCCAGTGAATTCCGCCGACTGGCGCGATACCGGCGGAACGTCCCCCGCCGCGATACCCGGGGCGTCAGCGTCCGCCGGGAGGTACAGACCGGTGCGAACGACGCGAAGGATTGCGAGCGATGCGCAATGTACCCCAGAAGGAGGCAAAAAGTTCCCGGACAGCGCGACGCGGTCGCCGATCAGAAGACATCCGCTGGTGGATAGACGCGGCCCTCGCGCAGTGGCCTGAAGCACGGCGCTTCGCCGTAGAAGGCCTCTTCCCGCGCCGCCGGGTGCCAGCCGGGAATGCCCGAAAGCGGCAATGGCCGCAGTTCCTGCGGATCACGCAGTCGAACGCCGGAGCCGATTAGCCCGGCGACGCGCTGGTCGATGCGCCGGCGCCACGCATCGTCGCCGGCCGCGGCGGCCGCGACGCCTTCCGCCGGGGCCATCAGCACGATGCTCTTGGCCAGCAGCAGGCGCGCCGGCTGCAAGGCCAGCTCGAGCACCGCATGACCGAATACCTGCACCGCGATGCGCACGCCCCAGGCCCGGCGCTCGCGCCAGAACAGGCCGTGCCAGTCATGCCGGTCCCACAGCTCGACCAGGGCAGGATCGCTGCACAGGACGATGGCGCCGGCCTCGTCGAAATGGGTCATGGCGCATTGCGCACGCGTGCGCTCGCGGCGCCCGATCTGGGCGATGTCGGCGCATTGGGCAAGATTCAGCGCCGTCTTGATGCGCGGATAGCGCAACCAGACCAGCGCATTCAGCAGATCATGCCAGTTGCGTTCGCGGGTGGCGATGCATCCAGCCCTGATGCGCTCCTCGTAATGCAGGCCATCGGCCAGCATTTCCGCGGACTGCACGGCAAAGCGCGGCCGCCCGATGCCGTCGTGGCGTTGCACTGCGCAGCGCAACGCCTCCAGTTGCGCGACGCTTGGCAAGCCGTTGCCAGGCAGGGGCAATCCGCCATGCAGGTCAGTCCAGTCGGCCAGCGGAGGCCTGTCGAAAACGGCGCTGTCCGGCGATTCGAGGGGTCGGTCTGCGAGGTGCAATGAGGATCTGCCGTACTGCCGGGGTTCGCGGAATGCCACCGGGCGCGCTGGCGTCGGCGGCGCAGCGGGCGGCCCGCACGGGAATCCGCTGCTGCCCGGCAAGGATAGCCCGCGCGCAGCGGGATGGGCAGGGCGACCGTCGCGACTGATGCCGCGCACGCGTCGGTCCCGGCGCCATGGATGACCTCCGGCCGGCTTCGCGCCTGCCGCAAACGCGATAGCATTTGCATCTGGTCACGACGGAAGGACGTCCATCCCATGCAGTGGGTCGGCCGATGAACAGGCTCCTGGCGATTTGCCTGATGTTCGGCTGCAGCTTGCCGGACGTACAGGCGCGGGCCGCGACCGACCCGACGCCCGCGGACGGGCACGCCGCAAGCGCAACGGAAGCGCGCCGCGTCGCGGAAGTCCTCGGGCCTTCGATGGACGCATTGGGCCTGCTCGGCGGAGAACTCGGTGCCGCTGCCGGCGCACTGGTCGTGCACACGCTGCAGGCCCACCTGATGCAGGCCCTGCACGCGACTGCGCCGGCCAGCCTGGCGTGGCAGCGGGTCGAGGCGGCGGCCGGTGTCCTCGGCGACATGCCAGCCAGCCTGAATGCGATCGAGCGCCAGGCCGAGGCCGCCCTGCTGCTGAGCGACTATGCCAGCTCGAAGATGCTTGCCGAGAAACTCCTGAACCTGGCCAGGAAGGGCGGCTCACCCGACTACGAGGCATCGGCGCAAGGCTACTTCGGGATCCTCGCGCGCCGGCAGGGCGATCTCGATGACGCGCTCGAGCACTACAACGCGGCGATCGAACTGCTGCGCGACAGCCGCAACGAGTTCCGCAAGGCGCTGATCCTCAGCAACCTTGGCACCCTCATGCGCGACCGCGGCGATTTCGCCCGCGCGCTCGGGCTGCAGCTTGACGCGCTTGCCATCCGCGAGCGCATCGGCGACCGCCTCGAGACGAGCCTGCGCAACATCGCGCTCCTTTACCGCGAGATCGAGGACGAGCAGACCGCGCGCAGCTATTTCGAGCGCGCACTGGCCAATGCCGACCGCCGCACGAACCCGGAAACCTATTCGCCGGTGCTCGGCAGTTACGCCAGCCTGCTCAACGATGTCGGCGATCACGCGGCGGCCCTGGCGGCGGCCCGCGAAGCCCTCGAGATCGATACTTCGCTGGGAAATCGTTCCAACCAGGGCCTCGAGCAGCTGGAAGTCGGTCGCGCCCTGTACGGCCTCGGCCAGCCCGTCGAAGCGCTCGACCAACTCGAATCGGCGCTGGCGATCGGACGTGAGCTCGACCAGCGCGAAATCGTCGCGCGTTCCCTGCTGCACCTGGCCGAAATCAACCAGGCGCGGCACGATTCGCTGCGCGCCCGCGGCATGATCGACGAGGCCATCGCCGGCCTCGAGGCCGCGCTGCTGCGTCCGCAGCTCGTGCAGGCCTACGCGGTACGCGAAAAGATCGCACTCGCCGAGCACGACCCGGAGGCCGCGCTGAGGTTCCTGCGCCGCCACGCCGAGCAACGCGAATTGCTGCTCGGCACGCGCGCCAGCCGCCAGCTCGGCGAACTGCAGGCGCGCCACGCCCGCGCCGAGGCAGAGAAGGATCTTGCCCTGCTGCAGAAAGACAACGAACTGCAGAACGCGCGCCTCGACAAGCAGGACGTCGAGCGCAAGCTCGGCGTGGTCGCCCTGGCCAGCCTTGGATTCGCGCTGCTGCTGGGCATCTGGCGCTACCACGGCGTGTTCCGGCTCAATCGCACCCTGCAGTCGAAGAACCTCGAGATCGACGCCCAAAGCAAGGCCCTGGCCGACGCCAACGTACGCCTCGAGGAGCGTGCGGCGGCGCTCTACCAGGCTGCCATCACCGATCCGCTGACCGGGGTCTGCAACCGCTCGCACCTGCGCGAACGGGCAAGCCGGCGCCTCGCCCGTTGCATCGCTTCGGGGCAGGACATGGCCGTTCTCGTCATCGACTACGACTCCTTCAAGCAGATCAACGACCAGCTCGGCCATCTTTTCGGCGATCGCGTGCTGGTCGCGGGCGTCGAGGCGATGCGGCAGTGCCTGGACGAGGGCGATATCCTGGGGCGCTTCGGCGGCGAGGAATTCGTCATCATCCTCGGCGGCGAACGTGCGGCTGCCGCCGAGGACATCGCCGAGAACTTGCGCGAACGGGTCCGGCAATCGCTCGCCACGTTGCCGACGCAGGGTATCGCGGTCACCGTCAGCATCGGCCTGGCGCGCCTGTCGGATCTGTCCCAACCGGCAAGGGCAAGCGTCGACAGCCTGCTCGATGCCGGCGACCGCGCGATGTACCAGGCCAAGGCGGCAGGCCGCAACCGCGTCGTGCGGTTCAGCGTCGAGCCGCAACCGCTGGAGGTTACGGTCGATGGGTGAGACCCTGCAGATGAACAGCACCGGCATGCAGTGCATTGGTGCCTATCGTGCGGTGCCGGCCGGCAAGCCGAAGGGCGGCATCGTGGTCGCCCAGGAAATATTCGGGGTCAATGCGCACATCCGCGGCGTCGTCGATCGCTTCGCCGCGCATGGCTACGTCGCCATCGCCCCGGCGTTCTTCGACCATCTGGAAAGCGGCGTCGAACTGGACTACGACGCCGAGGGCATCGCCCGTGGTCGCGCCCTGATCGACGAACTCGGCATCGATCGCGCAGTCGCCGACGTCGGCAGTGCCGCCGACGCCATCCGGTCGGCCGGGCGGATCGGCGTCGTCGGCTACTGCTGGGGCGGAACCGTGGCGCTGCTCGCGGCGATCCGCCTCGGGCTTCCGGCGGTCAGCTATTACGGTGCGCGCAACGTCAACCATCTGCACGAGCGGCCGACCGCTCCGCTGCTGTTCCACTTCGGCGAGCAGGACAGGTCGATTCCGGCCGAAGCCGTGCAACGCCATCGCGAGGCACTGCCGGATGCGCAGATCCATGTCTATCCGGCCGGGCACGGGTTCAACTGCGAGATGCGCAAGGACTACGATGCCGCCAGTGCGAAGCTCGCCTTTGAACGCACCCTCGAATTTTTCGCGCGCACGCTGGAATGACATGAAACCGCCAACCCCTGCCGACTTCGTCCTCGACCCCAGGCTGGCTGCCGATACACATCCGCTGGCACGCTTTGCGCTGTGCGACCTGCGCCTGATGGACGACAGCCATTTCCCGTGGCTGGTGCTGGTCCCGCGCGTTCCCGCCGCACGCGACCTGGTCGACCTCGACCGCCAGCAACAGCACGCGCTGAGCGACGAGATCGATCGCGCATCGCGCCTGCTGCGCGACGCCTTCCACCCGCACAAGCTCAACGTGGCCGCCCTCGGCAACGTGGTCGCACAGTTGCACGTCCACGTCGTCGCGCGATTCGAGGACGATCCGGCCTGGCCCGCACCGGTCTGGGGCAAGGTCGAGACGCGCCCCTACACGCCCGAGAAGCTGGTCGAACGCATGGCCCTGCTGGACAAGTTGCTGCGCGCGTGAGCGCCGACTACACCATCGAGCCGCTTGGCGAAGACGCCGTGCTGCTGCGTTTCGGCACCACCCTGGATCCCGACCTCAATGCGCGCGTGCATGCGCTGGCAGCGGCCATCCGTGGCGATCGGCCTGCCTGGCTGATCGATATCGTGCCGGCATTCTCGACCCTCGCCCTGTGCATCGACCTCACCGCCCTGCAGCAAGGCAACGAAGCCTTGCCCATGGTCCGCGACTGGCTCGAGTCGCAGTCGTACCAGGGCGCCGCTGCCGCGCATGGCGATGCATCCGCCTGCCACGAGATTGCGGTCCGCTACGGCGGCGAATACGGTCCGGACCTCGCCGCGCTCGCCGCGCATGCCGGCATGGACAGCGCCGAAGTCATCAGGCGCCATTGCAGCGTGCGTTACCGCGTGGCCATGCTCGGCTTTGCCGCGGGCTTTCCCTACCTGATCGGCATGGACGCGGGACTGGCCATGCCGAGGCACGCGACACCGCGCACCCACGTCGCCGCCGGCAGCGTCGGCATCGGCGGTGTGCAGACCGGCATCTATCCGCGCAGCGGGCCCGGCGGCTGGCAGATCATCGGGCGTACCGAAGCGCGGCTCTTCGATGCCGCGCGGGATCCGCCTGCCCTGCTTGGTCCTGGCGACACGGTGCGCTTCGTCGATATCGACGCCAGCGGCGTAACCGGCGCATGAGCATGCGCGTCGAATCGGCCGGGCTGCTGACCAGCATCCAGGACAGGGGCCGAACCGGATTTCGCCACCTCGGCGTCGGTGTTGCCGGCGCGCTCGACAGCCATTCGCTGGCGATCGCCAACCTGCTGGTCGGAAACGCGGCGGATGCAGCGGTGCTGGAGATCACCCTGACCGGGCCGACCCTGGCCTTCGAGCGCGCCGCGTGCATCGCCATCTGCGGCGCCGAAATCGACGCGGGCATCGGCGAGCTGCGCATTCCCGGATGGCGGCGTATCGACATCCCGGCCGGCTCGCGTCTCAAGTTTGGCGCCTGCCGGCGTGGCGCGCGCGCCTACCTGGCCGTGGCCGGCGGTTTCGCGGTCCCCCGCGTGCTTGGCAGTGCCAGCACCGACCTGCGCGCCGGCTTCGGCGGCATCGAAGGCCGCGCGCTGAAGGCCGGCGATCGTCTGCGCATGGAAAGCGGTTTCGCAGCGCAGGTGGAGCAGGTCGAGATCGATCGCCGCTGGATCGATCCGGCGCCCGATCTCGACTTTGCGCAACCGTGTCGCGTGCACCTGTTGCCCGGCCTCGATTCCGTGGCCGATGCCGATGCGCTGTTTTCGAACCCGTGGCGCGTCGAAGCCGCCAGCAACCGCCAGGGACTGCGCCTGCACGGCAACCGGCTTGCACTCGCCGATGTGCGCGAGCGCGTCTCCGAGCCGGTCATGCCAGGAACGCTGCAACTGCCGGCCGACGGCAACCCCATCCTGCTGCTGCAGGATGCACAGACCCACGGCGGCTACCCGCGCATCGGCCACGCCATCGCAGCGGACCTGCCGCGCCTTGCCCAGCTGCGTCCTGGCGAGTCGGTGCACTTCCTGCCATGCACGCCGGCCAACGCGCAGCAATTGCTCGCCGCACAGCGCCAGCGCCTGGCCCGCATGGCGATCGCGACTGCCTCGCCGGACCGCGCAGGCGACGCGCGCCAGCCCTGATCGGCGGGCGTTGCGCATGCGTTGCCAAATGCCTAGGCTCAATACCTTTCCCGCAACGAGTCCAGGCATGACCATCGTTCGCATCCACGTTGTCACGGCCCTGTTTGCCGCTGCGCTGCTGACCGCCTGCCAGCAGCCCCAGCCGCCCGCGGCAACAACGCCGGACAAAACCGCGCGGGAAACCATGCCTGCCGACACGAAGGCCGATTGGCCGACGGCGGTCGCGACCTTCATCGGCGGCTATTTCGATCGCTACCCGACTTTCGCCGCGAACGCCGGCAGGCACGAGTTCGACGGCCGCTTGCCCGACTTCAGTGCGGCCGGACTCGCCGCCACCGCACGCTGGCTGCATGCGCAGCGCGATGCCATCGCCGCGTTTTCCGACGACAGGCTCGATGCGACCCGGCAGTTCCAGCGCGAATACGTGCTCTCGGTCATCGACGGCCAGTTGTTCAAGCTCGAGGAATCCGGCTTTCCGTATTCGAACCCGGAGTTCTACTCGAACGATCTTTCGCCCAGCATGTACCTGACCCGGCCCTACGCGCCGCTGCCCGCGCGCATGGCGGCCTTCGTTTCCTACGAGGAGGCACTGCCGGTGGCGATCGCGCAGATGCGGGCCAACATGAAGACGCCATTGCCGGCTTCCCATGTCGAACTCGGCATCAGCACCTTCGCCGGCTATTCGACCTTCTTCGCCGGCGACGTGCCAGCCATTTTCGCCGGAGTCGACGACCCCGCGCTGCAGGCGCGGTTCCGGCATGCAAACAATGCGGCGATCAAGGCCACCCGCGAGATGGCCGACTGGTTCGGCGAGCAGAAGGCCGACGCCACCCAGGACTTCGCGCTCGGTGCCGAAAAATTCAGCCGCATGCTGCACGCCAGCGAGCGCGTCGACATTCCGCTCGATCGCCTCAAGGCGATCGGCGAGGCCGACCTGAGCCGCAACCTGGCGTCGCTGCGATCCGCCTGCCACGACTTCGCACCCGCGGCGACCCTCGCCCAATGCGTGCAGAAGGCGGCCATGGACAAGCCCGAAGGCGGCGCGGTCGAAGGCGCCCGCAGGCAACTGGCCGGCCTGCGCCAGTTCATCGTCGACAAGGACCTGGTCACGATCCCCGGCAGCGAGGAAGCCCGGGTCGAGGAAGCGCCGCCGTTCAACCGCTGGAACTTCGCCTATATCGAGATCCCCGGCCCCTACGAAACCAACCTGCCCTCGGTCTATTACATCGCGCCGCCGGATCCGGCCTGGCCGAAGGCCGAGCGGGAGGCCTACGTGCCGGGCCGGGCCGACCTGCTGTTCACCTCCGCGCACGAAGTGTGGCCAGGGCATTTCCTGCAGTTCCTGCACGCCAACCGCTCGCCGTGGATCTTCGGTCGACTGTTCGTCGGCTACGCCTACGCCGAGGGCTGGGCGCACTACACCGAGGAAATGATGTTCGACGCCGGCCTCGACGGGGCGCCTCCCGAGATCCATATCGGCCAACTGCGCAACGCCCTGCTGCGCAACGTGCGTTTCCTGTCGGCGATCGGCCTGCACACCGGCGGCATGAGCGTGGAGGAATCCGAACGGATGTTCCGCGAAGAGGCTTTCCAGGATCCCGGCAACGCGCGCCAGCAGGCCGCGCGCGGCACCTACGATCCCGGTTACCTCAACTACACGCTCGGCAAGCTGATGATCATGCAGTTGCGCGAGGACTGGATGGCAGCGCACGCCGGACCCGGTGCGCTGAAGGCGTTCCACGACGAATTCCTCGGCTACGGCGGCCCGCCGATCCCGCTGGTGCGCGCGCGGATGCTCGGCGGAAGACCCGAGGCGACGCTCTGGCAGGGTCCGGCTCTCGGGCCACCGGCCAACTGACGCGGGCGACGCACTCATGCCGCGCCGCATCGATTTCAACTGCGACCTCGGCGAAGGTTGCGGCAACGATGCGCAGGTCATGCCGCTGATCAGCTCGGCGAATATCGCCTGCGCCGCGCATGCGGGCGACGAAGCCAGCATGCGCGCCACCCTGCGCCTCTGCCGCGAGCACGGCGTCCTTGCCGGCGCCCATCCGGGTTACGCGGATCGCGCAGGTTTCGGCCGACACGAATTGCAGTTGCCGGCGGACGCGATTGCGGATCTCGTGCACGGGCAACTGCAGCGCCTCGCCGCGATCGCGCGCGAGGAAGGCGTTGCCCTCGTGCACGTCAAGCCGCACGGCGCGCTCTACAACCAGGCCGCCGCCGACCCGGCACTGGCTGATGTCCTCGCCAGGACCGTGCACGAATTCGACCCGCGCCTGGTCCTGGTCGGCCTGGCCGGCAGCGAATTGCCGCGCGCCGGCGAGCGCGCCGGGCTGCGCGTCGCCCATGAGGCATTCACCGATCGCCGCTACCGCGCCGATGGCAGGCTCACCGCCCGCGGCACGAGCGGGGCCGTCATCGATGAGGTCGAGGACGCCGTGGACCAGACGCTCTCCATCGTGCTGCATGGCCAGGTCACTACTGTTGATGGCGGAGTCATTGCGCTCGATGCCGATACGCTGTGCCTGCACGGTGATCGCGCGGATGCCGTCGTGTTCGCACAGCGACTGCGCGACGCATTCGCCGCGGCGGGCGTTGAAATCGGTCAGCGGGTCAGGACATCGGCCTAGGCCGGCCCGCCGAATAGGCGCGAAACTGCCGCCGGGTTAGCATGCAGGCCGACCTCCCAACCGGTTCCATGCCATGCCCGTCGCCATCAACTACTGGCCGCTGCTCGGTGTCGCCGTCGTCATCGCCGGATTCACGTTGCGGCGCAATCCCGTGCTCGTCGTCGTCGTCGCCGGCCTGGTCAGCGGTCTCGCCGCGGGCATCAGCCTGCCTGACCTGCTCGCCCTGCTCGGCAAGACCTTCGTCGAGAACCGCGTGCTGCTGCTGTTCCTGCTGACCCTGCCGGCGGTCGGCCTGCTCGAGCATTTCGGCCTGCGCGAACGCGCCCGCATCTGGATCGCCGGATTCCGCGGGCTGACCCTGGCCCGCTTCCAGATCACCTATCTGGGAGTTCGCCAGCTGCTGGGCATGGCCGGGCTGGTCGAAATTGCAGGCCACGCGCAGACGGTCCGCCCGCTGATCGCTCCCATGTCCGAGGAGGCCGCCGAGCGCAGCATGGGCACCTTGACCGCAGAACAGCGTCATCGCGTGCGCGCAAGCGCGGCGGCCGCGGAGAACATAGGTCGATTCTTCGGTGAAGACGTGTTCGTCGCCTTCAGCGCCGTGCTCCTGATCCAGGGCTTCTATGCGCGCAATGGCATTGAACTCGAACCCCTGGCCATTTCGCTCTGGGCTTTGCCTACCGCCATCGCCGCGTTCGTCATCCATTCCGTTCGCATCGGCCTGATGCAGCGGCGATTGTCGCGCGAATGCGCCCGCTTCCGTCCCGATGGAGAGGACGCCGATGCTGCGCGTTGAGTACCTGTACTGGATCGTCGGCGCCTTCCTGATCGCCGCGGCCTGGTTCAACCTGCGCGAACGCCATTACTCCATGGCGGCGTTCTGGCTGATCCTCTCCGGCCCATTCGTTTTCGGCGATCTCGTGCTCGCTGCCGCGCAACGCAGCGAGGCCTTGCCCTCCCAGCTGATGGGCGGTGGTGTCGTCGCACTGGGCTTGCTCGCTGCCCGCGGCCGATTGCGCGTGAAGGCTGATGGTCCCGGAGAACGCGAACAACGCGAACGTTCCGCCGAACGCATCGGCAACCGCCTGTTCGCACCGGCGCTGGCGATTCCGATACTGACCCTGCTGCTCTACTTCGCCAGCAGCTACCTGTCGCTGAACGGCACGCCCCTGCTCGACCCCAGGGCATTGACGCTGACTTCGCTCGGACTGGCCAGCATACTGGCCCTGGTCGGCGCCGTGCGCGTGACCCGGGCCCGGCCGGTGCAATCGATCCTCGAGGGGCGGCGCCTGCTCGATTCGCTCGGCTGGGCCGTGCTGCTGCCGATGATCCTGGCCACCCTCGGCGGCGTGTTCGCGGCAACCGGCGTCGGCGAAACCATCGCCGCACTGACCAGCGCGGTCATTCCGGTCGACAGCCGCCTGGCCTGCCTGCTCGCCTTCGCCTTCGGCATGGTGGCGTTCACGGTCATCATGGGCAATGCCTTTGCCGCGTTCCCGGTGATGATGGCCGGCATCGGCCTGCCCTTGCTGATCCTCAGGCACGGCGCCGATCCCGCCATCCTCGGCGCGATCGGCATGCTGACCGGCTACTGCGGAACCCTGCTGACCCCGATGGCGGCCAACTTCAACATCGTGCCTGCGGTCCTGCTCGAATTGCCCGACCAGTACGGCGTAATCCGTTCGCAGGTACCGACCGCGCTGGCGCTGATGGCGGTCAACGTCCTGCTCATGATCCTGCTGGTGTTCCGATGAGCCAGGCCGTCGTCCTCGTGCTCGGATTCGAGCCGTTCGCCGGCGAATCGGTCAATCCCGCGCAGGAAATCGCGCGCCGCCTCGACGGCGAAGTCATCGATGGCCACCGGCTGGTCGGCGCCGTGCTCCCGGTCGAATTCACGCAAGCTCCGCGGGCACTGGCCGACCTGCTCGACCGGCACCGGCCTGCGCTGGTTGTCGCACTTGGCCAGGCCGGCGGACGCAGCGAGATCGCCTTCGAGCGCGTCGCGATCAATCTGATCGACGCCCGCATCGCCGACAACGCCGGCCTGCAGCCGATCGATGCGCCGGTGCTCGACGGCGGCGCCGGAGCCTATTTTTCGACCCTGCCGATCAAGGCCATGCATGCACGCCTGCAGTCGCTGGGCATCCCGTCCGCGCTGTCGCTCAGTGCCGGTACGTTCGTCTGCAACCAGGTCTTCTACTGGCTGTGCCACCTGCTCGCCAGCGAACACGCGCAGACGCCCGGGGGGTTCATCCACGTGCCGTGGCTGCCGGAACAGGCCGTCCTGCACCCCGGCGAGGCCAGCCTGCCGCTGGATACCATGCTGCGCGGGATCCGCGCCGCCATCGAATGCGCTCTGCGCACGCACGAGGACCTGCACGTGGCCGGCGGCACGACGTTCTGATGGTGTCCCGGCAACGGCGAAGCGTGCCTCAGCAACCTTCGCCCTTCTTCTCCGCGCGGATGACCTCGACGATCATTTCACCGGTGTCGACAAAGGGCAGGTAGACCTTGATCGGATCGGTCGCGTAGTAGAACCCGCCCTTGCTCGGCGCCTTGACCTTGTCGCGCACCTTCGAATCGAAGACCTGGCCGACCGCCTTCGCCGGCGTCGCGATGGCGAACTTGCGGACCTTGTCCAGCGGCACGCAGGCCAGCAGCCGGGTCGGCTGGAACGGGCGGATGTCGAGGTACAGCGGCTCGACCAGCTTGCTTTCGCGCACCGAGCCATCGTCGCCGAGCAGGTAGATGATCGGCTTGAACACGGCATTGCCGCGGCCATGCGGATTGGATTCGGCGATCACCTGGACGCGCAGCGCGACATGCTCGAACTCGCGCGACAGCTCGACTTCGCGAAACCGGCTCTTGCCTTCGGGAAACGTGCGCTGGTCTGCATCGCGCTCGATGGTCAGGTGCTCCGGCCGATCCATGCCCAGCACGACCACGCCATCCCCGGCCGCTTCCCGGACGGGCGATTCAGCCGGCCGCGCGCCGAACAGGCGCTCCTTCCAGGCCACGAACGGATTGGCCGCGCAGGCAGGGGCCGCGGACACGACCAGCGCCAGGCCCAGCAGGCCCGAGGAGATCGTCCGCAGCAATTCGGAACGCCGCAAGGATCCGGCCGGATCGCGCGGCAGGTGCACGCCGCGCCTGCCGCTATGCGGATACTTACTCGTTGGCGAGCGGCATGAGCTCGCCGCCATCCTGGGTGAAGGTTTCAAGATGCAGGGTATTGCCGATGCTGGCCACGGAATGCCGTTGTTCATCGGTCGCCTTGTTGCTCTCGCGTCGGCCATTCTTGAGCACGATCCCGGTGATTTTCTTGGTTTCCTTGAGTTCGCTGATGTAGCCGAAAAGTTCCGCCTTGCCGAACGTGTAGCTGTCGATCTTGTAGCGGTCTTCCTTGGCCGGGGTGACGATGGCACGGCCGTCGCGGATATCGCCGGCATGCACAACACCGGACAGGAACAGGGCCAGCATCGACAGAACGAGCGCCGAGCGCATCTTGATCATCATGGCATTCATGGGATTTCCTGTTTATTACTTTTCAACGGTGGACGTGCGGATCTCGTTGATTTCTCCATCGTCGTCGATGAAGGCGGCAAAGCCGAGTGCTGCCGAGATCTTTGCCAGCGCAACGATGTGGACATCCTTGACCTTTTCCTTCTCGCCGCGTTTCAGCAATACCGTCGCCATCGGCAACGCCTGCTCCTTGCGATAGTTCAGCGCGGCACGAAGATCCTCGGGCGTGAGCGGCGCTTCCATGTAGTCGAATTGTCCGTCCTTGGCCGCGATCAGGGTCACATCGAAACTCGGTGGCACGTTGATCGGCGCCCGTGCCACATCCGATCTGGTGCCGCGCGCGCAGGCGCCGAGGACCAGGGCAAGCACAACCAGCGCGAAAAGGCGCAGGGGACGATTCATGAAGACAAGCGACATGGAGGGATACTCTTGATCCAAAACGGGCTGACTAGCCTACCACCGAAGCTCAGGTGCGTGGCAGGGTCACGCCCTGCTGGCCCATGTACTTGCCGCCGCGATCCTTGTAACTGGTTTCGCAGACTTCGTCGGACTCCAGGAACAGCATCTGGGCCACGCCTTCGTTGGCGTAGATGCGTGCCGGCAACGGCGTCGTATTCGAGAACTCGAGGGTGACGTGCCCCTCCCATTCAGGCTCGAGCGGCGTCACGTTGACGATGATCCCGCAGCGCGCATAGGTCGACTTGCCCAGGCAGATCGTCAGCACGTTGCGCGGAATCCGGAAATATTCGACCGTCCGTGCCAGGGCGAACGAATTGGGCGGAATGATGCAGACCTCGCCGTTGAAATCGACGAAGTTGCCCGATTCGAAATTCTTCGGATCGACGATGGTCGAATTGATGTTGGTGAAGATCTTGAACTCCGCGGCGCAGCGCACGTCGTAGCCGTAGCTCGAGGTTCCATAGGAAATCATGCGGCCACCCGACGCATTGAGCTTGACCTGGCCCGGTTCGAAGGGCTCGATCATGCCGTGCTGCGCCGCCATGCGGCGTATCCATTTGTCCGATTTGATGCTCATGGGGAAGTCTCGATCATGGTGCGTGGATTCGACGCCGGGACCCGGCGCGATCAGGAAACGGGCGGAGCGGGCTGCGCGTTCGCGCCGGCGGGTTGGGCAAAATACCGGAAATGCCCGGTCATCTTCCACTCGAACAGCACATCCTCGACCTGGGTGCCGGCGCCGATATTGTGGATGACCAGGGGACGCAGGCGATCCGCGCTGCGCCGGCCGGAGACGATGCCGATGTGCGGCTGGCCGCCATCCAGCCGCCAGGAGACGAAATCGCCGGGCAGGAATGCCCCTGCATCCGCGCCGATCGGCAACGCCTTGCCGAGGCGCTGGAAATAGCGCTCGAGGTTGGGCACGCGGCGGTGGTCGATGTTGGGGTCGGGCCTGGCCAGGCCCCAGTAGGCGGGATAGGCGGCGAAATTCGCACGCATGTCGCGGTGCACGTCGACCTGCAGGTCGATGCCGACTGCACGCATGGCCCGCACGACGACGTCCGAGCAGACGCCGCGATCCAGCGGCAGGTCGCCGCCCGGATAGGCCAGGCGCACATAGGCAGGCGCATAGGCCACGGTCACGCCAACCTGCGCATGCGCCGCGGCGAGCATGCGCCCGACCTCGTCGCCGGCGCGCGCGGCGCCGGCCAGCGAGAGCACGCCAACCAGGCTGAGCAGGAATCGAACAGGCACGGTCAGGTGTTCTGGATGACGATCTTCGGGAACTGGATCGACTTGTTGCGCGCCTGCAGGGAGAGGCGGGCCGAGGCATTGCGCGCAATCTGCCGATAGCGTGCGGCGATATCCGAATCCGGCAGCGCGGCGACGGTCGGCATGCCACCGTCGGCCTGTTCGCGGATGCGAATGTCCAATGGCAGCGAACCGAGCATCGGCACGCCATACTGGGCGGCCATGCGCTCGCCGCCGCCTTCGCCGAAGATGTGCTCCTCGTGCCCGCAATTCGTGCAGATGTGGGTGGACATGTTCTCGATGATGCCGAGCACGGGCACGTTGACCTTCTCGAACATCTTCAGGGCCTTGCGCGCGTCGAGCAGGGCGATGTCCTGTGGCGTCGTCACGATGACCGCGCCGGAAACCGGCACGCGCTGGCAAAGGGTGAGCTGGATGTCGCCGGTTCCGGGCGGCAGGTCGATGATCAGATAGTCGAGATCGACCCAGTTGGTGTCGCTGAGCAACTGCTGCAGCGCCTGGGTGACCATCGGACCGCGCCAGATCATCGGCGTGTCTTCCTCGATGAGGAATCCGATCGACATGACCTGGATGCCGTGGTTGACCTTCGGCTCGATGCGATTGCCATCCTTCGTGTCGGGCTTGCCGGAAAGGCCGAGCATGCGCGGCTGGCTGGGACCGTAGATGTCGGCATCGAGAATGCCGACGCTGGCGCCTTCGGCACGCAGGGCAAGCGCCAGATTGGCGGCCACGGTCGACTTTCCGACGCCGCCCTTGCCCGAGGCCACCGCGATCACGTTGCGGATATTCGGCAGCGGCGTGAGGCCTTCCTGCACGCGATGCGCGCCGACCCGGCAGGAAACGCCCACCGCCGCCGACTCGATCGAGGCATCGGCCTCGAGGGCGGCCTTGACCTGCTCCGCGAGCGCCGATTGCCACGTCAGGGCCGGGTAGCCGAGCTGGATGTCGACCGAAACCTTGCCTGCAGACACGCCGACGCCGCGCAGCGCGCCCGCCGCCACGAGGTCCTGCCCGCTGTGTGGATCGACGATGGTGGCCAGGATTTCCCTGACCCGCTTTTCAATGGTTTCGCTCATGGACTCGATCAATGATGCAAAGATGCCTAGTATGCCTCACCACAGCGGATGCCCCGATGCAGGGCGGCATGCAAACGGCCAGCGCCGCCGCAGCCCGGCCCGAACTGTTGCCGCTTCCCGCAGTCCAAACCGTCGACGACCCCATCAACCCGCGAGCCACTTCATGAGTCCAATGCGCCTGATCCTCGTTATCCCGTTCGTCCTCGCGCTGGCCGCCTGCAGCAAGAACCAGCCGTCCGGCGTTCCCGATACCGCATCCAGCCCGCCACCGGCCGCCGCGCCGGCGCCCAACCCCGCGCCTGCGCCCGCAGCGACGACGCCTGCCGACCCGGTGGCCCCGATCGCCGCGGCCCCGCCCCCGCTGGACAACCAGATCCCGCCATTCGAGAAGACCGGATTCCCCGACTGCGACGAGTACGTCGAGACCTACCGGCAGTGCCTGAACAGCCGCCTGGGCGACGATGCACGCAAGGTCAAGGCGAGCGAACTCGAGGCATCCGTGCGCTCGATACTCGGCAATATCGCCCGCGGCGTCGACCCGGGACGGGTGGCCAAGCAATGCCAGAAATCGCGCAAGCTGGCCGCCAGGAAACTCTCCGAACTCGGCTGCTCGCTGTGACATCTGCGGCGCCGGTTGGCGACCAACCGGCCCGGGCGACCCATCACGACGGCCCTGCATGCAATAATTCCGCGCCCTGAAACGCGCGGAAACCGGTCGGAATGAGCTCACCCGCAAGGAAGATCCTTGTCTCCAACGCACTGCCCTATGCCAACGGGCCGCTGCATATCGGACACCTCGTCGGCTACATCCAGGCCGATATCTGGGTGCGCGCACGGCGCCTCGCCGGGCACACCGTGCACTTCGTCTGCGCCGACGACGCGCATGGCACGCCGATCATGCTCGCCGCGGAGAAGGCGGGACTGAGCCCCGAGGATTTCATCAAGCCGATCCAGGCCTCGCACGAACGCGATTTCGCGGATTTCTCGGTCGACTTCGACCAGTACCATTCGACGCACTCCGCCGAGAACCGCGAACTTTCGGCGATGATCTACGAGCGCCTGCGCGAGGGCGGACACATCACGCGGCGCTCGATCCAGCAGCTGTACGACCCGGTCAAGCAGATGTTCCTGCCGGATCGCTACATCCGCGGCATCTGCCCGAACTGCGGCACGCCCGACCAGTACGGCGACAATTGCGAAAACTGCGGCGCCACCTATGCGCCGACCGACCTGATCAGTCCGCGCTCGGTGATGTCCGGCGCCGAGCCGGTGCTGCGCGACTCCGAACACTTCTTCTTCGGCGTCGGCCATTTCACCACGCTCTTGCGCGACTGGCTGGCCGGGAAACTGACGGGTGGCGCTCCGGTCGCACATTCCGGCGTCGTGGCCAAGCTCGGCGAGTGGCTCAATGCCGAGGGCGGCCTGCGCGACTGGGACATTTCGCGTGACGCGCCGTACTTCGGTTTCCCTATCCCCGACGCGCCCGGCAAGTTCTTCTACGTCTGGCTCGATGCGCCGGTCGGCTACCTGGCCAGCTTCAAGGCGCTGTGCGCGCGAACAGGGATTTCCTTCGAGGAATACCTCGACGCCGGCAGCAGCGCCGAGATGCATCACTTCATCGGCAAGGACATCGTCAACTTCCACGGCCTGTTCTGGCCGGCCATGCTGCATGGCGCCGGCCTGCGCGTGCCGACCGCCCTGCACGTCAACGGCTACCTGACCGTCAACGGCGAGAAGATGTCGAAGTCGCGCGGCACCTTCATCCAGGCGCGCACCTACCTCGATGCCGGCCTCAACCCCGAATACCTGCGCTATTACTTCGCCGCGAAATCGTCCGGCGGAGTGGTCGACCTCGACCTCAACCTCGAGGATTTCGCGCAGCGCGTGAATGCCGACATTGTCGGCAAGTTCGTCAACATCGCCAGCCGCTGCGCCAAGCTGCTCGAGGCGAATTTCGACAACCGGCTGGTGGCGGATTTCTGGAGCGCCGCCGGTTCCGACGCAAGGCCCGCGTTCGAGCGCAAGGCCGCCGCATTGCTCGCGCAGTCCGCCAGCCAGTTGCAGGAGGCAGTCGCCCACTACGCGCGCGACGACTTCAACCGCAGCATCAGCGCGATCATGCAGGTGGCCGATCGCGCCAACGAATACATCGCCGAATCCGCGCCGTGGGCGCTGGCCAAGGATGCCGCGCGCCGCGACGAGCTGCACGTTGTCCTCTCGACCGGTATCAACCTGTTCCGCGCGATAGCCTGCGCGCTGAAGCCGGTCCTGCCGGCCACCATCGCACAGGCCGAGGCGTTCCTCGCCTTGCCGGGCACCACGTTCGCCGCCTTCGACGACATCGGCGGCCACCTCGGCAACCACACAGTGCGTTCCTACCAGCCGCTGGCCACGCGCGTCGACCCGAAACAGGTAGCTGCCATGATCGAAGCATCGAAGGACTCCCTCGCAACCCCGACGGCCACGCCGGCCGCGGCCATTGAGACGCGCAAGATGAAGACCCTCCCGGCCGGGGCTGCGCCAGCCGGTGACAAGCCAGCGCCGGCCGTGGTCTCCATCGATGACTTCGCCAAACTCGACCTGCGCATCGCCAGGGTCCTCGAATGCGCCTTCGTCGAAGGCTCGGACAAGCTGCTGCGCTTCAGGCTCGATGCCGGCGCACTCGGCGAGCGGCAGATCTTCTCGGGTATCCGCGCGGCCTATGCCGAGCCGGAAAGACTCATCGGCCGCAACGTCGTGTTCATCGCAAATCTGGCGCCACGCAAGATGCGCTTCGGCCTGTCCGAAGGCATGATCCTCTCGGCCGGCGACGGTGGCGATGACCTCAAGCTTCTCGATGTCGATGCCGGCGCGGAGCCGGGCGCAACGGTGCGCTGACCGAACGGTGGCCGAGCCTGTAACCACGGAAACGGGCGCACTTCCACTCGAACCGGCACACGAAGTGAACCAGAACCTTGCCGCGCGCATCAACGACCTGCTGCCGCAAACGCAATGCACGCGCTGCGGCTATCCGGCCTGCCTGCCGTATGCGCAGGCAATAGCAGCTGGCGAGGCAGCCATCAATCAATGCCCGCCCGGTGGCCAGGCCGGCGTGGAGGCCATGGCAGCACTCCTCGGGCGCAGGTCGATTCCGCTGAATCCCGCATTCGGGCGCGAAGCGCCGCCAACGGTCGCCGTGATCGACGAAGAGACCTGCATCGGTTGCACCAAATGCATCCAGGCCTGCCCGGTCGACGCCATCGTCGGCGCGGCCAAGCGCATGCACACGATCATCACGACCGAGTGCACCGGTTGCGAATTGTGCATCCCGCCCTGCCCGGTCGACTGCATCTCGATGCTCGCAACCTCGCCCGCTCCGTTGCCGCACGCTGAGGTGCTCGACCGGGCCCATCCTGCGCGCAGGCGCTACGAAGCGCGTGAGCGCAGGCTCGATCGCGAACGCCAGGAGCGCGCTGCGCGGCGGACGGCCGCGCGGAAGCCGGGCAGCAGCGTGCCGCCGATCAGCAAGAGTGCAGTGCTCGAAGCCATCGCCCGCGGCAAGGCGCGACGCAAGGCCGGCACGGACGGATCGTCCAACGCATGAAGCGCGAAAAGATCGTCGAGATGTTCTCGCGCCTGCGCGAGTTCAATCCGAAGCCGACCACCGAGCTCCATTACTCGACGCCGTTCGAGCTGCTGGTCGCGGTGATCCTGTCCGCACAGGCGACCGATGTCGGCGTCAACAAGGCGACGCGCCGCCTGTACGCGGTTGCCAATACGCCGCAGGGAATCCTCGAGCTCGGCGAGGAAGAACTGAAGCGCCATATCTCGACGATCGGACTGTTCAACGCCAAGGCGAAGAACGTCATCGCCACCTGCCGCATCCTCGTCGACCGGCACGGCGGCGAGGTGCCGCGCGATCGCGAAGCCCTCGAAGCCCTGCCCGGGGTCGGCCGCAAGACCGCCAATGTCGTGCTCAACACCGCGTTCGGCGAGCCGACGATCGCCGTCGACACGCATATCTTCCGCGTCGCCAACCGCACCGGGCTGGCCCCCGGCGCCGACGTGCGCAAGGTCGAGGACAAGCTGGTCAAGGCGGTTCCCGCGGAGTTCCGCCAGGACGCGCATCACTGGCTGATCCTGCACGGCCGCTACGTGTGCAAGGCGCGCAAGCCGGAATGCCCGCAGTGCCTGATCCGCGATCTGTGTGCGTACCGGCACAAGGTGCCAGCCCGGTAGGTTGGGGTGAGCCCGCGAACCCCAACACCGCAATGCGGATGCCGCGAGGTGACATCTCGCTTGCGGAGCCGTTGGGCTTCGCTTGCGCCAAGCACCAACCTGCGAAAAGCCGCAGCGCTGTGCACCGCCGCAAGCCGGAATGCCCGCAGTGCCTGATCCGCGATCCGTGTGCGTACCGGCACAAGATCCAGGGCGACAGCTAGCGCACAGCGCCGCGTTGCCCGCACATTCGTGCAATTGCAGGACAGTCCTCTGGAAGGCGACTCGTCGGTGTTCGCTGGGCTCACCCCAACCCCCGCCGTCACCCCGGCGCAGGCCGGGGTCCAGTACCTTCAGGCCGCAAGAAGGAGTCGCCGGGTCCCGGCCTGCGCCGGGACGACGGGATGGAAAACCCGAAGATTGGGGCTAGCGCAGGCGCGCCAGCCGGAAAAAGAAAAGGCGGTGCGCCCGACGCACCGCCTCAATCACGACTGGCTCATTGCCAGCAGAGTCGCGGGAGAGCTTCCTTATCCGTCCGCCAGCCGCGCTGGCTACCAGAAGAACTGCAGGCGGGTTTCAAAGATGTTCGGATCGTCGCTGACGTTGCCCATGGCCGAAGCGCTGTACTTCGAACTGGTCACGGCCACGTAGTTGGCCATGATCTTGAAGTTCGAGCGCCAGTAGTAGTTCACGCCGACCGTGATGTTGTGTTCCTTGCCGCCCTTGATCGCGCCGTCGTTGAGGTTGGCGTCGTCGTAGCGCAGGCCCAGCTGCCACATGCCGGCGGCAGGGTCGTTCGGCCCCGGCGTGGTCGGCGTGCCGCCCTTGTAGCCCCAGGTTTCGCCAGTCAGGTTCCACAAGCCCGACACGTACCAGCTGTCGCCGGAGAAATTCCCGGCCGAGGTGTTGCTGGTGCGCGTGGTGGTCGTGCGCATGTATTCGCTCTGCACCTTGAACGGACCCTTGACCCACATCGCCTCCACGCCGAACGTGCGGTTGCGGTCGGTGTTGAGGATGTTGCCGGTGTCGACCAGGCGCGCGGTGGCGAGGTCGGCATCCGGGCGGATGCGCCAGCGCTGGGTATCGTTGTTGGTGTCGTAGTCGACGGCCGACACGCCGAAATGCAGCACATTGCCGTCGCCGACGATCGGCGCGTAGTAGAAGCGCCCGCCGAATCCGGGGCCCTGGCCGAGGTTGCGGGTCAGCTCGCGGCCGAACACGTTGGCCGTGTAGCCCCAGTTCTTGCCGCCATCACCATAGGCGACGCCGAGGCGGCGGCTGATGCCGAAGGTATTGGTCACCATCGCCTTCGAGATGAAGTCGTTGTTCTTGGTGCTGCTCAGTTCCTCGAGGCTGTTGACCTGCTTGAACTGGCCGACCTGCACGTAGTTCGAGCCGATCTTCCACTTGACGTTGGTGTCGAGGAACTTGTTGGCCTTGGCGTCGTAGCCGAGTACCCAGTCGAACATCGTGCCCTTGCCCTTGAGCACGAGCTCGGCGCGGCGCATCTCGAACTCGCTGTCCTTGCCGTCGTTGCCGGTCGAGCCATTGAGGTCGACGACATCGTTGTTGAACCAGTTGCCGTCGGCCTGGATCAGGCCTTCGAAGCTGACTTCATAGTCGCCGATCACGTCGATGGCGACGTCGGCCTGGGCCTGCCCGGCAAGGGTTGCGATGATCGCGGCAGCGAGGAATCGGGGAGCAAGACGTTTCATGGTTGAAATCTCGGTGGGGAAGAATTTGCGCTGGATGCCCGGAGGCCCTGCATCCATGGGAGCGCAGCTTATGGACGATTTGTTACTGCAATGTTTCATTCAGGCAACGGAAGTATTTCGATCGTGCGGCCAGCCATCCCCCCTGCACCGAAGCAAGACGAACCATGACAAGGCTGCGCAGCCGTCCGCACGCAGGCTCCGAAACCACTTGATGCGGGCCCGGAAGGCGCCAACGTCCATACGGCGTTTCATCTGATCGGCTATCCTTCCGCCATGACCCCAAGCCATTCCGTTGTCCGCATCGCCGAGCGATTCCGCGGATTCCTGCCCGTCGTCGTCGATGTCGAAACCGGCGGTTTCGATCCCGAGCGCGATGCCCTGCTCGAGATCGCCGTCGTCGTCATCGGCATGGACGAGCAGGGATTCGTGTTTCCGAAGCCCGCCGTTTCCACGCACGTGGAGGCATTCCCTGGCGCCAACATCGATCCAAGGGCCCTCGAGATCACCGGAATCGATCCCGACCATCCGTTTCGCAACGCCCTCGAGGAGCGCGCCGCCCTCGATCATGTCTTTGCGCCGGTGCGTGCGGCGATGCGGGCGGCCGACTGCCAGCGCGCCATCCTGGTCGGCCACAATGCCTCGTTCGACCTGAGCTTCCTCAACGCCGCCGTGCGCCGGACCGGGCACAAGCGCAATCCATTCCACCCGTTCAGCAACTTCGACACCGTGACCCTTGCCGGCCTGGCCTATGGCCAGACCGTCCTCGCGCGCGCGGTCGGCGCATCCGGCGGCAACTGGGACCCCGGCCAGGCGCATTCCGCAGTCTACGACACCGAACGCACGGCCGAATTGTTCTGCAAGGTGATCAACCGCTGGAAACACATGTCCGACCTGGCCGTCTCGATCGGCGATGCCGCCGATCCCGAGCTGGAGCAAGAGCAGCATTGAACCCGCGCGGTCGCGGCCGCATCATTCGTAGCATGCCCATCTACCAGTACCAGCCCGACGGTCCCGGCTGCCCGACCTGCCGCAAGGGCATCGAGGCGCTGCAGCGCCTTTCCGATCCGCCACTGGCCCGTTGCCCGGAATGCTTCACGCCCCTGCACAGGGTCATCAGCGCGCCCCAGGTCGTCTCCGGCCAGGCCCACCGCACCAGCGAAAGCCACGCCGGCAAGCACGGATTCACCCAGTACAAGCGCGCCGGCAAGGGCGTCTACGAGAAAACCGTGGGCAAGGGGCCGGATTACATAAGCGGGGAATAGCGTCGGGATTCGGGATTTGGGATTCGAGATTCGCAATGGCTGTGCGCTCCCGCCCTTCAAGCTTGCCAACAAGCTTGAGATTCGCGGCTCCAATTGCCAACAGAAAGCGTCGGGCTCCCTTCCGGATCGAGTCGCCACAACGCGGCAAGCTTGACCGAATCCCCAATCCCGAATCCCGAATCCCCGCTCCATGTAACACAACTGCAACGTTGGCGGGATACAAAGGTGGCATCCCTTCTTTGCCATCCATCCCCAAGGAGTTGCCATCGTGTCCATCTCGATCAAGTTGAGTGCGGCGGTTTTCGGAATCGCCAGCGTTTTTGCCGCCGGCGGCGCGCATGCCTCGCAAGTGACCGGCGCCGGTTCGTCCTTCGTCTTCCCGCTGATGTCGAAGTGGTCGGCGGACTACAACGTCGCCACCAGGAACCAGATCAACTACCAGTCGATCGGTTCCAGTGGCGGAATCGCCCAGATCAAGGCTTCAACGGTCGACTTTGGCGCTTCCGACAAGCCGCTCGCGCCGGAAGATGTCTCCGCTGCCGGCCTCGTGCAGTTTCCGATCGTCATCGGCGGCGTCGTGCCGGTGGTCAACGTCGCCGGCATCGATCCGGGCAAGCTCAAGCTCACCGGCCCGCTGCTGGCCGACATCTTCCTTGGCAAGGTGACCAAGTGGAATGACCCGGCGATCGCGGCGATCAACGAGGGCGTGGCCCTGCCGGACGGCAAGATCACGATCGTGCATCGCTCGGACGGCTCGGGCACCACGTTCAACTTCGTCAACTACCTGTCCAAGGTCAGCCCGGAGTGGAAGGAGAAAGTCGGCGAAGGCACTTCGGTGCAATGGCCGGCGGGTCTTGGCGGCAAGGGCAACGAAGGCGTCGCCGCTTACGTCAAGCAGGTCAAGAATGCGATCGGCTATGTCGAACTGTCCTACGCCCTGCAGAACAAGATGTCCTACACCCAGATGCAGAACGCCGCAGGCAAGTACGTGCAGCCGAGCGCCGGGTCGTTTGCCGCTGCCGCCGCCAGCGCGGACTGGAAGAACGCCACCGACTTCAGCCTGGTCATCACCAATGCGCCGGGCGACGAATCCTGGCCGATCAGCGCCACCGTGTTCGTGCTGATGCACGCGCAGCCCAAGGAAGCCGATCGCGCCAAGGCAGCCCGTGATTTCTTCAGCTGGGGCTACGAGAATGGCAAGGCGCAGGCCGCGTCGCTGGACTACGTACCGCTGCCGGACAGCCTGGTTGAGCAGATCAAGGCCTACTGGGCCGATCGCATCAAGTAGACAGGACCCGTACCGGGCGCCCGCGGAAGAACCTGTTCCTCCGCGGGCGTTTTCACGCCCGGCTTCAGAATGCGGTCCCGGCCTGACATAATCACGCGGAATTTCCGCGCGTTCGTGACTCTTCCGCGCGTTCCGACAGGTTCGGGACTCCCTCAAAGACTGCCCTGAAATGACGACGATTGCAGCACGCGGCTCCGTGCCGGAACCCGAATCCCGCCGCGACGAGCTGCAGGACAAGGGTTTCAGCTATGTCCTGGCGATCACCGCCTTTTTCGTCCTGATCGCATTGGCCGGTGCGGCGCTTTCCATGCTCTGGGGCGGGCGCGAAGTGCTGGCCCAGGAAGGACTCGGCTTCTTCTTTTCCGCGGAATGGAATCCGGTCGAAAACCGCTACGGCGCCCTGGTACCGATCTTCGGAACCCTGGTCACCGCCCTGATCGCCATGATCGTCGGCGTGCCGGTCAGCTTCGGCATCGCCATCTACCTGACCGAAGTCGCGCCATCGTGGCTGCGCACGCCGGTTGGATCGGCGATCGAGCTGCTGGCCGGCATTCCCTCGATCATCTACGGCATGTGGGGCCTGTTCGTGCTGGTGCCGGTGATGACCGAATACATCACGCCCTGGCTGAACGACCACCTCGGCACCCTGCCTGTCATCGGGGCGATGTTCCAGGGTCCGCCGATCGGCATCGGCATGCTCACCGCAGGATTCGTCCTCGCCATCATGGTCATTCCGTTCATTTCCTCGGTCATGCGCGATGTCTTCCTGACCGTGCCTACCCGCCTGAAGGAATCCGCCTACGCACTCGGCGCGACAAAGTGGGAAGTGGTCTGGGACGTCGTGCTTCCGTACACGAAGTCGGCCGTGATCGGCGGCGTCTTCCTCGGCCTCGGTCGCGCGCTCGGCGAAACGATGGCGGTCGCCTATGTGGTCGGCAACACGGTGCGCTTCTCGGTCTCGCTGCTGGAGCCCGGCACGACCATCGCCGCGCTGATCGCCAATGATTTCGCCGAAGCGACCAGCACCTACCGCTCGGCGCTGCTCCTGCTCGGCTTCGTCCTGTTCATCGTCACCTTCTTCGTGCTCGCCATCGCCCGCCTGATGCTGATGCGGCTCTCGCGCCGGGAGGGCCTGAAATGAGCAGCGCCGCACCCAGCGACCCCAGGGCGGACATTGCCGAGCGGCTCTACCGCAAGCGCGCCATCATCAACCGGCTCGCCATCGTGATGTCATGCGCGGCGGCGATTTTCGGCCTGTTCTTCCTGGCCTGGATCCTCTGGACCACGATCAGCAAGGGCATTGGCGGCATCAACATCGCGCTGTTCACCCAGGACACGCCGCCGCCCATGCAGGAAGGCGGCCTCGCCAACGCGCTCTACGGAAGCGCGGTGATGTGCGGGCTTGCGATCCTGATCGGCACGCCGCTCGGCATCGGCGCCGGCACCTGGCTCGCCGAATACGCCGGCGCGCGCAAGATCGGCACGGTCATCCGGTTCGTCAACGACATCCTGCTGTCCGCGCCGTCGATCGTGCTCGGCCTGTTCGTCTACACCCTGGTCGTCGCGCAGTTCGGCGGCGGTTTCTCGGCTCTTGCCGGCGCCATCGCGCTGGCCTTCATCGTCCTGCCGGTCATCGTCCGCACGACCGACGAAATGCTGCGCCTGGTCCCCGCGCAGATGCGCGAAGCGGCGCTTTCACTCGGCATTCCGCAGTGGAAGGTCATCGTCCAGGTCCTCTATCGGGGTGCGTCGGCGGGCATCGTGACGGGCATCATCCTCGCCCTGGCGCGCATCAGCGGAGAGACCGCACCGCTGCTGTTCACCTCGTTCGGCAACCAGTACTGGAGCACCGACCTTACCCAGCCCATGGCCAGCGTGCCCGTCGTGATGAACCAGTTCACCGCCAGTCCATACGAATCCTGGCAGACGCTCGCCTGGGCCGGCGCCCTCGTTCTGACGTTCTTCGTGCTGGTGCTGAGCATGATCGCGCGAGCCATACTCCTCAGGAACAAGACCAGCAATGACTGACCCCCATTTCGCCATGTCGGCGCCTGCGGTCGCGTCGAAAGGACGCATCGCCGATCACGCAAGGCCGCCAAAGATGAGCGCGCGATCGCTCAACTTCTACTATGACCGCTTCCAGGCCATCAAGGACGTCAACCTCGACATCGCCGACAAGCGCGTCACCGCGCTGATCGGTCCATCCGGTTGCGGCAAGTCGACCCTGTTGCGCATCTTCAACCGCATCTATGCGATCTATCCGAAGCAGGAAGCGCAGGGTGAAGTCCTGCTCGATGGCGAGAACATCCTCGACCCGAAATTCTCCCTCAACCGCCTGCGCGGAAAAGTCGGCATGGTCTTCCAGAAGCCCGTGCCGTTTCCGATGTCGATCTACGAAAACATCGCCTACGCGATCCGCCATTACGAAAAACTCAAGAAGCCCGAAATGGACGCGCGCGTCGAGGAGGCCCTGCGCCAGGGCGCTCTCTGGGAAGAGGTCAAGGACAAGCTCAAGCAGAGCGCGCTCGGTCTCTCCGGAGGACAGCAGCAGCGGCTGTGCATCGCCCGCGCGGTCGCGCTGAAACCCGAAGTGCTGCTGCTCGACGAACCGACTTCGGCGCTCGACCCGATCGCCACCGGCAAGATCGAGCAGCTGATCGCCGAGCTGGCGGAACATTTCACCATCGCCATCGTCACCCACAACATGCAGCAGGCCGCACGCTGTTCCGATTTCACGGCGTTCATGTATCTTGGCGAGCTGGTTGAATTCGGCGAAACCGAAAAACTGTTCACTCAACCTGCGAAGCAGCAGACCGAAGACTACATCACCGGCCGCTTCGGCTAAGGAAACCGAATGTCCACTCCATCGAGCGAGCACATCGTGAAGAGCTACGACGAAGAATTGGCACGCCTGACCGGCGAGATCCAGCGCATGGGCGACCTCGCGCTGAAGGAACTCGAAGCGGCCATCGCCGCCGTTGTCGAGCGCGACAGCGACGCTGCGCAGCGCATCGTCGAAAGCGACAAGGAGGTCGACGCCCTCGAGGACGAAGTCAGCCAGGGCGTCATTCGCCTGCTCGCACTGCGCCAGCCAATGGCGCGCGACCTCCGGGAAGTGCTTGCCGCCCTGCGCATATCCTCGGACATCGAGCGCATTGGCGACTATGCGGCGAACGTGGCCAAGCGGGCGATTGCGCTGAACCGCGTAGACCTCGTGCGCCCCGTCTTCAGCCTGCCCCGCCTGGCCAAGCTGGCCGCGGAAATCATCGATGAAGTGCTGATTTCCTATCGCGACCGCGACGCCGACCGCGCCTTGCTCGCCTGGGCGCGCGACGAGGAACTGGATGGCCTCTACACCGGCATGTTCCGCGAGCTGCTGACCTACATGATGGAAGATCCGCGCAACATCACGGCCTGCACGCACCTGCTGTTCATGGCCAAGAACATCGAGCGCATCGGCGATCATGCGACCAACATCGCCGAGAACGTCTACTTCATCGTGCATGGCATGCAGATCGCGCAGACCCGTCGCAAGGGCGACACGACGGCATCGATGGTGGCCAAGGTGGCCACTGCCGCGAGCAAGCCTGGCGACGGGAAAGACTAGCGCGCCAACGCCGCCGATCTCCCCGCGATCCCGGCCCGTGGCTGCAGCGCCCGGATCGGCCTGCCTGCGCGCTTCGTGCACGCCGACATGGCGGATTTCAAGTGCAGTACTGCATTTCCCTCTTGGTATATTAAACGCATTCTATTCTGAAGCGCGGATTCCGCAATCCGGCGATTTGCTACCCGTGTTAGGGTGACAGACGATCGGCTGCCCAGCGATTGCGTGCAGTTGATCCATAAACTGTCCCGCACGGGGGAAGATCATGCATGCGAAAACCATTCTGGCGACGTTGCTCGCCGTACTGTCCGCACTCTGCTGCGCACCGCTCATGGCGGCTACTCTGGTGATCCCGGGATCCAATACCGGACCCATTCCCGATGGCGACCTATCCGGTCGGACCATCAGCTTTTCCGTGGCCAGCGACGCAACCGTGTCCACGGCACGGTTGCAATTGACGCTTTCACATTCCTGGGTCGGCGACCTCGCCGCCGTTCTGCGTTCTCCTGGTGGGGCAGCGCAGCTCGTCGTGTTTTCGAGGGTCGGTAGTGGATTCGGCTCCGGGTTCGGAGACAACTCCAACCTGTCGGGACGCTATGAATTCTCCGATGTGGGCGCGGACTTCTGGCAAGCCGCCGCGACGGCACCCGATACGGATTCGGTGATCGCCGAGAACACCTACCGCACGAGCACGGCGGGCATGCCGAATCTTTCCGATCATGGCGGCTGCTTTTCCAGTCTCGGAGCGGCGTTCGGCGAACGTATACCGCAATCAGGCGGTGTTGCCGCTGGCGGAGTCTGGACGTTGAACATCGTCGACAGCGTGACTCCCGATAGCGGCGACATCAGCATCGCCACCCTGATCCTGGAGGAATCCGGACGCATCTTCGCGGATGGCTTCGAGAACCTTGCTGCCGTGCCGGGCGCGCCTGCGGGCTCCGTCGGCGCCGGCAGCTGCACGGAAACGGTCCACGACCTGACCGGCAACGGTCTCGCGGACTACATTACCGTTTCCGACAACGCCGGCTCACTTGAGTGGAGCGTTCTCGAGAACGCAGGCAATGGCACCAGCGGTGCGATCATGGCGTTCCAGCTTGGCAGCGCTGCAACGGATTTCTGGAATACGGCCGACATCGACGGTGATGGCATCTACGATGCAACCGTGTTCACGCCATCGACCGGCGTTTTCAGGAGCCGTCTGAGCAGCCGGCCCGGCTCACCGCCATTGCAGGCCTACTTCGGCCCCATGGTTTCCGGCGAGAGCCGAAATCCCATAATGCTTGGCGACTATGACGGTGATGGCCTGGATGAATTCGCCGTCCAGACGCAACCCAGCCCGGGCGTGGGCAGGCTGGACTACGTGCGATCCAGCAATGGCGCGCACGTCACCTTCAATGCGGGCGACAACTCCATCAACTTCATCCGCAGCTCCGGTGGCTACGATTTCTCCGGTGATGGCCT
This sequence comes from uncultured Gammaproteobacteria bacterium, assembly GCA_963822465.1. GTDB lineage: Bacteria > Pseudomonadota > Gammaproteobacteria > Xanthomonadales > Rhodanobacteraceae > Dokdonella. The sequence continues at coordinate 43,633 of CAWGHP010000012.1, read as the reverse complement.
CGCCGACCTGATCCAGGCGCAGGATGGAAATTTCATCGCCTACCGCGGCAGTGACGGGATAGTCGTGGAAGGCTTCGCGTTTTCGGACACCACAGTGCCGGTCTTGTATTCCGCCAACCGAAATGGCGACGAACGCGCCGACGTCACCGCGGTCAGCGTGTCCGGCAGCGATGTCCTCTGGGAAACACGCACCACCGGCAGCGGCGCAACCTCGACACCCGAGATGTTCGGAGCGCTGGTGCCGGGTTTCGCCACGTTTTCCGTTGCGGCCGACTACGACGGTGATGGCTTGCTCGATTATGCGTACTGGTTGCGCGACAACAGCGGCTCCGGACCCAGCCAGTTCTTCGTACGGCCCAGCAGCAACCCGGCGGCGACCTGGACGGTCGACCAGGGGGGAATGGGTGATGCACCCGTGACCGGTGGCTCACGCACCTATTGATGCCTCGGATCCCGGTCGCCCCGGCATCGCGATCAATCGTGATGCCGGCGCCCATCCGCAGGACTGATCTGGCGCGAGCGGAAATTCCCGTTCGCGCCGAGCGCGGCGATGCCGCAACGTACCTGCCTCTTGGCGGATCAGGCCCCCACTGCAGACGGTCTGGCGACACGATCGGCCCCATTTCCTTGCGCACCCAGGGCACGAGTTCCTGGCGCAGCAAATCGGTCGGCTCGACGCCCGAACTCAAGATGACATAGGCATGGATGCCCTGCCCCGGTCGGCACCGGCAAGCCTGACTGACGCACGTTGCGGCAACTGGCTGACCCTTGCAGGACCGTGCCGGGTCGTTCCGGCTGAGCATCGACCCGGCTGCTGACACCGCGCTCCGACGCATGCATGCCGTGGACGGCGCACGTTCCAGCGCCGGCCCCGGCGAACAGGCTTGACCTGCGACGCGTCCCGGCCGAGTCTGTGCGCCAAAGCGCGTGCGCGATGGCGGGAGTACACCGTTGATTGCTGGCTGGATCCTGATGCTGGTCTCGCTGGCCTACGTGGCCATGCTGTTCGGCATCGCCTATTTCGGCGATTCGCGGCCCCTCTATCCGACGCGGCCCGCCCTGCGTCCGGTCGTCTACAGCCTTGCCCTCGCCGTCTATTGCTCATCCTGGACGTTTTACGGCGCAGTCGGCAGCGCGTCGCAGTCGAGCCTTTCGTTCCTGCCCATCTACCTCGGGCCGATCCTGCTGTTTGTCTTTTTCAGCGGACTCCTGCAACGCCTTGCCCGGGTGGCCAAGGCCAACAACATCACCTCGATCGCCGACTTCGTCAGCTCGCGCTTCGGCAAGTCGCACGCGCTGGGTGCCCTGGTGACGGTCATCGCGGTGACATCGGCCGTCCCCTACATCGCGCTCCAGTTCAAGGCGGTGGCGTTGAGCGTCGGCGTCCTCAGCGGCAGGGAATCGGATGCGGCACAGGCACCGCTATCGGGCGACCCCGCGTTCTACGTGGCGGTCATGCTGTCCCTGTTCGCGATCCTCTTCGGCACGCGACGCATCGATGCCACCGAACACCACCACGGCATGATGCTGGCGATCGCCGCGGAGTCGGTAATGAAGCTGGTTGCGTTTGTCGCGATCGGCATCTATGCCCTGAACATGCCTTTCGACATCGCCGCGCGCAGCTACAATGCGCTCGACGAAGTGGTGCGCGAAGGGCTTCCGTCGGGGTTCCTCGCGCAGACCCTGCTGGCATTCACGGCGATGTTCTGCCTGCCGCGCCAGTTCCAGGTCGCGGTCGTCGAATGCGAAAACCCGGCCGATGTGCCGAAGAGCCGGATCCTGTTTCCCCTCTACCTGGTCATCATCTGCATATTCGTGCTGCCGATCGCGGAGGCGGGCATGGCCGCGGCAGCCGGCGCCACCGTCAGTCCGGACGCCCTGATGTTGTGGCTGCCGCTTGCCCACGGCGAAAACGGGCTGGCGATCCTTGCCTACATCGGCGGGTTTTCCGCGGCGACCGGCATGGTCATCGTGGCCTCCGTCGCACTGGCGACGATGATCTCCAACGACCTCGTCATGCCCGCCCTGCTGCGCCTGCATTTCCTGCGGCTGGACGAACGCAACGACGTCTCCTCGATCGTGCTCGGCATCCGGCGTACCGCCATCATCGGCGTGGCCGCGCTGGCCCTCGCCTATTACCGCGCGGTCTCGCAGTCGCAGGGACTGGCCGCGATCGGATTGCTGGCGTTCGCCGCGGTCGCCCAGTTCGCGCCGGCGATCATCGCCGGACTGTACTGGCGGGGCGCCACGCGGCTTGGCGTCCTGGCCGGGCTGCTGGTCGGATTCGCGGCATGGATCTATACCCTGCTCCTGCCAAACATGGCCGCCGCCAACTGGTTCGACGACGCCTGGATCCGCGATGGCCTGTTCGGCCAATACTGGCTGCGACCGCAGGCGTTGTTCAACCTGAGCGGCTGGGACCCGATCACGCACGGCACGTTCTGGTCCCTGTTGGCCAATACCGCAGCCTGCGTGTTCGTTTCATTGCGCTTCCGCCCCAGCGTCGAGGAGCGCCTGCGCGCGGCCAGCTTTCTCGACGCCGGTCCGGAGCGAAGCCCGGCGGGCGTCGGCGAGTGGCATGGACGCGTCAGCATTGCCGACCTGCGCACGATCGCCCGGCGCATACTCGGCGAGCGCAACGCGGATCATGCCCTCGCGGAATATGCGAGTTCTGCCGGAACCAGGCTCGACGACGCCGCTTCCGCCGACCGCGCCCTGCTGCAGTACACCGAACGCCTGCTGGCCGCCGCGATCGGGTCGGCTTCGGCCCGACGCATGCTGACCACGGCCCTGCGCGGCACCGGCCTCGACTTCAGCGAAGCGGTCGCCCTGCTCGACGAAGCTTCGCAGGAACTGCGCTTCAATCGCGAGTTGCTCTCGACCACCCTCGAGAACATCTCGCAGGGCATCAGCGTGGTCGATGCCGAGATGCGCATGGTCTCGTGGAATCGACGCTACCTCGAGATGTTCGATTACCCCAGTGGCCTGGTCTACGTCGGCCGCCCGATCGCGGACCTCATCCGCTACAACGCAGAGCGCGGCGAATGCGGGCCCGGTGAAGTCGAGGACCACGTGAGAAAGCGCATCAGCCACATGCGAGCCGGCACCGCGCACGTATTCCAGCGCGAGCGCGCCGACGGCAGCGTGCTCGAGATGCGCGGCCAGCAGTTGCCCGGCGGCGGCTTCGTGACGACGTTCACCGACGTCACCGACTACAAGCGGGTCGAACTCGCGCTGATTGATGCCAACGCCACCCTCGAGCAGCGTGTCGCCCAGCGCACCTCGGAACTGACCGACGCACTCGAGGCGCAGGAGCAGGCCAAGCTCGAGGCGCAGTCCGCCAACCTGTCGAAGTCCAGGTTCCTCGCCGCGGCGAGCCACGACCTGCTGCAGCCGCTCAATGCCGCGCGCCTGTTCACCTCCGCCCTGCGCCACCAGCCGGCGCTGGACTTCGAATCGGCGCAGCTCGCCGAACGCATCGACACCTCGTTCCGCATGGCCGAGGACCTGCTCGAATCGCTGCTCGAAACCTCGCGCCTGGATGCCGGCAAGTACCATCCGGAACCGGCCGATATCGCCGTCGCCGACCTCATCGAACCGCTGGTGCAGCAATTCACGCTGCTGGCGCGCCGGCGCGGCCTCGACTTCCACGTCGTCCCCAGCCGCGCCGTCATTCGCAGCGATCCCCACCTGCTGCGTCGCATCCTGCAGAATTTCTGCACCAATGCCCTGCGCTACACGCGAAGCGGGCGCGTCATGCTCGGCGTGCGGCGTGACGGCAGTGATGTTCGTATCGAGGTATGGGACACCGGACCCGGCATCGCCGACGAGCAGTTGCAGAACATCTTCGATGAATTCCATCGGGTCGACGGCGCCTCGCCCTGGGGCGAGCAGGGGCTCGGGCTCGGCCTGTCCATCTGCGAGCGCGTTGCGCGCATCCTGAACCACCAGTTGCGCGTGCGCTCCTGGCCCGGACAAGGCAGCTGCTTCTCGATCCAGGTTCCCCTTGTTCGCATGCGTGCGCATGGCGAGGTCACAGAGACCCGGCGAGCCGACCAGGTCGGCGAGTTGCATCCGTTGCACGTCCTTTGCCTGGACAACGAACCCAGCATCCTCGACGGGATGTCGTCGCTGCTGACCCGCTGGGGAATGACCTGTGATCTCGCCGCCACTCGCGTCGAGGCCCTCGACGCATTGACCCGCAGAAAGCCAGACCTGATCCTCATCGACTTCCACCTGGGCACGGGTCCTGATGGCATCGACGTGCTGGCCGAATTGATGCAGCGGTGCAACCACCCACCATCGGCGGCGCTGATAACGGCCGACGCGAGTCCGGAGCTGAAGCTGCGCGCGAAAGCCATGAACCTGACCGTTCTTCTCAAGCCCGTGCGACCTGCGGCACTGAGGGCTTTGCTTTCGGCATTCTCGCGACGATCAACCGGCCGCGCCCGCGCGGAAGCCGATAGCGATGCCGCCGCCCTGGACGCAACGGCTCGCGACGAATAGGAAACAGGCATGCCCAGGGGATGGGCCCGAGGCTGTGCGATGGATGCGTTCGTCCACTTCGGACGGACCGGGGACTGCGCAGTGATCGCCCCGGATCCGGCCTGATTCAGCCGGGGTGGGGCAACGGCATGTCGTGACCTGCGGCAAGTGCGTCGGCGTCCAGTGCGAGCTGGCTGGCGGCCAGCGCCACCTGCGTGCGGTTGTTGCAGCCCAGCTTGCGCATGATGGCCGTCATATGCGCCTTGATGGTGGCCTCTGAAACGCCGAGCTCGTATCCGATCTGCTTGTTGAGCAACCCGTCGGCGACCATCGTCAGCACGCGGAACTGCTGCGGCGTCAGTTCGGCCACGCGTGCCGCCACTTCCGCCTCTGCATCGCGCAGGGGCCGCGCCGCGCTGGGCATGCTTTGCGGCAGCCAGACCTCGCCATCCAGTACGGAACGTATGGCCGCGACGATGCTCTCACTGGCAAGTGATTTCGGAATGTAACCGGCCGCGCCATGCGCCAGCGCGCGCCGCGCGACATCCGCTTCCTCGTGGGCCGAGACAATGATGATCGGCAACTGCGGATACTGTCCGCGCAGATGGGCCAGCGCCGAAAACCCGCGCGCGCCCGGCATGTGCAGATCAAGCAGCAACAGGTCGGCATCGGGGTGTGCATCGATCAGCGCCAGCAGGGCCGGCACGCTGTCCGCCTGCAGCAGGTGGGCCGCCGGCACCGCCTGCGCGGCCGAGCGGCAAAGCGCATCACGAAACAGCGGATGATCGTCGGCGATCAGGATTTCCGGCATGCCGGCTTCCCGTTGACGCCCCGCATGGGCGCGGATTCACAGTGCCGTCGCGTAGCCGAACCGGGCATTTCCTAGCTCCGGATCATGCGTTCGTCCACCAGGCTCTTGACGACGCCCGGATCGGCGAGGGTCGAAGTGTCACCGAGCTGCTCCGGAAGATTTTCGGCGATCTTGCGCAGGATGCGGCGCATGATCTTGCCCGAACGTGTTTTCGGCAACCCGGGCGCCCATTGCAGATAGTCAGGTGTCGCGATGGGGCCAATCTCCTTGCGCACCCATGCCACCAGTTCCTTGCGCAATGCGTCGGTCTGTTCGACGCCCACCTTCAGGGTGACATAGGCGTAGATGCCCTGCCCCTTGATGTCGTGGGCGCAACCGACGACAGCCGCTTCGGCGACCGCGGGGTGCGCCACCAGTGCGCTCTCGACCTCGGCCGTGCCGAGGCGATGGCCGGAGACATTGATGACGTCGTCGACGCGACCGGTGATCCAGTAGTAGCCGTCGTCGTCGCGACGCACGCCATCGCCGGTGAAGTAGCTGCCCGGATAGGTGCGGAAGTAGGTGTCGATGAACCTCTGGTGGTCGCCGTACACCGTGCGCATCTGGCCTGGCCAGGAATCGGTCAGGATCAGGTTGCCCTCGGTGGCGCCTTCAAGGACATTGCCGTTGGCATCGACGATCGCAGGCTTGACACCGAAAAATGGCAGCGATGCCGAGCCGGGTTTGAGATCGGTCGCTCCCGGCAACGGAGAAATCAGGATGCCACCGGTTTCGGTCTGCCACCACGTATCGACGATCGGGCAGCGACTCTCACCGACGACGCGGTAATACCATTCCCAGGCTTCGGGATTGATTGGTTCGCCGACCGATCCGAGCAGGCGGATGCTGGCCCGCGAAGTCCGTGTGACCGGCTCTTCGCCTTCGCGCATCAACGCGCGAATGGCCGTGGGCGCCGTGTAGAAGATGGTTACCTTGTGCTTGTCGACGACCTGCCAGAAGCGCGAACTGTCCGGATGGTTCGGCACACCCTCGAACATGACCGTGGTACCGCCATTGGCCAGCGGTCCGTAGACCAGGTAGCTGTGGCCAGTGACCCAACCCACATCAGCCGTGCACCAGTAGACATCATCCTCGCGCAGGTCGAACACGCATTCATGCGTGTAGCTCACGTACACGAGATAGCCGCCGGTCGTGTGCAGGACGCCCTTGGGTGCGCCGGTCGAACCGGAAGTGTAGAGGATGAACAGCGGATGCTCGGCTTCGCAGGGAACAGGTTCGTGCCGGTCGGACTGGCCTTCCATCAGCGAATGCCACCAGCGGTCCCTGGGCACCTGCATGTCAACCGAACCGCCAGTGCGCCGGACCACGAGCACGCTCTCGACGCTGTTGGTGTTCGGACGCAGCAGCGCGGCATCGACATTGGCCTTCAGGGCAACGTGCTTTCCGCCGCGCAGGCCCTCGTCGGCCGTGATGACGACCTTGCACTGGCAGTCGGCGATGCGGCTGGCCAGTGAATCCGGCGAGAAGCCGCCGAACACGATGGTATGCACGGCACCGATTCGCGTACAGGCCAGCATGGCGACGGCGGCTTCCGGGATCATCGGCAGGTAGATCGCCACGCGATCGCCCTTGCCGATGCCAAGATGGGTCAGCAGGTTGGCGGCGCGGCAGACCTCGGCATGCAACTCACGGTAGCTGATGCGTCGCGAATCACCGGGATCATCGCCTTCCCAGATGATCGCCGTCTTGTCGCCGCGGGTCGCCAGGTGGCGATCGAGGCAATTCGCCGAGACGTTGAGGGTGCCGTCCTCGTACCAGCGGATGTGCAGGTCGCTGGCGTCGTAGGAAACATTCTTCACCTTGGTGTACGGCTTGATCCAGTCGACGCGCTTGCCGACCTTGCCCCAGAACGCGTCCGGATCGGAAACCGATTCGTCGTAGAGCTTCCTGTATGCCGCCTTGTCGATTCGGGCTTTGGCGGCAAAGTCCGCCGGAACTGGATGGAGATGCGTCATCGGATCCTCCTGCCAACAGTGCATTGCATGGATTCGATAATGCCACGCATGGTCCGTCCACGGGGTGCACCTTCGACTTTGGTCGCGTATAGACCAATGGCTAATGGTCCGCAAACCGGCCCTCGCACATGCTCGCCTCGCCATCACGGGGAGGAGTATCCATCATGATATCGAATCGATTTTTCGGATTGCGCCTGTCGGCGCTTTCGTTGGGGTGCCTCATCGCCATGCCGGGCCTGGCCCTGGCGGATGAGGCGCGCGAACAGGCGCTCGAGCAGCGCGTCAACGATCTGGAGCGCCAGTTGAAGGACCTCGCCGCCGAAATCAGGTCGCAGCGCGAGGCGCCGCCGGTTGCCGCAGCGCCCGCGCTTCCGGCCGGCAAGCTGCCAATCCAGCTGACCACGCTGACGCCGGGCTCGCCGAGCGGTACCACGGTCAAGATCGGCGGGTTCATCAAGGCCGACTTCATGGCCACCAAGGCACACGATGGCCAGCTCGCCGACGGAGCGACCGGACGCATCCTCTATGTTCCGGGCCAGACGCCAGTCGGCGGAACAGCCTCCGACGTCGATCTCGACGCCCACGCCAAGTTCTCCCGCTTCAACATCGGCATCGACAACGTCAGCGAGGCCGGGGACAAGTCCGGCGCATTCCTCGAAATGGATTTCTTCGGCAATGCGCTCGGCAACCAGGTATCGACGAATACCTACGGCGTCACGGTCCGCCACGCGTATGCCTACTGGAACAACTGGCTGGCCGGGCAGACCTGGTCGAATTTCATGGATACCGCGGCGTTGCCCGATTCCGTGGACTTCATCGGCCCGACAGATGGCGTGATCTTCGTGCGCCAGGCGCAGGTCCGCTACACGAGCGGCGGATTCTCTGCATCGCTGGAGAACCCGGAAACCACGATCATCCCGAATGGCGGCGGCGCAACCGTGCAATCGGATCGCGGCTCGTTGCCGGACCTGACCCTGCGCTATGGCTGGAAAGGCGCCTGGGGTTCCTTCGGCATCGGCGCCCTGCTGCGCAACCTCGAAATCAACCGTGCCGCAACGGCGACGGCGGCTCGCATCAACGACAGCCAAACCACCGCGGCAATGACGGTCGGTGGCAAGTGGCTGCTCGGCAAGAATGATGATCTGCGCTATCAGGTCACCGCCGGCAGCGGCATCAGCCGCTACATCGGACTGGGAATCACCGGGGATACCGCGCTCGATGCCAGCGGCAACCTCGATGCCATCAGTGGCGTGGCAGGCTACGTGGCCTGGCGCCACGCCTGGTCGCCGAAAGTGCGCACCAACCTGGTCTACGCGCGCAGCCAGTACGACAACCCAATCGATTTGACCGGCGGCAACGTCAACAAATCGGTTCAAAGCATCCGCGCCAACGTGTTCTACTCGCCGATACCGAAGCTCGATGTCGGTGTCGAACTGATGCAAGCCGATCGCGAACTGGAAAGCGGAGTGGATGGTTCACTGACCCGCCTGCAGTTCACGACCAAATATTCCTTCTAAGGGGAGACGATCATGGCAAGCGCAACAGCCATTCCGGCGCCGCTGACCCAGGGCCACAAGAAAGTCATTTTTGCATCCAGCCTCGGCACCGTGTTCGAGTGGTACGACTTCTACCTCTACGGTTCGCTCGCGGCGATCATCGCCAAGCAGTTCTTCTCCGCCCTCAACCCGACCAGCGGCTTCATTTTCGCCCTGCTCGCCTTCGCTGCCGGCTTTGCGGTACGTCCGTTCGGCGCGCTCGTGTTCGGCCGGCTCGGCGACATGATCGGGCGAAAGTACACCTTCCTCGTGACCATCGTCCTGATGGGCCTGTCGACCTTCCTGGTCGGCGTCCTGCCCAGCTACGCGACGATCGGCGTCGCCGCGCCGATCATCCTGATCACCTTGAGGTTGCTGCAGGGCCTGGCCCTCGGCGGCGAGTACGGCGGCGCGGCGACCTATGTCGCCGAACATGCGCCACACGGGAAACGCGGCCTGTACACGAGCTTCATCCAGACCACCGCGACACTCGGCCTGTTCCTGTCCCTGCTGATCATCCTGGGCTGCCGCTACTACTTCGGCAGCGAGGCATTCGAAGCCTGGGCATGGCGCATCCCGTTCCTGCTCTCGTTCGTGCTGCTGATGGTCTCGGTGTGGATCCGCATGCAGCTCAGCGAATCGCCGCTGTTCCAGCAGATGAAGGAGGAAGGCACGCTCTCGAAAGCCCCGCTGACCGAAAGCTTCATGACCAAGAACAGCCGGATCGTGATCCTGGCCCTGCTCGGCGCGACGGCCGGCCAGGCGGTGGTGTGGTACGCCGGCCAGTTCTATGCGCTCTTCTTCATTACCCAGACCCTGAAAATCGAGGCCGGCAGCGCCAATCTCATGATCGCCGGCGCACTCGCAATCGGCACGCCGTTCTTCATCATCTTCGGCTGGCTGTCGGACAAGATCGGACGCAAGCCGATCATCATGGCTGGATGCCTGCTGGCGGCGCTGACCTACTTCCCGATCTTCAAGGCATTGACCCATTACGGAAACCCGGCGATCGAGAGCGCCGCGGCGAGCAGTCCCGTGGTCGTGGTCGCGGACCCGTCATCGTGCAGCTTCCAGTTCAACCCGGTCGGCACGAGCAAGTTCACGACCTCCTGCGACATCGCCAAGAGCGCACTGGCACGCAGCGGCACTCCCTATTCCAACGAGAGCGTTCCCCCGGGCACCACTGCGAGCGTGAGGATTGGCTCGAGCACGGTGGCATCCTACGACGCGTCGGGACTCCAGGAGGATGTGGCCAAGCTCGAGACGGCGCGCTTCAACAACGAAGTAAAGGCGGCCCTCGAGTCGGCGGGTTATCCGGCCAAGGCCGACCCCGCGCAAATCAACAAACCGATGCTGATCGCGCTGCTCGCCATCCTCGTCATTTACGTGACCATGGTCTACGGACCGATCGCGGCGTGGCTGGTGGAACTGTTCCCGACGCGCATCCGCTACACCTCGATGAGCCTGCCCTACCATATCGGCAACGGCTGGTTCGGCGGATTCCTGCCGACCATCGCCTTTGCCATGGTCGCGGCCACCGGCAACATCTACCAGGGCCTCTGGTATCCGGTGGTGATCGCGCTCATGACCCTGGTCATCGGCACCTTGTTCCTGCCCGAGACCAAGGACGTCGATATTTCCAAATAGGCATCCCCCGACAAGCGCCTGGCGGATCCGCTCGGGGCAGTACCAACCTTCGCACGGACCTCTTCCCCGTGCGAACTTGAAGAGGCCGGGCAGCAATGTCCGGCCTCCTTTTCATGCGCCGTCCGCGCGGCGGCCCGGCCAGCGCGCGGTTTGCCCGCGCCGGCCTCTTGCGTGCCGACGACGCGTGGCTTGCGCCGTCGATCCGGCGACGTCATGGCGCGGTATGATCGGATACGCGGGCATGACCGCCGCGGATGACCGCAACCGGGGGGAATCGATTGATAGTCGTCCTGCTTCTCCTGTCGCTCGCGACCATTGCCACGCTTTTCCTGGCCCGACTCGTCTTCGTCGCCCTCGAGCGCAAACAGCTCGCACCCCGGCCCGAAGCCATGGCCCTGGGGGCGGATCCCGTGAATGGGTAGCATCAGCCGATGAACGAGCCAGCCCTCGCCGGGTCCGTCGCTTCGCCAGAGGCTGCGCCCGGCCTGAGAGCCGCGGCGCGCGTGTGGTCGCGCATCGGCTGGCTCGGTTTCGGCGGGCCGGCCGGGCAGATCGCCCTGATGCATCGCGAACTGGTCGAACGGCGGCGCTGGATCAGCGAACCGCGATTCCTGCATGCCCTGAACTACTGCATGCTGCTGCCCGGCCCGGAAGCGCAGCAACTGGCCGTGTACATCGGCTGGCTGATGCACCGGACCCGGGGCGGCATCGTCGCTGGCGTCCTCTTCGTCCTGCCAGGCGCGATCGTGCTTGGACTGCTGAGCTTCCTCTACGTGCGCTTTGGCCAGCTGCCATTCGTATCGGCAGTTTTCTTCGGGCTCAAGGCGGCCGTGCTGGCCATTGTCGTCGAGGCTGTCCTGCGCATCGGCAAGCGTGCCCTGAAGACGCGATTCCTGGTTGTGCTGGCCGCATCCGCCTTTGTCGCGATCTTCGCGCTGCGCCTGCCATTTCCGTGGATCGTGCTCGGCGCGGCGCTGGCCGGCCTGTTTGTCCATCGGGTCGTCCCGGGCTGGCTGCCCGCGCCGAAAGCGGATTCGGCCGCGACCGACGAGCACTACCTGATCGACCGCATGCTCGCGCGTGGCGAAGCCGCGCATACCCTGCCGTCGCTGCGGCGCGCGCTGCTGACAACGGCGACTTGCCTGCTGCTCTGGGCAATCCCGGTCATCACCGCAGTCGCATGGCTCGGCAACGATCATGTCATCGCCCGCGAGGGTCGCTTCTTCAGCCAGACCGCGGTCGTCACCTTCGGCGGCGCCTACGCCGTGCTCGCCTACGTCGCGCAGAAGGCGGTCGAGGGATTCGCGTGGCTGCAACCGGGCGAAATGGTCGATGGCCTCGCCCTCGCCGAGACCACGCCCGGTCCGCTGATCATGGTCCTGCAGTTCGTCGGTTTCGTCGCGGCCTACCGGAATCCGGGCCTGCTCGATCCCTGGACGGCCGCCGTCCTCGGCGCGGCGATGACCACCTGGGTCACCTTCCTGCCCTGCTTTCTCTTCATCTTCGTCGGCGCGCCATATGTCGAAGCCCTGCGCAGCAACCGCAGCCTGCACGCGGCCATGTCGGCGATTACCGCGGCCGTGGTTGGCGTCGTGCTGAACCTGTCGGCCTGGTTCGCCCTGCACACGGTATTCGGCGAACTGCGTGCGTGGCGGGCGGGTCCGCTGCGGTTCGACGTACCGGTCTGGGCGAGCTGGGACCCGACGGCCCTGCTGCTGGCGCTCGCCGCATTGATTGCGATGTTGCGATTCAGGATCGGCCTCGGCTGGGTATTGCTGGCCAGTGCCGGGCTGGGCCTGTTCCTGAAAAGTTGAAAGCTGCACTCCAGCGCGTGTCGCCATTTCCGGCAAAGGCGTTTAAGGTCGGGGTCGTGGCCATGACCGGGGAGCGCAAGCCTTGAATCCTGACAGCGCGAACACCCGGATTATCCCAGGGCGCAAGCCGTCGACGGATCCGGACGCCATCACCCTCTCGCTCGACCTTCCACACAGGCTCGAGGATGCCCCTACGATAGGGCATTCAACGCCGGCCTCCGGCGCGCCGGCCGGGCCAGCGCAACCCGCGACTGCCGGGGTCCGCTATGTGATCGTCGGCGAAGCCGGGCGTGGCGGCATGGCGACCGTGCACGTCGCGCGCGACATCGAACTGTTGCGCAAGGTCGCCATCAAGGAACTGTCGGCCGAACTGCGCGATGCCAGCTCGGCGCGCCTGCGTTTCCTGCGTGAGGTGCAGGTTACGGCGCAGCTCGATCACCCCTACATCGTGCCGGTCTACGGGCTGGAAGTGACGCCGCAAGGCTCGCCGGCCTATGCGATGAAGCTGGTCACCGGGCGCACCCTGTTCGACTACCTGCAGGAAACCTTCGATGCCTACGCCGGCGGTGGTCGGCCCGACGAGGCGCACAGCCTGCCGGCGCGCATCGAACAACTGCTCAAGGTCTGCGAGGCTGTCGACTACGCCCACGGCAAGGGCGTCATTCACCGCGACCTGAAGCCCGCCAACATCATGCTCGGCGAACATGGCGAAACCTACCTCATGGATTGGGGCATCTGCCGGCTGTTCGGCAGCGACGAGCCCGACTTCACCGGCGTCGGACTCAGCGAGAGCACCGGCGGCGCGCAAACCGAGTACGGCACCGTGGTCGGCACGCCGCGCTACATGTCGCCCGAGCAGGCACAGGGCAAGAGCGACGAACTCGGCCCGCACAGCGACCAGTGCGCGCTCGGCCTCATGCTTTTCGAACTGGTCACCCTGAAGGCGCCGTTCGACGGCACGACGGCGCTGCAGGTGATGAAGAACGCGGCCGCCGGACGGCGCGCGGCATTCGCCCATGCCTTCGAAAAGCGCGCCATCCCGGCGCCCCTGCGCGCGATCATCGAACGCGCCACGCGGCACGACCCGCAGCAGCGCTACGCCAGCGTCCGCGAACTGGCCAACGACCTGCGCCGCTACCTGCATGGGGAAGCGGTGCATGCCCTGCCCGACACGACCTGGCAGCGCGCGCAGCGCTTCGTCGGTCGCCATCGCCAGGGCATGCTGCTGTCGCTGCTCGGCCTGGTCGCCGTGACCGCGCTCGGTTTCGCCGCCCTGATGTGGCGCCATGAACTCCAGACGCGCGCCGCCCACGAGCGGGAATCCCTCGAACGCGACTACATCGAACACGTGGCACGCGAAGGAGACAGCCTGCAGTTGCGCCTGGTCCTGCTGCAAGGCGAACTCGAGTCGCTCGCCCTGGCGGCGACCCAACTGGTCCAGTACGGCATGCCCGATCCGGCCGCACGCAGTTACTGGGCGGAAGACTTCAACAACGCCGCGACCCGACCAACCGACTTCGCCCTGCAGCCCGAACTGGGTCGCGAAGTCAGCATGCAGTCGGCGGTCTGGAGCACGGCAGCCGGCATCGAGCCGGATTCGCTCGATCCCCTCGTGCGGCGTCTTTCCCACCTGCGCGGCTACCGCAACGAATTGCTCGACCTGACCCGCCGCACTCTCGGCGGCGGCCAGTACGCCAATGGCGTGCTCGAACTGAAGCTCGTCCTCGAGCAGGGCCTGTTCATGCGCTACCCGGGACGCATGGTGGACGCCACCGAGGACCTGCGCGACAGCGCGTGGTACCGGAACATCGGATTGCAGCTGAAGTCGGACTGGGGCGCACCCTACCTGGACGAGGACGGCGACGACGTGCTGCTGCCGCTGTCGACGCCGATGCGCGATCCGGAAGGACGCTTCCTCGGCGCGCTGTCGATGGATCTGGCGCTCGATTTCCTGGCCCATAACCTGCTGCGCACCGACGACGGCGATGCCCTGGTCCTGCTCGATGCCGATGCCAACGTGCTTGCCGCCCAGGACCTGCCGAAGTCCGACACGCAGGCCATGCAAATCAAGGCGCTGGCGCCGTTCGGCGACGAGGCCCTGCGCGCTGCGTTCAAGGTCGACGAGGTCGGCGCGGTCGCCACGCGTGCGTTTGGTCGCGCCGAGATCGTCGCATTCGACCACATCGATCCGCTCGGCTGGATCCTCGTGTTGATCGCCAGCGACCCGGACGCCGGCTGAGGTCCTTCCGCCGAGCCAGGCCTCAGCGATCAATGGCTGACGGGTGCAGGAGGTTTGCCGAAGCTATCCTTGCGCCGCTCGCTACTGGCGCCCGTCAGGCCTGGCATCCGTCGATTCCGGCGACTGATCCTTCGCGCCGGACTCATAACGAACCAGCAGGACCCAATGGCCGTTGCCCTGGTCACGCCAGACGTCGACGACGAACCGCGCGCCGCTTTCCGCACCTTCGCCGGCCCGGCGCAGGAGGAAGCTGGCGATCGCCAGGTCTCCGATTTCACGGACCGCCATGGAGTCGAAAGTCGCCTCGGCAGCCGCGGAGATCCTGCTCGCAGCCAGCCAGTCTTCACGCGGCACCGGAACATCGGGGCGACCGGACCTGCGCAACTCGAAGTCCTCGGCCAGCATGGACTCGAGGACCACCGAATCACCGGCACGGGCAGCCGCATCCAGCTTCAGTTCCGCCTCCCCCAACACCTTGACCAACCGCGTCATGAGTGGAACGCGCCCGGCCGCACGGGCATCGCCAGGCTGCACGACCATGAAGGAACACAGGGCGATCGCGAGTGCCGATGAGAATGCAAGGCCACGGCTGATTCGTGGAACTCTCGCGCCGGCTCGAAGCAGCTTCGTGATTTTCATGCCCTGCAAACCATCCTGAAAGTGATTGTTGCCGTTCCCGGAACGAGTGGCGATGAAGACGGGTCGAGGCTCGCTTGCTGCACCCCGACCCGCCTGTCCATCAAACCCTGTTCTCAATAGGATTTCGAACAGTATCCGCCACCCGCGTTCACCCAGTTCTGCTGGATCAGGAAATTGCGGCTACCAAGCAGCATGTTGGCCTTGCTGCCATTGGCGACGGTGTACTGCGTGCCAAACGTCCACGCGCACTTGTCGGCGTTTTCATAACCGCTGGCGTCATACCAGGCGTTGAGGTCCGGATCGGTAACGGCTTCCTCCAGCTCGTGCGAAATAATGCTGGCCATGGCGTCGGCACCGGCATTCCCGTTCGGACTCGGCGTCGTCGCACCGCAGGAGCTCGGGCACTTCGTCGCGGGATTTCCGACAAACGAGTACTTGATGTCGGTCCCGCTGATCGTCGCATGGTCGTGCCAGCCGCAGTACTGCGTGCAGAAGCCAGAGCTTGCCGTGACATCGCTGGAAGTCAGCACGAAATAGATTGCCGAACTCGACTTCGGCAGGCGGCCCGAAGTGATCGCGCTGCTGACGGAGGCCTTGATTTCGGCATCGGTCAGGGAGGTGCCTCCCGAATAGTTGTCGGTTGTCGAACCCGAGTAGGAGACCGCGTTCGAAACGTGGGTGCCACTGCCGTTGTAGTAGGTCGTATTGATGTTGTAGTAGGGCGAACCGCCAATCTTGCTGGCAAGATCGGTGAGGATCGACGTAGCCGTGTTTCCAGTCCAGTTTCCGTACCAGATGTAGTAGACCTTGGTGGTCCCGAGCATGACCGGTCCGTTGTGGTAGGTAATCCCGTTGCTGGCGGCCCTGGGTGCCGTTCCGTTCGCGGCGGACTCCGCGGACCGGGACAGCGCCTCCTCCTGCGCGATCTGGTCCTTGCCGAGGAAATACGGGACGCCATAGCCCTTTCCGCTCGGAACCATGACGGTCTGCTCATCCGGAGCAGGCTTTGTAGCGGCGGCAAACACGAGTGACGCATGTGAAACAACGACAACCGCGATCGCGGCGGCAATACTGGTGCGACGAAACATGAACTCTACTCCCAAGAAAAGTTGATGATCGAAGCGGTTCGGACCAGATCGAAATAATCAATGCGTGGACGCGTGGGCGAACTCCGGAATCGGGCACGGACAAGCCACATTGCGTTGCCGCAATGCGCTCGTGCCCGCATGGGAATTCAACCTTCGAAGGGGCTTCTAGCCCCACGTCTTGTTCAAGCGAATAGACGCAACACCCACTGGCGACGCGTGCCACTGCACAGAGATCCTGCCCATTGCCTTCTGGGCTCGCGATGCCAGTCCAACCGCATTGGCGGCACCGTGATCGTCCTTGCTTACCGCTGCATCTCCGACCTGTCCGCGGCGGAATATATGCCCGGTCATTTGAATAAGCAACGAGCAGCCGTTGTGCAATGCAACTTGATGGACAACGACGGTTCTATACCTCTATATGCCGGGCCGGCTCCAGGAAATTCCGTGATCTGCTGCGCGGAATTCCTGCTCGAATTTTCTGGCCCGGGCGGGTTCGTCGACGCACTCGCGTCCAGCGAAAAAAGCCCCGCATGGGGGCTTTTTTCGGTTCTGGCGGAGAGAGTGGGATATGTTCGGCTCATCCCTGAGCCTCACCCTCCGCGCTGCGCGCTACGGGCCAGCCTGCGGCTGTCCAAGTTCGATCCAGTCGAACTTGTCGACTGCGTAGGCAGGATGCCGTAGCCAACATCGCCGAAGGCGATGGCCAGAAGGGTGAGGGCCGGGACAGGCCCGAATCACCGAGTGGCTTCGTCCACACACTCCCGTCCAACTGAAACGAAAAAAGCCCCACAAGGGGGCTCTTTTCGTTTCTGGCGGAGAGAGTGGGATTCGAACCCACGGTGGGCGTAAACCCACGGCAGTTTTCAAGACTGCTGCCTTAAACCACTCGGCCATCTCTCCAAATATTTTTCCGCTCGTCACGGCTTGCTGAGCAAGCCACCACGGCAGTTTGACTCGGGCTCCTGCCCTCGCCCTTCGGGCCATCGCCTGCGGCGATGTTGGCTCCGGCTTCCTGCCTTCGCGCTCAAGACTGCTGCCTTAAACCACTCGGCCATCTCTCCATATTCAGTTGTCCGCCGCAGGCGCGCGTTGCGCGCCACCACGGCAGTTTGACTCGGGACTCCTGTCCCTCGCCCTTCGGGCCATCGCCGGCGGCGATGTTGGCTCCGGCTTCCTGCCTTCGCACTCAAGACTGCTGCCTTAAACCACTCGGCCATCTCTCCCGAACATATTCGTCACCCCGGCGCAGGCCGGGGTCCAGTGACTTGGACTCGCAGCCGGTAAGCGCCGGGTCCCGGCCTGCGCCGGGACGACGGGGGTGAAGTTTAGCCTAGTCGCCGAATCTGCCCAATAATCATCCTTCTTCGTTCCGGAGAAGATGCTGATTGCGCTCCATGAGATCGGGCGGGAACAGCGATAACTGGCCCAAGGGGTGAGCGCGAGAGGTGGCGCAATCAAGCGTATGAGGATGCGCGTGTGACTGGAGTCAGGGCTCTGTAGGAACCCTCATCCGGCCTCTGGCCACCTTCTCCCGAGGGGAGAAGGAATTCAAACCACTCGGCCATTCATTTACTCGTCACCCCGGCGCAGGCCGGGGTCCTGTGACCTGGACTTCGAACCGGAAGGCCCTGGGTCCCGGCCTGCGCCGGGACGACGGAAGGGGGGGAATTCGGCCTGGTCGAGGCTGACTAATCAGCTCAAGCGGGTGATGCCGCCCATATACGGAAGCAGGACTTCGGGAACGTCGATCGAACCGTCGGCATTCTGGTAGTTTTCCATGACGGCGATCAGGGCGCGGCCGACGGCCGTGCCTGAGCCATTCAGCGTGTGCACGAGTTCGGGCTTGCTCGAGTCCGGATTGCGCCAGCGGGCGAGCATGCGGCGGGCCTGGAAATCGCCGCAATTCGAGCACGACGAGATTTCGCGGTAGGTATCCTGGCTCGGCAGCCAGACTTCGAGGTCGAAGGTCTTCCTGGCGGCGAAGCCCATGTCGCCCGTGCACAGCAGCATGCGGCGATAAGGCAGCCCAAGCTTCTCGAGGACGACCTCGGCGCTGCGCGTCATGCGCTCGTGCTCGTCGTTGCTTTCGTCCGGCTTGCTGATGCTGACCAGCTCGACCTTCTCGAACTGGTGCTGGCGGATCATGCCGCGCACGTCGCGACCGCCCGAGCCGGCTTCGGCGCGGAAGCACAGCGAATGCGCGGTCATGCGCAGTGGCAGTTCCCCGGCATCGACGATGCTGTCGCGGACGATGTTGGTCAACGGCACTTCCGAGGTGGGTATCAGGTAGCGCTTCGATTCGTTGACATCGATCGAGAAGAGGTCCTCCTCGAACTTCGGCAACTGCCCGGTTCCCTGCATCGATTCGGTGTTGACGATCAGCGGCACGTTGGTCTCGACGTAGCCGTGTTCCTCGGTGTGCAGGTCGAGCATGAACTGGGCGAGCGCCCGGTGCAGGCGCGCGAGTTCGCCGCGCAGCACGGTAAAGCGCGAACCGGACAGCTTCGCCGCGACTTCGCCATCGAGCCAGCCCTTGTGTGCACCAAGTTCGACATGGTCCCTGATCGCGAAATCGAATTTTCGCGGCGTGCCCCAGCGATGCTGCTCGACGTTGCCGGTTTCATCGGTGCCCAGCGGCACGGATTCATCAGGCAGGTTCGGGATGGCCAGCGTGATCGCCGCGATCAGCTGCTGGATATCGGCCAGGCGCCCCTCGTTGGCCTTGAGCTGGTCGGCGATGCCGGCCACCTCGGCCATCAGCGCGGTGGTGTCCTCGCCCTTGCCCTTGGCCATGCCGATCGCCTTGGAGCGTGCATTGCGCGTGTGCTGCAGTTCCTGGGTCTCGACCTGGACGGCCTTGCGCTGCGACTCCAGCGATTCGATGGCGGCAATGTCGAGCACGTGGCCACGCGTGGCGAGGCGCTGGGCGACGACATCGAGCTGCCCGCGCAGGAGGGCTGGATCAAGCATTGGGGTTTCCGCAATGGCGACGAAGGGCGCGGATTATCGCCGCGCTACCCGTTTGCCGCAAACCGGCCCCGGCCGTCGCCAACGGTCGCTGCCTTCTCCCGCTGGCGGGAGAAGGCCCTGCACGGAATCGAGGGTGGCGCTATTTGCGCCCTACCCACCAGGCGATGGCGATGCCGCCGAGAAGCCAGCCCACGCCATGCTCGATCAGGCCGCCGATCATGAAATCGGTCGGGAAGCGGTACCAGTTCCACATCGGCACGACGGAGGCGAGCCAGGCGAAAACGCCCATGCCGGCCGCGCCGAGTACGCGCATGCCGAAGCCCCAGGTGGTCGCGGCGAGCAGCCACGCCACGAGGGCGCTGGCGAGAAAATCGCTGCCGAACTGCTTGGCCAGCTGCGGTCCCATTCCGGTTGGATCTGCAGGTGACGGTGCGACCACGGCGAAGACGAACGGATTGACTTTGGCCTTTTCCGCGAACGGCTTCATTGCCTCCTCGTCGCCCCATTTTTCCGGGTCCATGCTCGGCAACATGTAGATTCCTGGCGTCGGCAGGCCGGTCTTGACGCCTTCCAGTACGGCGTCTTCACTCTGGGGCTGCTGGAATCCCATTTCGCCGATGGGCAGCAGCATGTGCGCCACGAAACCCCATCCGAACAGGACAATGGCGCCAAGAACCGCTGCGATCAGAATACGCATGATCTTCCCCCTCCCAGGTTGGAATCCGAACGCTACGCGTCGATCGCGCGCGGGGCAAGCTGCAACGCACCGCTGCCGGCAGGCTGGCGATCGAACGCGACGGAACCGGACTCAGGGTGCGCTGCGCTCGCCCAGTTCAGCCAGCATGATCGCGATCGCATCGAGTTCCGCCGAAGGGCGCCCGGCATCGCGTGGGCGCCGGTAGTTGTTGAGCATGATGGCGAAGGCGAGGCGTTCGTCCGCCGCGCTGATCGCATAGCCTGCCAGTGCGTAGGTGAAGGCCATGCTGCCGGTCTTGGCATGGATGCGTCCCTGCGCCGCGCTGTTGCGCATGCGTCCGGTCAGCGAGCCGTCGACGCCGGCCTCGGGCAATCCCTGGCGGAACGCGAGCGCGCGCGGATCGTCGCCGAGATGCACGAGCAGGCTGGTCAGGGCCGCCGCCGAGGTCAGGTCGCGCCGCGACAGGCCCGGCCCGTCCTCGATCAGCACGCCATCGAGCGGAACGCCGATCCGGCGCAGGTAGGCGCGCATGGCCTGGATGCCACGCGCTTCGGCGGATCGGAACGCCGGCGACGGCTTTCCGGATTCGCGTTCATCGGCCGCCGCCTTGGCGCCGACCATGAGCAACAGGTTCTGCAGGTAGAGGTTCTGCGATACCTTGAGGCCACGACTGACGATCTCCGCCAGCGGCGGCGACCAGATGTCGGCGACACGTTGCAGGGTGTCGCTGGAAAGACGCTCATCCTGTTCCGGCCAATACACGCTGCGCGACCGACCCTGCACGCCGACACCCTGGCGGGCCAGTGCGGCGCGAAGCTGTTCGGCGGCGATCAGCGCGGGATCGTGCACGGCAAAGCGGTAGAACTGCGGCTCGGCATTGCTCGCGATCGTGCCGAACGCGTGCAGCACGTCACTGCCCGGCGCGCGATACAGGCTGATGTCGGTCGGTGCCGGCGCGCGCAGCGTGCGCAGTTCGTTGGCCAGCGTCGGCGCCGAACCCGGCGGATCGAACTGGATGCGCGCTTTCGCGCCGAACTGTGGCGCCGGCCGGATTTCGATGCGCACGACATTCTCGTCGATGCTGAGCGCGGAGGCCGGCGCGCCGAACCAGCTCTGCAGGTCGGCTGCTTCCCAGCCGCTGCCGTGCAGCGGCGCGGCAAACCAGGTCGCATCGGCGATCAGGTTGCCGCGCACCGACTTGATGCCGGACTTGCGCACGGCAATCGCCAGCGTGTCGGCCCAGGACACGCGCTTGTCGACGCCGAGGGTCGGATCGCCATAGCCGACGAGGATCAGGTCGCCGCGCAATTCGCCGTCGCGCCCGGCCTTTTCGGTGGCGAACAGCGTGGTCGGAATGCGGTAGTCGGGGCCGAACGTGTCGAGCGCCAGCGCGGCCGTGTAGAGCTTGCCGGTCGAGGCCGGCACGAACAGCTTGTCGGCGTCGTGCGCGTAGAGCGTCTTGCCGGTATCGAGCGAGACCACCTTGATGCCCCACGATGCATCGGCGAACGCGGGATCGGTGATATGCGCGTCGATGCGGCTGGTGAGCGCCGCAATCGCGGAAGCGGAGTTCGACGCCTTTGTTGCCGGCGCCTGTGCACTGGCAGGCATGCACGGGAGCAGGCTAGCCGCCAGAAGAACGACGCGGACCAGAGCGGATTCGAATCCCTTCATCACGATTGGCCATCGCCGCGTGCAGCCTTGCGCGCCGCACGCAGGGCGGCAAGCTTCTCGCCGATCTTCAGTTCCAGCCCGCGCTCGACCGGTTGGTAGAACTCGTGCCCGACCAGGGCATCCGGAAGGCATTGCTGGTCGATGGCGACGCCGCCTTCGACCCCGGGGTCGTACTGATAACCCTTGCCGTAGCCGAGCCCCTTCATCAATCTGGTCGGCGCGTTGCGCAGGTGCATCGGCACCTCGAGGGTGCCGTTGGCGCGCACTTCGGCGCGAACCGCGTTGAAGGCGGCATAGGCGGCGTTGCTCTTCGCCGCGATGGCCAGGTAGATCACAAGCTCGGCAAAGGCCAGCTCGCCTTCCGGCGAGCCGAGGCGGTCCCAGGTATTCCAGGCTTCCAGGGCCAGCGTCAGTGCACGCGGATCGGCCAGGCCGATGTCCTCGATGGCCATGCGCGTGAGGCGTCGAGCGAGATAGGCCGGGTCGACGCCGCCGTCGAGCATGCGCGCCAGCCAGTACAGGGCGGCATCGGGATCCGACGAGCGCACCGACTTGTGCAGCGCCGAAATCTGGTCGTAGAACTGCTCGCCACCCTTGTCGAAACGGCGCGTGCGATCGGCCAGCACCTGGGTCAGCGTCGTTTCGTCGATGCGTCCGCCGTCGGCGAGTTCGGAGGCGATCTCGAGCAGGGTCAGTGCGCGCCGCACGTCGCCGTCGGCCGCCTGGGCGATCAGGCGCAGGGATTCGTCTTCGACCGCGAGGCCGAGTTCGCCGAGACCGCGCTCGCTGTCGCCGAGCGCGCGCTTGAGCGCGGCGATGATCTGCTCGATCGTCAGGGCCTCGAGCACGTGCACGCGGCAACGCGAGAGCAGCGCCGAATTCAGCTCGAACGACGGATTTTCCGTGGTCGCGCCGACGAGGATGATGATGCCGCGCTCGATGTGCGGCAGGAAGGCGTCCTGCTGGGTCTTGTTGAAGCGGTGCACTTCGTCGACGAACAGCACGGTGCGACGGCCCTGGCCGAAGTTGACCTCGGCCTCGGCCAGGGCGGCACGCACGTCGGGCAACCCGGACAGCACCGCCGAGATCGCCTTGAAATCGGCGTCGGCATAGCGCGCGAGCAGCAGCGCCAGCGTGGTCTTGCCGCAGCCCGGCGGGCCCCACAGGATCATCGAATGCAGCTTGCCGCTCTCGATCGCGCGGCGCAGCGGCTTGCCGGCTTCGAGCAGGCGCGTCTGCCCGACGATCTCGTCGAGCGTGCGCGGCCGCATGCGCTCGGCCAGCGGCTTGAGGCCTTCCGGCTCGGCAAACAGGGTTGCGGTGTCGACGGTTTTCTTGCGGGCCATGCCGCCATGATACGGAAAAGCGTTGCCGATTCCGGTGATCCTGTCGCTCCGATCCAGCAGTCAGCCTGCCCCCGGATGCGAACGCGCTACGAAGCGGCCAGGCATGGCATGTCAACTGATCCCGCATCGCCTGCCCACAAGTGCTTCGCAGCAGGGGCATTCATGCCCGATGCTCTTTGCCGGATTCACGAAGGGCATCGCGGCTGAAGCCAACAACGAAGCGGCAACGCGGGAAAAGCCATCGAATTCCGCGCCAATTGTCGCGCCCGCTCTTGGTAGGAGAGGCATTCATGCCCGATGCTTTTCGCCACGTGACGAAGAGCATCGCGCCTGAAGGCGCTTCCTACATGGAAGCGGATTGCATCGCGGCTGAAGCCAACAACGAAGCGGCAACGCGGGAAAAGCCATCGAATTCCGCGCCAATTGTCGGGCCCGCTCTTGGTAGGAGAGGCATTCATGCCCGATGCTTTTCGCCACGTGACGAAGAGCATCGCGCCTGAAGGCGCTTCCTACAACCAACGACGCGATGGCACACGTTAAAGCGGCGTGACCCGCAATACCATCAGACCTTGGCTGTGCGCAATCTCAACGCGTTGCCGATCACCGAAACCGAGGAGAAACTCATGGCCGCCGCGGCAATCACCGGACTCAGCAGCAAGCCGAAGAACGGATAGAGCACGCCCGCCGCGACCGGTACGCCCAGCGTGTTGTAGCCGAAGGCAAAGGCGAGGTTCTGGTGGATGTTGCGGACCGCCGCGACCGACAATCGCCGGGCGCGCAGGATGCCACCGAGTTCACCCTTGACCAGGGTGATCTGTGCACTTTCCATGGCGATGTCGGTGCCATTGCCCATGGCGATGCCGACGTCGGCCGCCGCCAGTGCCGGCGCATCGTTGATGCCGTCGCCGGCCATCGCCACGCGCGCCCCGGCTTCCTGCATGCGGGCAATGGCATCGGCCTTGTCCTTCGGCGACAGTCCGGCACGTACCTCATCAAGCGGCAACTGCGCAGCCACTGCCTTCGCCGTCGCCTCGTTGTCGCCGGTGAGCATGACCAGGCGCAGGCCTTCGGCCTTCAGCGCCCGGAGCGTCTCGACCGCATCCGGCTTGATCGGGTCCTGCACGGCGATCAAGCCCGCCAGCCTGCCATCGACGGCCACGAACATGACCGTCCTGGCATCCCTGCGCAACGCATCGGCCTTGTTCGCCAGCGCATCGGGAACGACGTAACTGGCCATCAGGCGGGCATTGCCGAGCGAGACCTTTTTCCCATCGACTTCGCCGCGCACGCCCTCGCCTGTCACCGAATCGAAGCCGTGGACTTTCCTCAATGCGATTCCGCGCGTCTTCGCACCTTCAAGCACGGCATGGGCCAGGGGATGTTCGCTGGCCGATTCGAGACTCGCGGCCATGGCGAGCACGTCGTTCCCGTCGAATCCTTCGGCAGCGACGACGTCGGTCAATCGCGGCTTCCCTTCGGTGATCGTGCCGGTCTTGTCGAGAACCAGCGTGTCCACATGGCTGAGGCTCTCGATCGCCGCCGCCTCGCGGAAAAGCACGCCCATCTCCGCGCCGCGCCCGCTGGCGACCATGATCGAAATCGGCGTAGCCAGGCCCAGTGCGCACGGACACGCGATGATGAGGACAGCAACCGCATTGACGACGGCGTAGGCGAGGCGCGGTTCCGGACCGAACGCGAACCATGCCGCAAAGGCAAGCAGGGAAATGGCGACGACCGCCGGCACGAACCACACCGAAACCTTGTCGGCCAGCCGTTGCAGGGGCGCCTTCGAGCGCTGCGCCTTCGCCACCATGTCGACGATCTGCGCGAGCACGGTTTCGTTGCCGACTTTCTCGGCACGCATGACGAGACTGCCGGTGCCATTGATCGTGCCACCCGTTACCGTGTCACCGGCATTCTTGGCGACCGCGATCGGCTCGCCGCTGAGCATCGACTCGTCGACACTGCTGCTGCCCTCTTCGACCTTGCCGTCGACCGGGATCTTTTCGCCCGGGCGGACACGCAAGCGGTCGCCGACTACAACCTGGTCAAGCGGGATTTCCTCCTCGCCACCGCCGGATTTCAATCGCCGGGCGGTCTTGGGCGCGAGGTTCAGCAGGCCGCGGATCGCCGCCGAGGTCTTGCCGCGCGCACGCAGTTCCAGCCATTCGCCGAGCAGGACCAGGGCGATGATCACGCCGGACGCCTCGAAGTAGAACGGTATGTCGCCATGGCTGTCCCGCATTGCCACGGGGAACAACCCAGGAGCGAACATGGCGGCCAGGCTGAAGCCGTATGCAACCAGCACGCCGAGCCCGATCAGGCTGTACATGTTCGGCGAGGCGGCGAGCACGCCCTTCCAGCCGCGCACGTAGTAGGCACCGCCCAGCCAAAGCACCAGCGGCGTCGCCAGCAGGAACTCCGCCCAGCGCAGCATGGCGGAGGTGCCGGCATCGAAGTGCAGGCCGAGCAGATGCGGGCCCATGGCGACCAGCAGGAGCGGGGTCGCGAGCACTGCGGCGATCAGGAACTTGCGGCGCACATGCTGCAATTCGCTATCGTCCTGCTCGCCTGTCGGCGTCAGCGGCTCCAGCGCCATGCCGCATTTCGGGCAACTGCCCGGACCTGCCTGCTGGATCTCCGGGTGCATCGGGCAGGTATGGATCGCGCCCTCGACCGCGGGCGCCGCCTGCGCCTTGCGCTGCGGATCCAGATAAGCCTGCGGATCGGCGACGAACTTCTCGCGGCAGCGCGCCGAACAGAAGTAGACCGTGCCTCCATCGTGATCGGCCTGGTGTTTCGCGCTGGCCGGATCGACCGTCATCCCACATACGGGATCGATGACCGAGCCATCGGTCGGCCGGGAATCCGCGCCTTGCGAACGGCCGTGCGCGGCGGCGTGGTCGTGCCCATGGTCGTGCGCATGCGCCTTGTTGGCTGCATCTTCATTGCCCGATGCGTGGCAGCAGGCGGGCGCCGGGTTCTTCGCGGCATTGTTCATCACGAGCGCTCCGAATTGCGGGAATGACACAGTGTCGCCATGTCAGTCCATTGGAAACCGTTGTCGCGGTAGCCGCGCAGCAGGCGCCCGATGCCCCTGATCGCCCTGCGCACATTGCATTCCGTGCGCGTCCAGAACCATTCGCCGAACAGCGCGAGGGTGACCAGGCTTGCCGCGACGATGAAGTTGAACGCCGCCGATTCCCGCCCCGCGGCCAGCGAGGAGGACGTTGCCAGCGGTGACGAGAAGGCGATGGCACCGAGGCCATAGGCCGCCAGTGCGCCCAGGCTGTAAAGGCTGTACCGGTTCGGCGAGAACCTGCGCAGCCCCTGCCAGGCGCGACGGTAGACCGTCGCCGCGGCGACCATGGCCAGCAGCGTGGCCAGCAGGAACTCGGTGAAGTGCATGAGCGACAGCACGGCCGGCTCCAGTTGCGCTGCGAACACGCGTGTCGACAGCGCCATCAGCAGCAACGGAACCGCCAGGGTCGCCGCGAATATCAGCCGGGCGCGCGCGTGTTCCGCGCCGTCGTTCAGCAGCGCGTCGCCGGACGCGTCTGTCGGGTGTTGCATGTTCATGGAACCTCCTGCGTGAATGGCACTGGTGCGAGTGGCTGCCGGGCCTGGCGCCTGCTCATCGAAGTTTCGCCGTGCTTCGAAGTGGGCGGCGAGTTCGGCGACGAATTCCTCATGGAGCGTCATGGATCCGGCATCGGCTTCGCCGACAGCCAGCCGCGGCGCGCCTGCCGCGAGCCCCACGTCCGCATGGGCGCGCGCGTCCTCACCTGTCCCGGCTTCGCGGCGGGTCTCGCTGCAGCAAGGCTTCTGTCCGACGGCAGCATCGGCGCTTCGGGAAAACGAGGGATTCCTCTCGTTCATGACAAGGCCTCCTTGTTCATCAAGGCGCGCAGGATCGGGCAGTTCGCGGCCGGACCTTCAGCCGGGCAACCGGCAATCAGGTTGGACAGCGCGGTGCGCATGCGCTGCAGCTCGCCAATGCGCTTGTCGATGTCCGCCAGCCGGGCCGACGCAGCCTTGTGCATCGCGGCGACGTCACGCCTGCTGCTGATCGCCAGCAACTCGCCGATCTCGCTGAGGGAGAAACCGAGGTGCTGGGCGCGGCGGATGAAATTGAGGCGGTTGAGCTCGATGTCGCTGTACTTGCGGTAGCCCGAGGTCGAGCGCGCCGCCGGCTTCAGCAAGCCGCTGCGCTCGTAGTAGCGCACGGTGTCGATGCCGACGCCGGCGGCACTGGCAAGCTGACCGATTGCATAGTTGTTCATGGCCATCTCCGGTGGGTTTCCCGGAATCCGGCGCGCCTGAAGCGATTGCCCGTGGATTCCGTGGCGACCAGCTTGCACCCTGGACCATGGTCCAGAGTCAAGAGCTACCTCCCGTGGATTCAGCTTTCAGTCAGTTTCGCGGCAAGAGGCGGGAAAAAGGACCGGCACCCGCCCGAATTCAATCCCTTACCGGGAATACCTCGGCATCCTGGCCCGGATCGCCGACCACGTCGACGCCGGCTGGCGGCGTGAACGAGAAGGTATCGGCTGGCAATTTCGGGTCGCGCTGCCAGTCGGAAAAACGGATCTCGGTGGTGTTGCCAAGTGAGTCCTCGAAACGCATGCGGGCGAGCCCGTCCTTGCCGAAGCCGAGTTCGGCAAAGGCGAACTCCGGCTCCTTCGCCTTCGAGACGAGCTTGAGCCAGCGCAGGCCTTCGCGTTCGCCGGCCTCGCTGGCCTGGAACTCGTGGTCGAGCTGGGAAAGGTCGGTCAGCACCGAAAGCGGACTGTGCGCTTCCTCGGCGCCCTGGCTGCGCACGCTGACCTGCTCGAGATCCGGATCGTAGATCCAGACGCGGTTGCCGTCGGCGATGATCAGTTGCTCGAACGGTGTCGTCGTGTGCCAGCGGAACTGGCGCGGCGCCTTCAATGCGAGCGTGCCGGACGAGGTCTCCCCGCGATGGCCCTTGGCGCCGGTGACCGATTGCTCGAAGCGCGCGCTGATCGTGCGGATGTCCTTCGAGAAGGACTCCAGGCGCATGCGTGCGCTGTCGGCGGCATGGGCAGAGAACGCGACCAGGCTGGTCAGCAGCAGGATGGCACGCAACATCGTTCGGGGTTCCTCGGGAATCTGCGGGGACTCATGGGTTCGCTACAGCATCACACGCCTGCCCTGAAGCGTGGCTGGCCGGTCGCGCTCAGTCGCGCGGCGGTGGCGGCGCGATCACGGTGCGGTTGCCATTGTGTTCGGGGCCGCTGACCACGCCGTCGCGTTCCATCTGTTCGATCAGGCGCGCGGCGCGGTTGTAGCCGATGCGCAGGTGGCGCTGCACGCCCGAGATCGAGGCGCGCCGGGTCTCGGTGACGATGCGCACGGCCTTGTCGTAAAGCACGGCGTCCTCGCCACCCTCGGCATCGGCTGCGTCCTGCGGCAGGCCGGTTTCGCCAATGACCTTGCCATCGGCCATGGTCTGGGTTTCCTCGAGCACGCCGTCGATGTAGTCGGGCTGGCCCTGCGCGCGCAGCCACTCGACGACCTTGTGCACCTCGTGGTCGTCGACAAAGGCGCCGTGCACGCGCTCGGGCGTGGCCGTGCCGGGCGGCAGGTAGAGCATGTCGCCGTGGCCGAGCAGTGTTTCCGCGCCGGACTGGTCGAGGATGGTGCGCGAATCGATCTTGCTCGACACCTGGAATGCGATGCGGGTCGGGATGTTGGCCTTGATCAGGCCGGTGATGACGTCGACCGACGGCCGCTGGGTAGCGAGGATCAGGTGCATGCCGGCCGCGCGCGCCTTCTGCGCCAGGCGTGCGATCAGCTCCTCGACCTTCTTGCCGACGATCATCATCATGTCGGCGAACTCGTCGATGATGACGACGATGTACGGCAAGGGCTTGAGCGGCTCGGCCTTCATCGACGGCTGCGAGGCATCCGGCCGGAACAGCGGATCGAGCAGCGGCTGGCCCTTGGCTTCCTCGTCGCGAATCTTCTTGTTGAAGCCGGCCAGGTTGCGCACGCCGACCGCGGCCATCAGCTTGTAGCGGCGCTCCATTTCGGCCACGCACCAGCGCAGTGCGTTGGCGGCTTCCTTCATGTCGGTGACCACGGGCGCGAGCAGGTGCGGGATGCCCTCGTAGACCGAGAGCTCGAGCATCTTCGGGTCGATCATGATCATGCGCACGTCGGTCGCGCTGGCCTTGTAGAGCAGGCTCAGCACCATCGCGTTGAGTGCCACGGACTTGCCCGAGCCGGTGGTGCCGGCGACGAGCAGATGCGGCATCTTGGCCAGGTCGACGACGACCGGCGCACCGCCGATGTCCTTGCCGAGCGCAAGCGCCAGCGGCGATTTCAGCAGGTCGTACTTGTCCGAGCGCAGGATCTCCGAAAGATAGACGATCTCGCGGTTGACGTTCGGGATCTCGAGGCCGATCACCGACTTGCCCGGGATCACGTCGACCACGCGCACGCTGATCACCGACAGGCCGCGCGCGATGTCCTTGTCGAGGCTGGAAATCTGGCTGCCCTTGATGCCGGGTGCCGGCTGCATCTCGAAGCGCGTGATGACCGGGCCCGGATGCGCGCTGACGACCTGCGCATCAATGCGGAAATCCTTGAGCTTGAACTCGACCTGGCGCGACAGCGCGTCGAGGGTTTCCTGCGAATAGCCCTGCACGCGCTGCTTGGGCTCGTCGAGCAGGGCCAGCGGCGGCACCTCGCCTTCGCTGGACGAGCCGACGAACAGCGGAATCTGCGTCTCGCGCCGTGCGCGTTCGCTCTTGCCGATCGGCGCCAGGGTCGGTTCGATCTTGAGCGGCTCGCGCCGCGACTGCTTGATCGTGTCGACCTTGCGCACGACCTCGCGTTCGACCCGGGCCTGGCGCGCTGCGCTCCAGTCCTCGGCGCGTCGCGAACGGTCGCGAACCCAGCCGACCAGGGCGATCAGGCCGCGCCCGATCCAGTCCATCAGCCTGAACCAGGAAAGCCCGGTGGCCAGGGTCACCGCAATCAGGAACAGGGCAAGCAGGAACAGGGTCGCGCCGAGAAATCCGAAGCCCCGGGTCAGCGAACCGCCAATCAGCGCGCCGAGCACGCCGCCGACGCCGGCGGGCAACTGGCTGGGACCATTGAAATGCAGCTGGGCCAGTCCGGAGCCCGCAATGAAGAACGCCAGGCCGCCGACCAGGCGCAGGGCGGGCTCCAGTGGCGAGCGTTCGATGGCATCCGCGCCGCGCAGGACGACCGCTCCGACCAGCAACAGCAGGGCCGGGAACGCATAGGCCAGCGCCCCGCAAAAATAGAACAGCAGGTCGGCGATATAGGCGCCGACCTTGCCGCCGAAGTTGGCCACCTTCTCCGGCTCGCCGACGTGCGACCAGCCGGGGTCCGCCGGGCTGTAGGTCCACAGGCAGGCGAACAGGTAGATCGCCAGGGGCAGCAGCAGCAGGAAGCCCACCTCGCGCAAGCGGCGTTGCAGCTTGTCGTTGAGCGGGATGGGCTTTCGGGTTTTGTTGGGTTCTCGCGCCACCAGTAGAAGTTACCTTAATTTAGTGGTGCAAGCGATTGTTTATTATCAAACCACGCCTTGGAGCGCCGGGTGCACAACCTCGCCGGCATCGACGTTGATGCCACCCTTGAGCGGGCCGTAGTCGCGCCAGGCCGGGCCACTGGCGAGGCGCTGCACGTACGGCAGGATCGCCGCCGAAATAGCCTGCGAGGAAGTCTGCGGTACCGCGCCGGGCATGTTGGTCACGGCGAAATGGATGACGCCATCGACCACGTAGGTCGGATCCTTCCAGGTCGTCGGCTTCGAGGTCTCGAAACAGCCGCCCTGGTCGATCGAGATGTCGGCGAGCACGCTGCCCGGCTCCATGTCCTTGACCATGGCCGCGGTGACGACGCGCGGCGCACGCGCGCTCGGCACGAGCACGGCGCCGACGACGAGGTCGGCATCGCGCAGTTCGCGGGCGACGTATTCCTCGTAGGGATAGAGCGCAGTGACGTTGGATCCGAGCGCCATCATCTGGGCGAGGCGGTCCGGACGCTTGTCGAAGACGATCACGTTGGCGCCACCGGCCGCGGCCAGCGCCGCCGAATTGCCACCGGCCGCACCGGCGCCGAGGACCACGACCTTGCCGCGATCGGTCGACGGCAGGCCGCCGAGCAGCTTGCCCTTGCCGCCGGCCGGCTGGTGCAGCAGATGCGTGCCGACCTGCACGGCGATGCGGCCGGCGATGATCGACATCGGCGCCAGCAGGGGCAGCGACCCGTCCATCTCCTCGACCGACTCGAAGGCGATGCCGGTCAGGCCGATATCGACCAGGCTCCTGGTCAGGTCCGGCTCGGCAGCGAGATGCAGGTAGCAGAACAGCAGGTGGTCCTTGCGCAGGCGCTTGAGGTCGCCGGCGATCGGTTCCTTGACCTTGACGATCAGTTCGCCCGATTCGTACAGCTTGTCGGCATCGGCCACCACCTTGACGCCGTTGCGCACGAATTCCTCGTCGCTGTAGCCGCTTTTCAGGCCAGCGCCGGACTGGATGAACACCTCGTGGCCGCGGCGCACCAGGTCGGCGCAGGCTGCGGGCACCAGGGCAACGCGCCCTTCAAGGGTCTTGGTCTCGGACGGAATACCGATGCGCATCAGAATCTCCATATTGTTCAAGGGACGCGCCGTACGGAATGTCGACGCGGGTCAAGCCATGTTCCGGAACCGCACTCGCGGGCCCAAGCCTTGATTCGGTTGCGCCTGCCCCCCATCCTCTTGACCCGCGTGCAGGCGGCGATCCGGTGGATCGACATCAGCAGCGGCAACGAGAACCAGGCGTGAAGGCGGCCTCCGGGCGAAAGCGCAAGCCACCGTCACGAAACAGAATCGCCACAAAAACAAGGCCGGAAATGCGGCCGGGATTATACATGACGACCCCGAAGCACACGCGTCTGCTCATCCTCGGAACCGGCCCCGCCGGATACTCGGCTGCCGTCTACGCAGCCCGCGCCAACCTCAAGCCGACCATGATCACCGGACTCGCCCAGGGCGGCCAGCTGATGACGACCACCGATGTCGACAACTGGCCCGGCGATGTCGAAGGCCTGCAGGGGCCGGCCCTGATGGAGCGCATGCGCGAGCATGCGGAGCGCTTCAACACCGAGATCATCTTCGACCACATCCACACCGCCGACCTCAAGCAGCGGCCGTTCCGGCTGCAGGGCGACAGCGGCGAGTACACCTGCGACGCGCTGATCATCGCCACCGGCGCGACCGCGATGTACCTCGGGCTCGAGTCCGAGGAAAAGTTCAAGGGCCAGGGCGTATCCGCCTGCGCCACATGCGACGGCTTTTTCTTCCGCGAACAGCATGTTGCGGTCATCGGCGGCGGCAACACGGCGGTCGAGGAGGCGCTCTACCTGGCCAATATCGCCGCCAAGGTCACCCTCGTCCATCGCCGCGACAAGCTGCGCGCCGAGAAGATCATGCAGGACAAGCTGTTCGAGAAGCAGGCCGCCGGCAAGATCGACATCGTCTGGGACCACAGCGTCGACGAGGTCCTCGGCGACCAGACCGGCGTGACCGGCATCCGCGTGAAGAGCACCAGGGACGGCTCGACCCGTGACATCGCCGTCACCGGCATGTTCGTGGCCATTGGCCATACGCCCAACACGAGCATCTTCGAAGGCCAGCTCGACATGCGCAACGGCTACATCACGATCCGCACCGGCCTCGAGGGCAATGCCACGGCAACCAGCATCCCCGGCGTGTTCGCCGCGGGCGATGTCGCCGACCAGGTCTATCGCCAGGCGGTCACCTCGGCCGGTTTCGGCTGCATGGCCGCGCTCGATGCCGAGAAATACCTCGACAAGCTGGGCCTGGCGGGCTGATCACGGCTACGCAGGAGCTCCCCTGCGGGGGCGATGCTCTTCGCACGACTTGAAGAAATGCATCGCGCCTGAAGGCGCTTCCTGCGAAGAGCGGATCGACGCCATGTGCCTTCACTCGAAGTCCGCCCCATCAGCCGGCGCTTCTTGCAGGAGAGGCCTTCAGGCCCGATGCTCTTAGGCATCGTGATGCGAAGAGCATCGCGGCTGAAGCCGCTTCCTGCGTAGACAAGATCGAATCCTATGCCGTCCCTTGAAGTCCGCTTGCACAAAGGCGTCAGCGAGATCGGCGCCGAGGCATGGAACGCCCTGGCCGGTGGCGACCACCCGTTCGTTGCGCATGCCTTTCTCGCCGGGCTCGAAGAGCATGGGTGCATCCAGCCCGCGCTGGGCTGGCAAGCGTGTCCGCTTGGCATCTACGAGGACGACCGGCTCGTCGCCGCCGCCCCGCTCTACCTGAAGGGCAATTCGCACGGTGAGTTCGTGTTCGACTGGTCGTGGGCCAGCGCCTATGCGCGGCATGGCCTGGACTATTACCCCAAGCTGCTTTGCGCAGTGCCGTACACGCCGGTGGGCGGGCCGCGCCTGCTGGTCGGGACCGGCGGGGATGCACCGTCGTTGCGGCGCGCGCTGGTCGAGGCGATCGAGCAGCGGACATCGCGAACTTGTACTCTCGTCCGCGCATCTCAACTTCGTCGACCAGCCCGGTGCGGATGCATTTTCAGGCACTCGTTGGCTGGCGCGTTTCGACTGGCAGTTCCACTGGCACAACCAGGGTTGGCAGGACTTCGATGGATTCCTCGCCGCCCTGAAACCGAAGAAGCGCAAGAACATCCGCCAGGAGCGCGCGCAGGTGGACGCCGCCGGCATCCGCTGCGAGATCCGCCATGGCGATGAACTGGAGTCCGGCGACTGGCATGTCCTGCACCGGCTCTACCTGTCGACCTTCGATGCGCACGGCAACCACCCTGCCCTGACCGAATCCTTTTTCCGCCACCTGGGCCGCAGCATGCCGCGCCAGGTCGTCGCCGTGCTGTGCCGGCGCCGGGGGCGCATCATCGCCGCGGCACTGTGCCTGCGCAGCGCGGATACGCTCTACGGTCGCTACTGGGGCGCGGACGAAACGGTTCCCGGCCTGCACTTCGAAGCCTGCTACTACCAGGGCATCGACTATTGCATCCGCAACGGCCTGCGCAACTTCGAACCGGGTGCGCAGGGCGAACACAAGATCGCGCGGGGCTTCCTGCCGACGCGCACGCGCTCGTTCCATCGCGTCGTCGACCCACGTTTCGAAACCGCGATCGCAGATGCCCTGCAGCGCGAGGGCCAGGCCCTCGAGGGCTACCGTGAGGAGCTGCTCGGGCATACGCCTTTCCGCCAGCCAGAGCGGGGTCCCGATTGATCACCCTGCCCCGACTCGGCCCGCTCGACCTTGCCTTCCCGCCGGTGGAATCGGCGCTCGGGGAACCCAACGGCCTGCTGGCCTTTGGTGGCGACCTGAGCAGCCCACGCCTGCTCGCGGCGTACTCGAGAGGCATTTTTCCATGGTACTCGGACGGCCAGCCGATCCTCTGGTGGTCGCCGGATCCACGCCTGGTGTTCGATACCGCCACCCCGCATGTGCCACGCCGGCTGAAGCGCTGGCTGAAGAGCTGCGACTGGACGATCAGCGCGGACAGCGCCTTTGCCGATGTCATCGCCCATTGCGCCGGCCCGCGGGCGGCGGGGGCCGGCACCTGGATCACCGACCCGATGTTCGATGCCTATTGCCGGCTGCACGGCGAAGGCCATGCCCATTCGGTCGAGGTCCGCGAGGCCGGCGAACTGGTCGGCGGCATCTATGGCGTCGCCATCGGCCGCATGTTCTTCGGCGAATCGATGTTCAGCCGGCGCGACCACGCATCGAAAGTGGCCCTGCTCGCGCTGTGCGCGGGGCTGGCACGGGCGGACTTTCCCCTGATCGACGCCCAGGTCACCTCGGCGCACCTGTTGACCCTCGGTGCGCGCGAGATGCCGCGCGCGCAGTTCAGCCGGGAGGTCGCCGGCCTGGTCGCGCAGGCGGGAGTCAGCGGCAATTGGGGCGGCCTTTTTGCCGACATCCAGGCCCGCACCCTGGGCGACCGGCGCGCCTGAGTCCGCATGCCGGGAACCGTTGCCGCGGCGCTCGCCGGCGCTATCGAAGCCGCTTTCAGGAGGCGGTTCGGGCAGCCGCAGCGGGGGCTGATCTGGCCCGGTTTGCAGGCTGGCTCGGTAGCGGACCCCGTGATCGTGTAGAATTCCGCGCCTTCTCGGCCTCTCCGATTCCGCAGTACAGGGAAAAATGTCAAAAGACGATGTCATCGAAATGGAAGGCGCGGTCCTCGAGACCCTGCCCAACACCATGTTCCGCGTGAAGCTGGAAAACGGCCACGTGGTCACCGCCCATATCTCGGGTCGCATGCGCAAGAATTACATCCGCATCCTCACGGGCGACAAGGTCAAGGTCGAAATGACCCCCTATGACCTGACCAAGGGCCGCATCACCTACCGCATGAAGTGAAGGCAGGATGCCTTCATCCCGTGCAGTGCATGGATGCACGTCGACACGGGATCCAGAGCCTCGAAGTTGCCCTTATCCCGGACAGCACAGGATGTGCGTTGATCCGGGATCCAACAACGAAGCGGCAACGCGATGGCACCCATCGAAGCCCGCGCCGGCATTCGCACGCTCCTGGCAGGAGCCCTCTTCAGGGGCGACGCGCTTCGCCAATCCCGCCAAAGGCATCGCCCCTGAAGGGGGCTCCTACAGGGAAGCGACGATGAATCTTGCGGCGGACGCCAACAACGAAGCGGCAACGCGGGACAAGCCATCGAAGCCCGCGCCGGCATTCGCACGCTCCTGGCAGGAGCCCTCTTCAGGGGCGACGCGCTTCGCCAATCCCGCCAAAGGCATCGCCCCTGAAGGGGGCTCCTAGCCCGTTCACGGGCGATGGTTGGGGTGCACTTAGGTTCGACGCTGTGCCGGGCTCGTCCAAGCGGGAGTTCCTGCGATGCGGCTCAGGGCCCGCGCAGGTCGCGCAAGCGGAATCCGCCAGCGAACAGGGCCACGACGAAGGCGGCGCTTCCGGCGGCGATGAGTCCGCTTAGGCGAAGCACTCGGGCGCCGGCCGCCAGGCTGGCCCAGTCGGGCCACAGCGTCATTCCGGCCCAGAGGACGGCAACCATGGCCAGGAGGCGCAGGTCAGCCGGATCATGCCGCAGCCAGCCGGGCTGTGCCTGGTAGATGCCCTCGCGCCTGAGCGCCCGCCACAAGAGGGACAGATTCAGGTAACTCGCGCAGGCGCTGGCGGGGCGAGGCCCATGTGCAGGCCAGGCACCTCCGAAAGCCGCGCCCACCACGACGAGGCGGAATCGCCGGGCTGCTGCCAGATCATCAGCAGCGCGCCGATGAAGACCGCATTGAGCAGCATGCTCGCGACCATGGCGATGATGCCGGCGCGCACCGGGGTCTTCGTGTCCTGGCGGGCGGTGCCGCCGGTGCGACGACCTTGACCAGGGCGAACGCGGGCAAACCGAACGACAGCGCGGCCAGCGACATCGAAGCCATTTCGACATCGCGGGGCGTGAACGCGCCATGCTGGAACAGCGTGAAGAGGATCGGCTTGGCCAGCAGCACGAGGGCCAGCATGGCCGGCACCGCGATCAGCAGGGTCGTGCGCAGGCCCCAGTCAAGCAAATGAGATAAAAACTTTCGACAGTGCTACAGAAGATACAAAGTTAGCTGTTACTGTAGCTCAGTTTGCTGAAATATTAAAAAATGGTTATTGGTCAAATACCATAAAATATACAAATGTAATTGAAAATTTGAATAAAATAACAAGAAGAAACGATAAAATAAGTGATTTTTCAAATATTTTATCTAAAATAGCACAAAAATACAGTCAGTAAGGATAGACATAAAGCCTATCCTTACTAACCATGCACTTATTTTAAAAGTCCCCTCCGTCATGCCAAACTCGATTTGGCATCCATCTTCTGTAAAAGTTATGCTTAAAGATAGACTCCGTATCAAGTACGGAGTGACTAATAGTAATCATTACAGAGTATTTACAAAAAAATCTATGCTTGAGGTTTCATGGTTGGAAAAAATACCACATCTCTAATAGTTTCAGAATTGGTTAAAATAGCTAAAAATCTATCAATACCAACACCAAATCCACCAGTAGGAGGCATACCATACTCTAAAGCTTCAATAAAATCATCATCTTTCATTTGAGCTTCATCATCTCCATTTTCTCTTAAAGCTGATTGTTCATCAAATCTACCTTTTTGATCTATAGGATCATTAAGCTCAGTAAATGCATTACCAACTTCAGCACCTGCAAAAAGAACTTGGAATCTTTGAACATAACTTGGGTTATCTTCATGTTTTTTTGCTAATGGAGAAATATCTAATGGATGATTAATCAAAAAAGCTGGTTGAACTAAATCAGGTCTTACAAATTTTTTAAATAATTGATCAATAAGTCTACCTCTACCAAGTTTGGTATCTGGTGCAATTCCTTTTTCTCTTAAAATAGGAACTAAAGACTCAACGGTTGGATAGTCATTTAAATCTATACCAGTTTTTTCTAAAATTAAGGTTCTGTAATCAAGTCTTGGCCATGGTGCTGTAAAATCAAGTTCATAATCTTGGAATTTAAATTTAAGTGTACCAAAAACCTTTTGAAGAATAGTAGTATACATTTCTTCAGTAAAATCCATAAGTTCATTGTATTCAGAATATGCCCAATAAAATTCCATCAAAGTAAATTCTTGAAGATGCTGGGTACTCATTCCTTCATTTCTGAAAACTCTACCTATCTCATAAACTTTTTCGTAGCCACCAACAATTAATCTTTTTAAGTGAAGTTCAAGTGATATTCTCAAAAATAGTTGAAGATCTAAAGTATTATGGTGAGTTACAAATGGTCTAGCATCAGCTCCACCAGGGACAAGTTCTAACACAGGCGTTTCAACTTCCATAAAACCTTTTGAATCCATAAAATTTCTCATTTCTTTAATAAATTGAGATCTTTTTCTGAATAACTCTCTTGAATTTTCATTCATTATTAAATCAAGATAACGTTTTCTATAAATCAATTCTTTATCAGTTAAACCATGATATTTTTCTGGAAGTGGTTTTAATGCTTTTGATAAAATACTTATACTTTCGGTATTAAGACTAAGTTCACCTCTATTAGTTCTTTTTACATTACCTTTAGCTTGTATAATATCACCAATATCAAAAAGCTTTAAATCATGATAAGCTTCTTCGCCTAGTTTATTTAAGGAAACAAAAAGTTGCATTTTACCACTTTCATCTCTTATATCAACAAAGCTAACTTTACCACCTGTTCTCCATGCAAATACTCTACCAGTTACTTCATATACATCTTCAAGCTCTGCACCATTTTCAATTTCTTTATATTTTTCTTGAAGTGCATTTATAGTACTGGTTCTATTAGATTTAGAAGGGTAAGGGTTAATATTTTTTTCTCTAAACTCTTCTAGTTTTCCTCTTCTTACAAGTTCTTGTTCACTATGATTTTCTTCCATAAATTCACCTAATACAAAAATGTTAAAACAATCAATACATTTTAATCGTAAATATCTATTTTGAGATAAAAAATTAAAATTAAATAATCAATGAGTAAAAAAACGATTTTTAAATCTCTGTCTAAAAAATAAATTTCTAATTAAAAAGCTAAATTATCAAAATAAATTATTGAACAAAACTAACTTTAATTATATTATTAAAGTAACCTAATTAAGTATCGGAGATATTGTAAATTGTTAACTAATAAGCAAAAACGCATTCTAGTTAAAGAGTGTATTGAAAACTTAGAATCAACTGATAAACTCAATTTACTATGTAAAGTATTTTATGAAAAATTATTTTTATTAGAACCAAAACTCAAATTAGTACTTTCAAATAATGAAGCAGCTTTAAATAGAAAGTTTTTTAGTATGTTTGCTACTTTCAAAGGGGTAAAATATTTAGAGATAATAGCTGAAGCCATAATTGATATGGGAGTTAGACATAAAAGCTATGGGATAACTGAGCATTTTTTATCAGTAATGAAAGATGCGTTAATAAGTGCCTTATCTGAAGTGTTAAAAGATGATTTTAAGGCATCTGAAGAGGCTTGGTTAAGTACTATTTTAGAGGTCTCTGAACTAATGAAAAAGGGTCTAGGTAAAAAGGATAAGGTTTTTTCTGTTAACAAAGTTAGAAATATATCACCAAATTTTATTGAAGAGTTAGGCGGTATTGAAGCTATTACAAGAGTACATAAAAAATTTTATGATGAGATTTTTGAAGAACCTTGGCTTGGTCAGTTTTTTGCTGGAAAAGATAGAGCTGCACTAGTAAATAGACAAACCCAATTTATGGTTGTGTGTTTTGGTGGATACTCTGAATATGGTGGAGAAACCCCCTCTTTAGCTCACATGCACATGTACCTTACCAAAGAAATGATTTTACTAAGAGAAAAGCTTTTGAGAGAAGCTATTTTATCAGAAGGGATAAAAGAAGAACTTTGTAATAAATGGATTGAGGTTGATCACTTTTTTGGAGAAGGTCTGATAAAAAACTCTGTTGACGAATGTGTTCTTAAATGTATTGGACAAGCTCCTGCAGTTGCCATTAAACCTAGTAATTATAAATGAATCCACCCTTTCCTACGAAAGTGTATCAAGTTGTCTAAAAGGTTATTTTTACAAAAAAAAATTGATGTTATACTTTGACCGTTCATAACTTGAATAGCTGTAATGACTACCAATAATACCAAATCGCATAAATAAGATACCATAACGAGGATATTGATACTTCGACTTAGCTCAGTAGAGCACGAAGTCGAAATACCCGAGTTCACTTCGACAATTCTTCGCTGTTTGCTCAGGCTCACGCTCAGTGTACTATGGGTATTTATTAGCTGAAATTGGTATAAGTCACTCAGTACTCGATACGGAGTCCATCTTTAAACCTAGTTTTACAGAATATGGATGCCAAATCAAGTTTGGCATGACAGTTGGTTTGTTTATTATAAAGCCTATTGCTCAGAAATATATATCTTTAATTTATTACCAAGCAAAGTATAAATTCAGCATTCTCGTTTTATATTTTGTGTTAAGGGGCTGTCTAAAAAGTAATTATTTTTAGATAGCTTTTTTAAGTATTATTGCAATATATTGTAATATATTTTAACCTTACTTAAACTATTCGATATTTTTCTGAAAATATTTTTGTGGAAAATGAAAAAAATAGGTAGGGCAAAGCCCTTTAAGCTCATTTTATGGAGTTTTCTGAAGTTTTGAGCAATACTCAGTAAGCCCATTTCAATATTCACTTTTTCTAACCCTCTTAAAAGGAATCTCCGAAACCCATAATTCCATTTGATATTACCAAAAACAGTTTCAACTTCAATACCCCTTAATTTTCTTAATTCTATTCCCTTATCAGAATTTAGATTTTCTCTTGTTTCTTGTTTATACCTTTCTAATCTTGGGTTTATTTGTATACTTCTTAAATTACCCTTTTTACATTGCTCAGCTAAAATGCAGTTATCACAATTATTTGACTCATATATTTTTACATACGACAAGCTTCCGTTTTTATTTTTTTTGAATTCTGAGTCCTTATAACTTAAAAATCTTCCATCAGGACATTTAAAACTATTACTTTTTTCATCATATTCAAAATTATCCTTATGAAATATATTTTCTTTATGGTTTTTTGTTTGTTCTTTGTGAAATGTAGAAAACTTAAGGTAATTACCTATTTCTAATCTTTCTAAATAGGCATAATTCTGTTCACTTCCAAAGGCTGCATCTCCTACAGCATTTTTTACCTTTTTATCTGAAATATCTTCTAACTTTTTCATGTGCTCTACAAAAAGGTTACTATCTCCTGCATTTTGATGTATTGAGTAATTAACTATAAACTGATTTTCTGTTGATAGCATTACATTGTAGGCTGGTAGTAATGTTTCATCCTTCATTCTCATGAATGTTGCATCTTCATCTGTTTTTGAGTAGCTATTTCTTTCTCCTAATATTTCTTCTTGCTTTTCATATTTAAGTAACTTCTCAGTTTCTTTTATTAGCTTCTTTTCAGTTTTTATTAGTTTTTTTTTTGAACTTTATCTTCTAATTTTTCATGCATTTCTCTTACTTTTTTTATTTCCTCTATTACCTCTTCTGCTGTCAGTGGCTTTGGTTCTACCTCATTTTCATTTCTCATTTCTATTTCATTTAGTAATTCTTTTATTTTTTCTTGTACTTTTTCCTTATATCTTTTGGTATTTTTTCCCCATACATGGCTGTATTTTCTTGCATCCGCTGCAAATTTACTTCCATCTACAAATATATTTTCTAGTTTTACATAATCTTCTTTTAGTAAGTACTCCAACAATTCTGAAAATATTTTGTCTATTGATTCTTTCATTTCTTTTCTAAATTTATTTATGGTTCCGTGGTCTGGTCTTTGTAGTCCTGCTATCCACATAAATGTTATATCTTGATTTACCGCTTGTTCTAATTTTCTTGATGTATATACTTTTACACAA
Organism: uncultured Gammaproteobacteria bacterium; assembly: GCA_963822465.1. GTDB lineage: Bacteria > Pseudomonadota > Gammaproteobacteria > Xanthomonadales > Rhodanobacteraceae > Dokdonella. The sequence goes on along the minus strand of CAWGHP010000012.1, from coordinate 2,215 downwards.
TATCCATATATCAATACTTTTAATAGCATTAATGGGTTATAGGCACTACTTCCTCCACCTTTGTACTTTTTTTCAAGTTCTTCTTTTATATTAAGTTCATCCAGTATTTTACTAACTTTTCTTACTATATGATTCTCACCTATTAATTCTTCTATTGGTGGTAATTCCAAGTTTTCTTGACTATATGCCTTGAATATTACTTTCTTTTTTACTTCTTTTTTTTTCATAAAATACGCTCAAAATTTATATTTATCTTAAAAACACCTATAAGCACTGTAAATACTGGGTTGCACTCACTTAATACTCTTATTTCGCTCTAACAAAAAACTTGAACTCTCTGCGCCTTTATTTTACTACACTTTTTATTTTTTATTTCCTCTGATTTTTAGCAAACAAAAAGGAGGTCTCTTTTTAGACACCCCCTTACATTCAGGGATTAATCAACCCCCATTTTTAAACAGCCTTTTAAAAAAATCACAATGACCTAATTTATTTTAAGTTTTATTTTTTTATTAACTAAGAAGCATATATAGTGATGAACATCACTTTTACAAACAAAAAAGCTATTATACGATTAAAGAGTACTTATTGTGAGATTTATTAATTTAATTGATACGGTAGTTATATGGGAATTCATGTACTTAAATTTGGCGGAACTTCAGTTGGATCACCTGAAAAAATAAAAAAAGTTGCAAAGATTATATACGATACTCAAAAAAATACGGGTGAACAAGTTGTTGTAGTTGTTTCAGCTATGGGACATTCTACAGATGAACTTATAGATCTAGCTAAAGAAGTTTCTAGTGTAAGAAATACTAGAGAAATGGATATGCTTTTAGCTACAGGTGAACAAGTTTCCATTTCATTAGTGTCTATGGCTCTTCATTCTTTAGGTGCTAAAGCTGTCTCTTTAACTGGCTTTCAAGCTAATATAAAAGCTGAACAAGTTTATTCCAAAGCTAGAATACTAGAAATAGAAACTAAAAAACTTAGAAGTTTATTAGATCAAGGAAATATAGTTATAGTAGCTGGTTTTCAAGGTGTAACTGAAGATACTGAAATAGTTACCTTAGGTAGAGGAGGATCTGATACAACAGCTGTAGCACTAGCTGCTTCTTTGAATGCTAGTGTGTGTGAGATCTATACAGATGTTGATGGTGTTTATACAGCCGACCCAAGAATAATACCTGATGCAAAAAAATTGAAAGAAATTTCTTATGAAGAAATGGTTGAACTTGCTAGTTTAGGTGCACAAGTATTACATCCAAGAGCAGTTGAGTGTGCAAGTTATTATGATACGATTATTCATGTTCGTTCTACATTTACTGGAAATGTAGGTACGTTTGTAAAAGGAGTGGACAGTTTGGAAGTAAAAAATGCAATTAGTGGCGTTGCTATAGATAAAAATCAAGCTAAAATAGCCCTTATAGATATTCCTGATAAACCAGGCATGGCTGCTGGTCTTTTTACTGCAATAGCAGAAAAAGGTTATGTTGTTGATATGATCATACAATCAGTTAAAGCTGCTGAAACAAATGATATAGCTTTTACTGTTGCAACCGATGATGTTGATGCTGTTGAAGAAATAGCCAGAGAAATTTCAAAAACCTATGATTGTAAAGATGTAGTAGTTGAAAAAAATGTGGCAAAAGTTTCTATTGTAGGTGCTGGTATGGTTGGTCGTCCTGAATAGCTGCAGGAATGTTTAAAGCTCTTGGTGATGCAAAAATAAATATTCAAATGATAAGCACATCAGAAATAAAAATATCTTGCATTGTAAATGTAGACGAATGTGAAAATGCAGCGAGAGTTATACATAAAGCATTGATATCAGAATTTTCTGATGACAAACAGTTTGCAAGAGCTTAGTTCATTAAACTTAACAGATTACTTATATTAGTGTGATTTTTTTCACCGATATTATGTTCAATAAACTTTAAATTTCTATTATGTGTATATTAAGTATTAATAATGACTTCAATAAAAAGTAATGTTGACAATATATTGAGTAAGTTACCAAAAGAAGTAACTCTCGTTGCTGTAACTAAAACCGTTGAAGTTGCTAGAATACTTGAGGTACTAAGGTTTGGTATAAATAATATAGGTGAAAATAAGGTTCAAGAAGCTGAAGAAAAATTTCCTCAACTTCAAGCTTATTCATTAAATTGGCACCTTATAGGAAGACTTCAGACTAATAAAGCAAAAAAAGCTGTTA
>CAWGHP010000011.1:0-371941 GCA_963822465.1 uncultured Gammaproteobacteria bacterium | reverse complement strand
GTCCGTGGTTTCGAGCATAGCGCTCGGTGATGGTTCTGTGGATAGGACGCCTTGCTCGCGGAGGGTTTCTGCGAACTCGGCGGGTGTTCGATTGCCAATGGAGCTGTGTGGCCTGACTTCGTTGTAGTCCCGTCGCCACGTAGCGATGAGTGCTTTTGCATGCTCGATTGACGTGAACCAATGTTCGTTGAGGCATTCGTCGCGGAACCTGCCGTTGAAGCTTTCGATGTAGGCGTTCTGGGTGGGCTTGCCGGGCTGGATCAGGATGAGCTTCACGTTGTTTGCGTGCGCCCACTGATCCAGTGCACGTCCTGTGAACTCCGGACCCTGATCGGTTCGAATAGCCGCTGGATAGCCACGGAATCGGCAGACGGCATCCAGGATGTCGGCAACACCCTGACCGTTGATGCGCTTGGCGACCGCGATCTCGACAGCTTCCTTGGTGCAGTCATCAACGACGGTCAGGCACTTGATGGGCCGGCCATTGGCCAGCGCATCAAAAACAAAGTCCATCGACCAAGTGTGGTTGGGGCCCGAAGGGATCTGCAGCGGCTTGCGCTCGACCGCGACTCGATCGCGTTTGCGGCGTCGGCGCACGGCCAGACCGGCCTGGCGATAGAGGCGATGGACGCGCTTGTGATTGGCCTCGAAGCCTTCACGTTCCAGCAGGATATGCAGGCGGCGATAGCCGAACCGCCGCCGTTCCCCGGCCAGTTCGATCAGGCGCTTCTGCAGGGCATTGTCGGTGGGACGCGGCGTGTAATGCAGCACCGTTCTTGAAAGCCCCAGCAAAGCGCACGCCCGCCGCTCGGAAATGATTGTCTTCGCCCGCATGATCGACACCGCTACGCGGCGCGCCTGCGGGCTCAGAATTTTCCCCGCGTGACGGCCCTCAACGCCTCAACATCCAGCATTGACTCAGCCAACAGTTTCTTGAGCTTGGCGTTCTCCGCTTCCAGCTCCCGCAGGCGCTTGGCATCCGGCACGCTCATGCCGCCAAAGCGGCGCCGCCACAGATAGAACGAGGCATCACTGAAGCCATGCTTGCGGCACAGCTCCTTGATCGGCGTGCCCGCTTCGGCCTGCTTGAGGAAGGCAATGATCTGCTCGTCGGTGTATCGCTTCTTCATATCCGTCTTCTCCTGGAAAACGGACTTTACTTAGATCAGGCTGGTACTGAAACTTGGGGGCAGGTCAGGCACCCGACAGGCTATCCCAGTGCACCTCTTTGGAAGCGCAGCCAGAGGCCAAAAGCAGAACTAGAAGTAACGAGGTTCTCGTCATGCGGAATGGGGCCCAACACCAGAAATAAGCCGCCGCGTTAGCGGTCGGCTTGATTGAAAAGTTAGATTTTGCCACTCGAACTTAGGGTTCTTCTGACCTCAGAGTAGCGCATACGTGACAAATCCCCTTGAGACTCAAGTGCTCCAGAGGATACCAATTGCCTTACCCGATGGGCAAAGAAAATGTCCGGCAAGCTCAAACGTGTAACCGAAGGCGACGACATTGTAGTGCCGACAACAAATGAAACTTTGCGCCAGCGCTCTGAGCAGTTGGCAAGCAACGCCGCGTCAATTTCTAGGAGCCTGTCTGGCACGATGCACTCTACTTGTCTCAGCTCACTGGCGGAGAGTTCGCGATCAGCTGGCTCGTACTCTTCGGACATGCCCATTTGCCAAGTAAAATCTAACACCGGAAATAAGCCGCCGCGTTAGCGGTCGGATTGATTTATTAGTTAGGCCAAGGTTATGCCGAAGCGATGAACTTTGGAAGACTGATACGGAACAAGTTATTGAGCGTACGACCTGGCGAGACGTTGGACGTTGCGATGCTTGGAAACGACAAGCGCCGCGAAATGCTTGAAGTTGCGATGCGCGACCACGCCGCTGATGCCAATGGGCTTGCCCTCAGGCGAACAACGCCGCGTGGAACACGAGTCTGCGAAGAACGATTGCGCTGCTGATGCCCACATGCTCGCCCACGGACTGCAGCCGAAGCGCATTACTCACGCCGCGCTGAACCGCGCAAAGACCTGAAATATTCTGACGGCCTAACACCTGAGTTAAGCCGCGCCGCGAAGCGGCGTCGGCTTGGACGAATTGTTAGGCCCCACCTAGAGTACTGCCGGGATCAGCGCTTTGGTACGCCCACGGTAGACCTGGTACGCCGGACCGAAGTGCTCGCCCAGCCAGCGTTCCTCCAAGCGCAGCTTGCGCCAGAACGACACGAAGACGATGGCGACAGACACCACGCCCCGCCACTCGCCGATCATGACTGCGCTGCCCACGAAGAGCAGCAGGAACCCGGTATAGATCGGATGGCGAACGAATCGATAGGGGCCGCGCTGAATCAGTTCATGGTCCTGCTTGAGCTGGACCGACGCGCTCCAGTTGCGGCCGAGGGAAATACGAGACCAAATGCACAAGGCTGCCCCGGCTACGCCGATGCCCATCCCGACTGCAGCGCTGAGCGACGTATCGCGAATGAGCTGACCGTTGAGCCACGAGTGGCCGAACCAGTGGGCCGGGCCGAGCAGCACCGCAGCCACGACAAGAGGCAACACATAGGCGAAGAAACGGACAACGAGTGACTCCTGTGCGGCCGGGCGCTTCACCCCACGCGCCGACCATGCCCAATAGAGCAGCACCGCGAGCCAGCTCAACCGGATTCCATACGCGTACAGCGACATCGAACTCTCCTGTGGGGCCTAACACCAGAGTTAAGCCGCCGCGTCAGCGGTCGGCTTGGACGATTAGTTGTGCCGCTCTACAGCGAGAACGGCTGATTCAAGTTCTTTCAAGGTAGCCTTGCCCTCAACATAGCCGCGAAGTGTTTGACCAAGGGCCGCGACAGCGCCCGCCTCAGATTCTGCGGGTGGAATATAGACCTCACCAACCAAGTCTCCAAAGCCTTCGACGTTTGGAACAAGTGCTTGGACTACATGACCATCAACCCAAAGATCTGCACATGGTTCCTTTGGGTAATGAGTGTTTCTAAGTGCTCGAGCCGAAGCCTCCTGTGCGCGCTTCGCGAGTGAAGCCGGAAGCTCTCGGAATGTAGCGAACGCTAGCGGCTTGCTGTGCTTGCTCTTTGGCTCCTTGGCTCGTACCAGAGCGGCGCGGTACTCATCCGTATCTGATTTGAAAATTGATGTAGCGACCACTGGCACATACCCTATCTCGAATTTCCCGTACTCGATAATGCTCAATTCTAGATCATCCTTCATATCGGGAAACCGATACTCGGCTACTGGGCTTGATTGGTACATTGCCGCGCCGAAATACGTAGCAGGTTGGAAGTGCGAAGACGGACAAGCAGGCAACGCACTCAACCCAGAGCTGAAGAAGAGGAGAGTGAATGCGAGCAGTGATTTCATTGGGCACAACACCGGAAATAAGCCGCCGCGTTAGCGGTCGGCTTGATTAACTAGTTAGCCGCAGGCTACCACTACGGCCTTGAACTTTGGAACACCGATACAACGGCTTTTGCAGCTTGAGCGCTGGATCACGTCGAATGCCGCGAACCGCGACTCGGCAATGAAGCGACCAACGCTGCGAAGAAACTTGAAGAGGCGAAGCACGATTGCGCTGCTGATGACCTCGCGCTTGCCAGAAAACCAGACGCCAAACGGCTGTACGAGCAAGCCTGAAACACCACGCGACTGAACTCAACAGCCAGTGGCTAACACCGGAAATAAGCCGCCGCGTTAGCGGTCGGCTTGATTGAATAGTTAGATGCCTTTCTATGCGGATTTGCGTTGCGCATCACGAATGACTTCGAAAACCGACTTTGCCTCGGCAACTAGATCGAAGCAAGGAGCGACATGCGCCCCCATGCCGGGCCACGCGGCGAATCCACCGTTCGTTGAACCGCTACCGAACGAAATGGTGCCCTCCCCGCGATATCGTTCTTCAAGCGAAATTTCCGCGAGGGTTCGAAGATCGAGTGACTTAATCTTGCGATTGAATAGACCCGAAATGATTAGAATGCGATCAGTTGTGACAGCATAGAAGGTACGCGAGCGCTGCACGGCGTCGGTTATGAATCGACCGACGACAAAGTAAATTCCGACAAGCACGAACGGAACGCCCCAAAGCGTAAAGATGATGGGCGCATTGGGTGCATTGATAACATTGATTTCCCAGAAAATTGCGAATCCGCACCAGAGCAAGCTGAATGGAATTAGGAATGCATCCGTGCCACGGACGACAAGTCCCTGGCGGGGTTGACCAGACCAATTGATCTGCTCTTCTGCAGATAGTTCGCGGCCAATTTCTTCGGGTATCGCGGGCATAGGTATGTGCTTTATCTAACACCAGAAATAAGCCGCCGCGTCAGCGGTCGGCTTGATTGACCAGTTAGCTGCCGATTCTTGCGATATTTTTGATTGGCAACTACTACACACACGACAGGAATAGATGAAGCGACAAGCAGTGATATTGCGATGCTGCTTGGACCTGACAAGACCGAGGTAACCAATGATGGAAAGGGCTGCTATAAGAAAACCCAATACCAGTACGCTGTAGCCAACCAGATGAGCGTATTCCGCTGGCCTGGAAATTTTGGACTCGTCCCAGCCAGCAATGAGACTGCGCTTTTGCTTCACAGCAATTAGGTAGCCCAACAAGATGCAAGGTACGGCCCCAGCAAGAACGGTAATAACCAAAGCAGTCATCGATCCATGCATTGAACTCCCTCCTTTGGCAGCTAACACCGAAGTTAACGCGCCGCACATGGACGCACGATCTTGGCGGCAACACACAGCGGTCGCGTTGAACGCCCAGTTAGGCAGAACCTACACCGAAGTGAGGCACTGTGGAAGCCTTGCACCTTGTAGTTGTGACGATGCCCGGGCGAGCCGATGCCGGCACGCTGCGATAGACGGCTTTGAATGGGGATGGCGCGCGACGAGTGCGACTGATGCGACGAACGAGAGCGCCGCTGATGCCCCTGGGCTGGCCCACGGCCTGTGAACGAAGCGCCCTGCGAGACCTGGCGCCGAACGACCTTTGACCCAAATGTATTGACCGGCCTAACACCGGAAATAAGCCGCCGCGTCAGCGGTCGGCTTGATTGAAAAGTTAGAAGCCTACGCCAGAATGCCGACAAATTGTTGCACGATACGAGCGCATGCTTGCGGTGCGACCTGAAATAGAAAGTGTGGCCCTGTGACCTCAGACACTATTGCTGAAGAAAGGGTTTGCTGCACATGTCGTGCAACTGATGATGGAATGAGCCGATCGTTTGATGCCCGAATATAAAGGGTTGGAACTCGGACTGATGCGAGGCGAGCCGTGAAGTTGACCCGTAGCGCAGCTGCTGCGCGGGCTCGCAAAACCGCCGGCGTGACGTGAGAAATAGCCGATTGAAGAGCCTTTTGCAGCCGGGGAGTTGACCAGCGCCCCAGAAGTAGCCACGAAAGCAAAAGTGTAGGAACCACACTGACTGGTGCGAACTTGGTGAGTTGAGCAAACGCCCGCAAGTGTGGCAAAGGATTGCGAGCGAAAGATGCGCAAAGAACCAAGCCCAATAGCCCAGGCGGGCTACTCGCGGCAATGGATATTGCGATGGGGCCGGAAAAGGACTCGCCGATTAGAACAAAAGAGCGTTCGGTGGGAAGTGCGGCGCGCGCAATCGACTCTAAGTCTTGATACCCAAGCGGGCGATTGGTCGGGTAGGTGACGACAGTAACCGAAAATTTGGTGCCTAGCGCGTTGATGAACTCGGCGAGTAGTGCGCCGGTTCCGTCCATGCCAGGAAGTATAACGATTGCGACCATGACGCCCTTGGGTTCTAACACCGGAAATAAGCCGCCGCGTTAGCGGTCGGCTTGATTGACTAGTTGTGCCGAAGTTACACCGAAGCGATGCACTGTGGAAGCCTGTAACCGTTGCGTTGTGACGATGACCTGGCGAGCCGGATGCGCAGGCTGCGAAAGACGGCTTTGAATGCGTGCTGCGCGCCTTGACCGACACGGTTGCGAGAAGCGACCACGCCGCTGATGCCAGCAACCTTGCCCACAGCGCATGGGCAAGGCGAATTGCGTGAGCCCGCGCCAAGCCAAACTCAACCTAGAACCTATGGGGCACAACACCGGAGTTAAGCCGCGCCGTTTACGGCGTCGGCTTGGACGAAAAGTTATGCCGCTCAACCGCAAGCACTGCTAACTCGAGGTCTGCTTCGTTTGCCTTTCGCTCGACGAAAGCTCGAAACGACCGGCCGAGCGCGACAATCGCGCCTGCCTCTGAATCGGCTGGCGGAACGTAGACCTCACCAACCAATTCTCTGAAGCCTTCAGCGTGCGGGACGAGCGCCTGTATTACGTAGCCATCAAACCAAATGTCCGTGCAGGGCTCCTCAGGGTAGCGGGTATTTCGAAGTACTAGCGCTGCGCTATCCTTCGCGCGTCTCGCCAGTTGAGCAGGAAGTTCCCGGAATGCAGCTGTAGGGAGTCGGCTTGCCTCCTTTGAGCTTTGGCTCTTTGGCTCGCACCAGCGCGACGCGGAATTTCCCGGACTCCGCGCGGAGAATCGAGGTAGCAAAGACAGGCACGTAACCCGGCTCAAAAGTCTTGGTACTCGATGATAATCAGGTCCAGGTCTTCCTTTGAGTTGGCGAACTCGAACTCAGTTACTGGCCTGGAATCACCGAATGCCTCGCCGAAGTACGTAGTCGGTTGAAAGTGCGAAGACGGACAAGCACTCAGTCCAGTGCTGAGGAGCGCGAGAAAGCTGGCGACTAGTACTTTCATTGGGCATAACACCGGAAATAAGCCGCCGCGTTAGCGGTCGGCTTGATTGACCAGTTAGCGGGCCTGCGGTATGCCCGCACCAAAGCCGTCGAATTGGCAGCCATGCTTCCACCCCAATGCAACCATGAAGTCTAGCCACTGAGCCAACTTCTCTTTAGAAACCGAGGTTGGGTGACTCTTACCCTCAACGTACCACTTTCTTCTGAAGAGGCCATCCGACCTGACCACTGACTCATAATTCTCAAGCGACGAGTTGAGAGCGACTGCGGCGTCCTTGCCGGGAGCAACATAAGTAAACTCGAGCTCGACTTCTGTTTCGTCGGTTACACCATTCCTTTCAAACGCCAACCAAGTGTCGTCGAGCATTTTCAACTGATGCGCGATATTGATCTCGTACGTCATATTTGCCCCGCTAACACCGAAGTTAACGCGCCGCACATGGACGCACGATTTTGGCGGCAACACACAACGGTCGCGTTGAACGCCCAGTTAGGCGAGAACCTACACCGAAGTGAGGCACTGTGGAAGCCTTGCACCTTGTAGTTGTGACGATGCCTGGGCGAGCCGATGCCGGCACGCTGCGATAGCCGGCTTTGAATGGGGATGGCGCGCGACGTGCGCGACCGTTGCGAGGAACGAGCGCCGCCGCTGATGCCCTTGGGCTGGCCCACGGCCTGTGACCGGAGCGCCCTGAGAAACCTGGCGCCGAACGACCTTTAACCCAGATGTATTGACCGGCCTAACACCGGAAATAAGCCGCCGCGTTAGCGGTCGGCTTGATTGACTAGTTGTGCCGAAGTTACACCGAAGCGATGCACTGTGGAAGCCTGTAACCGTTGCGTTGTGACGATGACCTGGCGAGCCGGATGCGCAGGCTGCGAAAGACGGCTTTGAATGCGTGCTGCGCGCTTTGACCGACACGATTGCGAGAAGCGACCACGCCGCTGATGCCAGCAACCTTGCCCACAGCGCATGGGCAAGGCGCATTGCGTGAGCCCGCGCGAAGCTAAACCCGACCTAGAACCTATGGGGCACAACACCAGAAATAAGCCGCGTGCGTTAGCACGTCGGCTTGATTGCCCAGTTAGAGGGCATTGTGATGAAGCTCCGCGTACGACACCTTTACGCCGCTAAGTGTAATGCTTGAGTCCAGCTCGGCGGGCTTGGATTCTACTTTTGTGTCTCGCGGATACGAAACCTTAAGTTGCGAATCCCCCTCCCATGTTAGCAACAGGTTCAACGGAAAATATGAGCCTTCAGACGTCTGCGCTGACGGAGCTACAAGCACCATTGAACTCTCACTACTCCCGGCCCGCATTACCCATACATTGGTCATGAGCTTGTTCGCAGGCGCACATGATCTGTTCTCGACTTCCACGACGAATTCTCCCGTTGGCGACGGCACACTCATGACTGGATATGAAAAGCAACTTCTAGAATCTGGCCCCCCAACGAAGGCAAGTCCTCCGAGGGAAAAAAAGAGTGACAGTGCGACGTGAAGCGCGCCGTACGCGGCAAACAGGCCTAAGACTACGACGAGCCACTTGGGCATAGATTTGACCTCTAACACCAGAATTAAGCCGCGCGCGTTAGCGCGTCGGCTTGATTGACAAGTTAGGCAGCCCATAGGCCAGAACGCCGAAGCCACTTGCTGCGGCTACGACCAACTGCGCTGCAGTCACCGCTCAGCAGCTGCTCGAAGAAGACTTGATCTTGCCACCCGATGCTCGCGAGCGCACTAGCTGCAAAGATGGCATCGCTCCGAGCAGTGCACATTGCCGCCAATGCCTGCCTCGATGTAGCGACGGCAGCGCCTCCACGTGCTGACATGCCAAGCGCGACCGCCTCCGACTGCACCGGCCAACGAGCGCCTGTGAATGCTCGCAACGAATCAGACCAACGAAAGAGTTGCCATTGACGGCCTAACACCGGAAATAAGCCGCCGCGTTAGCGGTCGGCTTGATTTATTAGTTAGGCCAAGGTTATGCCGAAGCGATGAACTTTGGAAGACTGATACGGAACAAGTTATTGAGCGCACGACCTGGCGAGACGCTGGACGTTGCGATGCTTTGAAACGACAAGCGCTGCGACATGCGTGAAGTGGCGAAGCGCGATCACGCCGCTGATGCCAATGGGCTCGCCCTGAGGCGACCAACGCCGCATGGAACACGATGATGCGAAGAACGATTGCGCTGCTGATGCCTGCATGCTCGCCCACGGACCGCAACCGAAGCGCATTGCTCACGCCGCGCTGAGCCGTGCAAAGACCTGAAATATTCTGACGGCCTAACACCGGAAATAAGCCGCCGCGTTAGCGGTCGGCTTGATTGACTAGTTGTGCCGAAGTTACACCGAAGCGATGCACTGTGGAAGCCTGTAACCGTTGCGTTGTGACGATGACCTGGCGAGCCGGATGCGCAGGCTGCGAAAGACGGCTTTGAATGCGTGCTGCGCGCCTTGACCGATACGGTTGCGAGAAGCGACCACGCCGCTGATGCCAGCAACCTTGCCCACAGCGCATGGGCAAGGCGAATTGCGTGAGCCCGCGCCAAGCCAAACTCGACCTAGAACCTATGGGGCACAACACCAGAATTGAGCCGCGTGCGTCAGCACGTCGGCTCGAATGAAAAGTTAGACGTCCGTGCTTTGCGCCGGAGCATCTCCACCGTTCGGCGAAGCAAGAACTTCGTAGCGAAAGAAAACTTCCACGGTACCGGTTGACGAGTGAAAATCCGTGAGCGCCACGGCTTTATCGTAGAACAAGCCAAGTTCGCCACTCTCGGATTGTGGAATGGACGCTTTCATTTGAAGTGTTGCAGGGCTACTCGGCGTAAGCGTGTATTTAACAAAAACTGAGAACGACTTCTTGCTCGTAGAAAGCACCGATGCGGCAAGTGACTTTGCTGCCGCATGAAGACGCATCAACTCGTCGTTGGTGATATTCCGACCACACGGATCGTCATGGCTTAGATACTGAAACTCTGCAAGCGAGATATTGGGCGCAGGCTGCCCTTCGGTGCCTGGCAAATAGATGCTTATCGCCTCACCTTGACAAAGAGACTGGTCAGCGGCCGCTTGAGCCGTTTCGGGCGGCCCCTGAGCGGCTGTGGCCAATAGAATGGAGATGATAGTCGCGGGAAACATCATTGGTCGCTAACACCAGAAATGAGCCGCGTGCGTTAGCACGTCGGCTCGATTGACCAGTTAGGTTTCGGCGCCACTAGCTGCGCGAAACGGCTTTTGTAGAAGTAAAACCTTGCCTGAGACAAGGTCTTTTACCTGAGCCTCGACCTGATAGTTACCGAGCTGCTCGTGCGGCTCGATGGCGACCTTCAAGTAGCCTACGCTAAGCTCTAGGAGTTGGGCATTTGGAGCTTTCTTTCCTTGCCACACCTCCATTGGAGGACTCTCTGCATAGACACTTCCGTCCGGCGCCAAGACGCGGAACCGCATTTGGACATCGCAGTTGCCCGAGGAATCTGCCTCACAGCCGGAGAATACAATGAATGCACTTATTGGCTCGTTTATTCGAACCTGCTCAGATTCGTTGACGCGAACTGATGCCCCGGGCTTTTGCCAAGCGGAGTACAACGCCTGATCATCTTGCACAAGCACAAGCCAAGAACTGAATGACCCGTCAGATTTTCTGAAGGCAGTATCAGAAAGTTTTTCGCCGGATCTCTCAATCCATTCCGCCATACAAATGGACGGGAAAATGCACGCTGCGACGAAAACAAAGACTGCCATCCGCACAAGAGCTCTCCTTCTGAAAGCCTAACTACTATTCGACCCGTTAGTGGGGTCTATTCCTTGGTTCTAACCCGGTTTTTCGGGGCCTTTTTGTAGGAAATATCTTACAAGAAACAACCATTTCTGCTGATACCGGTGTCTAATCCATGTGTCTAATCTTGCACTCTTCGTGGGCAAGGATTGGACCGGATGGAATCTTCACACTCGGGGGCTGGCGGTGCAAGCGCGGGCGGGGGTTCGTCGCCGAAGTTGCTCGACGAAGTGCGGATGCGCGTGCGTCGCCTGGGTCTGGCCATTCGTACCGAGAAGGTCTACGTCGACTGGATCCGCCGGTTCATCCTGGCCAGTGGCAGGCGCCATCCGCGCGAGATGGGATCGGCGGAAGTCGAATTGTTCCTGACCCGCCTGGCGACGCAGGCCAACGTGTCCGCTTCGACGCAGAACCAGGCGCTCTCGGCCCTGCTGTTCCTGTATCGCGAAGTCCTCGGTATCGAGTTGCCGTGGATGGAGAATATCCGCCGCGCGAAGCGGCCGGAGCGGTTGCCGGTGGTGCTGACGCGCGAGGAAGTCACGCGCCTGCTTGCCCGCATGGAGGGCACGCACTACCTGATGGCCAGCCTGCTCTACGGCGCCGGTCTGCGCCTGATGGAATGCGTTCGACTGCGCGTGCAGGATGTCGACTTCGTGCGCCGCGAAATCGTCGTGCGCCATGGCAAGGGCGGCAAGGACAGGGTCACCGTGTTGCCGGCGTCGCTGATCGATGCGCTGCAGGGGCAGATGACGATGGCCAGGAGGGTGCATGAGCGCGACCTGCTGGCAGGTTTCGGCGAGGTCTGGCTGCCGCATGCGCTGGCCCGCAAGTACCCGAATGCGGCGCGCGAATGGATCTGGCAGTACGTGTTCCCGGCGCGTGCCCGCAGCATCGACCCGCGAACCGGCGCCACACGACGCCACCACATCGACGAGAAGACCTTGCAGCGCGCCGTGCGCGTCGCCTCCGTTGCGGCGGGAATCGACAAGCACGCCACCAGCCACACCTTGCGCCACAGCTTCGCCACGCACCTGCTCGAATCCGGTTCGGACATCCGCACGATCCAGGAACTGCTCGGCCATGCGGATCTCTCGACCACGATGATCTACACCCACGTGCTCAACCGCGGTGGCGCCGGCGTGCTGAGTCCGCTTGACCGGCGCTGACGATGGCTAGTGCAGCGCGCTGTCGCGGGCGGCGTGCGGCGGTTCGTCGTAGAGGCGGCGCCAGGCGCGGCGCAGTTGCCGGGTCGAGGCGAAGCCGCTGCGTTCGGCGACGCGTTCCATGTCCAGTCGCGTGCCGGCGAGCAGTTCGCGGGCCATGGCCACGCGCAGGCGGTTGACGTAGTCGCTCAGGCCCATGCCGGCGTGTTCGTTGAACAGGCGCGACAGGTGCCGCGTGCTGGTCGCGGCGATGTCGGCGAGCTGGGCCAGGGTCCAGTCGCGGGCGGGGTCGGCGGCGATCGCGTCCTGGGCGCGGTGCACGGCCGGGTGGACGTGGTTGCGTCCTTCCAGCCAGGCCGACAGTTGCGGATCGCCGCCGGCGCGGCGCAGGTAGACGACGAGCTGGCGGGCCACGGCCATCGCGCAGGCCGCGCTGGTATGGCGTTCGACCAGGTGCAGCATGAGGTCGATGCCGGCGGTGACGCCGGCGCTGCTCCAGCGGTTGCCATCCTCGACATGCAGGCGGTTCTCGAGGACGCGCGCCTGCGGTGCGATCGCGGCGAGTTCGGCGCAGACCGAAAAATGCGTCGTGCAGGCGTGGCCGTCGAACAGCCCGGCGCGCGCGGCGAGCAGGGCGCCCGAGCAGATCGAGATCAGGCGCTGCCGCGGCCCGATGCACCGGCGCAGCCAGTCGACGATGCGCGCCTCGTCCTCGCGCGCTGCATCGGCGTCGATGCCCTCGTCGGCGAAATCGATCCGGTCGACCGCGCCCGAGACGACGACGATGGCGTCATCGTCGAGCGACTCGGGCAGCGCACCGAGATCGGCCAGCGCCAGCCCGATCGAGCTGGTCAGGCGCGGTCGCACGGCGATGCAGCGCACCTCGAAGCGCACCGCGTCCTGCTCGATGTTGGCGCGGCGCAGCACCTCGAGCGGGCCGGCCACGTCGAGCAGCAGGCAGCGCGGCGGCAGCACCACGTGGATCGGAACAACGCGGGCTGCCCGTGCTTTCATGCGGCGCGGCGATCCGCCTCGACGGCCAGCGCCTGCTCGACCGTGACGACGCGGGCGAAGCGGCCGTCGAGCACGAGTTCGGTGCGCGCCTTGATCTCGGCGCCGCTCCACTGGCGGCCGCTGCGGTCGGTCATGCCGAAGGTCAGCGTGGCCTCGCTGACGAAATCGACCTCGTAGCCTAGATCCGACGCATGGCGCGTGGTCGTCTCGCAGCACTGCTCGGTGCGGATGCCGGAAATGAGCAGGCGGCGGATGCCGCGTTCGGTCAGCCAGACCCCGAGCGGACTGCCGACCAGGGCGCTGTGGCGGTGCTTGTGGATGATGGTATCGGGCGTGATCGACAGCGGCGCCAGCGTCTTCACATGGCCCGAGGCCAGCGAGAAGGCGCCTTCGGGATCGACATGGAAGACCTGGGCGATGGCGATGCCGGCACGCTTCGCGCCATCGTGCAGCGCCTGCAGGCGCTCGATGAACGGGGCCGCTTCGGCTTCGTTCCAGTAGTTGCGATGACGGAAGGATTCCTGGGCGTCGATCACGATCAGTGCGGTGTTCCGGGCAGACATGGGCTGTTCCCTGGGTTGTGGAGGGGATGCCATGGTGCGCGCCGCCCGCGCCCCCGACGAGGCCGCCAGCGGACCCGAAGCGGACAGATTACGCCAACCGAGGCCGGGGTGGGAAACAGGCCAGGGCGACCACCCGACCGCGAGGAGTCCCCCCTTGCCCTTCGCCTGTTGCCCCGGCAAACCCGGCGCCATCCCCACCAGCGACCGCCCACGGCAGCGCCGCGCCGCCCGCCTCGTCCGCAGCGACCCGGCCGGCCGGATCGCCGCGCCGGATCCGGCCGCAGTCCGCGCGATGCGGGTGCCGAACCTGAACGCCACGGGACGCAAACCGCCGCCACGGGCGGCCTTGCCAGCCGCGCCGGACAAGGCCTCGCTATACTTCAAGGAATTCGCAACCAATGATCCCGCGTGCCAGAACCCATCCAGCCGATCGCCATCACGGCGCATACCGCAGTCTCCGCCCTTGGCAACAACCTCGCCGGGCACCTTGATGCCCTGCGCAATCGCCGCAGCGGCCTGCGTGCGAACGATTTCACCCGCGAGCCGCTGGAATGCGCGATCGGCCGCGTCGCCGGCGTCGAACAGGCGGCGCTGCCGGGCGACTTCGCCGCCAACGAATGCCGCAACAACCGCCTGGCCTGGCTCGGCCTCAACGCGGACGGCTTCCTCGACAGCGCACGGGCGGCGATCGCGCGCCATGGCGCCGACCGCGTCGCCCTGCTCGTGGCCACCTCGACCTCGAGCATCGGCGCCACCGAAGACGCCTACGCCGATCTCGAGGACGCGCAGATGCCGGCCGAGCTGCGCCGCTCGGAAGTGCACACGCCGCACTCGCTGGGGCTGTTCCTCGAGCGCGTGCTCGGCACGCGCGGACCGTGCCTGACCACGGCGACGGCGTGTTCGTCGAGCGCCAAGATCTTCGCCAAGGCCGAACGCATGATCCGCCTCGGCCTCGTCGATGCCGCCGTGCTGGCCGGCGTCGACAGCCTCTGCGGCAGCGTGCTGTTCGGCTTCAATTCACTCGAGCTGGTCGCGCCCGAAGCGTGCCGGCCGTTCGATGCGCGCCGCTGCGGCATCTCGATCGGCGAGGCGGCCGGCTTCGCCCTCGTCGAGCGCGACGGTCCGGCCTCGGCGCCGCGCCTGATCGGCTGGGGCGAATCGAGCGATGCGCACCACATGTCGACGCCGCACCCGCAGGGCCTCGGCGCGCGCCTGGCGCTGGAAGGCGCGCTGGCGCGGGCCGGCATCGGCGCCGACGAGGTCGATTACGTCAACCTGCACGGCACGGCGACGCCGAAGAACGACGAAGTCGAAGGGGCACTCGTGGCCAGCGTCTTCGGCGGCCGCACGCGGGCGAGTTCGAGCAAGGGCTGGAGCGGGCACACGCTGGGTGCCGCCGGCATCCTCGAAACGGTGATCAGCCTGCTCGCCCTCGAACACGGCTTCGTCCCCGGCACGCTCAACTGCGAACAACCCGATGCCCTGCACGCGCCGCTGTTGGCCCTGGCCAACGAGGAGCGCGACGTCCGCATCGCCCTGAGCAATTCGTTCGGCTTCGGCGGCAGCAACTGCACGCTGGCGTTTGCGCGCGGAGCGACGGCATGAAGACGCTCGAGGTGTGCATCGAAGGCATCGGCTTCTGGGCGCCGGGCTACCCCGACTGGCCGAGCGCACGCGCCGGCCTGCGCGGCGAGGCGCAAGCCGACCCGGCGGCGCCGGCCAAACCGAGCCCGGGCCTGCTCGCCGCCGCCGAGCGCCGGCGCGCGCCGCAACCGGTCCTGCTCGCCTGCGACATCGCCGCCCAGGCCTGCGCGGCGTCCGCGCACGCGCCCGCCGGGCTGGCCTCGGTGTTCGCCTCGACCCACGGCGATCTCGTCATCACCGACTACATGTGCGAGACCCTGGCCAGCGCGCCGCGCGAACTGTCGCCGATCCGTTTCCACAATTCCGTGCACAACGCGCCGGCCGGCTACTGGACGATCGCCGCGAACTGCCATGCGGCATCGACCTCGATCAGCAGCTGGCATGCGAGCTTCGCCACGGCGCTGTTCGAGGCGGCCGTCGAAGCGGTGGCCGAAGGCAAGCCGGTGCTGATGGCCGCCTACGACACCGAGTCGAAGGGTCCGTTGCTGGCCGTCTCTCCGGCCACGTCGATCTTCGGCGTCGCCTTCGTGATCGCGCCGGCCGGCGACAAGCCGCCGACACTGCGCCTGTCGCTGGATCCCGCGACGGCAGAAATCGGCAGCGCTGATGCGTTGCCGGCCGATTTCGCGGCCATGGCGAAGAGCAATCCGATGGCGACCGGGGCGTTGCCCGTGCTGCTCGCGCTGGCGCGCGGCGGACAGGCCCGCCTGCGTCTCGGTGCCGGCCAGCATTCGGCGTTGGCGGTGGAGATCTGCGCATGAGCGCGCCGCAGCCGGGTCGCGTCGCGATCCTGATACCGGCACTGAACGAGGAGCTGGCCATCCGTCGCGTCGTCGAGTCGGCGCTGGCCGTGCTTCCCGATGTCATCGTCGTCGACGACGGCTCCACCGACGGCACGCCGGCGATCCTCGCCGGATTGCCGGTCACGGTGATCCGCCACGATGCGCCGAAGGGCAAGGGCGAGAGCCTGCGCGACGGATTCCGCGAGGCGCTGCGGCGCGGTTTCGATGCGGTCGTGGCGATGGATGGCGACGGCCAGCACGACGCCGCCGACATCCCGCGCATGCTCGCCGCTGCGCGGCGGTTTCCCGATCATCTGGTCATCGGCGCGCGCATCCGCACGCGCTCGAACCAGCCCAATGCGCGGCGTCGCGCCAATGCCGTCGCCGACTGGGGCATCTCCTGGGGCTGCGGCATCCCGGTCGCCGATACGCAGAGCGGGCAGCGCTACTACCCGAAGGCGGCGATGGAGCTGGTCGACCTGCCGGCCCAGGGTTTCGTGTTCGAGGCGGCGATCCTGATCGCGGCCGTGCGCGAGCGCGGGCTCGGCGTCGTCTCGATCCCGATCGAGTCGCGTTACGACCGCGAGTTCCGCCTCAGCCACTTCCGCCCGGTGCGCGATGTCACCCTGATCACGCTGTACACGATCGGCCGCGTCATCCACTACGGCCATGTCATCCGCAGTTATCGCGCCTCGCATGCCGCGCCGCCACACATCTTCGATCCGCCGCTGGCCGGCGAAGGTCGCCCGGCGTGAGCGCGGTGCCGCTGCTGCTGCTGCAACTGGTCGCCATCCTCGGCATGGCGCGCCTGCTCGCCCTGTTGCTGCACCGCTTCGGCCAGCCGCCGGTGATCGGCGAAATGCTCGCCGGCATCGCCCTCGGGCCGATGCTGTTCGGCGCCGTCGCGCCGCAGGCGCAGGCCTTCCTGTTCGCGCCGCAGAGCCTCGCCGCGCTCGAGGGGCTGAGCCAGATCGGCCTGGTCCTTTTCATGTTCATCGTCGGCGCCGAACTGCGCTTGCCGGGTGGCGCGCGCCGGCACCTCAGTGCAGCGGGTGTCACCGGACTGGCCAGCGTGCTGCTGCCGTTCGCCCTGGGCCTGGCGATCTCGCCGCTGCTGCATCCGCAGTTCGCCCCGGACGGCGTCGGCTTCTGGCCGTTCGCCCTGTTCATGGCCGCGTCGATGTCGATCACCGCGTTCCCGATCATGGCGCGAATCCTCAAGGAGCGCGGCATGACCGAGTCGGCGGTCGGGCGCCTGTCGCTGACCTCGGCCGCCATGGCCGACGTGCTCGCCTGGATCGTGCTCGCCTTCGTCGTCGCGATGATTTCCTCGCGCGCCGGCTGGACCGGCTTCGCGGTCACCGTGCTCGGCACCGCCGCCATGGCCGTGGTCGCCTTCGTCTTCCTGCGCCCGCTGCTGGCGCGTGCGCTCGAACGCCACGGCAGCGACGGGCGTCCGTCCGCCGGCCTGCTCTCGGTGCTGCTGATCGGCGTGTTCACCAGCGCCGCGATGACCGACGCGCTCGGCCTGCACGCGGTGTTCGGCGCGTTCGTGTTCGGCGCCGCGCTGCCGCGCGACAATCGCCTGCTGGCGAGCCTGGTCGAGCGCATCGAATACGTCGCCGTGCTCGTCCTGATGCCGGTCTTCTTCGCCCTCGCCGGCCTGCACACCAGCGCCGATGCCTTTGCCGGCGGTGGTTCGATGGCGCTGGTGCTGATCCTCGCCGCGGCGGTGCTCGGCAAGGTGCTTGGCGGCGCCGCCGGCGCGCGTGCCGCCGGATTCGGCTGGCGCGAGGCGTTTGCGGTAGGCTCGCTGATGAACGCGCGCGCGCTGATGGAACTGATCGTGATGAAAGTCGGCCTCGACATCGGCGTCATCGGCGTCGAGATCTTCACCATGCTGATGGTCATGGCGATCGTCACCACCCTGATGACGACGCCGCTGCTGATCGCCTTCACGCGCGCCAGGCCGTCACCCGCATTGCCGGCCGCCGCGCCAGGCGCCGGGCAGAGTCCGCCATGAGCAGCCGTCCCATGCACGATGTCGTCATCCTCGGCGGCGGCCTCGCCGGCCTCTGCCTCGCCCTGCAGCTGCGCCAGCGCTTCGCCGACCTCGACATCGTCGTCCTCGAACGCAACGAACACCCGCTGCCGCTGGCCGCGCACAAGGTCGGCGAATCGAAGGTCGAGATCGGCGCGCACTACCTGGCCGATACGCTCGGCCTGCGCGAACACCTCGACACCGCGCACATCCGCAAGTTCGGCTTCCGCTTCTTCTGGAGCGAAGGTCGCGAGGATCTCGAAGGCGTCACCGAACTCGGCGTCAGCACGGTGATGCCGACGCCGACCTGGCAGATCGACCGCGGCATCCTCGAAAACCACTTGGGCGAGCTCGTGCTCGAGCGCGGCATCCATTTCATGACCGGCAGCGTCGTGCGCGGCATCGAATTCGGCGAGGGCGACGCGGCGCACGGCGTTCGCGTGCAGGTGCGCGGCGAAGAGCGCACGCTGTCGACGCGCTGGGTCGTCGACGCCAGCGGTCGCGCCGGCATCCTCAGGCGCAAGTTCGACCTTGCCGAGGACAACGGCCACGACGCCAACGCGGTCTGGTTCCGCATCGACGACCGCCTCGCCATCGACCACTGGTGCGACGACCGCGCCTGGGGCGAGCGCTGCGAACCGCGCGAGCGCTGGCGTTCGACCAACCACCTGTGCGGACCGGGCTACTGGGTGTGGCTGATTCCGCTCAGTTCGGGCGCGCACTCGGTCGGCATCGTCTGCGACGCGGCGATGCATCCGCTGGAGACGATGAACACGTTCGACCGCGCCCTGGCCTGGCTGCAGGTGCACCAGCCGCTGGTCGCGCGCGCCTGCGCGGCCAGGCGCGACAAGCTGATGGATTTCAAGTTCCTGCGCAGCTATTCCTACGGCTGCAGGCAGGTGTTCTCGGGCGACCGCTGGGCGCTGACCGGCGAGGCCGGGATGTTCCTCGATCCGTTCTATTCGCCCGGCACGGATTTCATCGCCATCGGCAACACCTACATCTGCGAGCTGATCGCGCTGGAACGCGCCGGCAAGCCGCTAGGGCCGTATGCGCGCATCTACGAGCAACTGCTGTTCTCGTTCTACGCCAACACGCTGAGCATGTACCGCGGCCAGTACGCGATCTTCGGCGATGCCGAGGTCATGTCGATCAAGGTGATCTGGGATTACACCTATTACTGGGGCGTGCTCTGCCAGCTGGTCTTCCAGGACCGCCTGACCGACATCGCCCTGCTCGGCGACCTGCAGGCGGAATTCGCCGAGGCGGCGAAGCTCAACCTCGACATGCAGGCTTTCCTGCGCGACTGGTCGCAGCTCAGCCCGCGACCCAACGCCGCCTGCATGTTCGACCAGCAGGATCTCGGCTGGTTCGTCGGCATGAACGCCAGCCTGCACGACGAACTCGACGACGCCGGCGTGCGCGCGCGCATCCGCGCCAACGTCGTCCTCATGCGCGCCCTCGCCGCGACCATCGTCGCCCGCGCGCAGGCGGCCTGTCCCACGCTCGACGCCGGAAGCTTGCCAACGCAAGCATCACCAGCAACGCCGCTGTTCGCCTCGGCCGCCTGATCGCGGACTGCGGCGCGGGTTTCGATCATCTGTCCCGCGTCCCACCGGCTGTTCTGCAGGAGAGGCATTTATGCCCGATGCTTTCCGGCGATGCGGAAAAGAGCATCGGGCATAAATGCCTCTCCTACGAAGAGCGGGCGCACTGCGGCGCGCCGCACGCCGCGCGGATTAACCCGCCACGCGATCGACGCGGCACGAATAACAACCGCGCCTGGCATTGTGCAGATGCAGGTAGGCGACCTCGGCATTGGCGAACGCGGTGTTGATGGCGTCGGCCAGCACGCTGCCCTCGCAGACGTCGGCATGGACCATGCGGTGCGTCCCATCATAGGCGCGCAACGAGACCAGGCGCGTCGAGACATACGGCGGGATCTCGCCGGGCGCGAGATCGGGTCGACGCGCCCCGCGGCGCACGAAGATCGCTCCCGAGGACCGATACGGCGAATCCGCGCGCAGATGCTCGAACGGCAAGAGCAGCAACTCCTCGCCGACCTCGGCATCGACCAGGCTGACCCGGCACGGATAGCCGGGATTTGCAGCCGCGCTCACGCGCTCGATGTTGAGCGTGGCGAGTTCGTCATCGCCCAGAGCGAACAGCGGCGCGAATTCCTGCTCGGCGAGGCCGGAAATGCGGAACGATTGCATGGTGCTCCTCCATCAACGAAAGAAGCACAGCGTCGCCGAAACCGCGCCGGCCTGCTCGCCGTTTCCGGACATGGCACCCGCGGCCTCGCGCGCAGGCCACGGCGCGCCTACCGGTTGCACCAGCGAAATCCGCGCACCGGGGAAGCGCGTTCGCGCGTCAGCCCATGCCGCCGTTGATGCCGATGACCTGGCCGTTGATGTAGCCGGCCTCGTCGCTGCACAGGAAACGCACCAGTGCGGCCACTTCCTCAGGCTTGCCGATGCGCCCGGCCGGCACCATCGCCTTGACCATGGCGGCATCGAAGGATTCACCGAGCATGCTGCCGGCGATCATGCCCGGCGCGACCACGTTGACCGTGATGCCGCGCGAAGCCATCTCGCGGGCCAGCGATTTCGAAGCGCCATGCAGCGCCGCCTTGGCCGCCGCGTAGTTGGTCTGGCCGCGATTGCCCATCACCGCCGCCACCGAGGACACGCTGACGATGCGCCCGAAACGCGTGCGCGCCATCGGCAGCAGCAGCGGCTGGGTGACGTTGAAGAAACCGTGCAGCGACACATCGATCACGCGCCGCCACTGCGCCTCGCTCATGCCGGCCATCGGCGCGTCATCGTGGATGCCGGCGTTGTTGACGACGATCGGAATCGGCCCGTCGGCGAGCAGCGACTCGATCGCCGTGCGCGCCGCCGCGCCATCGGCCACGTCGAACGCGATCGCCGATGCCTTGCCGCCTGCCGCCGCGATCGCCTCGACGACCGCCTCGGCACGCCCGATGTTGGCATTCGCATGCACGATCACCTCGCAACCGGCAGCCGCGAGCGCCTGCGCAATCGCGCTGCCGATGTCGCCACTGCCACCGGTGACGAGGGCGCGGCGGGGAGATGCATTCATGGTTGGGTTCCCTGGGTCGGTGGCATGTCGGTCTGCCTGATCGCAGAAGGATACCAAGCCCTCCGGCTTGTGCCCTCAACGACCTGCCGCTGTCGTGCCGGCGCAGTGGCCACGCAAAGAGAAGTGACTCGCTCGCCGAAGGCGAGTGAAAGCCCTGCATTGGTTAGGCGCCGCGAAGCGACGTAAAGATCCAGAAGAAACGAGGAACTGGGTCCCGGCCTGCGCCGGGACGACGAGCGGAAGGTCTTGTAGGTTGGCGGTGAGCTTGCGAACCCCAACATCGGGATGTGCAGCGACACCGCAATCCACGAAAATTTCGACATCGTTGGGGTTCGCATTCGCTCACCGCCAACCTACGAGGTACCACCCCGTGTCATGGCAGAAACTTCCCAACTCCCCATTCCCCACTCCCTATTCCCTATTCCCGGCCCTCAACGCAACATCACCGCCGCGCGCCCCGAGGCGATCTCGACGCCCGCATGTTCGATGCGGAAGGCGTATTGCCAGCTCGTTTCGCTGCCGAGCAGGCGTTCGCCGAAGACATCGAGCGGGCCGTCGAGGTCGTCGATGCGCGATACCGCGAGAGCGACGCCGCGCAGCGAGACGAGGAATCCCGGTGCCGCGGACTGGCCGGACTCGCGGGCAAGCAGGGCGCCGTGCACGGCCATCGACTGGGCGCCGTATTCGCACAGGTGCACGGCGCGCAGGATGCCGTCGCTGCGCAGCGGGTTGTCGGCGCGGCGGTGCGAAGCGGTGCGTGCGTGGATCGAATCCGCGGTCCAGCCGACCACGCCGTCGAGCAGGCACATCGTGCCCTGGTGCGGAATCAGGTGGCCCCAGTCGGACTTATCCAGCATCGCGACGGCGTCCCTTGCGCGCCATCAGGATCGACAGGCAGAAATGGAAGCCGACGCCGAGGCTGACCGTGAGGCCGATCGCGCGCAGCACCGGCAACGACGACCAGGCGAGCAGGGCGAACACGAGCAGGGCCGAGACCACGCAGACCAGGGTCGCGTGCAGGGTGCGCCGGGCCTCGGCTTCATCGGGCGTGGTGCGCTCGAAGAACAGCGCGTAGTGCAGGCCGAGTCCGGCGGCCAGGGTCAGTGCGACCAGATGGAACAGCGACAGCGAAGTGCCGCCGAAACGCAGCACGGCGAGCACGAGGATCGTCGCCAGGGTCATCGGCGCGAGCACGTGCCAGGCGCGATGGATGTCGCGGAAGGCGATGAACACGGTGATCACGAGCAGCACGATGGCGATGCCGAAGGCCTGCAGGATGCGTTCGCGATACGAAGCGACCAGCGACTCGGAGGCGCCTTTCAGGTCGAGCAGGCGCACCGCGCCGTTGGTCTCGGTCGCCAGCGCATCGAAGGCCTGCGCATCGTTCATGCCGATGATCGTGCCAAGGCCGAGCCAGTGGTCGCCGCGCTTGACCAGCATGGCGTCGATGCGCGCGCCGACCGGCGAGCGGGCGAAGGCGGCCGGCGTCAGCGGTTCGAGCGTGCGCGCCTTTTCCACATCGTCGACGAACGGCTCGAACAGGCCGGCGCGGAACGGCAGGTCGGCCTGCGCCGTGGCCAGCATTGCTTCGAGCGCGGCGCGATCGGGAAGGCGGGCCTGGCGTTCGCGTTGCGTGGCCAGGCTCGGCAGGTAGCGGCTCGGCAGTTCGGCGGCGACGACCGCGCCCTGGGCGATCAGCGCGTCGATGCGCGGCGCCACCTTCTCCGACAGTTCGAGCACGCCCTCGGCATCGGCCGCCTCGACGATCAGCAGGTAGCGCACGTCCGGAGCGCCGAGCGCGGCGCGCAGGCGCCCTTCGCGTTGCATCAGGTCCTTCGGAACCGGGGTCAGCGCGGCGAGGTCGTTCTGCCAGAACGGCGTCGAGGCCGACCACAGCATCGCCGCGGCGATCATGAGCAGCAGCGCCGGCAGCCAGCGCGGACGCGGCAATGCCTCGAGCCAGTTCCAGACCGCGCCGAGGCCGGGCGTGTCGGCGGCATCGCGGAACTTCACCGGCAGCACGCGCGGCAGCAGGTAGCGCGTGCTGAAGCCGGCGACGAGCAGGCCGCTGATCGTGAACACGGCGAGTTGCATGAGCCCGGTCACGCCCGAGGCGAAGAAGGCCAGGTAGGCGATGCAGGCCGAGGCGATCGCGGTCAGCAGCAGCGGCCACAGGCCGCGCACGCTTTGCAGCGCGGTCTCGCCGGCACGGCGGTGGCTGAGCAGGCGGATCGGATATTCCTGGGCGACGCCGAGCAGGGTGAAACCGAAGGCCAGGGTGATGCCGTGCATCTCGCCGAACACGGCGGCGATCGCGGCGACGCCGGCGAGTGCGCCGGAGGCGATCGGCAGCGCGGCGAGGCCGAGCACGGCGATGCTGCGATAGGCGAACAGGAGCAGCAGGATGAAGCCGACCGTGCTGATGCGGCCCAGCCATTCCGATTCGCCGCGCGTGCTCGCATTGACCAGCACGGTGAAGTAGCCCGGGCCGCTGATCACCAGGTGTGCCGCGGCGTCCGTGCCCCTGACCGAGGCGAACAGGCTCTCGATCGCGTCGATCGCCTCGCCCTGCGCGGCCGGATCGAAACCGGCGGCATGGGTCTGCACGAGCAGCAGCGCTTCGTCGTCGGGCGAAAACCAGACGCCCTCGCGCAGCAGCGGTGCCTTCGGCGGCGACCAGCGCTCGGCCAGTTTCATGATCTCCAGGGTCGGGTCGCGCGGCAGCAACGGCTTGAGCAGGGTCGCCGCCGGCGAACCGAGGTCTTCGACGCGCTGGCCCAGCTCGTCGGCGAGCACGTTCCCGTCGAGGGGTTCCTCGTCGAAACTCGGCGTCAGCAGGTAGCGATAGGGCAGCAGCGCTTCGTCGAGCAGGCCGGCGTCGAACTCGCCATTGACGACCTGGGCGAAGTGCGGATCCTTGCGCAGCGCCGCGCTGAAGCGCCGGCTCAGGTCGGCCAGGCGTTCGTCGTCGGCACCGCTGATCGCAAGCAGCAGCAGGCGCGAGCCGGGGCCTTCGCCGATCTGCTCCATCAGCAGTTTCTGGTCGGCCGTCTGCGCCGGCGGCATGAAGCTGCGCAGGTCGGTGCTGATCCTGAGCGTGTGCGCCGTGTAGGCGGCGACGGCCACGAGCACGACGACCCAGCCGATCAGCAGGGCGAAGCGACGCATGCGCGGGCTCACTGCCTGGCGGCTCCGCCGTGGCAGGCGCGGTCGACGTTGCGCCGGGTCAGCGGATCGGGCAGTTCGGCACTGGCCAGTTGCTCGACCATGAGGATGCTGGCGTCGTCGTCGGCATCGATGATGCTGAAGCAGCGTGCGGTGTCGGCGCTGCCATCGACCTCGATCGCGTCGATGCGCTTGCGCAGGCGCTTGTCCTTCGGCGCCAGGCGCAGGTGCCAGTTGGCCATGTCGCCGCTGCTGGACAGCTCGAAATCGCGTTCGACCGCGGCGACGTCGCCACCGAGCAGGGCGCTGAAGCCGCGCAGGAAACCATCCAGCTCGGGCACGCGGTCGAGCGAGATCTGCCGCGGCTTGCGCGTGCCGCGCTGCACGGTGACCTCGCCGTCGGCAATCGTCGTCGTTTCCTTGTACGGCGAATCGACGCGCTTGCCGAGCTGGCCCGGGCCGAGGTACTCGAGTTCGCCGCGGGCGACCACGGCGCGATCGTACATGTGCGAGAAGCGCACTTCGGTATAGGCGGTGCGCGCCGGCAACTTGCGCTTGAGCCCGCTGACCAGGCCCTGCGCATCGACCTCAGCCGCGCTCGCCAGACAGGGCAGCATCAGGCATAGCAGGCCGCTCGTCGCGCGAAGTTTCCAGTTTCCAGAAATCATAGAAGTTGAACCAGTTGTAGGGATGGGCGCGGACATGGTGTTCGAGCCTTGCTGCATAGAGTTGCACGAAAGCGCGCAATTCGGCCTCCCGACCGCGCCGGGGCAGGTCCAACTGTTCAGTCAGCGTTTCGAAGACCAGGTCGTAGGAACGCCCGCCGCGATACAGGCCCAGGCACAGCACGATCGGTACCTTGAGCATACCGGCGATCAGGAACGGCGCAACCGGGAAGCGCGCCGGCGCGCCGAGGAAGTCGATCTCGATGGTCGCCTCGCCCGGGCGCGCGCGGTCGCCGAGCAGGGTCGCCAGCGCGCCTTCGTTCATCGCGTCGTGCAGGGCGAAGACGACCTCGTGGCCGGGCCGCGAGGCGTCGATGACGTTCTTCGCGAGCCCGGGGTTGAGCGCGTGCAGCAGCTCCGTCATTGCCGGCGTCTGCTTCGTGTTGAGCACGACGCGCACCTTCACGTCGGGTCGTTGCAGGGACATCACGCGCAGCGCCTCGAAGCTGCCCGCGTGCGCGCCGAGCAGGAGCATGCCGCGGTCGGGACGCATCTGCGCATGCAGTTCGTCGAGGCCGAATACAGCGATGTCGAAATTGCGCAGGTGATCGGTGAGCAGATAGATGCGATCGAGGATGGTCGAGGCGAAGCAATGGATATGCCGCATCACCATCCACGCGCTGGCCTTGCGACCGAACACGCGCTCGAGGTAGGCATAGGACGCGCGTCGCTCGTCGTGGCGGCGCAGGAAGAAGTACAGCGTGATCGGATACAGCAGCAGGCGCGAGCAGCGCCGCCCGCAGGTCAGGCCGATGGTTCGGATCAGCCACAGCGCGAAGCGTCCGCCGCCCTCGCGATGTTCGCTCCAGTGTTTGCTCATGCCAGCTCTCCTTCGCCGGAAGTCAGCAGTTCATCCGCGCGCATCACGCGAAAACGCACGTGCCTGCCGCGCAGTTCGATATGCAGCTGCGCCTGTTCGCCGGGCAGCAACGGCGCGCGGAACTTGACCGCCGGGATGCGCGCCAGCGCGCCGACGCCCTCGCGCTGCAGTCGCGCCGCGACGCGGTCGAGCAGGACCACGCCGGGAACCACGGGCTGGCCGGGGAAATGACCCGGCAGGCTCGGATGCGTGGCCTCGATGCACAGCGCCTCGACCCACGTGGTCGCCTCATCCGGCATCGCGGACCCCGTGCCCGGCAGGGCCACTGGCATCGCGCAGCAATCGCGGCCAGTTGCGGATCAGGCGCTGCAGGAAAACCTGCGGGGCGAGGTGCGGCACGTGGCGCAGGTACCAGCGCCTGAATGCGTACTCGACGAGCATGAACAGCGCGGGCAAAAGGAAACCACCCACATGCAGCCAGGTCACCAGCCATCCATGCGCCGGATCATCCGCCGCGGTGCCCGGCAACCACCAGCCGAGCACGACGACGAAGAGGATCGACTGGGCCAGGAAGAGCACGGTCCAGGCTGCGGTGAGCGCGCGCGCATAGCCGGCCACGCGCGGCAGCCCGAGGTGCTCGCGTCCCTCGATGGCGATGATCGCGCGGGCGATCAGGGGCGTGTGCGAATCGGTCAGGGAGAATCCGAACAGCGCGCCGAGGGCGAGGTTGATCGCCAGCGGCACCAGGTCGAGGGCGGTGCGGCCATGGCCGAGGACGGTCAGCACGGCGACTGCGCCGACCAGCACGGTCCAGGCTATCCAGGGCCAGCGTGCATCCGGGCGACGCAGTCGCGGCGCCATCACCGCGCTGATCAGGAGGACGACACATATGGCAGACAGGAAATCGTTGCCGCTGAGCCATGCCACCGCGACCAGGGCCATGTAGGCGGCGATCACGCCGAACACGCGCAGGCGCTGCACCGAAGCAGCCAGCGTGTCCGGACGGGTCGGAATGGGGGCGGGGCGATTCACGGTCGGGACTTTTCGCCCAGGAAACAGGGCGGAAATGTACCATGGCGAAACCCTGCGGGCCGCGCTGCACGCCATCTGCGCAGGCATGGGCCCATGCCCTGCTGCGGCACCAGGGCATGGATTTCCACACGACGGACGACGCATGCATTCGACGCGGGACGGCAAGCAAGGGAGGGTGGGCGGCGATCACGCGGATTCCGGCGCGCCGGCCGCGCCCGTGCGCGCAGCGGATTCCGCGCCTGGACTGCAGGATTTCGCCGAGGCCGACAGGGTTGAGCCCTTGTTGCCGGACGAGGTGCATCTTTGGTTGTGGCGATCGCAACAGGCCTTCCCGCCGCGCGAAGTTTCGGCGCTCGCCCGCGCCGAGCTCGGCCGCCTGCTGCAGGAATACGCGGGCGTCGCCGCAGCGCCGCCCATCGAGCGCGGTGAACACGGCAAGCCGTTCGTGTCCGCCAGCGGGTTTCCGCGCTTCAACCTGAGCCACTCCGGGCAATGCGTGGTCTTCGCCTTCTGCGCGCACCACGAGATCGGCGTCGACGTCGAGGCGCTTGGCCGGCGTCATTCGCCGCTCGAACTGGCCAACCGGTTCTTCGCCGCCGAAGAAACCGCGGCACTGGCCGCCCTCGACGAGGCCGCGCAGGGGGCCGCGTTCATGCGCCTGTGGACCAGCAAGGAAGCCGTGCTCAAGGCCCTCGGACACGGCCTTTCGTTCGGCCTGCATCGCCTGCGCTTCGCTCTTGAAGAGGGCGGCGGGGCCGGCCTGCAGGCGATAGCCGCAGAAGCCGGCACGCCGGAGGAGTGGCGACTGCGCTGCTTCGAACCGGCGCCCGGGCATGCCGGCGCGCTGGCCTGGCGCGGAGCGGACCTGCGCGTGCGTGCGTTCCGCTTGCGCAGGCCGCAATAGGCGCGGGCCGGAGGTTTACTTGCTGCGCTGCTGCTCGATATGCGCGGACAGGGCGCGCAGGCTGCCGAAGATCTGCCGGTTGTCGGGATTGTCCGAGCGCAACTGGAAGCCGTAGTGCTTGGAAACGGCAAGCGCCAGCTCCAGCGCGTCGATGGAATCGAGGCCGAGATCGCCTTCGCCGAACAGCGGTGCTTCCGGATCGATGCTGTCCGCATCCACGCCTTCGATGTTCAGGCTTTCCACCACCAGTTGCGCGAGTTCGAGCTCGGCGGGTGATTGCTTTGTCGATTCCACGGCGTCGGTCACGGGGCTCTGCCTCTTCGTTGAGTCAATGGTTCAGGGCGCCGCAGTGTATCATCCGCGACCGCCCACCTTGCGGCGCCAACCGACCCCGACAACCCGATTCGACGTGCGACTTCCAGAATTCACATCCGCTCCGGCGATCGCTCCGTTGCCGCCGCTCGGCGCAAGTTACGTTCGTGGCTCGGCCATCGAACTGCTTGCCGAGCCGGATGTGCTGGCCGTCATCGGCTTCGGCAAGCGGCCGCCGGCCAGCGATGATCCGCGCTTCCTGCGCATCGGCCTGGAGCCGGTCGGCGAGGATCTGCTCGAAGTCTGGCGCGGCAGCGAGCCGGTCAGCAGCGGGCGCGACGGCGCCCTGCGCTGGAGCATGAACGCCGACTATCTTTACTTCGCCATCGAGGTCGATGAAGCGGGTTGCGGCGGGATCGATGCCGCTGCCGAAAGCGCGTACGCCGAGATCTGCCGTTTCTTCGAACGCCATCGTTTCGCCTGCGGCGCGAAGGGACACATCCTGCGCCTGTGGAACTACATGGACGCGATCAACGAGGGCGATGGCGACGACGAGCGCTACCGGCATTTCTGCAGCGGTCGTGCCCGCGGCATCTCGCCGGCCGCGCGCAATGGCTATTCGGCGGCCACCGCGATCGGTCGCCGCGACGGCATCCGCGTGCTCCAGGTCTACGGCCTGGCCGCACGTCTCGGCGGCGTCGCCGTGGAGAATCCGCGCCAGGTCAGCGCCTGGGCCTACCCGCGCGAGTACGGGCCAGTCGCCCCGACCTTCGCCCGGGCAACGCGCACGCCGGCCGAACAGCTGCTGGTCTCGGGTACCGCGGCCGTGGTCGGCCACCGCTCGCAACACATCGGCGACACCCTCGCCCAGCTCGACGAGACCCTGCTCAATCTCGACAGCCTGCTCGCCGCCGCCGGACCGCAGATCGCCGCGCGCGGACTGCCGGCCACCCTGCTCAAGGTCTACCTGCGCGACGTCGCCGAAGCCGGCGCGGTCGAACAGGCCATCCGGCGACGCCATGCGGACGTGGCCGGCATGATGATCCTGCTCAGCGACATCTGCCGGCGCGACCTGCGCATCGAAATCGACGGCATCCAGGGCTGAGCGCGCGCGGGCCGGAAGCGGTCAGCCGCTTTCGTCGAGCACGCCCGGGGTGCTCGTCTGCTGCGGCGCAACAGCCCGGCCCCGGGCCTGCGCCGCGGCCGTATTCCGGGTCTTTGTGCTAATTTCGTCCGGAATGTGACGGGATTCACACATCGGGCGTGTCCGAAACGCGCTTTTCGCTGCCAGGCATTGGGCGAACATGCACATGGACCCGCTGCTAGTATTTGATTCCGCAGCATCACAACCGGCGCACGGCGCCTCGGAGACACCATGAAAACGCGATTGGGACACTACGACATCGTTGCCGAATTGGGTCGTGGGGGCATGGGCGTGGTCTACAAGGGACATGAGTCCTCGCTCAACCGCTACGTCGCAATCAAGGTGCTGGCCGATTCGCTTGCCCACGACGAAGGCGTCAAGGAGCGCTTCCTGCGCGAAGCGCGCAGCATGGCCGCGCTCAACGACCCGCACATCATCCAGATCTACTACATCGGCGAGGACGAGGGACAGCCGTTCTTCGTCATGGAATTCGTCGAAGGCGAGTCGCTGGGCACCCTGCTCAAGCGCGAACACAAGGTGCCGATCGGACCGGCCGCGAAGATCATCTACCAGACCGCGCTTGGCCTCGCCACCGCGCACGACAAGGGCGTGATCCATCGCGACATCAAGCCCGGCAACCTGATGGTGTCCAGCCGCGGCACGATCAAGATCGCCGACTTCGGCATCGCCCTGTCCAACCAGGACATGTCCAAGAAGCTGACCTCGACCGGCGAGTTCGTCGGCACGCCCGGCTACCTGTCGCCCGAGGTCTGCCTCGGCAAGGTCGTCGACCGGCGCTCCGACATCTTCTCGCTCGGCATCGTCCTGTTCGAGATGCTGGCCGGGCGCATGCCGTTCACCGACGAGTCGCCGCTGGGCCTCATGCTCGAGGTCGTGCGCGCCGAAATCCCCGACGTGCGCCAGCTCAACGATGAAGTCGACGAGCAGATCGCCTGGATCCTGTCGAAGATGATCGCCAAGGAACCCGACGACCGCTACCAGAGCTGCCATGAACTGGCCGAGGACCTGTTCGCCCATCCGCTGGTCGCCAAGAGCGGTCCGATCACGATCGTGCCGAAGGTGTCGGCCGCGGCGGCGACCATGATCGGCCAGAAGACGCCGGTCTCCAATGCGCCGGTGGCGAACACGAAGATCACCCCGTCGGCCCAGCCGATGCCGCCGGCCCTTGCAAGCGGATCGTCGACGGCGCCCGGTGCGGCGCAGCCGGCCTTCGAGCGCCGCTCGGTGCTCGACCGGCCGGCCGACGCGGGCGAGAAGCGCGGCAGTCCGGTCGTCCCGATCGCGATCGCGGCGGTCCTCGTGCTCGGCCTGGTCGGCGGCGCCTGGGCGTTCCGCGACAAGATCCCGTTCCTCGGCGGCAACGCCGGCGAGCAGGTCGCGGCCACCCCCGAGGCATCGGCGACCAGCCAGACCTCGACGGTGCCGACCACCAAGGCCGCTGCGGTCAACATGCAGACCTCGACGCTCGACGCGCAGGATGGCAACGGTACGAACGCCGCCCAGGGCACCGGCGACACGCTGCCGGCCGGCGATGCCCTCGCCGACAACGGCGCCGACGGTCCGGGCCCGCGTGCCTCGCAGGCCGATGTGGACGCCCTGCAGAACCTGCCGGCCGCGCGCGCATCGGAAGAAGCGCAAGGCAACGTGCCGGCACCGCGCGCCGAGGAAGCGGTCGACGTGGCGATGGTGCCGAAGAAGACCGTGACCACGCCGGCCAAGCCGCACGTGCCGACCATCGCGGTCGTCGTCGGCGGCGACGACGTGATCACCGAACCGGCCCGCGACGCCATCGTCAGCCTGCTGCAACGGCGCGGCTTCCGCGTCATCGAAGCCGGCGAGGCGCAGGGCAGCAAGCCGAACCTCGGATCGCTGCGTGGTCGCGCCGACGCCGTGGTCTTCGTCCAGGCCAAGCCGGTCGGCTCGCAGAACCTCAACTACTACGGCCAGAGCTCCACGCTCTATACGGTACAGCTGGGCGTCAAGGCCTATCGCGTCTCCGACGGCAGCACGCTGTGGAGCAGCGGCATGGAACAGGTCAACTTCAGCACGCTGAATGCGACCGAGAAGGCGCGCGAAGCGGTCGAGCCCCTGCTCGATGCAGTCGACAGCAATCTCGACGAGTTCCGCTCGCGCCGCCGCGGCTGATCCAACAACAAGGCGGCAACGCCGGATAGACCAGCAAAGCCCGCGACCTGGTTCGCGGGCTTTTTTTGTGAAGCGCTGCAAGGGCGGCCTGCCCCGGATGCCCGGGTCGCGATCCGCAAGCTCTGTGTAGGAGCCCCTTCAGGGCCGATGCCCTTGGCGGGATTGATGAAGAGCATCGCCCCTGAAGGGGCTCCTACAGGGGCTGCGACGATGCACATCGCGGCTGACCCGTCCTCCGGAAGCGTTGCCCGCGATCAAACCGGCGACAGGTTGGAGTCACTGGGTCCCGGCCTGTGCCGGGACGACGAGCGAGGAATGCGGATTGTGTGGCGTGTGTAGGTTGTGGGTAAGCGCCAGCGCACCCCAACGGCCTTTGCTCCAGCGAGCGATGAATCGGAATCCCGATGTTGGGGGTCGCAGGCGCTCACCACCAACCTGCGAAATCTGCGCTGCGATTGAGCGCACATCATTGCGCCCGCGAATTGCCGCTCTGTGCAGGAGCCCCTTCAGGGGCGATGCCCTTGGCGGGATTGATGAAGAGCATCGCCCCTGAAGGGGCTCCTACAGGGGCTGCGACGATGCACATCGCGGCTGACCCGTCCTCCGGAAGCGTTGCGCGCGATCAAACCGGTGACAGGTTGGCGTAGGCCAGCACCAGCCACTTCTGCCCGGCGTTCTCGAAATTGACCTGCACGCGCGTGTGCGCCCCGCTGCCTTCGTAATCGACGACGACGCCGTCGCCGAACTTCGCGTGGCTGACGCGCTGGCCGAGCTTGAGGCCCGGGGATTCCGTCTCCAGCGCGGCATGCCGGCTGGTCGCCATCGGGCGGCTGACCTGCACGCGCGGGCGCACCTCGTGCAGCAGCTCGGAGGGAATCTCGCCGAGGAAGCGCGAGGGTCGTCCGTACATCTCCATGCCGTGCATGCGCCGCGTCTCGGCATAGCAGAGCACGAGGTGCTGGCGGGCGCGGGTGATGCCGACATAGGCGAGGCGGCGTTCTTCCTCGAGCCGGCCGGGCTCCTCGATCGACTTGTGGCTGGGAAACAGCCCGTCTTCGAGGCCGACCAGGAACACCAGCGGAAACTCGAGGCCCTTGGCCGAGTGCAGGGTCATCAGCTGCACGCAATCCTGCCAGCTCTCGCCCTGGGTCTCGCCGGCCTCGAGGGCGGCATGCGAGAGGAAGGCGGCCAGTTCGGACAGGCCCGCCTCGTCGTCTTCCGCCGTGCGTTCAAAGCGGCTGGCCACGTTGACCAGTTCGTCGAGGTTCTCCAGCCGCGATTCGGCGCTGGTCTTGTCCT
This sequence comes from uncultured Gammaproteobacteria bacterium, assembly GCA_963822465.1. GTDB lineage: Bacteria > Pseudomonadota > Gammaproteobacteria > Xanthomonadales > Rhodanobacteraceae > Dokdonella. Next base: position 339,530 of record CAWGHP010000011.1, on the reverse strand, counting down.
TCTCGTGATACTCGCGCAGGCCCGAGCGCACGATCGCGTGGTCCATCTGCTCGGCCAGCGGCAACGGCTCGTCGACGACCGCACCGGAATCCTCTCGCGCGCCGTCACCGGCTTGCTCGTCAGCGCCGGAAGCGCCGACAGCGGTCACCAGGCAATCCCGCGCGAGTTCGTCGATCAGGGTGAGGAAGGCGCGCAGCGCGTTCTTCGCGCGTCCGGCCAGGCTGCTGTCGGTCAGCTCGCCGAGCACGGCTTCCCACATCGACACGTTCTCGCGCCGTGCGCGCGCGCGCAGCAGGTCGATGGTGCGGTCGCCGATTCCGCGTGGCGGCGTGTTGACGACGCGCTCGAACGCGGCGTCGTCGTGGCGGTTGGCGATCAGGCGCAGGTAGGCGAGCGCATCCTTGACCTCGGCGCGGTCGAAGAAGCGCTGGCCGCCGTAGACCCGATAGGCGATGTTGTTCTGGACCAGCTGTTCCTCGAAGTTGCGCGACTGCGCATTCGAGCGATACAGGATCGCGACCTCGCTGGCGGCATGCTCGGCGCGGATGAACTCACGGATGCGCTCGATGACGAAGCGCGCCTCGTCCTGCTCGTTGTAGGCGGCATAGACCTCGATCGGATCGCCGCTGCCGTCGGCGGTCCACAGCTGCTTGCCGAGGCGGCTCGGGTTGTTCGCGATGACCGCGTTCGCCGCGCCGAGGATGTTCGCCGTCGAACGATAGTTCTGCTCGAGGCGGATCGTCTTCGCCTGCGGGAAATCGCGCAGGAAATGCTGCACGTTCTCCACGCGCGCGCCGCGCCAGCCGTAGATGGCCTGGTCGTCGTCGCCGACCACGAACACCTGCCCGCTGGTTCCGGCGAGCACGCGGATCCAGGCGTACTGCAGGGTGTTGGTGTCCTGGAACTCGTCGATCAGCAAGTGCTGGTAGCGTTCGCGGTAATGGGCGAGCAGGGCGTCATCGTGCAGCCACAACTCGTGCGCGCGCAGCAGCAGCTCGGCGAAGTCGACCAGGCCGGCACGCTGGCAGGCGCGCTCGTAGGCGACATAGATGTCGACCATCGTCGAGGCCATCGGATTGCCGGCGGCATCAATCGCATCCGGACGCTTGCCTTCGTCCTTGGCCGAGTTGATGAACCAGCTGGCCTGGCGCGGTGGAAAGCGCGCCTCGTCGATGCCGAGCCCCTGGATGGTGCGCTTGACCAGGCGTTGCTGGTCGTCGGAATCGAGGATCTGGAAGGTCTCCGGCAGGCGCGCCTCGCGCCAGTGCCGGCGCAGCAGGCGGTGCGCGATGCCGTGGAAGGTGCCGATGGTGAGTCCGCGCGGCCCGTCGCCGACCAGCGCCTGGGTGCGCGCGCGCATCTCCGCGGCGGCCTTGTTGGTGAAGGTGACGGCGAGGATCGACCACGGCGAGACGCGCTCGACTTCGAGCAGCCAGCCGATGCGGTGGGTGAGGACGCGGGTCTTGCCGGAGCCGGCGCCGGCGAGGACCAGGTAGTGGCCGCGCGCGGCGGTGACCGCTTCGCGCTGGGCCGGGTTGAGGTCGTCCAGCAGGTGCGAGACGTCCATCAGGCCATCCCGGCCGATGGTCGGGACGAGACCGGATCACGCCACGGCGCGATCCGGCGACCCGAAGGAACAATCCTCGGCGCAATCAGTTCTTGCGCATCGCTCCGGCCACGACCAGGCCAAGCCCGACCAGCGCGCCAAGACCGCCGGCCCACTGCGGCACGGTTTTCTCCTGCTGCACGGTCGCCGACAGGTCGCCGATCTTGAGCACTTCCTTGTCCTTGGTGAAGTTGAGATTGCCGGTGAACGCGGCCGCGCCGACGGCGATCAGGATGATTCCCGCAATAATCAGGCCCATGCGCATGGTGATTTCCCCGTTTCATGTGTGTTGGGAAATCAGCATGTCCGTCGCGGCGTCGCGCCGCAAGAGAGGCACGATCCGGCAACGGGCTGCCGTTCAGATTCGCGAGCACCGGTCGCTACTCAATGCGCGCCCTGCGGCTTGCCGCGCGGAATGCCCTGCATCAGGCGATCGGTGTAGGCGATGCCGATGGCGGAAAGGATGAACACGCAATGGATGATGGTCTGCCACATGACGCCGGCCGAGGTCAGCGTCGTGCAGGTCTGCACCGTGCCGTTGATCGCCGCCTGGGTCGCGCTGACCAGTTCCTCGCCCGTGCAGAACGGCAAGCCTTCCAGGGTGCCGGCGGCGATGAAGGTCTTCAGCAGGTGGATCGAGGAGATGCCGATGATGGCCATCGCCAGCTTGACCTTGAGCACCGACGCATTGACGTGGCTCAGCCATTCCGGCTGGTCGGGATGGCCTTGCAGGCCGAGCCGCGAGACGAAGGTTTCGTAGCCGCCGACGATGACCATGATCAGCAGGTTGGAGATCATCACCACGTCGATCAGGCCGAGCACGATCAGCATGATCTGCTGTTCGCCGAACGAGGTCGCATGCAGGATCAGGTGCAGGAGTTCCTTGACGAACAGGACCACGTACACGCCCTGGGCGATGATCAGGCCGAGATAGAGCGGCAACTGCAGCCAGCGCGAGGAAAAGATCAGCGCAGGGAAGAAGCTCAACGGAGGACTGGATTTGATCGGGGACATTCGGGGGACCGTGCGATGGCGGAACCCGGCATTCTAGCAAGTCCGCCGCGGAGTCCTCAGAGGCTCCCTATCGCCCGATCAGGCGCACGCCGGGCAGGCCGAGCACGTAGTCGGCGCCCATCAGCAGCGATGGCGTGTAGTAGCCGCCGGCCGGCGAGTTCGCCAGCAGGTGTTCGACGATGCCGAGGCTGGCGGTGACCGTCAGCGCATAGCCGTTGGGTGTCTCCATCGAAAGCGATGCCTCGAGACCGGCTGCATTGCGCACTTCACCCCAGACCACGCAGCCGCTCGTGGCGCGGCGTTGCGCATCCGGTCCGGGTGTCCGCGCCGCCTTGCCCTGCAGGTATTTCTGCACGGGCGCCAGCCCCAGCAGCCAGCGCAGGCGCCGCACCCACGGCATGCGCGCGATGGTCTTCGGCGCAACGGTCATGTAGGTCTCGATGTTGGGAATGCCGGTCGAGACGAAGGCGGTATAGACGTCACCCCAGGGGATGGTCATGGCCGAGCGCCGGCTGCCGTCCTCGCGCACGAACTCGCGCGACTTCCAGCCCAGCGGCACTTCCACCACTTCGCCGTTGATGCGCGCGCGGCCGCCCCCGGCGAGACCCTCGACGCTGGTCTTCGCCGTGCCCGGACTCGGGCCGCCGGCTGCCTCGAAGGCAAGGACGAGATGACTGGCATCGGGCAGGCGCTGCTTGAGCATCGCCGCGAGGCAGTCGGTCGGCACGACATCGAAGCCGGTACCCGGGAAGACCACGATGCCCTCGTGCTGGGCGCGCTTGTGCGCCTGGTGGCAGAGCGCGAACACGTCGATCTCGCCGGTGATGTCGAGGTAGTGGACCTTGTTGCGCAGGCAGGCCTCGAGCAGCGGTTCGCAGGTCTTCGAGAACGGCCCGGCGCAGTTGAGCAGGATGCGCATGCCTTCGAGGTTGCGGTCGACTTCCCCGGCATCGTCCAGTTCGAAAATGCGGCGGGTCAGCTTGAGCGGGCCGGCGAGGGCATCGAGCGCGTCGCGGTTGCGTCCGGCCAGCACCGGCTTCAAGCCGCGCTTCGCTGCCTCGGTGGCGATCAGGCGACCGGTGTAGCCGTTCGCCCCGTAGATCATGAACGGACTCATGGTTTCACCCCGCGTGCGCGAACCATCTGCATGAGCTTGCGGAAATACAGCTGCGGAAACCAGCGCTTCAGACGCCAGAACTTGCGTACCTGCGCGCTGGGCAGGATCAGGAACTCGCCGCGCTCGACCCCGGCATGGATCGCTTCGGCGATGTCGGCGGCGCTTTCGCGGGCGTTGCGCATAAGCGCCGTCGCCATGTTCAGCGAACTCGCGTCGGGTGCGCGGAAACCCTCGAGCAGATTGGTCTGGAAAAAGCTCGGACAAACCACCGAAACGCGCACGCCGCTGCCGTCGAGATCGGCGCGCAGGCCTTCGGACACGGTGACCACGCCGGCCTTCGCCGTGGCATAGGTGGCCATGCCGGGTCCACCGGCCAGCGCCGCGAACGAGGCGATGTTGACGATGTGGCCGGCGCCCTGTTCGACCAGCACCGGGCCGAACAGGCGACAGCCGCGGACCACACCGAGCAGGTTGATGTTGAGCATCCACTGCCAGTCGGACATGGAGGCATCAAGGACCGAACCGCCGCCGCTGACGCCGGCATTGTTGATGACCAGGTCGACGCCTTCCCAGGCGGCCAGGACCTGGTCGCGCAGGCCCGCGAAGGAGTCGTCGTCGCCGACGTCGACTTGCAGGGCCATGGCGCCGATGCCGAAGCCGGTGATCAGGGCGACGGTCTCGTTGGCCCGGTCCAGGCGGATATCGGCGCAGGCCACCCGCCAGCCGGCTTCGGCATAGCGGAATGCCAGCGCCCGGCCGAGGCCGCTGCCGGCTCCTGTGATCAGTACACGTCGCGAGGATTCCATGGCTACGCCTTGCTGGAGGAGTTCGACAATCCGCGCCGCAAGTCGACGGCTGGCCAGCGCGCTCCGGCTATCCCGACGGGCAGAACCCGTTCAGAAAACCTGGGGTAATCTCCGCCGACATCCTACTAGGACTTCGAATGCACTGGCCAAACTGGAACTGGGGGCTCGAGACCCGCTTGCGCGTCGTCCTGCTCGGCATCGCGGTCCTGTCGAGCGTGGTCCTGCCGTATTCGATCCTGCGCAAGAGTGCCAACGATACGCTCAATGCCTCGGCTTGGGTGGTCCACTCCGCCGAGGTCAAACAGACGATCCATGAGCTGAGATACAACCTCAGCGAGCTGGAAAGCCTGCTCCTGTCGCGCTTTGCCGGCATGCCCCAGGCTGAGGGCAGGTCGACCTACGCCCTGGTGCGCGCGCGCGTCGCGCCACTGATTGCCCGGCTCACCGAGCTGACCCATGACGACGCCGACCAGCAGAACCGCATCGGCGCGCTCGAAGCGGTCGTCGACGGCCGCCTCGAACTGTTCGACGCGGCAATGCAGAAGCTGGACGGGAAAAACTACGACGCGGCCGACGAGGCGCTGAAACAGGCCGCCAAGATGTTCGGCTCGAGGTCGATTGCACGGGAAATACTCGCTGCCGAGGACGATCTATATAACGTTCGTACCGAGCGGATGGACCGGGCCAAGCGCATTGCTGCCTGGATCGTCGCCGCAGCCCTGTTCGCCCAACTCGTCCTGCTGAGTTCGATCATCTTCGTTTCGGAACGCCACGCGATGCACCGGCAGTCCGCCGAAAAGAACGCCCGCCTGGCCGTGGAGCGCTCGCGGATCATCGTGCAGACCCTGCGCGAACCGATCGCGGTGGTCGATACCTCGCTGCGCGTGCTGATGTGCAACGAGGCGTTCTCCGAAGTCTATGGCGCCCCGCCCGGTTCCGCTGGCAGAGGCAAGCTCGAGGAATACGGAAACGGGGCCTGGGACAATCCGCAGCTACTGCAGCGCCTGCTCGACGTCGGCGCGCGCGGACGCGAAATCTGGGACTACGAGCTGACCCAGCACGACGCCGCCGGCAACACGCGTATCGTCCTGGTCAACGCGCGGCGCATGGATCTGTCCGACGACGCCGAAATCGCCGATGAACGCACGATCCTGCTGACCGTCAGCGACGTCACTGCGCGAAAGCGCTACGAACAGCAGATCAGCGAGCTCAATACCGAACTGGAAGCCAAGGTCGCGCAGGTTTCCGAAATCAACCGGGAACTCGAGTCGTTCAGTTATTCGGTCTCGCATGACCTGCGTGCGCCGCTGCGCCACATTGCCGGCTTTGCCGACAAGCTTGGCTCGCATATCGCCAATGTTGCCGATGATCGCTCGCGCCACTATCTCGGCGTGATCGGCGACGCCGCACGACGCATGTCGAGCCTGATCGAGGATCTGCTCGAGCACTCGCGGCTGGGCCGCAGCACGGTGCGACTGAGCGCGGTCGACATGAACGAACTCGTTGAGGAGATCCGCGAGATGTTCATCGGCGCCAACGAAGGGCGTACGATCGAGTGGCGGATCGGCGAACTGCCGATGGTCGTTGGAGACGAGGGCATGTTGCGCAGGGTCTGGCAGAATCTGATATCCAATGCCATCAAGTACACCGGGCAACGGGAACGCGCGCTGATCGAAATCGGCAGCAGGAGCGACAAGCCGGGCGAGGTCGTCTATTTCGTCCGCGACAACGGCATCGGTTTCGACATGGCGTATGCCGGCAAGTTGTTCGGCGTCTTCCAGCGGCTGCACAAGGCGTCCGAGTTCCCGGGGACGGGCATCGGCCTGGCCAACGTGCGCCGGATCATCGGGCGCCTGGGTGGTCGAGCCTGGGCCGAAGCCGAGCCCGACAAGGGCGCCACCGTATTTTTCGCGCTGCCGGCATTGGCCGGGGCGGTGCCAGTACATGAGGTGAAGAATGAATCGTGAAATCCATACCATCCTGATTGCCGAGGACAGCGCGGCCGACGCCGAGATGGCCATCGATGCACTGCGCGAGGCCAAGCTCGCCAATCCTGTGGTGCATGTCGAGGATGGCGTGGAGGCGCTCGACTACCTGCTCGCCCGCGGTGCCTTCGAAGGGCGCGGCAAGGGCAATCCCGCGGTCGTCCTGCTCGACATCAAGATGCCGCGCCTGGATGGCCTCGAAGTGCTCAAGCAGATGCGCGGCAACGAGCACCTCAGGCGCGTCCCGGTGGTGATCCTTTCGTCCTCGCGCGAGGAAAGCGATCTCGTGGAAAGCTGGAACCTCGGCGTCAATGCCTACGTGGTGAAGCCTGTCGATGTCGGCCAGTTCTTCAGCGCCGTGCAGGTGCTCGGCCAGTTCTGGGCCGTGCTCAACGAATCCCCCAATGCGGACTGATCGCGCATGGCAGTCCCCGACCTCGAAAACACACTGCGCATATTGCTGGTCGAGGATGAGCCGCTCGATGCGGAGCTGATCCTCGATGAGTTGCGCAACGACGGCCTGGTCGTCGAATCGCTGCGGGTCGATGATGAAGCGGGCTTTCGCGAGGCACTCGGGCAGTTCGGCGCCGATGTGGTGATCGCCGACCTCAGCATGCCGGGTTTCAGCGGTTACCGGGCGCTCGAGATCCTCCGCGGAAGCGACGCGCAGATGCCCTTCATCTTCGTCTCCGGCACGATCGGCGAGGATGCGGCGATCAAGGCGCTGAAGAGCGGCGCCACCGATTACCTGCTCAAGGAGCGCCTTGCGCGTCTCGCTTCGGCCGTGCGCCGCGCCGTCGAACAGGCGCGTGAAACGGCAGCGCGGACCCGCGCCGAAAAGGAGCTGATGCGCGCGCAGCGCTTCGAAAGCCTGGCCATGCTCGCCGGCGGCCTCAGCCATGACCTGCGGAATATCCTGCAACCGCTGCTGCTGACCGCCGATGCCCTCAAGGAACGCGACGACGAGGAACTGCACAAGCATGGCCAGCTGGTCGGCGATTGCGCCAAGCGTGGCCTGGAGATGGTCGCGTCGATGCTCTCCTTCGCGCGCGGCGCGCGCATGGAGACCGAGCGCGTCAGGCTGTCGGCGCTGTTCGATGCGCTGACGATGCTGTTGCGCGGCAGCGTCCCGCGCAACATCGAGCTCGTGTTCGACAAGCCGGACGACGATGTCGTCGTCGAAGGCAACCACACCGAATTGCAGCAGTGCCTGCTCAATCTATGCCTGAATGCGCTGCAGGCGATGCCCGAGGGCGGCTGCCTGAAGCTGTCGGCCGAGCCGGCCAGGGTCGACGACTCGTTCTTCAGCGAGGACGAGCTGCAGACGCCGGGCGCCTACCTGCGGCTGTGCGTCACCGACACCGGGCTCGGCATGGACGAGAATGTGCGAGCCAGCCTGTTCCGGCCGTTCTTCACGACCAAGGAAAGCGGCACCGGGCTCGGCCTGGTTTCCTGCAAGCGCATCGTCACCAACCATCGCGGCTATCTGCGCGTGATCAGCGAGCCGGGCAGTGGCACCACCTTCGAGGTCTACCTGCCGCTCGAGGGATCGACATCCGGGGATGAGGACGCGAGCCCGCCACCCATGGGGCGTGGCGAACAGGTGCTGGTCGTGGTCGAGCGCCTCGGCAAGCAGACCATGCTGTCGGACAGCCTCGAGCTGAACGGCTACCAGGTGACCACCGCGGGCAGCGGCGCGCACGCCTTGCAGAAGATCGAGGCGCTCGGCGTGCCCGACCTGGTCGTCATGGATGCCGATCTCAGCCTGATGAGCGGCGTGCAGACGATCGCCGCCCTGCTCGACTGCGGCTACCAGGGCCCGCTGATCCTTCTGGTCCGCGCCGACCGTCCGATCGATCGCGACGGGTTGCCACCGGTCAGGCATATCCGTTTCATCGAGAAGCCGGTCTCGGTCTCGCTGCTCCTGCGCAGCGTGCGCGAGGAGCTCGATGCACAGGCGGAAGAAGACGCCGCCTGAGCCCTCAGCGCGGCGCCGGTGGCGGGCCGAACAGCGCCTCGGCACGCTGGAACAGGATCCACGAAGTCGCGATGTACTTGTTGCCGCCCCTGGGCATGTTGCCGCGATGGGTATGCGTGAATCCCGCCGGCGCGATCAGCAGCGAGCCGGTCTGCGGCACGATCTTGCGCTGCTGGTGCAGGAATTCGGTCTCGCCTTCGGCAAAGCCGTCATTGAGGTAGATCGACCACAGCAGCACGCGGTGCAGGGTGTCGCCGAATTTGTCGCCGATCTTCGGATAGAGCTCGCAGTGCCAATACGGATAGCCGCCCTGGTCGGCGATGTACTTCTGGATGTTGATCGTGCCGGGGCGGAAAACCTTGACCAGCAACTGCTGCAGGCGTTCGTCGGGCAGGTTGCCGATGCCCTGGGCGTCCAGCGCCACCAGCTCGCCGGTTTGCGGATCGGGCATCTGCAGTGACAGCGGTGCGATCGCCGTATGCGGGTATTTGCGCACGTAGGCCATGAGGCCGCGCATCATCACGCTGTTGAACAGGTTCGAGGCATTGTTCCATTCCGCATAGTCGCTGATGCAGATGTCCCAGCTGTCCTTGAGCCGCGTATTGACGCCGCCGCCGGTCTGCCCGCGTATGGCCTTGCCACTGGCCTCGAATTGCTGGATCAGCGCACGGCAGTCGCGTTCGCCGAGCACGCCCTCGTAGGTTTCGATGAAATCATGGGCCATGCGGCGCTCTCCGGCTGTGGGTAGGGATCAGATGCACTGGTAGATGATGCCAGCCGCCACGCCGGCCAGCAGGCCCGCGAACAGGTCGAGGCGGCCATGCCGATGCAGTGCCAGTCGCGACCAGGCAACCGCCCCGCCAAGCAGGCCGAAGGCCAGCAGTGCGGTCCATGTTCCCGGGATCAGCGCGGCGAAGCTGACGAAGGCCACGTGCAGCGAAAGCTTGCACCAGCCGGATACGAGGAGGGCCAGCGCGACCACGGCGGCAGCCAGCATCAGGGCCACGGGCAGCGGTGACACGCCCAGCCGCCACCACGCCAGCACCGAGGCCAGCGCGAACAGCAGCAACAGGAATGCGTTGAGGCCGCGTCGCTCGTCTTCCCCGCTGGCATCGACATGCCGCCAGCGTCCGCGACGAACCTGCAACCCGGAAAAACCCAGGACCAGCAGGCCGACGAGCCCGATGGCGGCAGCCGCCGCCAACGCGCGTGCGCTGTCGATTCCGCCCGCCCGCGCGGCGAGCAGGGCCGCCAGCGGCATGACCAGCATCGGGTGGCCGATCACCGAGATGAATCGCGCCAGCGAACTGCGCGCGCTCAAGGCGAGGCAACTGCCAGGTCGGCGCTGGCGCGTTCGCAGGGCGGGATGGCTGGCGATGTCATCGAAGGTCCTGCATGGCGGGGTGCGTCCATTGTCCGGGGACCGACGCGCCAGTGCCACTGCTGACGTTACGGCGTCAGTGGCGGCTTTCAACAGCCGAACGGCTGGTCAAGGCAACGGGCATGAATGCCTGTCCTGCGAAGAGCAGGCGACTGCCGGCGCGGGTTCGCGGACGCTTCGCGGAGCCCCTTCGGGGCTTTTGCTGCGGGGCGCATTGATGGGGCTCGCTCTCGTTGTTGGCTCTAGCCGCGATGCGCATCTCCCCATCCTTGCAGGAGCCCCTTCAGGGGCGATGATTTTGCTAGGTCTGGGGAAACGCATCGCCCCTGAAGGGGCTCCTACAAGAGAGCTTGCGAAGGGCGGCGCGGGATTCGATGGGTGCCATCGCGTTGCCGCTTCGTTGTTGGCGTCTCCTGCGCGGAACGGGTGACTGGCGCCGCGGATTTCGATGCCCTGTTCGCGTTACGGCTGCGTTGCTACTTGCGCAGCGCGTCAACGATGCGATGATCGGCGCCATGACGCATTGCCGGGAAAACAACATGAAACTGTGGATTGCGCTCCTGCTGCTGGCGGGCCTCGGAACGGCCGGCGCCGCGCTTGCGCAGGATGCTGGCGTCGCCAGCGCCGACCAGCGCTTCAAGGCGATCTACGAGAAGGAATGGGACTGGCGCAAGCAGCAGTTCCCGAATCTCGATGACGACAAGGAGACCGGCACGCGGCTGGATCATCTGCCGCACGTCGATGCGGCCACGCAGAAGGAGCGCCTGCGCCTGTGGGACGACGTCCTGCGCCAGCTCGATGCGCTGCCGCTGGCGGAGTTGTCTGCATCCGAGCGCATCAACTTCGCGATCTATCGACCGCAGATCGCCAATCTCGCCGCGGACATCCGTTTCGGTGCCTACGAGGCGCCGTTCAATGCCGATTCCTCGTTCTGGTCGAACCTCGGCTTCATGACGCGCAAGCCGCTGCGCAGCATCGAGGCGGCGGAAGACTACATTGCCCGCCTCAACGACATCCCGCGCTATTTCGACGAGCAGATCGCCAACATGCGCGCCGGCCTCAAGCGCGGCTTCAGCATTCCGCGCGCGGTGCTGCCCGGTCGTGACGCCTCGATCGCCGCGGTCGCCGACCTTACCGATCCGGCCGCCAGCGAGTTCTACAGTCCGCTCAAGGACCTGCCGGCGAGCATGCCGGTAGAGCGCCAGGAGCAGTTGCGCGCGGCCGCCCAGGCCGCCATCCGCGACCGCGTCATCCCGGCCTACGCAAAACTGCTCGAATTCTTCCGCGACGAGTACATGGCCAAGGCGCGCAAGACGCTGGCCGCGGAGTCGCTGCCGAACGGCAAGGCCTACTACCGCCAGCAGATCCGCGAATTCACCACCCTCGACCTCAGCGCCGATGCCATCCACAAGATCGGCCTCGACGAAGTCGCGCGCATCCACGAGGAAATGCTCGCGACGATGAAGGAAGCCGGCTTCACCGGCAGTTTCGCGGACTTCCTCGTCTTCCTGCGCAGCGATCCGCAGTTCTACCCGAAGACACCCGAGGAGCTGCTCATGCGCGCCGCCTGGATCGCCAAGCGCGTCGACGCCAAGCTTTCGCGTTTCTTCGGCCTGCTGCCGCGTGCGCGTTTCGGCATCGAGGCGGTGCCGGCCGACATCGCGCCGTTCTGGACGGCAGGACGCGGCGGCGCGACGACCTACTGGCTGAATACCTACGACCTGCCTTCGCGGCCGCTGTACAACCTGCCGGCGCTGACCCTGCACGAATCCGCGCCGGGTCATTCGATGCAGCTGTCGCTGGCCGACGAGCAGTCCGCGCAGCCGCCGTTCCGGCGCAACGGCTACATTTCCGCGTACGGCGAAGGCTGGGGCCTGTACGCCGAAAAGCTCGGCATCGAAATGGGCATCTATACGACGCCCTACGAAAACTTCGGTCGCCTCACCTACGAGATGTGGCGGGCCTGCCGGCTGGTCATCGATACCGGCGTGCACAGCAAGGGCTGGGGTCGCGACAAGGCGCTGGCCTACCTGCGCGAACACACCGCACTGAGCGAGCACGAAGTGACCACCGAAGTCGACCGCTACATTTCCTGGCCGGGCCAGGCGCTGAGCTACAAGCTCGGCGAGATCCGCATCGTCGCCCTGCGCGCCGAAGCCGAGCGCGAGCTCGGTGCGGACTTCGACATCCGCGCCTTCCACGATGCGGTCCTCGCCCAGGGCTCGGTGCCGTTGCCGGTGCTCGACGAGCAGATCCGCCAGTACATCGCCGACCGCAAGGCGTCGGTTGCCGCGAAGACACCGTAGCCTGCCCGATCACCCCGATTTCCGGTTTTCCACTCGTCATCCCGGCGCAGGCCGGGGTCCAGTGTCTTCGCCTTGCATGAGAAAGTCGCTGGGTCCCGGCCTTCGCCGGGACGACGGGGAGGGGAAACCGGATTGCGGGAAGAGAGTCAGTGCAAGGTTGGGGTGAGCGCCAGCGAACCCCAACGGATTGCGATGCCGCAGGTGCGGGGTCTGTCTCGATGTCGGGAACGTTGGGGTTCGCAGGCTCACCACCAACGAAGCATTGAGGCCGTACGCAGACTCACGACACTTTACCGTCACCCCGGCGCAGGCCGGGGTCCAGTGTCTTCGCCTTGCATGAGAAAGTCGCTGGGTCCCGGCCTTCGCCGGGACGACGGGGAGGGGAAACCGGATTGCGGGAAGAGTGTCAGTGCGTAGGTTGGGGTGAGCGCCAGCGAACCCCAACGGCCTTGCCCGATCAGTCCTTCGCTGGCGCGTCCGGCTTTGGCTTGGGCTTCGGCACGGGTTTGCCCGCCTTCGTCGCCGCCTGTTCGGCGGCGGCCTGCTTCGCCCATTCCTCGATCAATTCGGCGCGCGCGTTGCGCTTGCTCGGCGGCGCTTCCGCCGGGGCTTCGGCAACCGGTTCCGGGTTGCCGGTGTCGATGAAGCGCAACAGGCGGTCGATCTGCATGCCGAGCACCTGGTCGACCGGCGCGGCGAACTGGTCGAGGCCGCTCGCGCTGGAACCGTTGACGCGGTAATCGACAACCAGCTGCGTCGTGTCACTGGCGCCGGGGCTCAGGTGGAAACTGAGGATGCCGGTGAGCGCCTGTTCCTGCAGCGGGCCGAGCGCCGCGTCGAGGCGCAGCAGTTCGTCCTGCAGGACCATGACCACGCGGCCGTGTTCGCTGCTGCCGGTCTTCCAGCGTTCGCAGAAACACGCGCCTGCCTCGGCCTTGAGGCTCAGGTTGCGCGCATCGCCTGACCAGGTGTGTTCGCCGCTCCACCAGTGCTGCACCTCGGCCAGCGCGGCCCAGGTGCGGGCCGGCGTCGCGGCGACCGTAGCCGAAAAGCCGAGGGCGAAATGATCGGGTGCGGACTGGCTGACGTCGGCCTGCGCCGCACGGGCGAGACCGAGTGCGACGAGGGCAAGGATCAGTGTGGGTTTCATCGGGCGGTCCGGTTCGGCGTCAGGGGCCTGTTTGTCGCAGCCGGCAACCGCCAGCGTCAAGTGCGGCCGTCGACGGTCCGGTCGCGATCAGGCGTCGGCGTCGGTCGCCCAGCCCTCGCCGGTGCCGCGATGGAAGACCTTGTCGTCGGCGCGCACGGTGCCGGCCGGAAACGACTCGCTGGCCGCCAGTTCGGCATAGATCGGCACGAAGTCCGGGCGCGTCGCGTCCATCAGCTGGTCGAAGCTGTCGATGACGAAATAGGTCTTCTGGTAGGTATCGATGCGGTAGCGCGTGCGCATGATGCGCTTGAGGTCGAAGCCGATGCGGTTCGGCGCCGGCGACTCGAGGCTGTAGATCGACTCGCCCTTCGAGGAAACGATGCCCGAACCGTAGATGCGCAGTTCGTTGTCCTGGCGGATCAGGCCGAATTCGACCGTGTACCAGTACAACCGGGTCAGGTTGACCAGCGCCTCGGCGCTGATGCCGTGCGCCTTCACGCCGCCGCGGCCATAGGCCTGCATGTAGTCGGCGAACACCGGGTTGAGCAGCAGCGGCACATGCCCGAACAGGTCGTGGAACATGTCCGGCTCGGCGATGTAATCGATCTGGTCGGGACGGCGGATCCACCAGGTCACCGGGAAGCGGCGGTTGGCGAGGTGTTCGAAGAAGGTCAGTTCGGGCAGCAGCCCTTCGACGCCGATCAGCTCCCAGCCGGTGGCCTTGGCCAGCACGGCATTGAGTTCCTCGAAGCGCGGAATCTCCTCGGGCGACATGCGGAAGCGCTTCTGGTTGTCGATGAACTCGGCGCAGGCGCGGCCCTCGAGGATCTTGCGCTGGCGACGGAACAACGTCGCCCAGGTGGCGTGGTCTTCCTTCGTGTAGCTGTCCCAGGGCTGGTCGACGACGGCCGTGGTGTAGACCGGCACGTAGCCCTTGTCGGTCAGCTGGTTTTCGACACGGCGCGGTTCTGCGGACATGCTGGCGGCCTCGATGATGATCTCCCCATGCTAATCGCTCGCGCACGCAACAGGCTTGCAAACTTGCCTGTGGTACCGCCCTTGGCGCATATTTACTGCGCATAAGAAGGAATGCGCGCAATAAATGAGCGAAACAACGTCTTCCTCGCTGGACCGCACCGACCTGCGCATCCTCGCCCTGCTGCAGCGTGGCGGGCGCGCCACCAATGCGGAGCTTGCCGCCGAGGTCAATCTGTCGGCATCGGCCTGCCTGCGCCGCGTGCAGCGCCTCGAGGCCGATGGCGTGATTGCCGGCTATGCCGCCCTGGTCGATCCGCAGGCGGTCGGCCTCGGCCTGCAGGCGTTCGTGCGCGTCCAGCTCGAAAAACACGGCCGGGCGGAAGTCAGGCACTTCGTGGAAAGCGTGCAGGGCTGGAATGAAGTGATCGCCTGCCACGCGCTGACCGGCGAGATGGATTACCTGCTGCACGTCGTGGTCAGCGATCTCGAGCACTTCTCGCGCTTCCTGCTCGACAAGCTGCTCAACGAAACCGGCGTGGCCGACGTCAATTCGAGCTTCGTGTTGCGCACGGTCAAGCAGACGCGCGAACTGCCGCTCGATCACCTCCTGCGCTGAGCCAACCCGGGGTCAGTGCAGGGTGTGCGTGCCGTCCTCGTCGCGGATGCGCCTGGGGAACGGCAGCACGCGTCCTGGCCCGGTTTCCCCATCCTCGCGTTTCCACAGCACCGGCACATCGTCCGGGCGCGGCAATTCGAGTTCGGCATCGGGCTCCGGTTCCTCGGCCTCGTCGTCCCAGCTGTAGCGCTTGCGCGGCGGTTTCGGATCGAGGCGGAACAGCATGATCGCCGCGAGCACCCCGGAGATCGCGCCGGCCAGGTGGTACTCGAAGGAAACCTGCTCCTCGCGCGGCAGGATGGTCAGCAGCATGCCGCCATAGAAGAAGAACACGACCAGCGAGATGGCGACGCCGAGGCGGTCGCGGCGCAGCAGGCCGGTCAGGAACAGGAAGAACATCAAGCCGTGGTTGATGCCGCTCATGCCGACATGCACGGACGAGCGCGCGAACAGCCAGACGCCGACTCCGGCCATCAGCCAGATCATCGGCAAGGCAATGCGTGCCGCGCGCGGGTAGGCGTATAAGGTCAGCGTGGCAAGCACGGCCAGGGGCAGGGTATTCGACATCAGGTGGGCAAACGAGGCATGCACGAGGGGTGCGCTGAGGATGCCGACGAGGCCTTCCAGCTGGCGCGGTTCGATGCCGAGGTTGCCCATCGACCAGCCGAGCAGCCAGCCGCCCAGCCAGACCAGCCAGATGCCGAGCACGAGGATCGCGGCGCTGAAGACCGCATAGCGAATGCGTTCCTGGTCGAATTTGACTGCCGCGCTGCCGGGGTCGGGTGTCGGGGGAGCGATGTCCATCGCTTCGAGGTTGGGCCGTGACGGGCGCGTGCAAGGGTGCCGGTTGGGTGGCGCGAGGCAGGTTGCAGCAAATCTCCGCGTGGATGTCAGTTCGCCGGACCTCGGGTGTTTGCGGCAGCCGTGGCTCGAATATTGCTTAGCACAATTGTCCAAGTTATTGAGCTGTCATGAATTTTAACATTCCAACCGCGATGCAACTGACCGCGACGATGACCCTGATCATCGGCATCGCGCTGAGCTTTGCGATGGTCGGCTATCCGCGCGCCCTGCAGCATGCCATCCGGTTGTGGGTGCGGGGCTTGCTGATCCAGCCGTTCTCCTATGCCTTCTTTTCCCTGCGCGGCCAGGTTCCCGACTGGTTGTCCATTGTCGTCGGCAACGCCTTGCTGGTGATTGCCTTCGCGCATTTCATGCACGCCTTGCGCGTCTACAACCAGCGCAGGGACCCGAGCATCCCGATGTTTGTCGTGATCGGCACGACGATCGTCGGCGAGATCCTGCTGACCTATGTCTGGCCGAGTTTGCCCGGGCGCATCCTGTTCATGTCAGGCGTCATCGCGGCGATGTGCGGGTTCGGCATCCATGCCATCTATTCCGGACGCAGGCAGATCACCCGGCCCGAGCATGTCGTCGCCGTCATGCTGGCGCTGGGCATCGTGATCATGCTGATTCGCGCATTGACACTGCCGGACTCGAACCTGACCGCGCTGACCACCTCGACGCCGATGCAGGGCATCGTTTTCACCTATGCCGCCCTGCTTCCCGTGACCGCGACCGCGGGCTTCCTGCTGATGTGCGGCGAGCGCCTGAACAAGGACCTCGGCCGCCTCGCCACGCTCGATCCGCTGACCGGCGTCTACAACCGCCGGACCATGGCCGAGATCGCCCAAAAGGCGATTGCCGCCAGCAGGCGCCACGGTCGCGCGTTGTCACTGCTGATCCTCGACATCGACCACTTCAAGCGCATCAACGACCAGTTCGGCCACGAAGCGGGCGACCTCGCCCTGTGCCGTGTCGTCGAGCTGGTCAAGGGCGAATTGAGGGAATCGGATCTCCTCGCGCGCATGGGTGGCGAGGAATTCGTGGTGCTTTTGCCGGATGCCGATGAGGCCGCCGCCACGGCATTGGCCGAACGCGTGCGCCTGCGCCTCTTCAATGCCGGCTTCGCGATCAGCGGCTGGCCGGTCGCACTGCAGGTCTCGATCGGGGTCGGCACGCTCGGTCCCAAGGTCAGTGACCTGGAAACCCTGCTGCGCTACACGGATCGCGCGATGTACGCGGCCAAGCGTGCCGGTCGCAACCGCGTCGTCGCCGTTTCCCAGCTCGGCGAACTGCTGGCCGAGATGGCCAGCGACACGCCCGTGCCCCGCTAGCGCCCTACTGTGGGCGCGGTACCAGACGGCTGGCCACCAGCGACGTGCCGATCAGCACCGCAACCATGGCCAGCGAAAGGCTGATCGGAACCTTCCAGACATCGACGATCAGCATCTTCGCGCCGATGAAGATGAGGACGCCGGCCAGTCCGTAGTTGAGCAGGTGGAAACGGTCCGCCATGCCGGCGACCAGGAAGTACAGCGCGCGCAGGCCGAGCACGGCGAACACGTTGGACGTCAGCACGATGAACGGATCCTCGGTGATCGCGAAGATCGCCGGAATCGAATCGACTGCGAAAATCACGTCGGTCACCGCGATCAGGGCGATCACCACGAACATCGGCGTGAACCAGCGCACGCCGTCCTTGACCACGGTCAGCGCGCCGCCGTGGTACTCGTCGCTCAGGCGCAGGTGGCCGCGCATCCAGCGCATCATCGGATTGGCCTCGAAATCGGCCTCGTCGTTCGGTGCGCGCACCATCTTGATGCCGGTATAGACGAGGAAGGCGCCGAACGCATAGAGGATCCAGTGGTAACGCGCGATCAGCGCCGCACCGACGAAGATCAGGATCGCGCGCAGCACGATGGCGCCGAGGATGCCGACCATCAGCGCGCGCTGCTGCAATTCGGGGCTGACGCTGAAGCGCGTGAAGATCAGCAGGAAGACGAAGATGTTGTCGATCGCCAGCGCCTTCTCGACCACGTAGCCGGTGAGGAACTGCAAGGCGGTCTCGTTGGCGACTTCGGGTCCGCTGTGGCCTTTCAGCCAATACCAGAGGCCGAAGTTGAACAGCATGGCGAGCACGATCCAGGCGATGCTCCAGAGCGCCGCCTCCCTGAACGAGACCTTGTGCGCGCCACCGGCCCGCAGGACCACGAAATCGATGACCAGGGCGACCACCACGAGCAGGCCGAAGGCTGCCCAGAGGCCGGGTGTACCGATCGTATGCATCGCCAGAACTCCAGAAACGAAAAGGCCCCGCGCCGGTCACGGCGGGCAGGGCCTCGGTGGAATCCGGGCACAGCTTCGCCGTCGTACGGCGAAGGTCTTGCTCGCAGGATTCGATGCACCGCATCAAAAACTGCCTGCCGGACCGGGGCCGGCGGGGCGGCCCGTGCTGACGATCACGGCAACGGGAGAGCTACTCCCCTTCGTTGACGAGCCGACTCTATCCGAACGCCTGCCGAAAGTCATGGGCGGGCACGGTGGCAAAGAGTCACGGCAGTGGAGAGCCGGGATTGGGGATTGGGGATTGGGGATTCGGGATTCGGGATTCGGGATTCGGGCCGTAGGGCCCGTACAGGTATTGTCGAAGGGTTGGGCGCATGAGCCCGGACTGGCGCTGCGGGTTTCGGCTGGGGTTCCCGCGTTGCCGCTTCGTTGTTGGGGTGAGCGCAAGCGAACCCCAACGCCGCGCGAAGCAACACGAACGCAAGCCCGTGGCGAATCGCGTGCACTCGATCCCTGGGCGGTACGAGGCACGGATTGGGGATCGGGGCTGGAAAACCTCGCCGCCGCCGCCTTCGCTTATCATTCACCGATGAGCAACCATCCACCGGGGCCGCTGCCCGTCGTACAGCTGAAAATAGAACGCCGTTCCAACCATCCCTGGATCTACCAGAAGATGGTCGAGCGCCCCGAGCCGAAACCCAAGCCCGGCAGCATCGTCGAGATCGTCGACCGCAACGGCGAGTACGCCGGACGCGGCTTCTACAACGGTCATTCGCGCATCACCCTGCGCGTGCTCACCGCCGACGTCGAGGAGCAGGTCGACGAGGCCTTCTTCGAGCGCAAGATCGCCGCTGCGGTCAGCCTGCGCCGCGACCTGCTCAAGCTCGATGCGGTCACCGATGCCTATCGACTGGTGCACTCCGAGGGCGATGGCCTGTCCGGCCTCGTCGTCGACCGCTTTGCCGACACCCTGGTCATCGAGTTCTTCTCGGCCGGCATGTACAAGCAGCGCGACCTGATCCGCCGCTGCCTGCTCGAGCACTACCCGGACAGCACGATCTACGCGTATGCCGAACCGCACGTGCAGAAGCAGGAGAGCTTCGATTGCCCGGTGCCGCCGACGCCCGAGCCCACCGTCATCCACGAACACGGCGTGCAGTTCCATGCCGCGCCGGGCAGCAAGCACAAGACCGGTTTCTTCGTCGACCAGCGCGACAATCGCAAGACCCTGGCCGAATTCTGCGAAGGCAAGCGCGTGCTCGACCTGTGCTGCAATTCGGGCGGTTTCGGCATCACCGCGAAGACCATCGGCGGCGCCGCCGAAGTGGTCGGTGTCGACCTCGACGAGGACATCCTCGAGATTGCCGAGAAAAACGCCTATCTGAACAAGGCCAGGGTGCGTTTCGTCCAGGCCGACATCTTCCACTGGCTGCGCGACTACGCCGGCAACCGCGCCGACAAGTTCGACGTCGTCATCCTCGATCCGGCCAAGATGACGCGCGATCGCGAGCAGGTGATCCCGGCGCTGAAGAAGTACCTCGACATGAACAAGCTCGCCATGGGCGCGCTCAAGCCGGGCGGGATCCTGCTGACCTGTTCGTGCACCGGCCTGGTCAGCGAGGACCAGTTCCTCGACATGCTGCGCCGCGCCGCGTTCTACGCCGGGCGTACCGCGCAGGTGCTCAAGGTCAGCGGCGCCGGCGCCGACCATCCGTGGCTGGCCCATGTCCCGGAAAGCCGCTACCTCAAGGCGGTGTTCTGCCGCGTGGATTGATCCGCGCCACGGCGCGGCGTGCGACCTGCGATGCAGGCCTGGCTGGAGAAATCCATCATGGTCCTGTCGATCCATCGCGCGTGGGCGACCTTTGCACTGCGCTGGCGCGTTCCCCGGCATGCGGCGATGTCCGCATCCCGGGTGCTTCTCCCGCTGGCGGGAGAAGCTGCCGACAGGCTGATGAGGGTGGGCTTTCGCGCCCGTTGGACCAGGGCCTTCCTAGGGCTGGCGGCGCATGGGGGCTATCGGCGGGATGCGGTCGGCAAGCACGAGCGTTGCCTGCTGCTGCTTCCTGTTCCGCTCGAAGCGAATACCGATCTTCGCTGCGGCGGCCGACTCGCGCAGGAGCTGGCGCCACTGTTCGAGCGTGCGCGACGCAACCGGCACGGAATCGATGGCGAGGATGCGGTCCTCGACCTTGAGGCCGATCGCCGCCGCGGCGCTGCCGGCCGCCACGTCGGCGACTTTCAGGCCGTCGCCATCGGCCAGCAGGAACAGGCCGCTGCGGTCGAAGGCATCCGCCGTCGCGAATGCCGCATTCGGCGCCAGGTACATGCGCCGGCTGGCGTAGTCGAAGGCCACCGTGAAGCGCCTGAGCAGGCCGCCGCCGATGTTGCCCGACTGGTCCGAGCTCGAGAACGCACCCTTGTCGCCGGTGAACAGGTCGCCGGCGACTCCGCCGATGTCGAGATCGCCGATGCGCAGCGTGGCGAATCGTGCAGGACGCGTGCGCGTCGGGCCACCGACACCCCAGCCGGTGATCGCCTCCGGTGCAGGCTGGTAGCGTGCAACGAGGTCGTGCTCGCGCACGAACGGCGAGTGCAGGGTCAGCGAGACACGGGATCCGGTGTCGATGCTCAGGCGCACCGCGAGCCCATCCAGGGTGCCGTCGACGATCGGGATGCGGTCGGCGAACTCGAACGGGATCGCATGTGCGCCATCCGGCACCTGGAATTTCGCCGGTGCCGCCAGCGTCAGCTCGCGCTTCGCGTAATCGATGGTCACGCCGAAGCGGCTGAACATCTCGTAGCCGACCAGGCCATCGGCCTCGACGCCCTCTACCGCGGCGAGGCTGCCCAGGTCGACGACATAGAACACCGGCTTGTCGAGCACCGCGTCGCCGACGCGCACTTCCTGCGCCTGCGCGATCGCCAGGTCGACGCTCTTCTCGCCAACCCCGCGCGCGGCCAGCTTGCCGGCACCCTGCAAGCCGAATTTCTTCGCCGCCGCCGGCGTCAGCAGGTTGACGCCGCCGGTGTCGACGAGGAAGCGCGCCTTCCTGCCGTCGACGAAGCCGTCGACATAGATGTGGTTGCTGGCCAGCTCGAAAGGGACACGGGTGACGCCGGACGCATTCGCGATGCGCGCCACCGCCGTGGTTTCGGGCCTGGCGAAATCGGCATCGGAAACCGGCACGTTGCGCGTCACGGACGTCAGCTGCATCTCGCTGTGCGAGCGCGGATCGGTGTGTCCGGAAAAATCGGTGAGGTCGCTGGTCATGTGGAAGGGCAGGCGCAGCCCGTCGACCTCGCGATAGTCGTCGAGCAGCGTCGTCGACACATCGCGCTCGACACGCTGGTCGGTCCGCGCGAGCAGGCCGGTTTGCGCGTCGAACCACAGGACCAGGGGATCGCCGTCTTCGGGCGTGGCCTCGATCACCAGGTAGTGGCGGCCCTGCAGTTCGCGCGGCTCGGCATCGCCGAACTTCGCCGCCATGCGCTGCGGATACCAGTAGCCGCGGGCGTCGAGCCAGGCCTGGCTGCGCGCGCGGCGACGCGCTTCCGGGGCATCCAGCGAGGCCACCTCGCCACCCGGGTCCCGGTTCCAGCCGGCCTTGCCGTCATAGCCTTCGGCGCCTTCGACCGGGCCGAGCTCGTAGTGGCTCGCCGAGCGCCCGGTGGCGAGGTCCAGCAGCGCTTCGAAGCGGCCATCCAGTCCGCCGGTCTTCAGCGACCCGTGGCTTTGCAGGCTGCGCGTGTCGTCCCATCGATCGCCCCCGCTGGCCGCCTTGAAGCGGGCCAGCACCTGCGTGGCCGGCTCGGCGGCTGCAGCCAGCGGCAACAAGGCCCACGCTGCAGCCACGATGAAGAAACCACTTCGCTTGAACATGACTTGCCTCCGCTTCGGTCGATCGGCGCTTGCGCACCAGCGCGCTGGATTGAATAATCCACCGTAATTTCAAACCGGACAAGCCAACCAATGGCACAGAAGAAGGACGGTACGGTCGAGCACGCCGATGCGATCGAGCTGCTGGCCTCGCCGGTGCGCATCGAGATCGTCGATACCCTCGAGGCGATGGGCGGCGCCGTCAGCGTGGCCGAACTCGCGGCCCAGCTGGGGCGTCCGGCAGACGGGCTCTACTACCACCTGCGCCAGCTCGCCAGGGGCGGCCTGATCGAGGAAGAAGCCGCGGCGGAAGGCCGGCGTTACCGGTCGAGGACCCGGCCCGGCGATCGCCTGCGCCTGCGCTACCGGCCCGGCGCCACCGCCAACGCGCGCGCGGTCGGTCGCGTCGCCGCCAGCGGATTGCGCGTGGCCGAACGTGATTTCCGGCGTGCCCTGGCGGATCCCGACACGGTCGTCGAAGGGCCGCAGCGCGAACTCTGGGCGGCGCGCGGCAAGGGCTGGGTCAGGCCAGGCGAACTCGCCGAAATCAACCGCCTGCTGACGCGGCTGATGGACCTGCTGCAACAGCCTGGCGTGCCCGGGGAAGGCACCCTGGTTTCGCTGTTGTGGGTGCTGGCGCCGCTGGAGCCGAAATCCGCCCGGCGCGGCCTCGAGCCCGAGCGCCCCGCGACGACGCGTCCGAAGCACACAAGGTGAGGGCAAGCCGTGAAGCCACTTGCATCGCGATAGAGGATGAACAGACAAGCCTTTCGAAGCGGTCTGTCCCAGGCGGGGCGGGCGAAGGGTGCCGCGGGCTTTCATGGCCGTGCCCTGGTTGCCGGTATGGCGTTGGCCTCAGCCGCGTTGCTCCTCGCATCTCTGCAGGAGAGGCCTTCAGGCCCGATGCTTTTCTCCCCTTCCGCTCGAAAGCATCGCGCATGAAGGCCCTTGCTACCAAGGCCTGCGGAACTGCGGCGCCGGCTTCGATGGCCGCGCGCGCCATGCCGCTTCGCTGTTGGTTGGTGGTGAGCGCATGCGAACCCCAACGTCGGCGTGTCGCTCCATTGCGCCTGGGATCCCGTTGGGGTGCGCTGACGCTTGCCCCAACGGGGCTGCCCGTCCAGTCGTCCCGGCGCAGGACGGGACCCAGCGACTCTATCGGGCGGACCAAGGGCACTGGACCCCTGCCTGCGCAGGGGTGACGACACGTGTTCGTGAGTCTGCATGCGGCTTCGTCGCATCGTAGATGGTGAGCGCCAGCGAACCCCAACGTGGTCGTGTCGCAGCATTGCGCGTGGGAGGCCGTTGGTGTGCGCATTCGCTTACCCCAACCTGCGGGGCTGCCCGGCTCCTGAACGCTTCTCCCGCTGGCGGGAGAAGCTGCCGACAGGCTGATGAGGGTGGGCTTTCGCCCGCGGAGAGCGGTGCGACTTGCGCCGCGGGCTTCGGTGGCGGGTTCCGCGTTACCGCTCTGGTGTTGGCTGCTAGACTTCGCCTGGGCACATCGACGCGGAACCGGAATGGCGAGGCACGGCAAGAAGACAACCATCGTACCCACGGTCAGCCTCACCCAGGCCGAGGAAGCGGTACGCACCCTGCTGCGCTGGGCTGGCGAGGATCCGACCCGCGAAGGCCTGCTCGATACGCCCAAGCGCGTGGTCAATGCCTACCGTGACTGGTTTTCCGGCTATGCGATCGATCCGGCCGATTACCTGCGGCGCACCTTCGAGGAGGTCGCCGGCTACGACGAGATGATCGTGCTGCGCGACATCGAGTTCGAATCCTATTGCGAACACCACATGGCGCCGATCATCGGGCGCGCCCACATCGGCTACCTGCCGACCGACAAGGTGGTCGGCATCAGCAAGCTGGCGCGCGTCGTCGATGCGTACTCGCGGCGCTTCCAGGTGCAGGAAAAGCTCACCGCGCAGATCGCCCATTGCATCGAGGACGTGCTCAAGCCGCGCGGCGTCGGCGTGGTCGTCGATGCCGTGCACCAGTGCATGACCACCCGCGGCGTGCACAAGCGCGGCGTCTCGATGATCACCAGCCAGATGCTTGGCGATTTCCGCGAAGACGCGCGGACCCGCGCCGAGTTCCTGCGCTTCATCGGCATCAACTCGAAATCCTGAGGACGAGCCGGGCGTTCCGCGATCGTGCCACGCTGCGCCTGCCCTGATCCCCGCACCAACCACGCGGGCGAGCCTTCGCCGACGGCCCGCTGCGTCGCCGCCCAACGAATCCAACGCCAATGAACCCCGAGGCTGCAACCAAACCGCCACGCCGCGCCGCGATCATCTTCATCTTCGTGACGGTGATGCTCGACATGCTCGCGTTCGGCATCATCATCCCGGTCTTCCCGCACCTCGTGCAGGTCATGACCGGCGGCGAGATCACCACGGCGGTGCGCTGGACCGGCATCATGGGCGCGCTGTTCGGCCTCATGCAGTTCGTCTTCTCGCCGGTGCAGGGCGCGATGTCGGATCGGTTCGGCCGGCGACCGGTGATCCTCGCCTCGAACCTCGCGCTCGGTTTCGACTTCATCCTCATGGCGCTGGCCCAGACCCTGCCGATCCTGTTCATCGGGCGCGCGATTTCGGGCGTCGCCAGCGCGAGCATCTCCACCGCCAACGCCTACATCGCCGATGTCACGCCGAAGGAAAAGCGCGCGGCGGCCTACGGCCTGCTCGGTGCCGCGTTCGGCATCGGCTTCATCGTCGGGCCGGCACTCGGCGGCTTCCTCGGCGGCCTTTCGGTGCGCGCGCCGTTCTGGGTCGCCGCCGGGCTGGCCCTGGCCAATTTCATGTACGGCTTCTTCGTCCTGCCCGAGTCGCTGCCGAAGGAACGTCGCAGCGCGCGCTTCGACATCAAGAACGCCAACCCGCTCGGCGCGCTGCGCATGCTGCGCCGCTACCCGCAGGTGTTCGGCCTGGCCGTCGTGTTCTTCCTCGTCGCGCTGGCCCAGTTCTCGCTGAACGCAACCTTCGTCCTCTACACCGACTACCGCTTCGACTGGGGCCCCAAGGAGGTCGGCTACACCCTGGCCCTGGTCGGCCTGTGCAGCGCGATCGTCCAGGCCGGCCTCGTGCGTCGCGTGGTGCCCATGTTCGGCGAGCGCCGGGTCATGCTCGCCGGCCTGCTGTTCGGCATGGGTGGCTTCCTGACCCTCGGGTTCTCCGGCTCGCCCGTGTACTTCCTGCTCGGCATTCCGCTGCTCGCCCTGGCCGGCCTCGGCGGACCGACCACGCAATCGATCATCACGCGCCAGGTCGATCCCTCCGAGCAGGGCCGGTTGCAGGGCGCGATCACCAGCCTGGCCAGTCTCGCCACGGTATTCGGACCGTTCCTGTTCAGCCAGATCTTCGCGTTCTTCATCGAGCCGGCAGCGCCGGTGCACCTGCCCGGTGCGGCGTTCGTGCTGTCGGCGATGCTGCTGTCCGTGGGCTTCGTGCTCGGCTGGCGGGCGACGATCGGCCTGCAGCCGATATCGCACGAACATCCGGCCACCGCCGAACCCGGCCCGCCGGGCAATGGCGAATTGCCGCCGCTGGCCGAAGTCGACAGCAAGCCATGACCGCACCCATCGAGAAGCCGTTTTCTCCATCCTGCGCGCGCAACCAGGAACCGATCCTCGATGTCCTGCGCACCGCGTTCGCGGACCGCAGGCGCGTACTCGAAATCGGCAGTGGCACCGGCCAGCACGCGGTCCACTTCGCCGCCGCATTGCCGCACCTGACATGGCAGACCTCCGAGCAGGCCGAACACCTGCCCGGCATCCGCCTGTGGCTCGACGAGGCCGCGCTGGCCAATACGCCGCCTCCGATCACGCTCGACGTCAACCAGGCCGACTGGCCGGCGACCCGTTACGACGCCGTGTTCAGCGCGAACACGCTGCACATCATGGCCTGGAGCGAAGTCGAAAAGCTGTTTGTGCACCTGCCACGAATCACCACGGACGATGCCAGGCTCGTCGTCTACGGCCCATTCAACATCGACGGCCGCTACACCAGCGAGAGCAACGCCGAGTTCGACGCCTGGCTGCACGCGCGCGGCGCGCACATGGGCATCCGCGACCTCGCCGCAGTCGACGCCCTTGCCGCTGCCGCCGGCCTGCAACGCATCGCCAACCATGAAATGCCGGCCAACAATCGCTGCGTGGTCTGGCAACGCGATCCCTAGCGGTCGCGCGTGGCAGGCAGGTACTGCGATGTCGAAAACCCTGCCGGCTACTCGCTCTCGTGCACGTCCTTGTAGACCAGCATCTTCAGCAACTGCTGCTCCCTTGCATCGTCGAATCCGCAGGTGTGGCGCCACTCCTTCGGATTTTCATACGTTCCGAACAGCATGTCCCACCAGGTGATATCGCCGTAGTTGTTGCGATGGCGACCGTACTGGTGATGGATGCGGTGCATCTCCGGGCGCTGGAAAACGAACCCGATCCAGCGCGGCGTGCGGATATTGGTGTGATAGAAGAACTCGCCGAGCGCCGTGCACATCGTGTAGATGGCGCCAGCCTCCAGCGACAGGCCGAGCAGGGTGTAGACCAGCAGGCTGCCAATGATCGAGTTGACGATCATTTCGCCCGGATGCTTGTAGAACGAAGTGATGACCTCCAGTCGCTGCGGGCTGTGGTGTATCTGGTGGAAGCCGCGCCACAGCAGCGGAATCTCATGCCGCCATCGATGCCACCAGTAAAAGACGAAGGTGGCAATGAAGTAGGCCAGCAGGCCGCCCAACGCAGGCGACAAGTGGTCCGATAGCCGGAGCACCGAGGCGGCCGACAGCCAACGTTCCCAGCTGATCCCGGCAAGCAGCACGATCGCCAGTTGCACGCCGTTCACCAGCAGTACGCGTAGCGGCCAGGTGCGCACGCGTGGAAGTGGCCAGCCCGGCGCAAGCCGCTCCACGACAAGGCAAAGCCCGAACACGATGAATATGGTCGTCAACACGCGGGCACCCTCCAGCCGAACGGCGTCAATCAGTCCTCGGCAAGGCGCGAACGCCACGAGCGCCTGCCCCGCGACCACGCGGTCATTTCAGTGCATCCAGCATGCCCCCGGTTTCGGCAGGCGCGCTGGCTTATTTCTGCCAAGATGCGGGCAATGCGGCAAGCAGGGAGTCCGCCATCGCCCGCCCGAAATCCACATAGCTCGCTTCCGAGGGATGGAATCCGTCGGCGCTGAAGCGCTCGGCGTGGGCCGGAAAGACGACCGGCACGTGCCGGGCCTGCGGGTGCGCGGCGATCACGGCGCGGCTGATGCGGTCGAGGGTCTCGCCGCGGAAGCCGATCAGCGCGCGCAAGGGTTGCGGCAGCAGGGGAAATCCGTGCAGCGGCGGCATGCCGGCGAAGGCGATGACCGCGCCTGGCGAATGATCCGCCAGTGCCTGGAGCAGGGCCGAAAGGTTGCGTTCCCAGGTCGATGAGCGGCGCAGCGAAGTCACGTCGTTGACGCCGACGGAGACAACGAAGGCATCCACCGGCGCGGGCGGCAATTCGCCCACGAGTTCCCTGAGCACGCCGCCCGAATCGATCCCGCTGCGGCCGACCGAATGCCATTCGACGGCGCGGCCCAAAGCGCCGGCGAGCACCTCCGCGGTGCGCCCGACCAGCGCCTTGTCCAGGCTGGGCGCACCGACGCCGGCGATGATCGAGTCGCCGATGGCGAGCAGCCGAAACGGCTCCCCGCGGCCGATCCGGCCTCTCCCCGGGCCGCCCGCCGGCGCCAGCCGCGGCGCGTTCCTGCGCACGCGCAGGGCCTGCACGGAAACGAACGGCAGCAGGCTCCAGAACACCATGCCCCTGAGCATGCGCGTGCTGCGCCCGATCACGACATGCGCGGCCATGGCCCGGTCAGAAGTGCTGCAAGGCGAGGCGGCCCAGCATGATCCACAGCACGATGCTCGACAGCATGTAGGCGGCGAAGCGCAGGGTCACGATGTTCACCGTGCAGTGGATCGCGCTGTGCGCGCCGCGCAGCACGACATGGCTCCAGGCAAGATTGACGTACAGCGGATCCGATTCCTGCAGCACCAGCAGCAGCAGGCAGATCGCATAGAAGATCACGGGCAACTCGAACAGGTTGGAGAAATTGTTCGACGGACGGTTGATCGGCTCGGGCAACACCACGCTGCGTTGTTCCGGCGTGGCGAGATCCTGTGCCTCGATGCCGTGCTTGAACAAATGGCCGAGGCGACGCACGTACATGGCCAGCCAGACCACCAGGGTCAGCGCCATCATCGCGATCATCGGTTGGGCGAGGGCATGGGACACGGTTGTCACTCCTTGCTGGTTGCGCCGGCGGGTGCAAGGCCGGCCTGGACCCGGGTTCGTCGCGGCGTCAGTCCACGCGCGACAGTTCGACGCCATCCACGGTCATGAGCCAGCGTCCGTCGGCCTCGTGGGGCGGCGCTGAAACCTTGAACACGGTGGACATCGGGCCGACGCCGACTTCGAAGTCATCGCCCTGGAAGCCCTTCAATGGCGCATCCATGGAAGTCTTCGCGCCCTTGCGCAAGCGGTGGTAGACGACACTGCCATCGCGCGTAATCAGCAGCGACATGCCCTCGGCGCGCCATTCGCCGACGTAGGCCATCTTGTCGGGCGGTACGGCGACGCCGCACGCGGCGAGCAGCAAGGCAACGAACATCGGCAATGCAGGTATGAGTCGGCGCATCGGATTCTCCCTCCCCAAAAGTGGTTCGCGGCATGCGCGGCGTTCACGCTTCCAGCGCCGCGCGATTTTCGTCCGGCCAGCGCCGATAGGCGATTCCCGATGCACCGAGGGCCGCCAACGCCCTGCGTTCCGCATCGGTTGCGGAAATCCCCGCCAGCCATTCGTTCCTGCGCCCCGTACTACCACGGAGGCGCCACGCGGACAACTCGTCGAGTACGACTCTTTCGGCGCACTTGATATCGTCGAGCAGGGCGATGGGCCGGAAGCACACCTGCTCGCGGCCGAAGGTGCGCCAATAGCTGCGTTCGCGCGAGGCGAGGTCGCGCGCCTTGCCAATCTTGCAATTGTCGCGATTGACGAGGATGCAGCGCTGCGCAATGCGCGCGTCGTGCGCGTTGACCGAAACGGGTTCGATGTTGCGCAGCGTGACGATGTAGAGGCCGGATGCGGTCATGGCCGCTTCAATCCCGCCCGAGCGCGGGATCGTTCTTGCGCGGCAGCGCATCAGCGAGATGCACCCATTCCACGTGCGAGTCGAAATAGCCGTGCATCTGCGGCTCGCGGTCGATCGGATCGGTAAACGACGCGCGCGCCACATGCAGTTCGCCCGGCCATTCGGAAGAGCGAAAGAACAGGCTGCTGCCGCAGTTCCTGCAGAACGCGCGATCGCCCCGGCCGGGAGCCTCGAACCAGTGCAGCGAACTGCCCGGATCCTCGATGCGCACCTTGTCGACCTGCATGCCGACCCAGGTCACGAACGCCGCGCCGTGCGCGCGCTGGCAACGCGTGCAATGGCAGTGCGCGACCCATTTCGAAGGAAGCTGCGCCGAGAAGCGGATGGCGCCGCAAAGGCATTGGCCGTGTGCGATGTTCGCGTCCATGGCGGGCGTCCGCAATGAGGTATGGACCTAACGGCTGGCCTGCAGCATCGCGGCCATTTTCTGGTGGATCAGGTTGACCGCCTGGAGCGGGCGCAGCATGACCTTGAAATCGACGATGCGCCCGGCGTCGTTCCAGCGAATCATGTCGACGCCATTGATTTCGATGCCGTCGAGCTCGAGTTCGAATTCGAGCACGGCATCGCGCGGTCCGCTGACTTCGCGTACATAGCGGAACGACGGCGCACCGAAAACATGCAGCGCCGCCGAGAGGTAAAGCGTGGTGATCGCCTTGCCGGCCTGCGGCGTGTGCACGACCGGCGAGTGGAAGACGACGTCATCGGCGAGCAGGGCATCGAGACCCTTTGCATCCCGCGAACGAACCAGGGCGTGCCACGCTGCGACGGGATCGATGGCCATGTTCATTCTCCCGGAGCTGCCGGTGCGGCTGTGCCGTGATTGGACCACGGGTCCGGCGCGGGATGCCAGCGGGTCGATGCTTCGCAGCGACGCGGATCGACTGCATCGGCGGGCTCAGGTTTGCCGCCGATCGCCTTTTGCGGGGGCAGGATTCGCCAGCGGTCCGGCAAGCGCCTGTCCGCAGTCCGGGCAAATGACCCGACTGCGCTTGCGGCCCGAGTACCGGGAACGGACGAGCACGCCGCCCCCGGCCAGGACCACCAGCATCCGGACCCACCAGGGCATCGGCGCAAACAGGCCGAGCAGGATGGCACCGACGCCGATCTCCACGCCCGCGGTCACCGTTCCGCGCTGGATGCCATCGGAAAGCCGGGGCGAGCCGCAGGCTTTGCAATGGTCGGGGATGGATACGGGGTTACCCACGCAACAAGTATATCATTGTCGAATGGATTTTCATCAGTGTGCATGGCCGCCACTCAAGGGGGGCTGCACGCACGCGTGCCCTGCGCCGGCCATGGGCGCGCCGGGCCAGGCCCTGCCGGGGGATCAATGGTCCCTGGCGGATCCGGCCTGCCGGGCTTTTGCTTCATCCAGTACGCGCCGGGCGAGCTTCTGCCCCCATTGCTGGCCGGCGGCCATGCTTTCCTGCATGACCATCGGCAGCGTCTGGATGACCTTGCGGCCTGTGGGCGAACGGTAGAAGCGGATGGTTTCGCGGATCTCTTCCTCGCTGAAGTGCTTCTGGTAGATCGGCACGAGCAGCGCCACCAGGTCGTCCGGGTCCACGCCTTTCATGAACTCGTCCCACCAGTCATCGGGCAATTCAGGACCCAGCTTCTTCAGGCCCGGCATCATCTGCTGCATGACCTGGACGCCGAGATCGCCGGCACCGGTCATCGCCATCAGCTCCCTGACGCTTGCCTCGGTGGCCGGCGCGGCGGCGCACGGGCTGGCCAGTTGCAGGGCCAGGCCCAGCAGCAGGAGAAAGGCAACAATTCGTCTCTTCAACATTGGCCGCAGCCCCAGGTTCCCGGCAAGCACCGGATTCTGGCATGGAAGAAGCCAGACCACTAATGCCCGCACCAGTCCTCGCAGGGATTGCCGTCGCCATCGCCATCCATCTTCGTGCCAGGACAGTGCGCAATGAAATACCGGGCCTCGGCGCACGAGCCCATCTGGCCGCAATAAACGCGACCGTCGCAGGTGAAGGTCGGATCCGGCGAGGGGCGCTCCGGGATCACGACCTCGCTGACGTCCATGTGCGGCTCGATCAGGTTGCGCCCCGGCTGGCCCTCCCGGAATTCCGAATAGCCATAGGTGCCAATGGCCGCAAACACAATCAGCGGGAGAATCCCGGACAACGCGCTGCGTCGCCGCGGCGCGGCATGCCGGTGGGCCGCGCGGTGCCGGGCGCCCTGATGGCCGGGCCGCTGCACGCGCACGGCGCGCTTCCTGCCGTCCTTGCCTGCTTCGATCTCGAAGGAAATCGACTCGTGGACGCGTGGCCGGACGCCATCGCGCGGAAACGCCGAGACGTGCACGAAAACCTCGTCCGTGCCCTGTGCCGGAACGATGAATCCAAATCCGCGATCATCGTTCCAGCGGACCAGCGTGCCGTGGGTGCGCATGGCGTTGCCTGTCTGCCTGATCGTCCGGACCAGGCCTCAGCGACGGATGATAGCTCCGGGCCAGCTAGTCGGGAATCACCGGTTCGACCAGGGTAGCCAGCTGCGCCAGCGACTCCTGCCAGCCCAAATGGCACATCTCCACCGGAATGGCCGCGGGAATGCCGGTCTGCACGATTTCGACCGCGCTGCCGCAGGACGACCGGTTTCAACGACACGGTCGTTTCCATTTCGCCAGGCAGGTTGGGGTCGTCGAATACGTCGGAATAGCGGATGCGTTCGCCGGGCACCAGCTCGCGGTATTCGCCACCGAAGGCGTGGCCATTGCCGCTGCTGAAATTGCTGAATTTCATGCGAAACCTGCCGCCGACCCGCGCATCCATCTGTTCGACCTTGCAGGTAAACCCGTAGGGCGGCAGCCACTTGGCCATCGCATCGGCATCGAGGAAGGCGCGGTAGATCTTCCCGGGCGTGGCCCGGAGTACGCGGTACAGTTTCACGGTATTGCCGGACATGGTCATCTCCACGGGTGAAAGGGTGTTCCGGATTGACGACGAAGCGGGATTCCCGGAATCGACAGTCGAAAAAGGGCGGAGGAATGATCCGACCGGATCGCAGGCCTCCATCCCGAATGGCACTGACTTGGCGCCGATCCATACCTTCCGTCATCCCGGCGAACGCCGGAAGCGCCTTGCAACGGACGAACGGCTGGTCATCCATTCCCAAGGCAAACACGATCAAGATGGATCCCGGCGTTCGCCGGGATGACGAGCGAGCAAGCCAGTGCCATTCGCCGCCGTCACCATCGTCAGAAGCTCGATCCCGGCTGTGCCAGGAACGCGCGCTCCTCCTCGCTCGATTCCCGACCAAGGATCGCGTTGCGATGCGGGTAGCGGCCGAATCGATCGATGATCGCCTTGTGGCGGACTTCATAGTCGTGCGTGTTGCTGCCCGCATTCGCCTTGAACAGCGGCTCCGCAATCGCATGGATCGCCCTTGATTCGCTGTGCATGTAGGGCATGTAGAGGAAGCCGCGCTCTTCTTCCGGCAGCGCCATGTCGGCACCCGCGGCAACGGCTTCCTGCGCCAGGGCGAGGGCCAGCGGATCGCTGGCGAAGGCGCGCGGATCGCCGCGATGCATGTTCCGCGAAAACTGGTCGAGCACGATGATCTCGGCCAGGCGACCGCGCGGCTCGCTGCGCCAGCGGAAAAGCTCGCAACGGTTGGCCTGCGCATGCACCTCGGCAAACCGCTCGATGATCAGCTGGTCGAAGGCCGGATCGACTTTCCAGCGCTGCGCCGGCGTGATCTCTTCGAACCAGAACCTGAGGACGATATCGGGCACGCGAATCCCCGCGGAAGCAATGCGCAGAACCTAACACCGAACGATCTGGCGGAGCCAGGCCGACCCGACTTGCCTCAGCGATCCGTCGCGGCGGCTTGTCCGATCCACAAGCGGTTGCCGTCAGGATCCTCGATGCGGAACTCCGTCATGCCGTAGAACGACTCCTCCAGTTCCGGCACATCGAGCCCGTTCTCCCGCAGGGAGCGATGGAATTCGGCGATATCGTCCGGATACAGGTAAAGAACGCCGGTGCGCGGTGCCGCCGGATGCACGTTGATCGACTGGTCCACCATCAGCCGGCACTCGCCGAAACACAGCATCGCCCAGCGCCAGTCGTCGTTGCGGTGCTCGACGCTGAAACCGAGCTTCTGATAGAACGCGACGCTGGCCGGCATGCTTCGCACCGGCAGCATCGGGATCAGGCGTGTCATCTTCATGGGCATCTCGCAAGGCGACAGGAATGGGATGCAGGAATCATCCAGCGCAGCATGCGGCGAAAGCAACGCCATTCAAACGGACAATTCCCCATTCGCTGCTTGCGCCGGGTAGAACACAACGGCCAGATGCGCGGACAAGCCGACCTTTGCCGCGGGCCCGGCCCCAGGCGCCACAGGGGCTGCGACCCTGCGGGTGCCGATCGCGGCGCCCGCACTCCACGCCGGCAGACTGGCTATCGCCGGCCGCAGGGCTTAAGGTGATTGTTCGGCGGCGGGGAGATTGTCCGGTGGGTGATCAGAAACCCTTCAGGGCGTTCATCAGCTACAGCCATCGCGACAAGGCGTGGGGCGAATGGCTGCATCGCCGGCTCGAGTCCTATCGCGTGCCGGAGAAGATCGTCGGGCGCGATACGCCGTTTGGTCCGGTTCCGGCACAGCTCGCGCCGATCTTCCGCGATCGCGACGAACTGGCGACGGCGACCGATCTCTCGGCCGAAATCGCAGGCGCGCTCAAGAACTCGATGTTCCTCGTGGTGCTGTGCTCGCCCACTGCCGCTACCTCGCGCTGGGTCAATGAGGAAATCAAGACCTTCAAGCGCCTGCACGGCGAAGGACGCGTGCACGCCCTCATCGTCGATGGCGTGCCGTTCTCCGACGATCCGGCTACCGAATGCTTTCCCGAGGCATTGCGCTTTCGCGTAGGCGCGGACGGGGAAATGACCACGGTACCCGCCGAGCCGATCGCGGCCGATGTGCGTGCCGAGGGCGATGGCAGGAAACACGCGGTTTCGAAACTCGTCGCAGGACTGACCGGCGTCCGCCTGGACGAACTCGTGCGTCGCGAACAGCAGCGCCGCGCGGCGCGGCAGCGGATCGTGGCAGCCGGACTCGTTCTGCTCGTACTCGTACTCTCCGGCCTCACCTTCGATGCACTGCGCCAGCGCAACGCGGCGCGCATCGCCCAGGCCGATGCGGAGGTCCAGCGCAACGACGCCGAATTCCAGCGCAACGAAGCGCAGAACCTGGTCGAGTACATGCTCACCGACCTGCGCGACAAGCTCAATGCGGTCGGCCGCCTCGACGTGCTCGAAAGCGTCGGCAAACGCCTCGCCGAGAGCTACGCGAAACAGGATCTGTCCAAGCTCGACCCCGACGCACTGGGGCGGCGCGCGCGCGTGCAACTGCTGCTGGGCGAAGTCGACAACACGAAGGGCGATCTCGACAGCGCCCTCGTCCGCTACAAGGAAGCAGCGGCGACCACCGAAGAACAGCTCCGCCGCGATCCGGACAATGCACAACGCATCTTCGACCATGCGCAATCGGTGTTTTGGGTCGGCTATATCGCGTGGCAGCGCGGCGATGCGGTTGCGGCGAAAGACTACTGGAAGCGCTACTACGACTACGCGCAACGCCTTGTTGCGATCGATCCGGACAAGGATGAGTGGCAGATGGAGTTGAAGTACGCCAACAGCAATCTCGGAACACTGGCCCTGGATCAGGGCGAAGCGTCGGAGGCGGAGGGCTATTTCCGGAACTCGCTCGAAATTGCGAAGAGTGCTTACCAGCAAGCGACCCGACGATGCAGACCGATCATCACGCAGGGTCAGGCATATGCCTGGCTCGCGGACGCACTCTATTTTCAGGCAAAGCTTGATGCGGCAAAGGCGACGAGAGTCGAGGAAATCTTGCGATCTACGAAAGATCCGCGATCCACCAGTCCCTGACAATGCAAGCATCCAATGGTGCCGCACTGACCGCGCGGCTATAGTCTTGCCCAAATCGCACTCTCATCCAATCGCACTCGACGAGGCGCTGCGCTATGCGCTTGATGCGGCGCACCGGGCAAATGGCATTGATGAGTCTGGAACCCGAAAACACGGAATTGCGGATCGGCGGTATTCGCCAATGCCATGCTTGGTGAAGTCCTGTATCTACCTCAAGCGTTTTCCGGAAGCGCGGATTGCGCTCACGAAAGCGCTCGCCATAGCCAACGCGTTTGAGCCAAAAGAATGCGAGCGTCGTCAATTGGAAAGGCCACAACCTCGCAAAGGCAACCTTGCGCAATGGCGCGACTCGAGGTTGCTGAAAATAATCCCAAGGTCGCATTGGCGCTGGCAAACAATGCCGTCCAGGAACTGCACGGGGTCTTGAAGGCGAATGCTGCGGATCAGGTCATGGTGCGACGCTACTGCGAAGCACTGGCGGCGCGCGCACGGATTTCGCCGGGTTCTGGCAGCGCCTGGGTCGAGATCATCGCCCTGTTGGCGCCACAGCATGCGCAGACACGGGCCAGAGGCGCTGGCTCTGCTCGCCGAGGCCTATGCAAGACGCGGCCAGAATGCCGACGCCTCGCAGATCGCCTCGAAGCTCCATACCGCCGGCTATCGCCATCCCGATTTCCTGGCCTTGCTGGCCGAGTACCCCGATTTGATTCAGAAGGCGCCTGCCGCTTCGGCGCAGGGCCGTCCCTGAGTGCTCGCAAGTGCGGTACCCATTCCTTTACACCTGAAAGGGAGAAGAACCATGCAAGTCATGACCAGAAACCTGTCCGTCGCAATAGCTATTACCCTGCTTGCCGGCAGCGCAGTTCACGCAGAAACCGTCGAATCGAAACCCGCCACTGACGTGATAAAGGAATCGCATGCGGCGCGTCCAGCTGCGATGGCCGCGGCCGCTTCAGATGCCCAGTGGCCACCCGCCGGCTGCCCGGATGCGGCGACACTGCGAGCCTTTGTCAACGACAAGGCCAACGCCAGGAAGATGGCCTACTTTGGCTTCTATTCCGACGGCAACAGCATCTGGCTGGGGACAGACCACGGAAAAAACGTCTTCAAGCCCGGTACCCCGTTCGACATCCCGAAAGACGTCCATCCCTACGTCATACGCTGGAACATCAGTGACACGCCGGCCGGAGGCCAGCCGATCAACGCGAACTACGCACTGGACTACGATGCCAAGCGCGACGGACCGTATGCGGTCAGTGCGTTCGCGATCAACCAGTGCTTCACCGACAACCTCGGAAACTACGGTACCTGCGATCAGCCGGTGTTCGGCCAGGCCGCCTGGAAGGACGATGGCGAATACTGCCCGCCGATCATCCTGGCCGAGGATCCGGATTCGATCTATCTCTGGAATACCAACGCACCGCGAGGGCTGCCGCAGGTGTACGACTACAGCCTGGCCCTGGTGCTGAAAGCCAAGCGCCCCAATGACCCCAAGGCGGGACTTCGCATCATCATCGATCCGGAAGTTAGGAACGGCGGCATAAAGTAGGCAAGCATGCATTGCCGGCAAAGAGGGCGGCGCGGGACTTCGCCGCCCTCCCTGCCGCTGCCAGTGACCGCAGGCTTCGATGGGGACACGAGATATGAGGCAGGGACATGCAAACCCCGACTCTGGGCTACCCCCGCTTTCTGGTATCCGAAAGCCGGGGGCGGCTCGGAGTGCATATTCGAAACGCCCAATCCTGCAACCTGCCGCTGGTTTCAGAGCACGGAACGCATCTGCCCGAGGTACTGATCCGACATCGAGATGTCGTTGTGTCCGACGCCGGGAATGACGACACGACGTATCGTTTTGCGATCGAAGGCCGCCACCAGCCGTTCCGTGCTTGCAGCCGGAATCACCTCGTCGTGCTCGGCCTGGAGTACCAGTGTCGGCGCATGGATGTCCGGCGCATAACGCGACGATTCGTACCTGTCGGTCAGGATCCAGCGCACGGGAAAGTAGGGAAACAGGTCCGCAGCAATCCCCACGACGCTGTCGAACGGCGTCACGAGGATAAGCCGGCCGACCGGGCGTCGACTGGCCAGGCGCGTCGCCACGCCGCTGCCGAGACTGCGCCCGATCACGGCGATATCCGGATGTTCGGCATGCACCCTGTCGAACAAGGCCAACGCGTCGGCACTCAACGCTTCTTCGTTCGGCGTGCCGGTGCTTCCTCCATAGCCGCGGTAGTGAAGCAGGTAGATCGCGTACTCGGGAAACGCATCGGCAAAGGACATGAGGCTTGCCGACACGTCCTCGGCGTTCCCGCCGAAGTAGATCAGCGCCTTGCGTCCATCGTGCGGTCTCGTCGAAACGACAAGCTCGGCATCCGGCACTCTCAGGGACAGCGTCGTCCCCGCCGCATCATGAGCGGCAGGCCTCGGAGCGTAGATCAGCGAGCGCTGGAAGAGAAACAACGCGAGGCAAGCCGATGCATAGAAGCAGAACGCGATCAGGATCAGGCGGCTGGCAAGGCGCATTGAGCGATCCTGAACGTGAGACCGAGAAGGCGGGTGAGAGTGCAATCAACGATTGCCCGCGAAGCGAAACCTGACCCGGGTTTCCAACAGCTAGTCCTTGGCCGCTGCGTCATCCGGCGCTGCGCATTTCTCCTTGAACAATCGCAGGGGCAGGTCGCCGAGTCCGCTAATGCGGTCGCCGTAGTAGGCCATGGACATGCGCATACTCGCCGGTGAGCCCGCGAAAAAGACCACAGCGCCATCACCGTGACTGGTGCCTTCCTTCGGGTAGTAGCTGATTGGCTGGTACTCGTCGCCGACCGCGTAGTAGACCGTTGTGCCCGGCTCCTTCTTCAGGAACTCCTTGATGATCGCTCGCATCTTGCCATCTGCGGCTGGCTCGAAAGCCACCAGTGCGATGACCGAGGATGCCTTGATCTGGTCTGCGACATCGAGCTCGTGGAACGGCATGCCCGAGTCTGATGCGTCGCCAAAACGCGAAGCAATGGACGCCACGTCCTCACGAGGGGGAGCGACGATCTCGCCACGCGGGCGATTGAAATCGGACTTGATCAGCGCCGGCGTTACCCAGACATCCGCGACAAGCGCAACCAGGGTGAAGGAAATCGCAAATCCCGCCCCGAACACCAGACCTTCCGCGAATTTCTTGATCATGCTCAATGCTCCTGTATCTATGCGCTGCCTACCGAAGTCGCCATGAGCCGACCATGCCCACCGGACTGCGCTGCGGCAATCCAAACCTGTCGCCCGTCGCCATAGGGAAAGCTGATGCCCGAAACCCGGAGCAAAGTGTACTTACCGAGTGCCCGCAATGTGCAATCTGCTCTGGGTTTAGCGAATTTCCTGAGCAAAGCGAATCTGGAACCCGGTGGGATCACCGACCACGAAAACCCTCAATCCATAGGGATGATCGGCAATGCCGTGAACAACCGGAAGTCCGATCTCATTCGCGCATCTCCAAATGAGATCAACGTCATCGACGATAATCCGTATGTTCGACCACCGATTATCCCTGGGCGCAGCGGCATTTTCGGCGACAAAGATCCGTATGCCATATCCGTTGAGCACCGCAAAAGGGCCAGTCCTGCGCTCGACACGAAACCCGAGCGGTTGATAGAAGGCAAGCATCGCATCCAGATCAGCGCCAACAATCTCAACGACACCCTGCGCATTGGATTCTGTTCCAGGCGCGGAGAGGGACTTCGCAGTATTCGAAAGCGTGTCGTCTGGATTGCTCTTGATGCTCCTCGCTTCGCAAGGCCAAGCGGCTCCCAAATGCCCTGGCACCAGGGCGTGAATTTCGATTCGCCGTCTTCCTTGGACGCATCACCGAGAAATGCGCAAGCATCATCGCAATGGACAAGCCAAACCTCACCCTGCCATGTTTCATACCCAGGGGTCTTTTTAATCACCTCGTCGATTGTTGCCTGGTCAAGCCCTTGGGACGTTAGTCCGTAGGGATCAGCAAATAGGACGTCGAACTTCTCGTGCGCACGCCCATCATGAATGCACCAAGGGCAAATCGACTCCTTGAGATCGGACCGGAGACCATATGGGTTGCGTGGATAGATGTACCCTCGAGATTCGCCGCAGACCTTGCATCGCTTTTCGCTTTCCTTGATGTCCTCGAGATTCGCCGCAGACCTTGCATCGCTTTTCGCTTTTCACAATGGCGCCGGTCGCCACCGGATCTGGGTGGTATTTGAAGGACGGGAGAATATGTGGGTCTTCTTCCATCAGCTCAAGCCTAAAGCCAATTGGACCCCACAATGGGATCTATTCCATGAGCCTAACATGCTCACATAGGCAAAAGCTGCAGGAATATTCTCCATCGCATCAACCGCACAGGTGCCTTCCGCCGTCTAATCCAGGCGTCTAATCCTGGGTTTGGATTCGGCGGGCTCGAAGCGAAATCTCTCGCCGCGCATTGGTCGATCCAGGCAATGTCGAAGGAACATCGGGTGGCTGCATGGCTCATGCTATTTTCCGCAGAATCCTCGCCTCTTCACACCATGCTCAACATCGTCCTCCACCGCCCCGAAATTCCACCCAACACCGGCAACGTGATTCGCCTGTGTGCGAACACGGGCGCGCATTTGCATCTGATCGGGCCGCTGGGCTTTGAACTCGATGATGCAAAGCTCAGGCGCGCGGGGCTGGACTATCACGAGTACACGCGGTTGACCGTGCATGGGGATCTTGACGCCTTCATGGCGGCGGTGAAGCCGGCGCGGTTGTTTGCGGTGTCGACGCGCGGGACGGTGCGCTATGACACCGTGCGCTACGACGAGAACGATGCGGTGACGTTCGGGTCGGAGACGAGCGGGTTGCCGGCCGAGGTGATCGAGGCGATTCCGGAGGAACGGCGGATCCGGTTGCCGATGCGGCCGGGGAATCGCAGCCTCAATCTGTCGAACGCGGTGGCGGTGGTGGCGTATGAGGCGTGGCGGCAGGCGGGGTTTGCGGGTGGGGGTTAGGAGGCAGAAAGTCTAGAAGCGCCCTCATCCCCCTTCGGGACCTTCTCCCGCAAGCGGGAGAAGGATATTTAACGCAGGCGCTGGACCCCGGCCTGCGCCGGGGTGACGGTGAGGGGGCTCCAACAGAAGCGTGGAGCCGTAGGTTGGCGGTGAGCGTAGGCGAACCCCAACAATGGTGTGTCGGGATCGGGGCGCCATGAATTCGGATGGAATGCTGGACCCCGGCTTGCGCCGGGGTGACGGTGAGGGGGGGTCGTTGTCGTGCGGGAGAGCATCGGGCCTGAAGGGCGCTCCTGCGAAGGGCGCCCTCATCCCCCTCCGGGACCTGAACTCGCACCATCCATGGCGCTCGCCCTGCGGGCAGCATTCGCTGCGCAAAACGGCAGTCCTGCCGTTTGGTCTCCCGCCTGCGGGAGAAGGAAAATATTACTCGGGGTATTCGGGTTTTTGTTCGCGGGCGAGCAGGGCGCGGAGGCCTTCGACCGGGGTCATGTCTTCATGGAGGACATGCTGCACGTGTTCGGCGATCGGCAGTTCGATGCCGACGCGGCGGGCGAGGCGGACGACTTCGTCGACGGTGACGATGCTTTCGACGACCTGGCCGATGTCGGCGAGGGCCTGTTTCAGCGAGACGCCGCGGCCGAGTGCGATGCCGAGGCGGCGGTTGCGCGAAAGATCGCCGGTGCAGGTGAGCACGAGGTCGCCGAGGCCGGCGAGGCCCATCAGGGTTTCCGGCTTGGCGCCGAGCGCGGTGCCGAGGCGCAGGATCTCGTTCATGCCGCGCGTGATCAGGCCGGCGCGCGCGTTGAGTCCGAGTTCCATGCCATCGGCGACGCCGGTGGCGACGGCGAGCACGTTCTTCATCGCGCCACCGAGTTCGGCGCCGAGGATATCGGTGCCGGTGTAGGCGCGGAAGGTTGGTGCGTGCAGCAGGCGGGCGAGCTTGCGCGCGAACTCGGCATCGTTGGACTGCACGGTCAGCGCGGTCGGCAGTCCGGCGGCGACTTCCTTGGCGAACGACGGGCCGGTAACAACCGCAGCCGGATGGTTCGGCAGGCGCTCCTCGACCAGTTCATGCAGGAAGCGGCCCGAGCCCGGATCGAAACCCTTGGTCGCCCAGGCGATGCCGACGCCGGGCGCGACCCACGGCGTGATCTCGTCGATCAGGTCGCGGAAGGCGTGGCTCGGCACGGCGATCAGGATGATGCCGGCATCGCGCACGCAGGTTTCGAGCACGCCGCTGATGCCGAGTGCGTCGGGGAATTTCATTTCCGGCAGGTAGCGCGTGTTGGCGCGCGCGGTCGCCATGTCGACCACGGCCTGCGGCGAACGTCCCCACAAGGTCGTAGGGACGCCATTGCGCGCAAGCAGCACGGCCAGGGCCGTGCCCCACGAACCGGCGCCGAGTACCGCAACCGGCGTGCTCATCGAGCGCTCGCTCAGGAATTGAGCGTCGGGTTTTCCGCCGGTGCTTCGGCGCGGCGACGCTGCTGTTCGGCGTAGATCGCGTCGAAATTGATCGGCTGCAGGTACAGCGGCGGGAAACCACCGGCCTGGACCATGTCGGAGACGATCTGGCGCACGTACGGGAACAGCACGTTCGGGCAATAGGTGGCCAGTACGGCGTCCTGCGAGGCGGCGTCGAAACCGGCCACGCCGAAGATGCCGGCCTGGTGCACTTCGGCCAGGTAGGCGGTGCCTTCCTCGATCTTGCAGGTCACGGTGACGCTGAGGACCACTTCGAACACCGAGTCACCGAGCGTGTTGACGCGCTGGCTCAGGTTCAGTTCGACGGCCGGCTGGCCCTGCAGCTGGAACACCTTCGGTGCGTTCGGCACTTCGAAGGAGACGTCCTTGGTGTAGATCTTCTGCAGGTTGAGCTGGGCCTGGGGGGCGTCGGCGGCGGGGTTGGGATTGGCCGCGCCATTCGCGGGGGAGTTCTCTGCCATGTTGCGCTTGCTCCGAAAAAAACGTGGAAAAAAGGGTAACGATTATCCCATGCCGGGCATGGCAACGCACGCCGGGGGCCCCGGGTGCGCTGTGTGGATCGGGATTGGATGCGGTTTTGCTGGCCTCAACCGCGTCCCTTGGCCAGCGGCAATTGCGCTTCGGTCCACGAGCGCAGGCCGCCTTCCAGTGTGTAGACCTGGGTGAAACCGGCCTTCTTCAGGCGCTTGGCGGCTTGCCCCGAGATCTGGCCGCTCTTGCAGTAGACCGCGACCGGCAGCTCGCGGGCCTTGGCCAGGTCCTTGTTTTCCGGGTCGAATTGGCTCATGGCGACGTGGCGCGCGCCCGGGATGTGGCCCTGTTCGAAGTCCTGGATGCTCGAAACATCGATCAGCAGCGCGTTGCTGCGGTTGATCAGCTGGGTCAGGCCGGCCGGGGTCAGCCCCTTGAAGCCGCGCGTGAGGCGGTTGACCTCGATGCCGACCATGACGGCGAGCACGCCGATGAAGCCGAACGAGAGAAATGGGTGATTGCCGATGAATTCGGGCAGACGATGCAGGATTTCGGACACGATCTTGGGGTTGCCTGGTGCAGCGCGCGAAGTGTGCGCCGGGGTGAAATGGGCGCCGATTGTCGGCGAGCAAGGCCCCGCCATGCAAATCGGGGCGGATTTCCGGCCTGGCCAGCGGCTGGTTTGCGCGTCAATCGTGTTGGGGTTCGCTTTCGCTCACCCGCAACCTGCGGAAGTCCTGTGAGCCTTGCAGGTTGGTGCTGGGCGCAGCGATGCCCAACATCGCGGTGCCCGGTGAATCTTGGCGGGTGGGTGGGTACGAGACGTTGGGGTTCGCTTTCGCTCACCCGCAACCTACGGAAGTCCTGTGAGCTCTTGCAGGTTGGTGCTGGGCGCAGCGATGCCCAACATCGCGGTGCCCGGTGGATCGTGGCGGGTGGGTGGGGACAAGACGTTGGGGTTCGCTTTCGCTCACCCGCAACCTGCGGAAGTCCTGTGAGCCCTTGCAGGTTGGTGCTGGGCGCAGCGATGCCCAACGTGCGGAAGCATGGCCTTCGGCGGCCTTCCCGGCGTCGGCCTAGCGCACCCGATAGAGGACGCCATCCTCGATGCCGACCGCAACCACCGCCGCCTTGCCGATCGGCGATGCGGCCAGCGGCGGCGTGGTCAGGGCAACCGACAGCGAGGACAGCATGTTGATCAGGCAGTCCTCCCAGCCGACGAAGCGGAAACTCGACTCGGGGATCGGCAGTTCGCGCGAAACCGGCCGGTAGGCGGGTTCCCAGATCCAGTCTTCATCCTCGTCGAAGGATTCGGCGCCGAACAGGTAGGCGCGAAAGCCCTCGTCGGTCTCGGCCACGCCGACGCCGAACGCGCCGATTTCGGCGGACGGGGGTTCGGTTTCAAGCACCTCGAGCAGCCATTGGCCGAGGGGATTTCTTAGCGTATCGGACATCGGAGTCAGCTCCAGGTATTCGCGCGTTCGGCGAAGTCGGCGGCTTGCGGGCGCACCACGCAGAAGCGCTGGCCGGTAGGCGCCTGCATGACCCACCAGGTGTGCAACTGTTTCACGCGCGTCGCGCCGAGCGCCTCGAGGCGCCGTACTTCGGCCTCGATGTC
This sequence comes from uncultured Gammaproteobacteria bacterium, assembly GCA_963822465.1. Lineage (GTDB taxonomy): Bacteria > Pseudomonadota > Gammaproteobacteria > Xanthomonadales > Rhodanobacteraceae > Dokdonella. Next base: position 295,904 of record CAWGHP010000011.1, on the reverse strand, counting down.
GTCGGTCTCGATATCGAGATGGACGCGGCTGGCGTGGTCGACCGACTGCACTTCGATATGCAGGTTGCGCGAGGGGTCGTCGAGTTCGACATAGGTATTGTCGACGCCCGACGGCTGGCCGACGCCCATGCCGAGCGCACCGGCCCAGAACGTGGCGGCGGCATCGAGGTCATCGGTCTGGCAATCGATGATGAAACCGGCCAGGCGACTCTTGTGCATGGGAAAGGCCCCCGGGCCGCAATCGAGGCGGCGATGTTACCCGCAGATCCGCCGCCGCAACCGCCAAACGCGTCGCGACTCGGCCTTCAGCCTGGCGCCGCGCCGGCGAGTTCCAGCGCGGCCTTGAAGTCCGCCGCGAATTGCAGGGTCTGGCCATCCGGCTCGATGCCCATCTGCCGGAATACCCCGAGTGGCTGCGGCTGCAGGCCGGACAGGATCAGCCGGGTGCCGTCGCGCCGGCAGCGCGCGATCAGGTTCTCGATCGCGGTGGCGCCCGAGGCATCGACCAGCGGCACCAGGCGCATGCGCAGGATGAACACGCGCGGCGGCCGGCCGAACGCGCGCAGCACGTCCTCGATGCGGTTGGCCACGGCGAAGAACAGCGGCCCCGACACGCGGTAGGCCTCGACGCCATCCGGCAGCTTGGCGCGCTGGTTCACTTCCCCGTCGCCGCCGTTGTCGACGCGGTCCTCGTCCATCAGGTCGACATGCGATTCGAGTGCGACCACTTCGCTCATGCGGTGCATGAACAGGAACGCGGCCAGCACCACGCCCACCTCGACGGCCACGGTGAGGTCGAACATGACGGTCAGCAGGAAGGTGACGATGAGCACGGCCTGGTCGCCGCGCGGTGAGCGCATGAGCTGGCGGATGCGCTCGATCTCGCTCATGTTCCAGGCGACCAGCACGAGCAGCGCGGCCATCGCCGGCAGCGGCACGTAGTTGGCCAGCGGCGCCGCCACCAGCACGAACAGCAGGATGAACACCGCATGCGCCATGCCGGCGATCGGCGTGCGTCCGCCGGCGCGCACGTTGGTGGCGGTGCGCACGATCGCGCCGGTGGCCGGCAGGCCGCCGATCAATGCCGATGCCGTATTCGCCACGCCCTGTGCGACCAGTTCGCCGTTGGAGCGATGGCGCCCGCCGATCATGCCGTCGGCGACCACGGCCGACAGCAGCGATTCGACGCCGCCCAGGAAGGCGATCGTGAACGCCGCCGGCAGCAGTTCGTGCAGGCGCGCCAGTTCGAAGGTCGGCAGGTGCGGGGTCGGCAGGCTGGTCGGAATGCCACCGAAACGCGTGCCGATGGTTTCCACCGGCAGTTGCAGCAGCAGGGTGGCCAGCGAGGCCACGCCGACGCCGATCAGGAACACCGGCCACTTCGGGCGGAAGCGCCGGATCACCAACAGCAGCGCGAGCGTGGCGAAGGCAAGCCCGGCCGCGGCCATGCTGAAGCTGGAGATGGTTCCAAAGTAGGTTTGCCAGCGGGCGAAGAATTCCGCCGGCAGCTTGTCGATGTCGAGGCCGAGCAGGTCCTTGATCTGGCTGGTGAAGATGCTCACCGCGATGCCGGCGGTGAAGCCGGTGATGACCGGCTGCGGCATGAACTTCATCAGCGTGCCGAGGCGCAGCAGGCCGGCCAGGATGAGCATCGCGCCGGCCATCAGGGTGGCGATGATCAGGCCATCCATGCCGAACTTGTCGATGACGTTGAACACCACCGGGATGAAGGCGGCGGTCGGACCGCCGATCTGCACGCGCGAGCCGCCCAGCGCGGAAATGAGGAATCCGGCGACGATCGCCGTATGCAGGCCGGTCGCCGGCGTGGCGCCCGAGGCGATGGCCAGCGCCATCGACAGCGGCAGCGCGACGATCGCCACGGTCAGGCCGGCGAGCAGGTCCGTGCGCAGGTCGCCGAAGCCGTAGCCCTGGCGCAGCACGGTGACCAGCTTCGGCACGAAAAGCTGCCAGGCCGGTGGGGATGCCGGTGCGTGGTTCAAAGGGGCGGGGATGTGTCGGGCGGTGTCATGGATCGGCCAGGCCGGGCGGGAACTCGTCTACTCAATTGTGCTGGGTGATGTCCGGCAGTCCGCTGCTGAGCAGCCAGACCTTGGCCTTCTTGTCGTACTTCCAGACCTGGCGATCGATGATGCTGCGCGCTTCCTGGGTATGGATGTTGACGATGCCGATCTCCACCGTCTGGCGCACTTCGTTGTCGTTGACCGGGACCGGCGCGGTGTCGTTGTAGTTGGTGAAGCGGACCTGCTTGTAGCGGTCCAGCTCGAGCTGGGTCAGCGGATGCGCGGCGCGGTATTCGGGATCGACGAAGGTCTCGGCCTGCTCGATCGAACCCCAGCGGATGGTCGCCGCATAGGTGCGCAGGGTTTCGGTGAGGATCTTCTCGCGCGACTTCGCCAGCGCCGGCGCCGACGCCAGCAGCAAGACGAGGGCGATCAGGAACACCGGGGAACAGCGGCCGGGACGGCAGGACGCGATCATCGTGGCGGATCCTCAGGTTGAGCCGACAGGCTCCGATTGTGCCGCATTGGCGCCTGCAACAGTAGTTGCCCTGCGCATTGCGACAAAGCGCGCGGACAGGCTGCAGGCAACCGTGCCGTCGGCGAGGCGGATGTCGCATGCCGCGGAAAGCCGAGCCTTGCCGCGCACGGCAAGGGTGTCGAAGAAGTCGCCGAAGGCATGTTCGTCGGCGAGCCGCGATTCCGCGCTGAAGTCCTCCCAGAGCGGTGCGAGGTAGCGCACCGTGCTGTCCTGCACGTAGATGTCGCAGGCCATGCCGCGCTCGTCGGCGGCCAGTTTGACCAGCGACCAGCAGGCCAGGGTCATCACGCTGACCAGGCTGCCGCCGAACGCGCAGCCCTTGTCGTTGACGTTGGGAGCCGAGCGGTGCGCTCATGCGCAGCGATTGGCCGTCCCAGGCGGTGATGCGCAGTTGCATGAAGCGGGTGACCGGAATGTCGGCCAGCATCTGCTCCTGGACGAGCGCTCGCAGCGCATCGCGACGTGCCTGGTTGGCGGAGGGTCGGGGCGAGGCAAGGTCATGCGCGGCTCGTGCAGGGAATCCAGTCGACCAGTGTGCGCACGAGGATGGCTTGTTACAAGCCGCCGGCACCTGTGCGTATGATCGTCGTGTTGTTGCCCGAGGAGCCTCCGATGCCCACAGCATCCGCGCGCTACGCCCACGCACTCGCCGGCGCCAGCGTGATCGTCACGCGGCCGGCGATGACCGCGACGGCGCTGGTCCGCGGCGTTCGCGCACGCGGCGGCACGCCGATCCGCCTGCCCGGGATGCGCCTCGCGCCGGCCGAAGACCAGCCGGCGCTGGTGCGGGCGCTGGCCGAGGCGCGTGGCGCCGACCAGTGGATCTTCACCAGTCCGACGGCCGTGCACTTCTACCTGCAGGCGGCGGCATCGACCCACCTTCCGCCGGCCTTGCGCGTGCTCGCGGTGGGCAGTGGCACCGGCCGCGCGCTGTCCCGGGCTGGCATCGCCTGCGTCACGCCTTGCGGCCAGCAGAACAGCGAGGGCCTGCTCGAGGAGCCCGCGCTGGCCGAGCCGCGCGGCCAGTCGATCGTCATCCTCGACGCCCCCGGTGGCCGCGACCTGCTCGCGCCGGCCCTGCGCGCTCGCGGTGCCCGGGTCGGGCGTATCGCCGTCTACCGGCGCCTGCCGCCGCACCTGAGCCGCCGCCAGGTCGATGCGCTGGATGGCGCGGATCGACCCTGGATCAGCCTGGTCTCCAGTGCCTTTGCGCTCGGCGAACTGTGCGCCGCCTTGCCGGCCGGGCTGCTCGGGCGCTGGCGCAGTGAGGCCCTCGTCGTCAGCAGCCCGCGCCTGGCCGATCTGGCAGGCGAATCCGGTTTTACCGATGTTCACGAATCGCGCTCGGCGCTGGGCGGCGATCTGCTCGACTGTGCCTGCGCCGTGCTCTCCCGCCATCGCCTGTAAACTTCCGCTCCCTTGGCCGGGCGTCTTCAGCTAGCATGCGTGTCATGGAAACCGAAAAGCCCGCGAATCTGCCCGCGCCTTCCAGCCGCGACAAGGGAAAGCAGGACGCCGCCAGGCCGGGTCGCCGCGGTGGCGCCGGTTTCGTGCTCGTCGTCATCGTGCTGGCGATCGCCGCCGGATTCGCCTGGTGGTACTACGAACGCCAGATGCGCGAGCGCGACAGCTCCGCGCGCGAGGACACGCTGGCCGCGCAGATCGCCGAGTTGACGCGCACCAACGAACAGTTGCGCCGCGATGTCGACAGCCTGCGCTCGCGCTATGCCGATACGGAAACGATGAACCGCGGCATCCGCGAGGAAGTGCTCGGTTTCAACGAACGCTCGCGCGCACTGGAGGATGCGGTGGCCAACCTGGCCGACCAGCGCCTGAGCAACCGCGACGCGATGGCCCTCAACGAAGCCGAGTTCATCCTGCAGCTGGCCGGCGAGCGCCTCACCCTGTTCCGGGATGCCAGCGGCACGCTCGCCGCCTATCGCCTCGCCGACAGCGCGCTGGCGGCCGCCGAGGATCCGTTGTTCGCCAACGTGCGCCAGACCATCAGCGCGGAAATGCAGGCGATCGAAGCCGCGCGACCGATGCAGACGCGCGCCACCCTGAGTGCGCTGGCCAATCTGCGCGCCAGCCTGGCCGGCCTGCCGCTCAAGTCGGGTCCGACCGACGCGAAGACGGCCGGCAAGGCCGGACGTTCGCGACTGCGCGAGATCCTCGACCAGTTCGTGCGCATCTCCACGGACGATGCCGCGTCGGCTTTCGCCCTGCGCGACGAAAAACTTACCCGCTCGCTGGCCGCCATCGACCTGCGTGCCGCCGAGGCGGCGCTGTTCGTGCGCGACCAGGACGAGTTCACGGCCGCGCTGAAGCGCGCCCGCAGCGGCATCGAAGCGACCTTCGACACCGACGCCCAGGGCGTTCGCGACGCGTTGGCCACGATCGACCAGCTGGCCGCCACGCCGCTCGCGCCGGCGCTGCCGGAAGTCGGCACGGCCCTCAGCGAACTGCGCAACCTGCGCACGACGCGCGCGCTGTCACTGCCCAAACCCGCGCAGCCTCCGGAACAGTCCCATGTGCCGGCGCGTGAACCGAAGGCCGGAGTGATCCGGTGAGGATCTGGATCGGCATCTTCCTGCTGCTGCTGGTGGCTGCCGCCGCGGCGTTCGGCTGGCAATGGATCGTCGAGGATCCCGGCTACGTGCTGGTGCGCCTGCGCGGCACCTCGATCGAGACCAGCCTCGTCTTCAGCGTGGTCGTCCTGCTGCTTGCCTGGGGCGTGCTCAACATCGTCTGGCGCCTGTTGCGCTGGCCGGCACGCGCCTGGATCCGCGCACAGCGCAAGCGCGCCCGCGAAAACCTCGCCTCCGGCCTGGCCGCGTTCGCCGAGGGCCGCTACCTGCTGGCCGAGCGCAACCTGGCCAAGGCGACCAAGCAACCTGCCCTGCGCGGACCGGCGTTCCTCGCCATGGCCCGCGCGGCCCATGCACGCGGCGATGATGAAGCGGCGCAGAAGGCGCTCGACAGCGCGGCCGTGGACGCCGCTGCGGCCGCTCTTGCCCAGCGCGCCAAGATGCTGGTCGAACGCGGACGCAATAGCGAAGCGCTGGCCCTGCTCAAGCCGAAAGTCGCCGGTGGCAGCCTGCCGCCGGTCGGCTGGCAGGCACTGATCGAAGCCGCGCTGGTGGAAAAGGATGCACAGACGGCACTGGATGCGCTGCCGATGCTGGCGAAGACGCAATCGCTGGCGCCCGCCACAATGGCTGCGCTGGAAACGCGCGTGCTGGTGGCGGCACTGTCGACGGCGCCGTCGCAGGCGCGCCTGAACACCTTGTGGAACGCCACCTCGCGCGCACGCCGCAAGCAGGCTCCGATCATCGCCGCCTTCGCGCGCCGTGCCGCCCAGTTCGGCCAGGTCCTCGCGGCGATGGACGAGATCGAGTCGGCCCAGCGCCGCGAATGGAGCGAGGAACTCGCGCTCTGCTACAGCGAGATCGGCCCGGCCGAGATGGCCACGCGCCTGCGCCATGCGGAAGCGTGGTTGTCGATCGCTCCGAACAGCGTGGGCCTGCTGACGACGCTCGGCCGGCTCTGTCGCGACCAGAAGCTCTGGGGCAAGGGCATCCAGTTTCTCGACCGCGCGGTCGAGATCGCCGAATCATCCGCGGCCTGGGAGACGCTCGGTGATTGCCATGCCGGGGCCGGCAATGAAGCCGCGGCCAACCGGTGCTACAGCAACGCATTGCTGATCCAGCGCGGCAAGGCTCCGGTAGCGCTGGCCGGCCGCACGTCGGCGCGCGTGGATACGCACGCCATGATCGTGGAAGAGCGCGACAACCACGGCGTTCCGAGGTTGCCCAAGACCGGCTGACCGCGCGATCGTTGGCACGACCTTCGATCACCGGTTCAGAATCGCCGCTTCGCTATTGAAGCGGCCCTCCCGCGGATGCCTCCCCGCCAATTGGATTGCTCCCGCCTTTTGTAGGAAGGGCATTCATGCCCGATGCTTTTCGACAACCCCGCGCAAAAGCATCGGGCATAAATGCCTCTCCTACGAAGAGCCGACCGGCGCCACGGGCTTCGCTCGCTTTCTTTGCGTTTGCGCTTCGTTGTTGAAGCGGCCCTCCCGCGGATGCCTCCCCGCCAATTGGATTGCTCCCATCTCTTGTAGGAAGGGCATTCATGCCCGATGCTTTTCGACAACCCCGCGCAAAAGCATCGGGCTGAATGCCTCTCCTACGAAGAGCCGACCGGCGCCACGGGCTTCGCTCGCTTTCTTTGCGTTTGCGCTTCGTTGTTGAAGCGACCCTCTTGCGGATGCCTCCCCGCCAATTGGATTGCTCCCATCTTTTGTAGGAAGGGCATTCATGCCCGATGCTTTTCGACAACCCCGCGCAAAAGCATCGGGCATAAATGCCTCTCCTACGAAGAGCCGGCGAACCGCGCCGCGTGCATTGATGGCTCGACTCGCGTATCCGCTTCGTGGGTGCCGCGGCGTCTTTCCGCTCCATGTAGGAGCAGGCTTCAGCCGCGATGCTCTTCGTCCAGCCATATCGCGTCCCAGAACGGGTAGTGGCCAGCCTTTTCAGCCAGGCCTGCCCGCACCGGATTCAGGACGACATATCGAGCGACACTTCGAAGGTCCTCCTCGCGCCTCAACGCGTGATCATGGAATCCATCCGCCCAGAGGCCGCCGCGACTTCCCAGCTCCGAGTTGACGGCATTCGCTGTCGCGCCCTTGATTCGACCGACCAGGGTCGAAAGGGTGTCCGACGGTCCCAGTTCGACGAGTCCATGCCAGTGGTCCGGCATCAGGACCCAACTCAGTAGCCGCGACTGTCTCAACAATGCGCGCGAATACAGCGACCGGGAGAAGGCCCGTGCTGCGGGCCATTCCGAAAACACGGGCCGTCTCTGCATGGTGCAGAACGTGACCAGATAGACGCGACCCGTCTCGCTGCTGCGTCCCTTGCGCAGGCTGGACTTGCCCTTCAATGGAAATGCCGGTCGGTTCATTCGACCAGCTTCCGCGCAAGCTACGGCAGGGTCGATCGACGATTTCGGATCCTCGTGTAGGAAATTGCCGACAGGCGGGCGTACCGCGCGCGGTTCGCCGAGATCGCCGCCCTTCCTGCGAAGAGCGGTCCGGCGCCGCGGGCTTCGATGGTTTCCCTGGCGTTTTCGCTTCGTTGACTATCGCGACAGGGGCTCGGCTGAAAATACGCGATCGTTGACGAGGGTCAGTACGCGCAGGAAGCGCGCGTCGCCGAAGTCGTAGATCCATTCCTCGCGGCGACGTTCGCGCCAGTTCTCGATGCCAGGTCCGGGCCGGAACACGACGCTGTCGCGGGCCTCGCGACGCGATGCCGGTTCGCCGCAGCGCGCGACCAGCTCGCCGCTGCTCAGTCCGGTGAAGTTCATGTTCGGCCGGCAACTGTCGCCGATCTCGCGCACGCCGTAGCCGAGGGTCTCGCTGCTGTGCAGGACGCCGTCGAGGAAGAGCATGCGGACCATCAGCGCGCGCGGACCGAAGTTGTAGTACCACGCGCTCCATTGCACTTCGCGTTGCTGCTCGTAGGCGCTGCCGCGGTTGATCACGTCGACGCCGAGCCAGGCATCGGACCAGAACGGATTGCCGCAGCGCGCGCGCACCTGGAACTCGCGGTCGCCCTCGTTGACGAGGCGGCTGCCGCAGCGCGTGGCCGCCTCGGCGCTACTGGCCAGGGCCAGCAGGAAGACGAGCAGGAGACAGGTTCTGAACATCGTGTCGACTCCGGAAAGAGGAAGGCCCGGCCGCAGCGGATGACCCATTGTCGCTCAATGTGGACAACGCCGGGCCGCCTCAGGTTCAGGAGTCCGCGCGCGCACTCGCGGAGGGAATCCGTGCCCGGGCATCGACCACACCTTGCTATAGTCGCGCCCCCGCCCTGCCGGAGCCCTTCGATGGCGATCTGGAAGCAAACGATCGATCTCGACCGGATCAATGCCTGGAACCGCAACACCCTGGTCGAACACCTCGGCATGCGCGTCACCGCGATCGGCGAGGACCACGTCACCGGCACGATGCCGGTCGACGCGCGCACCCTGCAGCCGTTCGGTCTGCTGCACGGCGGTGCTTCGGTGGCCCTGGCCGAATCGCTGGGCAGCCTGGCCGCGAACCTGACCCTCGAAGCCGACAAGGAGATGGCAGTCGGCCTCGACATCAACGCCAACCACGTGCGCGCGGCGACTTCGGGACTGGTCACCGGAACGGCGACGCCCCTGCACCTGGGCCGCTCGACCCAGGTCTGGGAAATCCGCATCGTCGACGACGGCGACCGCCTGGTCTGCATCTCGCGCCTGACCATGGCCGTGGTGCCGCGCCGTTCGCCGAAAGCGGTCTGAGCGGTGACAAGCCGCGAGGCCCCATACGCCGGACTCAGCCCCGACGTGATCCTTGATGCGGTCGCTGCCGCCGGCTACGAGCCGGATGGGCGCATGCTGGCCCTGGGCAGCTATGAAAACCGGGTATTGCAGATCGGCATCGAGGACGCGACGCCGCTGGTCGTGAAATTCTACCGGCCCGGGCGCTGGAGCGACGCCGCGATCGACGAGGAGCACGCCTTCGCCCTCGAACTTGCCGGCGCCGAGCTGCCAATGGTCGCGCCGCTCGTGATCGACGGGTGCAGCCTGCTCGAGCACGCAGGGTTCCGCTACAGCCTGTATCCGCGCCAGGGCGGGCGTTCGCCCGAGCTCGAATCGAAGGACAACCTCGAGTGGATGGGACGTCTGCTCGCGCGCATGCACGGCGTCGGTTCGCGCGGCGCCTTCCTCGAGCGTGGCCGCATCGATGTCGAAACCTTCGTGCGCCTGCCGGCAAGCGCCGTGCTCGCTTCGGAGCTGCTGCCGGCAACCCTGCAGCGCCGCTACCGCGAGGAGACCGAAACGCTGGCGGACCTGCTCGACGCGCGCTTCGAGGCCATTGGCCCGGTCCGCCAGATCCGCCTGCATGGCGACTGCCATCGCGGCAACGTGCTGTGGACTGACGCCGGCCCGCATTTCGTCGATCTCGACGACGCGCGCATGGGACCGGCCGTGCAGGACCTGTGGATGCTGGCGCCGTCGAGCGGCGCGCTCGACGTCCTGCTCGAAGGCTATGCCGAATTCCGTGATTTCGATCCCGCCGAACGCGCCCTGATCGAACCGTTGCGGATCATGCGCCAGGTCCACTGGGCCGGCTGGGTCGCCATGCGCTGGCATGATCCCGCGTTTCCGCTCGCCTTCGCCCATGTCGGCGAGGCGCGCTGGTGGGAAGAGCACTGCAACGATCTTGCCGAGGCGATCGACTCCATGAGCGGACGCTGAAGCAGGTTAGAGCAATCGGTCCACTCGCATCAGCGAGGATGGCAGTGCTTCCGGTACGATAGCTCACGATGAACTCAGCCACCGACAGGTCCGGGGATCTCCCGCGCAGGGACGTGATGCGTCCGCTGCGCTATCTGGTGCGCACGCCTTTCGTCCTGCTGCATGTCACCTTCGCCCTGCCGCTGGCCGTGATCGCGCTGAATCCGCTGCTCGCGCGCATTCCGGTCGGCGAGCGGCGTTTCGACCAGTTCATGATCAGCTGGTGGTCGGGCACGCTGGTGCGCCTGTTCGGCTTTCGCATCCGTGCCTACGGCAAGCCGCTGCCGGGCGCGGTCATGTACGTGGCCAACCATGTCTCCTGGCTCGACATCGAACTCATGCACAGCCAGCGCGCGATCAGTTTCGTGGCCAAGAGCGAGATCGCCAAGTGGCCGCTGGTCGGCTGGCTGGCGACGCGGGCCGGGACGATCTACCACCGGCGCGGCAACTCCGATTCGATGACCGCGGTGATGGGGCGCGTGGTCGAGCGCCTGCGTGTTGGCGAACCGGTCGGCATTTTCCCGGAAGGCGGTACCGGTCGCGGCGACAAGGTGCGCACGTTCCACGCGCGCATCTTCCAGGCCGCGCTGGACGCGCAGGTGCCGGTGCAGCCGGTCGCGCTGCGCTACGGTCGCGGCGGTCGCCAGGATCCATCCATGCCCTTCGGTGCGAACGAGAGTTTCTTCGCCAACCTGCTGCGGATCCTCGGCAATCCGACCATGGATGCCGAAGTGCATTTCCTCGAAACGGTCGAGGCGACGCCCGAAGCGCGCCGGCGCATGGCCGAAGAGAGTCGCGCCCGCATCGTACGCACGCTCGGCTACGGTGAAGAATGAACGTGCACGATTACCGCCCGCCGAGGCTGCTGCGCAACCCGCATATCCAGTCCGTACTCGCCTCCAGCGGCGTGCGCCGGCTGTTGTTCCGCCGCCGCCTGTCGACCCTCGAACGCGGCGCCCGCGAACACCTGCTCGATTGCGGCGATGGCGTGCGCCTGCTCGGCCTGCATACCGCGCAGACCGTGCGCGACAAATCTCGCGGCATGGTCGTGCTGCTGCACGGCTGGGAGGGCAGCGTGCAGTCGAGCTACCTGCTGCACACCGGATCGCGCCTGCTCGCCGAAGGCTACGACGTGTTCCGCCTCAATTTCCGCGATCACGGCGAAACCCACCACCTCAATCGCGAGATCTTCCATTCCTGCCGCATCGAGGAAGTGGTCGGCGCGGTCGCTGCCGTCGCGGCGAAGTTTCCCGATCTGCCGCTCGGCGTCGCCGGCTTCTCGCTGGGCGGCAATTTCGCCCTGCGCGTCGCCCTGCGTGCGCCCGCCGCCGGCATCCCGCTGGCCTACGCGCTGGCCGTGTGTCCTGCGATCAGTCCGCGCGATGCGATGGACGCGATCGAGCAGGCGCCGTGGTTCTACGAGGCCTACTTCCTGCGCAAGTGGCGGCGTTCGCTGGGCCTCAAGCAGCGTGCCTTTCCGGAGGCGCCGCTGTTCACCACCCAGGACATGCGCGGCAACCTGCGCGAACTGACGCGCACCCTGGTGCTCAGGCACACGCATTTCGCCACGCTCGAGGACTACTTCGATGGCTACTCGATCGCCGGCGACCGCCTGGCGCCGCTCGCCGTTCCGACCAGCATCCTGACCTCGATCGACGATCCGATCATCCCGGTCGCCGATTTCCGCAAGCTCCAGCTGCCGGCCTGCGCCGAACTCGACATCGCGCCTGCCGGCGGACACTGCGGCTTCATCCGCAGCCTGTCGCTGAACAGCTGGACCGAGGACTACATCGCCGAGCGCATGCTCCGCCACCTGCAGGCCCCCGCCGATCGCGGTTGAGGTCAACAGCGAAGCGGAAACGCCGAGCAAGCCATCGAATCCCGCGCCGCAGTTCGCAAGCTCTTTGTAGGAGGCCCCTTCAGGGGCGATGCTCTTCGTCAACTCCGCCAAAGGCTCGCCCCTGAAGGGGGCTCCTACAGGAAGCCGAAGGGCATCGCGGCTGGAGCGGCTCCCTGCAACGAAGCGGAAACGCCGAGCAAGCCATCGAATCCCGCGCCGCAGCTCGCAAGCTCTTTGCAGGAGCCCCTTCAAGCCATCGAATCCCGCGCCGCAGCTCGCAAGCTCTTTGTAGGAGCCCCTTCAGGGGCGATGCTCTTCGTCAACTCCGCCAAAGGCTCGCCCCTGAAGGGGGCTCCTACAGAAAAGCGAAGGGCATCGCGGCTGGAGCGGCTTCCTGCAACGAAGCGGAAACGCCGAGCAAGCCATCGAATCCCGCGCCGCAGTTCGTAAGCTCTTTGTAGGAGCCCCTTCAGGGGCGATGCTCTTCGTCAACTCTGCCAAAGGCTCGCCCCTGAAGGGGGCTCCTACAGGAAACCGAAGGGCATCGCGGCTGGAGCGGCTTCCTGCAACGAAGCGGAAACGCCGAGACCAGCCATCGAAATCCCGCGCCGCGGCTCGGTAGCTTTTCGTAGGAGAGGCATTCATGCCCGATGCTTTTCCCGCGCGTGACGAAGAGCATCGGGCATGAATGCCCTTCCTACAATAAAGCCAAGGGCATCGGGCATGAATGCCCATCCTGCAGGAAAGCCAAGGGCATCGGGCATGAATGCCCTTCCTACAATAAAGCGGAGAGCCTCGCGGCTAAAGGCGCTACCTGCGGCCGACGAAACCTTCGGGGCTCAATCCGCCGGCACGGTGCGCTCGCGCGCCCACTCGCGCAATGCCGAAACGCGGTCGGCCATCATCACCGACAGCGGCCGGGTCATTTTCGCTTCTTCGACCAGGTGCCGCGTTTCGAGCGGGCTGTCGTCCGCCGCCGCCGTGTACAAGGCGGCGACGACGAGCTGCTCGATCTCGGCGCCGGAGAATCCGTCGCTGGCCGCGACCACGGCTTCGACATCGAAATCCGCCGCCTTGAGCTCGCGCTTTTCGAGATGGATGCGCAACACCTCGCCACGCACGTCCGCCGCGGGCAGGTCGACGAAGAAGATTTCATCGAAGCGGCCCTTGCGCAGCAACTCCGCCGGCAACGCGCTGACGTCGTTGGCGGTGGCGACGAGGAACACCTTGCCCTTGCGTTCGGCCATCCAGGTCAGCAGGTAGCCGAGCACGCGGCGCGAGACGCCATCGTCATTGCCCTCGGTGGCCAGGGCCTTCTCGATCTCGTCGAGCCAGAGCACGCAGGGCGACAGCGTCTCGGCGTTCTTCAGCGCGGCGCGCAGGTTGCGTTCGGTCTCGCCGTGGTACTTGTTGTAGAGCGTGCCGATGTCCAGGCGCAGCAGCGGCACGCCGAAGCCGCCGGCAACGGCCTTGGCGGCGAGACTCTTGCCGCAGCCCTGCACGCCGAGCAGCAGGATGCCCTTGGGCGGATCGAGCCTGGCCGCCTGCTTGCGGCCGATGAACGCCGGTTCGCGCTGCTGGATCCAGCGCTTGAGCCGGGCCAGCCCGGCCACATCGGCGAAGCGCGCGGTCTCGTACTCGAAGTGCAGCAGGTTCTCGCGGTCGAGCAGCTCGAACTTGGCCTGGGCGAGGCCCGGCAGGTCGGCGGCGCTGAGCGCGCCATCGGCGTAGATCAGCTTGCGCACGATGCGACGTGCGTCGGCGTGGGTCAGGCCGGCCAGGTTGCGCACGATCGTGCGTGCGGCTTCGGCGTCGACCTCGACCCGGCGACCGCCGTTCTCGCGCGAATAGGCAAAGGCTTCCTCGCGCACGAGGGCCGCCATGGCCTGTGCATCGGGCAGGGCCATCTCAAAGCGCGTGGCCAGCGCGGTCAGGTCGTCGGGCAGTTCGATCTTCGAGCCGACCAGGACCAGGCTGTGCTCGGCGGCGGCCTGGCGCAGCACGATCTCGCGCAGCAGGCGCAGGGTCATCGGATAGCGCAGGTAGGGCTGGAAATCGAGCAGCAGGAAGACCCCGGACTGGGTGCGCTGCTTGATCGAGGTCAGGGTCATCGTCGCGTCGGGGACGCTGCGTTCGCCTTCGTCATCCATGTCGATGCGGCGCAGGCCATCGGTGATCGTCCATGTGAACAGCGGTCGCAGCGACTGCGCGATGGCATGGCGGAAGCTCTCGATGACGCGGCCTTCCTCGGCCGATTCGACGACCAGCAAGGGTGTCCTCGCGCGCAGCAAGGTGGCGAGATCCTGATTTCCGCTCATCGATTCCCGGGTCCTCGCGGCCTCCCGACAGGGCCGCAATCGCAAGGCGCGGAAGCCTAACACGGCGCCATGCGGCATAATTGGGGTTTCCCGAGCGCCAGAACCGGCGCCCCAAGATCGAAGAACATGCTCAGAGAAACCATCGAACACCATCGTCAGGGCCGCCTGGAAGAAGCCGAAAAGGGCTATCGCGAGGCACTGGCTGCCAATCCGTCCAACAGCGAGGCCCTGCGCGGACTCGGCGCCGTGCGCCGCGCGCGTGGCGATCTCGCGGAGAGCGCGAAACTGATCGCGCGGGCCCACGAGCTTGCCCCCGAACAGCCCAAGCTGCTGCTCATGCTCGGCTCGATCCAGCTCGAAGCGGGCGACATCGATGCCTCGCGCGATGCCTACGAGCGCGCGCTGACGGTCGATCCGAACATCCCCGGCGCGCACACGGCGCTTGGCCACATCGCCATGATGAAGGGCGACAACAAGCTCGCCGAGCAGTATTTCCGCACCGCCCTGCGCGTCGAGGAAGACCCGCAGGCGCTCAGCGGCCTCGGCACGCTGGCCCTGGAAAGCGGCGATGCGGAGAATGCCCTGAAGTACCTGTCGCGGGCTTCCGACCTGGCGCCGAACGACGCCTCGATTGCCTTTGCGCTTGGCCGCGGTTTCGCCAGGCGCGGCATGAATGCCTTCGCCGAACAGGCATTCCGCAATGCCCTGCGCCTGCGTCCCGGCCTGCCACACGCGAACAATGCGCTCGGCCAGCTGCTGATCCAGGACAAGCGCGCCGCCGAGGCCGAACCGTATTTCCGCGCCCTGGTCGGCGTCAGGGGATTCGAACTCGTTGCCGAACTCGGCATGGGCGATGCCGCGCGCATGCAGGAAAAGTACGAGCAGGCGGTCGCCGCCTACCAGCGCGCGCTGGAACTGAAGGCGGACCACGAGAACTGCTTCGAGGCGCTGATCTGGTCGATGGGCAAGCTCGGCCGCAGCAACGATGTGATGGCCCTGCTCGACCAGCGCATCATCGAGTTCCCCGAACAGCTGCGCTGGCGCGCCACGCGCGCTCGCATCCACGAAGCCAGCGGCCGCCATGAACAGTCCGCGACGGATTGGCAGGACATCCGCGACCGCGCTCCGCAGAACGCCGAAGCGCATGTCGAACTCGCGCTCGCCCGCGAGCGCAATGGCGAACTCGATCTCGCCGCGGAGCTCGCCGAAGCCACGGTGAAGATGGCCGCAAGCGATCCGAACCTGACCCTGCTGCGGGTACGCGCACGCATGCGCCAGGGCGACAACGCCGGCGCCCGCGAACTGCTGGATACGATCAACCTGCGCAAGGTCGGCAAGGAGATCGCGCGCACCTGCCAGAACCTGTCCGGACAGCTGCACGATCGCGCCGGCGAGACGGCCGAGGCGGTCCGCGACTTCCGCGAGGCGCAGGCCGGCTTGCCCGGCATGTTGCCGAAACTGGAATCCCTGCCGGAGGACTATGCCAGCGTGCTCGCCCGGCCCGAGGAAGGCGCCTGGGAACACGCGCCGATCCTGCTCGTCGGCGTTCCCGGCAGCGGTGTCGAGCGGATCGCCGCGTTGCTCGCCGACCAGCCGCAATTGAACCTGCTGCGCGATCGCATCCAGGGCGTGCGCAACGACGGCTTCGACACCGCCGTCGTCGAGCTGTCCGAGGGCGATATCTCCGCCGAGACGGTCGCCAGCCAGCGCGAGGCCTACCTGGCGCCGCTGCGCGCGCGCAACATCGACCTGTCGCGTCCGCTGGTCGACTGGATCCCGCGCTTCGATGCGCACTACCTGATCCTCGCCCGCCGCCTGATGCCGGGCACCCGCATCATCGTGGTCGACCGCGATGCGCGCGATTGCCTGCTCAACTGGCTCGCCTTCGGCTGGCTGCCATATGCCGGCCTCAACGAATTCGATGGCTGCCTCGGCTGGCTTGGCCGCGCGATTGCCCACGTGCGCTTCGTTGTCGCCAACGGCGGCCTGCCGCACATCGTCGTCGACGCCGAAAAGGTCATGGCCGATCCGGCCGGCGCCGGCGCCGAACTGGCCCGTTTCGTCGGCATCGATGCACTGGAGGCGGGCCCGATGAGCGCGCGCGTCGACAGCGGTCCCGGCGGCCTGCCGACCCGTTTCGCCAACGGTCACTGGCAGGCCTATGCGGAAACGCTGGCCGATGCCTTTTCCGCCCTGCCCGAGCCGGGCCCCGCCACTTCCTGACCGATTCCGGAGAGCACGCATGCACATCCGCAGCAAGAGCTTCCATGACATGCAGCCGATCCCGTCGGAGTTTGCATTCGGCAAGCCCGGCGCGGACGGGGAACCCTGCGTGTTCTCGGACAACCGCAACCCGCACCTGACCTGGAGCGACGTGCCGGACGGCACGCGCTCGTTCGCGTTGACCTGCATCGATGTCGACGTGCCGACGGTCGGCGACGACGTCAACAAGGAAGGCCGCAGCGTGCGTGCCGACCTGCCGCGCACCGAGTTCGTGCACTGGCTGATGATCGACATCCCGGCCGAGTTCCGCGAGTTCGGCGCCGGCAGCTGCGCCGAAGGCGTCGTCCCGCACGGCAAGCAGGAACCGTTCGGCCCGCCCGGTTCGAAGCAGGGCATCAACGACTACACCGGCTGGTTTTCAGGCGATGCCGACATGGCCGGCGACTACTACGGCTACGACGGCCCGTGCCCGCCATGGAACGACGAACGCCTGCACCGCTACCATTTCCGCGTCGTCGCGCTCGATGTGGCCAGCCTCGGCCTCGCGGGTCGTTTCGACATCGGCGACGTGCGCCGCGCGATGGAAGGCCATGTCCTCGCCGAGGCCGAGATCATCGGCACCTATTCGCTCAACGCCGCGCTGCGCCGCTGATCAGCCAATTGGCTTCGTAGGTTGGAGGTGAGCGCAGCGAACCCCAACGCGTTGTACCCACCCACCGGCCACGATCTGCCGGGCCAAACCGGCTAGTTCCCCGGCATCAGCACCAGAAGCAAGCCGCCGAACACGATGCGGTAGACGGCGAACGCATTGAAGGTGTGCGTGCGGATGTAGCCGAGCAGCCATTTCACCGCGATGAAGGCGGTGATCGTGGCGACGACGAAGCCGACCGCCACCGCCGACCAGTCCTCCTGCACACCGCCGCTGCGCAGCTGCTTGAGGATCTCGTAGCCACTGGCCGCGTACATGGTCGGGATGCCGACGAGGAAGGCGAACTCGGTGGCCGCCGCGCGGTTGTTGGTGCCGGCCAGCATGGCCGTGAAGATCGTCGCCGCCGAACGCGAGGTGCCGGGAAAGATCGCCGCGACGATCTGCGCCAGGCCGACCAGGACGGCCACCTTCCAGGTGATGCGGTCGCTGTCCGGGCGTTTGGCGCTCCAGTATTCCGCCGCGAAGATCCAGAAGCCGCCGACGACCAGGGCGATCGCGATCGGCGTGACCGTGTCCGGCAGCTTGAAACCGAGCTTGGCGACGATCAGGCCGAGCACGGCCGTGATCAGGAATGAAGCGACCAGCTTGAGCAGGTAGTCGCGGTTCGCCGGTTCGCGCCAGCCGGTCGCCAGTTCCCACAGGCGCTTCCAGTAGATCAGGGTCACGGCGAGGATGGCGCCGGCCTGGATGACGATGTTGAAGGTGTCCGAGCGTGCGCCGAGCCAGTGCTGGGCGATCAGCAAGTGCCCGGTGCTCGAGATCGGCAGGAATTCGGTGATGCCTTCGATGATGCCGAGCAGGATGACGTTGATCAGGTCGGGCACGACGGGATTTCCGGGTCAGCAAACGCGCAAGGATAGGACAGAACGCCCCTGCCCGGTGCGCTGGAAACTCGCGAATCCGGCGATCATGCGAGAATTGCCGCCCCGCCGCGGGCCACCAGCAGGCCGCCGGCACCCCAATCCCAGAGGTCCAGTCATGTCCGTCGCCAATGTGCTCAAGTTGATCAAGGACCACGAGGTCGAGTTCATCGACCTGCGTTTCGCCGACATGCTCGGCAAGCAGCATCACGTGAGCTTTCCGGCACATTCGGTCGACGAGGCGTTCTTCGAGGACGGCAAGATGTTCGACGGCTCCTCGATCAGCGGCTGGAAGGGCATCAACGAATCGGACATGGTGCTGATGCCGGATTCCGAGACCGCGATCCTCGACCCGTTCATGGCCGATCCGACCCTGATCATCACCTGCGACGTGCTCGAACCGCACACCATGCAGGCCTATTCGCGCGATCCGCGTTCGCTGGCCAAGCGCGCCGAGGCGTTCCTCAAGTCGACCGGCATCGCCGACACGGCGTTCTTCGGTCCGGAGCCCGAGTTCTTCATCTTCGATGCCGTGCGCTGGCAGAACACCATGGGCAAGGTCTCGTTCGAGATCGAATCCGAGGAAGCCGCGTGGTCCTCGGACAAGCGTTACGAGGCCGGCAACAGCGGCCATCGCCCGGGCGTCAAGGGCGGCTATTTCCCGGTGCCGCCGGTCGATTCGCTGCAGGACTTGCGCAGCGAGATGTGCAAGCTGCTCGAGCGCGTCGGCCAGGTCGTCGAAGTGCACCACCACGAAGTCGCCACCGCCGGCCAGTGCGAGATCGGCACGCGCTTCAATACCCTGGTGCGCAAGGCCGACGAACTGATCACGATGAAATACATCGTGCGCAACGTCGCCCACCAGTACGGCAAGACCGCCAGCTTCATGCCCAAGCCGCTGGTCGGCGACAACGGCTCCGGCATGCACGTGCACCAGTCGCTGGCCAAGGGCGGCACCAACATCTTCGCCGGCGACCTCTACGGTGGCCTGTCGCAGACCGCGCTGTGGTACATCGGCGGCATCTTCAAGCATGCGCGCGCGCTGAACGCGTTCACCAACTCGACCACCAACAGCTACAAGCGCCTCGTGCCCGGTTTCGAGGCGCCGGTCATGCTCGCCTATTCGGCGCGCAACCGCTCGGCCAGCTGCCGCATCCCGTTCGTCAACAACGCCAAGGGCCGGCGCATCGAGATCCGCTTCCCGGATCCGGTCAACAGCGGTTACCTGACCTTCGCCGCCCTGCTCATGGCCGGCCTCGACGGCATCCTCAACAAGATCGATCCGGGCGCGCCCTCGGACAAGGATCTCTACGACCTGCCACCCGAGGAAGAGAAGAACATCCCGACCGTCTGCCATTCGCTTGACCAGGCCCTGGAAGCGCTCAACAGGGACCGCGCCTTCCTGACCGCCGGCGGTGTGTTCTCCGACGATTTCATCGACGGCTACATCGACCTCAAGATGCAGGAAGTCACGCGATTCCGCGCGGCGACGCATCCGATCGAGTACCAGATGTACTACTCGATCTGATCGCGCGCCGGGCGTGGCCGACAACGAACAGGCAAGCAGGTTGAGGCGAATCGAGCCGACGATTGGCCGGATCGACCTGGCCGTTGATCCGGCGGACCGGCAGCGCGCCCGGTCCGCTGCGCGAATCAAGCGCTTCTATCGGGAATTGCTCAACTGGCTGGTCGTGCTTGGCCTGCTCATCCTGCTGGTGGGGGGGAGTGTGGTGGCTGCCGTGTTCCTTGGCGCGCTGCACTATCCCGACGATTTTCAATGGACCGATTTTCCCGCGAAGCTCATCGTCGGCGGAATCCTGCTGGGTTACGTGGCGCAGATCGTCGGTGCCCTGCTTGCATTCCGGATCAGCCTTGCCGCAGGCGGGCTGTCGCTGCTGGTTCCCGGCTATGTGTTCTATTGCCTGAGGCGCGAGGAGGTTCTCTGGCCCGTCGTCGCCGTATGGCTACTGGGTGCCGCGCTGATTGTCGTGGGGATATTCCTGCTGCCGTGATGGCGGAAGCATGGTGTGCAAGGACGTTGCTATTCTCTGGACGTACAGCAGGAAACCCCGCCCTTTTTGGAGCCGAACATCAATGAGCAGCATGCTCGCTGTCTCCCCGACTGCATGAATCCGGACGCATTTGCCGCCGCGGTCAATCGCCTGCGCGAGCGCCTGCCAGTGTCCGATGCCCATCCGCTGCTCGATCGCCTGCTGCAGGAGGCGGCCGGCGTCGAGGACTGGATCAGCGCTGGCGAATCCTTGTTGCGCATGGATCCCTCTGCCGCCGTCGAGCTGCTCGAACTCGGTTCGCGCCGACTCCCCGACGCCGCGCCGCTGCACTACCTGCTCGGCAATGCGCTGCGCATGAGCGGCCAGCCCGGAGCGGCCGAAGCCTCGCTGCGCAAGGCGATTGCGCTTGATCCGGCACATGCCAATGCAAGCATTTCGCTCGCCCACCTGCTGCGCGAGCAGGGCCGCATGCGCGCGCTCGCCGAGGTCATGCTGGCGCTGTGGAAGCATGAGCCGCGCAGCGCGGACAGCGACCGCCGCACCTTGTCGTTCCTCGTCGAGTGCGAGCGTTACCTCGAAGCCGAATCGCTGCTCGAACCGATTCTCGAGGCCCATCCCGCCCATGCCGGCCTGCTGCGCATGGCCGGCGAAATCGCCCTCGTGCTGGGCCGTTTCGAGGTGGCGCGCGAACAGTTGCGCGCGTCGCTCGCGCTCGATCCCGGCCAGGCCTCGGCGTGGTTGCGCCTCGCCCACACGCACCGCTTCAGTGATGACACGGACGAAGACCTCGCCCTGCTGCAATCCGCCGTCGCGCGCGGCGATCTCGGCATCGAAGTGGAAGTTTCCGCCGGTTTCGCGCTGGGCAAGGCGTTCGATGACCTCGGTCGCTTTGCCGAAGCCGCCGAGGTCCTGGGCCGGGCCAATGCGCGCTGGCATGCCGGCCATCCGTGGGACGTGCAGGCATGGCGGCGATTCGTCGACGACCGACAGCGCGCTTCGACGCTGCCAACGGCAAGCTACGAACATGAAACAACGCCGGTTTTCATCGTCGGGTTGCCGCGATCCGGAACCACGCTGGCGGCGACCCGGCTGGCCAGGCATCCGCAGGTGCGCGGACGCGGCGAACTGAACTGGATCGCCGCGATCGCGCGCCGGCTCGGCGAACTGCCGAGCGCCGCGATGCTCGCCGCCGCCGGCCGGTTCTATCTGGCCCAGCTGCGCCAGGACGACGCGCCGGCGCGGTTCCACATCGACAAGAATCCGCTCAACTTCCGCCACCTGGACCTGATCGCGGCGATGCTGCCGCAGTCGAAGATCATCCATTGCCAACGCGACCTGCGCGACAACACGCTGTCGCTGTGGAGCCAGCACTTCGCCCATGCCGACATGGCATGGAGCTACGCGTTCGACGACATCGCCGCCTATGTCGACGGATACCGCGCCTTGATGCAGCACTGGAAGGGCAAGCTGCAGTTGCCGGTTTTCGAGCTGGACTATGAGGCACTGGTCACGCAGACGGACGCAACGCTGGGGCGCCTCGAAGCATTCCTCGGCCTCGAAGCCACGCCGGCATCGGCGAGGGTGGACGCAACCGAAGCCGTCGCCACGGCCAGCGTCTGGCAGGCGCGCCAGAGCGTGCACCGCCGGTCGGTCGGGCGCTGGCAGCACTATCTCGACGCCGTGCCGGAATTGGGGCGAGTGGATGCAGGCTGAGGTGTGCGCCCGTGCACGCCGTGCCTGAGAATAAGTTCACGTTACTGCATAGCGGAAATTGGCAGGATGCAACGACCGGAAGCCGTTCAGCCTTGCGGTTGCGCCCTTGCGGGCAAGGGGCTAGGGTTTGGTCAGGTCGCGTGGTGCGGTAGCCGCGACCCCTGGACGGAACCCTGGACGAACGGGAGCAAACGTCATGATCGGGAAATGTTTTCGTGTTTCACGAGTGCTTCTCGCCGTTGCGGCGATGGCGGGCGGCAGCGTCGCCGCCCGCGACGGTGATCTCGCCAACGGTTTCGGCGCGGGCGGCGTGCAGCGGGTGGCCTTCGATGTCGGCGGCGGGCTCAACGACCAGGCATTCGCCATGGCCGTGCAGGGCGATGGCCGCATCCTGCTCGCCGGGCTGGCGGAAAGCAGCAGCGACTACGACTTCGCAATAGCCCGGCTGACCACGGCGGGCGTGCTCGACAGCAGCTTCGGCACCGGCGGCAAGGTGCGCATCGATTTCGGCCTGGGTGGCTTCGATGACTCGGTGCAGGCGGTCATCGTGATGCCGGACGGCCGCATCGTCGTCGTCGGTCGCGTGTCCTTTGACGGGGGCGGTGGTCCGGCTCGCTACGCGTTCGGCGTGGCCAGGCTCACCGCAAGCGGATCACCCGATCTCAGTTTCGACCTCGATGGCCGCACGATCGTCGATTTCGACCCGGGCGGCACGCTGAGCGCGGATCCGTACGACGCCATCGTCGAGGCGGACGGCAAGGTCGTCATTGCCGGCGCCCTGGTCAATACCGTCGGAGCCGATATCGCGATAGCCCGGCTAAATGCCGATGGCAGTCCTGACACGAGCCTCAACGGCACCGGGCGCAAGGTCATTCCATTGCCGACCACCGCCCTGCCGCAAGCCCTGGCACGCCGGCCTACCGGCGAGTATGTGCTGGCCGGCGCCCTCTTCGATGCAGGTCTGACGACTGCGGACATGCTCGTCGTCCAGCTGCAGCAGAACGGCGAACTGGATGGCACGTTCGGTCCGGGCGGCTACCGCCAGGTGCCGTTCGACCAGGGCGGCAACAACCTTGATATCGGCAGGGCCCTGGCCATCGATTCCCTTGGAAAAATCGTCGTCGCCGGCAACGCCGCAGTCGCCGCCTCCGGCACGGCCCAGGATCTGGTTGCCGCGTTCCGGCTCAGCGCTACCGGTGCGCTCGACAGTGGATTCGGCACGGGTGGGCGCGTGCTGGTACCAATCCAGCGTGCCGGCGTCGATCTCGGCGGAGCGGCCAACGGGGTCGTTATCGACAGCCAGGGCCGGATCGTGCTGGCCGGCCGGGCCGGCACCAGTGGCCCGAGCAACGACGATGATGTCGCATTCGTGCGACTGACCTCCGGCGGCACGCTCGACGAGAGCTTCGGCCAGGCTGGCCGGCGCCTGGTCGCGGCCGATTTCGGCCCGCCGGGCAACCAGACCGATACGGCCAGCGCAGTGGCGATCGATCCCGATGGCCGGATTGTTTCCGCTGGCCTAACCTTCATTGGCAGCAGCCTCAATTTCGACATGCTTGCCGTGGCCCTGGTCGGCGACACGATCTTCGCCAACGGCTTCGATTGAGCCGGCCGCGCGCCCGCAAGGCGGGTCGCGGCCAGGGTCGGGCCGGTCCGTGCCTGTCCGCGCGGCGAGCGTCGCCGGCGAATGTGACGCGGTTCTCACTGGCCGCGTGAACCAGGCGCGCGGAAGTTCAGGGCCAGCCGTGCATGCTGGGCTCCAGGTCATCGAACCGCGGAGCCCGCCCATGTCCCACGCCCCATTCGACGCTTGTCCCTCGCCGACCACCCTGCAGCGCATCGCCGCGGCGCGCTGGACCCCGTACGTCGCCGACACCCTGCAAACCTGGTGCCGCAACGCGCTGCAAGCCCCGGGCGCGTGCGCCAACCAGCGTGCCGGCGACTGCGACGCCTGTGCTGCCCTGCACAAGATCGCGGCGATGCGCTGGAGCGAAAACCTCGGCGAACGCATCCAGCAGGCCGCCCGCGATGCGCTGGGATTGCCGAATTTCCGTGTCGCGAGGAATGCGCGCCCGGTGCGCGCCATGGTCTGAGTCGGCGCGCTTGCCGGGCCTGGCGAAAAGGCGAACCCCGGCAAGCAGAATTTGCCCTATTATTGGGCAATGCGAGAAAACCGCACCATCGTGGCGCAATCAGCACCGAAGGATCCGGCAGACATGCTGGCCCAGTGCGTCACGCCGATGGCCATGCTCGACGCCGGCTTGCATTTCAGCTGGCTCAATCCGGCGTTCGCGGAACTGCTCGGAGCCGGCATGCTGCGCTGGCAGGGCGCCTCGATCGAGGTGATCGAACCCGGTGGCTCCGGTCTGGTCGACGCCGGCCGGCGCGCCCTCGTCGACCAGCAGGTCGTGCTGATGCGCCAGGTGCGCATCCGCAGCGGCGTCGAAAGCGACCTCGTCTGCGACGTCGCGTTTTCGCCGCTCGATGGCGAGCACCTGCTGCTGGAACTGCATCGACTCAGCATGCCCGGCGAGCGCGCTTCACCGGCGCTCTCGGAATCGCTGCGCGGCTTTGCGCATGAGGTGAAGAATCCGCTGGCCGGCGTGCGCGGCGCCGCGCAGCTGCTTGGCCGCCGCGTCGACACCGACGAACTGCGCGAACTGGCCGATTTGATCATCAGCGAGAGCGACCGCCTGGCGGCACTGGCGGATCGCCTGCTGCGCGCCGGCGGCAAGCCGCGGCTGGTGCGCCTGAACGTGCATGAGCTGCTCGAGCGTGTCGCCCTGCTGGTCGCGGCGGAAGCCGGCGCGCCGCATGTGCGCCGCGACTACGATCCGAGCCTGCCGCCAGCCATCGGCGATGGCGATCGTCTCTATCAACTCGCCCTCAACCTTGCGCGCAACGCGGTCGAAGCCGGAGCGCGCACGCTGACCCTGCGCACGCGGGTCGAATTCGGCGTGCGCCTCGGCGAGCGCCTGCGTCGCGTGGTCATGCGCATCGACGTGATCGATGACGGCCACGGCGTGCCTGCCGAGCTTGCCGAGTCGCTTTTCCAGCCGCTGGTTTCCGGACGTGCCGACGGCAGCGGACTCGGGCTTGCGCTGGCCCGCGAAATCGCCAGCGAGCATGGCGGCGAACTGCGCCATCTGGGCCGGCCCGGCGCAACCACCTTCACCCTCCTGCTGCCGCTGGACCTGTCGCCATGAGCGAACGCGCGAAAGTGTGGATCGTCGACGATGATCGCGGCGTGCGCGTCGTGCTCAGCGCGGCAATGCGCGATGCCGGCCTGGCCCCGCGCGAATTCGCCGACGCGGAGAGCGTGCTCGAGGCACTCGATGGCGATGCGCCAGCCGTGCTGTTCACCGACGTGCGCATGCCCGGCGCCAGCGGACTGCGCCTGCTCGAACAGCTGTCCTCGCAGCAGCCGGCTTTTCCGGTCATCGTGATGAGCGCGTTCACCGATGTATCGACGACTGCCGCGGCCTATCGCCAGGGCGCCTTCGACTACCTGCCCAAGCCGTTCGATCTCGATACCGCGGTGGACATGGCCGAGCGTGCCCTGGCCCAGGCCAGCGCCGAACATCCTGTCGCGAAGAAGATCGCCACCGCCAACGAGGCCGAACTGATCGGCAGCACGGCCGGCATGCGCGAGCTGTTCCGCGCGATCGGCCGCGTTGCGGCGAGCGGGCTCAACGCACTGATCACCGGCGAGACCGGCACCGGCAAGGAACTGGTCGCGCGCGCCCTGCATCGCGAGAGCCCGCGGGCAGGCGAGGTCTTCGTGGCCCTGAACACGGCGGCGATTCCCTCGGAGCTGCTCGAATCGGAGTTGTTCGGCCATGAGGCCGGGGCGTTCACCGGCGCGGCGCGCCGCCATGCCGGGCGTTTCGAACAGGCCGAGGGCGGCACCCTGTTCCTCGACGAAATCGGCGACATGCCGCTGGCCCTGCAGACGCGCCTGTTGCGCGTGCTTGCGGCCGGCGAGTTCTACCGCGTCGGCGGGCGCGAACTGATCAAGGCCGACGTGCGCGTGATCGCCGCGACCCACCAGGACCTCGAGGCCAAGGCGGCCAGTGGCGAGTTCCGCGCCGACCTGCTGCATCGCCTCGACGTGCTGCGCCTGCAGGTGCCACCGCTGCGCGAGCGCCGCGAAGACATCCCGCGCCTGGCCGAACATTTCCTTGCCCAGGCCAGTATCGAAGCCGGGCTCGAACCCAAGCGCTTCGTAGTGGCGGCCCTCGATGCGCTGCGCGAATTTTCCTGGCCCGGCAACGTGCGCCAGCTGGAAAACGTGTGTCGGCGGCTGGCCGTGCTGGCCAGCGGCCGCCAGATCACCATCGGCGACCTGCCGATCGAACTGCGCAGCGGTTCGAAGGCGACGCGTCCGGCCTGGAGCATCGCCCTGGCCGACTGGGCCGAGCAGGAACTGAAAGCGGGCGGCGAAGCCCTGCACGCGCGCGCGCTCGCCGAGTTCGATCGCGTGCTGCTCGAAGCCGCCCTCGCCGTCAACCACGGGCATCGGCAGAATGCGGCAAAAGCACTCGGGCTCGGACGCAACACGCTGACCCGCAAGCTCGGCAGTTCACGCAAGAGGAAGCCCGCATGAAGTGGTTGTGGAAGACCGTCAAATGGTTGCTCTGGCTGGTTCTGGCCACCGTCGTCCTGTTCCTGCTCAACCTCGCGTACTTCCGCTGGCGCGGTCCGAGCGAGGCCCAGAAGGCGGCGCTGGAACGCGTCGAAGCGGGCACGCCGCGACCGCAGGGCCGCAATGCCTTCGCCCTGATGCTGTTGTTCGACAAGGATGTCGCCGACGGGGAACTGGAGCGCATTGCCGGACAGGACCTGGAGTTCGCGCGGGAAAATGCGCATCCGGGCAATGCCATTGGCGAATTTCCATCGTCCAGTCTGCCGTCCCTGCCGGAGCCCGAAACCGCATCCAAGGTGCTTTGCCAGGCACAGGAAACGGACTGTCTCGCGCTGGTACGGACGCATCGCGAAGCGACGCGCAGCGAACTGGCAGCCCACGCACGCCTGCTGGCGCGGGCGATTCGGCTGGAGGAGTTCGACTACCTGCGCAGCGACTTTCCGAAGCTGGCCGCCATGCCCATCGCCTACGACGCGAACGCGCAACCCCTGCGCCTGAGCAGCCTGGCCCTGGCCTATGTTGATGGCCAGCGCGAAGAGGCACTGGCGGGGACATGCCACAACCTCGCCACGTGGCGACGTTTCGGTCGCGCGAATCCGTCGCTGATCTACTCGATGATTGCCGTCGCCCAGCGCGACGCGTCATTGCGCCTGATCGCCCAGATGCTGGCCGGGCTGGAAGCCGACGACAGCGTTCCGCAACAGTGCGAGTCCGCGCTTGCCGATGTTGCAGCCGATGAGATTTCCCTGTGCGCGCCGATGATGGGCGAGTTCGAGTACACCGACGTATCGCTCGCCCGGATGCTTCGATCCGGCACCAAGGACAGCGCCGACGAAGTGGGACTGGGCGGAAAAGCCGAATCCCTGTTCCTGTCGGAGTCCCAGTACCGGGCCTGGCGCGCCGAAAAGGCGGATTCCTTTTGCGGATCGAAGGTGGACGAAGCCGCCTTGCAGGATCGCCTGCCCGACCGCTCGAACGAGAAGATAGGTCGGCTGGAATGCGCTTCCAATTGGGTCGGATGCATCCTCGCCGATATTGCCGCGCCGGCCTTCGTCGACTACGAGGCACGCCTGCTCGATGCCGCGGCACACCTGCGTCTTGCAGCGACGCTGGTCTGGTTGCGCAACGACCGCGACGATGCGCGCCCGCTGGCGACCCGCTTTGCCGAGCGCCCGCCGTCGCTGCGCAGCGGGACCCGGGCCAGCGGGATCAGCGATGACGGACGCTCCCTGTGGGTCGAGAACTTCCATCAGCAACGTGACAAGCGATTCGAGCTGATGCTTGCCGCGAATACGGAAACCCAGCGATGACGCCTGCCATCACGATACGAGCCGCCAAGGAGTCCGACATCGCATTCCTGGTCGAATGCAATGCCGCCATGGCGCTGGAGACCGAACACAAGGTGCTCGACCGCGAGGTGCTGACGCGTGGCACGCGCGGTGTGTTCGCGGAACCGCGCCGCGGCTTCTACTGCATCGCCGAGCGCGAAGGCAAGGCCGTCGGCAGCCTGCTGGTGACTTACGAATGGAGCGACTGGCGCAACGGCGACTGGTGGTGGATCCAGAGCGTCTACGTGGTCGCCGGGGCGCGCCGCAGCGGCGTGTTCAGCGCCCTCTACGCCGAAATCGAGCGGCGCGCGCGCGCGGCCCAGGGTGTCGTCGGCTTGCGCCTGTATGTCGAGGAGGCAAACGAGACAGCCCAGGCGACCTACGCGTCACTGGGCATGAAGGATGCGGGCTATCGCCTGCTCGAAGCCGAATTCGCCCGCGTCAGTGCGTAGTCGCGTCCTCGACGAGCTGCAGCCCATGCGCGGCAAGGATCGCCCGGCACTGGGCCAGCCGGCGCCGGTCGCTCGAATCGGCGTGCACGACGCCATCCTGATAACGCAGGCTGCTGCCATCCTCGAGCGCCGCTGAGCGCGCCTGGTCCGGCTCCAGCAGGGCCGCTTCGATGACCTGCCAGACGCCGCCAAGCCCGGCGTGCTCGTACTGCGCACAGGCCAGCGCACACAGGTCGAGCGTGGTCAGGTGCCGCGCATGCGCCGTCTTCACGCCAAACGCTTCGCCGAGGGCGAGGGCCAGTTCGGCGCCGATCAGGCCCTGTTCGAGCAGTTCCTGCTCGAGGCGCTGGCCGACCACGCCGATGACTCCGGCGGGCCCCGACAGCAGCCATGGCATCACCAGCATCGGGCTGCCGAGCAGGTCCCGGTCGGGTTCCAGCGCCGCCAGCGGCAGGCGGCCTTCGTGGGTGCCCAGCGCGACGACGTGCGAAGCGGCGGCATCGCGCGGCAGGCGCTCCAGCGCATCGGCCAGCGCCGCATGCAAGGGCCATTGCGGACGCAGCAGCTGGGCCTGGTCGTAGAGGGCGCCGACAAAGACGAAATCCAGCGAGCGGATCTCGGGAATGTGCCGGGCCAGGTCGTGCGCCAGCGCATCGGCCAGCACGCTGGCCGTGGCGCGATCGAGCATCACGCTGGGCGGCACTCCGGGGATTTCGCATTCCACGGCGATCAGGGCCATGAGGTGCGATCGAGCGCGATCGGATTCGGCAGGATGCGCTGGAACGGACACGATCCGGTTTTCGCAGTGGGAGCCGCAGTGTACCATCGCGCCCCCTGCCCACAGCTTGAAAACCATGGATTCGCAGAAGAACTACAAGAGTTTCTGGAACGACAAGGCGGCCACGCCCGGCAGCGCCTTCATCGCCGTCGATGGCAGCACGAACGAGGAAACGGCGCGCCTGACCGGCACCTACAGCGGTCATCAGGTCTCTGCCGCGCTCGACCTGCAGCCGACCGATCGAGTCCTCGAACTGGGTTGCGGCGTGGGCCGCATCGGTCGCGAGATCGCCCCGAAGGTGGCCCACTGGGAGGGCACCGACATCTCCTCGAACATGATCGAGGTGGCGCGTGAGCGCCTGGCCGGGTTCGGCAACGTCGGTTTCACCGAGCTCAGCCGCTCCAGCCTGCAGCCGCTGGCCGACGCGAGTTTCGACAAGGCCTATTGCGTGGCCGTGTTCATCCACATGGACAAGGAGGATTTCTTCCTCTACCTGGAAGAAATGGCGCGCATCCTCAAGCCGGGCGGCCTGCTCTATTTCGACACCTGGAACATGGCCAGCGAGGTGGGTTGGCGCCGCTACGCGCTCGAGATCGACCAGTATCGCCACGCCGATCACGCCAAGCGCAAGGATGTGGCACGCAACCAGTTCTCATGCCCCGAGGAAGTGCGCATCCTCCTCGACCGCGCCGGTTTCGACCTGACCCTGATGCTGGCGGATTCGCCATGGGTGCAGGCCATCGGCGTACGCCGCGGCTCGGATTCGAATATCGATGCGCTGCGCAAGCACGCGCAATCGGTTTCCGCGCGCGTGGCCTATTCGCCGCTGTGGACCCAGCTGTTCGCCGGCATCCTCGACGTCGCCATCGGCAAGACGCCGCCGATGCAGATGTGGGAAGTCGCTTGCCGACGATTCCCGTGGCGAGGAAATCCCGATGTTCCGCGAATGGTACCTCGGCATGTGGAAGGGCAACGAAGCGAGCTGGGGCCCGGCTCCGCGCTGATTGCCGGGCCGGCCTCGTCCCGGGGCCGGCGCCCAAGCCATCTCAAGGCACGTGGTAGCCCTTGTACAGCGTGTTGTGCGGCGCGCGTAGTGGCGCCTCGTCGCGCGTGGCCGTGTAGTAGTACAGGGCGATCGACTGGCGATTGACCGATGCGGATTTCCAGCGGTTCGGATGGCCGTGGAAGCTGTCCGAACGGGTCGAGAACACCACGGCGCGATTGAACAGCGGTTCGACGACGCGCTGGCAGGCCTTCGCCTCGCGGTCCCAGAGTTCGAGTTCGCCGCCATACGCGCTCGACCAGTCCGGGGTCAGGTAGATCAGCAGGTTCAGGCGGCGATGTGCCTGCAGGCGTTCGTGCCAGTTGAAATCGGCATGGATGCCGAGATGGCCGTCTTCGCGGGTCAGGTGGATACCGCCGCCGGCCAGGTGCGGATCGGGCAGGAGATGATCGATACCCGTCAGTTGCTCGAGAAAGCTGACAAACGGGCCGGAATTCATGTCGTGCAAGGCGGATCGCAGCGCGGCCGGGAACTGATCTTCGCGTGAACACCCCATCTTGACCTCGAAATGCTCCGCGCCGTAGTAGTCCCAGGCGATGGCATCCTGCGGCTGCGGAAAACACCTGGCGAGCTCGAGCGCGCATTCGGGGCGCAGGAACTGATCGATCACCGCATGCGGATACGGATCGGCCGACCGGTAGCCTTCGCCGTGCAGCGTCGAAAGCGCCTGCAGGCGCTCGGGATCGAATACGTAGTTCATGCAATGCGGCATCAGGGGCGTAGGCGTTGCATAATAGTAGTCGATTCCTGCCAACCCCAAGCGAGGTCTGACGTGACTGCGATCAAGCGAGTCGGTGTGATCGGCGGCGTGCGGATTCCATTCTGTCGCAACAACACCGCGTATGCCGACATCGGCAACTTCGGCATGTCGGTGAAGACGCTCGGCTCCCTCGTCGAACGTTACGGCCTGCACGGCGTCGAACTCGGCGAAGTCGCCCTGGGCGCGGTCATCAAGCACCCCTCGGAATGGAACCTGGCGCGCGAGGCGACGCTGTCGTCCGGGCTGGCGCCGACCACGCCGGGCATCACCACGGCGCGTGCCTGCGGCACCGGCCTCGACAATGCCGTGCTGATCGCCAGCAAGATCGCCACCGGCCAGATCGAAGCCGGCATCGGTGGCGGCAGCGACACCACCAGCGACGTGCCGATCGTCTACGGACGCGCCCTGCAGCAGCGCCTGCTCGCGGTCAACCGCGCGAAGAAGCCGGTCGACAAGTTCAAGAGCGCTCTCAGGGGCTTTTCCTTCGGCGAGCTGGCGCCGTCGTTCCCCGGGGTGGCCGAGCCGCGCACCGGAAAGTCGATGGGCGATCATTGCGAGCTGATGGCGCGCGAATGGAAGATCTCGCGCGAAGACCAGGACAAGCTGGCCTGGGAAAGCCACCAGAAGGCGGCCGCCGCCTACGAGCGCGGTTTCTTCAAGGACCTCGTGGTTCCGTTCCGCGGCCTCGAACGCGACAACATCCTGCGTCCCGACACCACGCTGGAGAAACTGGCCAGCCTGAAGCCGGCCTTCGACCGCACTTCCGGGCATGGCACGCTGACCGCGGGCAATTCGACGCCGCTCAGTGACGGTGCCTCGGCCGTGCTGCTCGGCAGCGAGGCCTGGGCCAAGGAGCGCGGCCTGCCGGTGCAGGCATGGTTGACCTATTCGCAAGTGGCCGCGGTCGATTACGTCCACGGTGAAGGCCTGCTCATGGCGCCGACCGTGGCCGTGCCGCGCATGCTCGATGACGCCGGCCTGACCCTGCAGGACTTCGATTTCTACGAGATCCACGAGGCCTTCGCGGCGCAGGTGCTGTGCACGCTGCGTGCCTGGGAATCCGCCGAGTACTGCAAGAACCGGCTGGGCCGCAAGAAGGCGCTCGGTTCGATCGACCCGGCCAAGATGAACGTCAACGGATCGAGTCTCGCGCTCGGCCATCCGTTCGCGGCCACCGGCGCACGCATCGTCGCCACGCTGGCCAAGCTGCTCGAGGAAAAGGGCTCGGGGCGTGGACTGATCTCGATATGCACGGCTGGCGGCATGGGAGTCACGGCGATACTCGAGCGTTGAAACCAGCCGGCAGGAAAAAGACGAACACCCGAAAGGCCGTTGCGGGCCAACAACAGGGGAGGGGACGATGGACAAGCGCAAGCATGCCTTGGTGCTGACCGGCGAACTGCTGCCGGGCTTCGATGCGGCCCGCGTGTGGCCCGAAGTGGCGAAGTATTTCCGCATCGATGACGCACGCCTGAAATCCGATGTGCTGGCGCGCGTGCCGATGACGATCAAGGAATCCGACGATCTCGATGATCTGGGCAAGCGCCGGACCTCGCTGGCCGCGCTGGGCGCGATCAGCGAAATCCATGCGAGCGACGCACCCGGCTGTTTCGTGCTGGTCGACAACGTGCCGCGCGGACCCATGCCTCGGGCCTACGCCGCGCAGCGCGTGCGCGATGGCCTCTGGCCCGATTCGATCAAGGTCGCCGCCATCGGCACCACGGACTGGCGTCCGTTTGGCGCGCCACCCGACATTGCGCCGGCGCCGCCCGCACCGTTCGCGGTCGAGCCCCAGGCGGATGCCGAGGATGCCGACACCGTGGCGGCAAAGATCGCCCGGGTCGCCGACAGCATCGCCGGACGCCTCAACCAGGAAGCGCGCCTGCTGCCGCCCGGCGAAGCCATCCACGCCGGGTTCTGGCGCCGCTGCGCGGCCTACCTGATCGATGGGCTGGTCCTGTTCATACCCGGACTCATCCTCGCGGTCATCCCGATACTCGGCGTCCTGCTCTACCTGGCGGGTCGCTGGCTGTATTTCGCACTGATGGAAAGCTCGCCGGCGCAGGCAACGCTCGGCAAGCGCGCCATGGGCCTGGTCGTCACCGACGGCAAGGGCCAGCGCATCGGCTTTGGCCAGGCCAGCGGGCGCTATTTCGCCGGCGCCATTTCCTACATCACGCTCTACATCGGCTATGCACTGGCCGGCTGGACCACGCGCAAGCAGGCCCTGCACGACCTCATTGCCGATACCTGCGTCGTCTTCGACACGGTCAGGCCCGGCGAGGAGCTGCCGACCGTGCGGCCGCCCATGCCCTGGTATGGCTGGGCGGCAAACTGCCTGCTGCTGGCCGTGTTCCCGATTGCCATCCTGGCCGCCATCGCGTTGCCCGCCTACAACGATTACGTGACGCGTGCGAAAGTCGTCAACGTGCTGTCCGAGGCCGATGGCGCGAAACGGGAAGTCACCGAAGCAATCATGGCCGATGGTGCCTGCCTCGACGAGGTGCGCAAGGGCGCCAACGCCATGGTCGAGTCGATCCGGCTCGGCGGCAGCGCACC
This sequence comes from uncultured Gammaproteobacteria bacterium, assembly GCA_963822465.1. Taxonomy (GTDB): domain Bacteria; phylum Pseudomonadota; class Gammaproteobacteria; order Xanthomonadales; family Rhodanobacteraceae; genus Dokdonella. The sequence continues at coordinate 262,747 of CAWGHP010000011.1, read as the reverse complement.
GGATTGCCTGATCACGCTGACCTTCGGTACGGCCACCGACGTGCCGGCCAGCGTGCGCGCACAATCCGTGGAATGGGCCCTTTCCGCGGACAGCACCTGGACCTGTACGTCCTCGATCAACCCGAAATACCTGCCGGCAAGTTGCCGTTAGGCGCGCGGTGCGTGAAGATCATGTCGCCGGCGGCGATACTCGGCAAACAGGCGGGCAACGAGCTGGCTCGATGCCCTTGACCATGAAATGAATCCACACGGGGAAGGGAAACGATGGAACCCATCAAGCATGCCTTGGTCCTGACCGGCGAAACACTGCCCGGTTTCGATGCCGCCAACGTCTGGCCCGCACTGGCTGCGTACTTCCGCATGGAGCCCGAGCGACTCAAGGCCGAATTGCTGGCGCGGGCGCCGATTTCGATCAAGGAAAGCGACGACCTGGCCAAGCTGCGCAACCTGCAGGATGGCGCCGCCGCGGTGGGTGCCGCGACCGACCTGCAATCGATGGACGGTGGCGACAACCTGTTCGTGCTGGTCGATGGCACGCCGCGCGGTCCGGTGCCGCATGCCTTCGTCGAGGATCGCGTGCGCAGCGGGGCATGGCCCTCGAACATCAGCGTCGCGGTGGTCGGCAGTTCCAACTGGAAACCCTTCATCGAGCCCGCCGCCCGCGCTGCACCCGCCGCGCCGACCATGCCGCTCGACCAGCAGGCGACGGTGGCGTTCAGTACCCTGAGTCCTGAACTGGCCACGGCCAAGCCGGCCCCGGCTGCCGCGCCCGCACCCGAGATGCGCATGTCGGCGGCGGCACCTGCGGCCGCGCCGCGTCCGCCCGCGGCTGCGGCGGCCCCGGGCGACCTGCTGCCCGAGGGCGGCATCATTCATGCCGGTTTCTGGCGCCGTTGCGCGGCCTACATGCTCGACTCGATGATCGTCTCGGTGGCCATGCTGGTCGTGTTCGGCCTGCTCGGCGTGGCCACGGCGGCCCTGATCGCAGGCGATCACGGCGGCCTGGCCGTGCTCGTCGTATTCCTCGGCTATGCCTCGCTGATCGTCGGCATGTGGCTGTACTTCGCCAAGTTCGAGAGCGGCACCTGGCAGGCAACGCCGGGCAAGCGCGTGATGGGCATCAAGGTCACCGACGACCGCGGCCAGCGCATCGGTTTTGGCCGCGCCACCGGGCGCTTCTTCGGCAAGATCGTTTCCGGCATGATCATGAATGTCGGCTACATGATGGCCGGCTTCACCGCCCGCAAACAGGGCCTGCACGACATGATGGCCGGCTGCTGCGTGGTCTTCCGCGAGGTCCAGCCAGGACAACCACTGCCGACCGTGCGGCCGAAGATGCCGTGGTATGGCTGGGTACTCAACGTCCTGCCGATCCTCGGTATCGTCATCATGATCGCGAGCTGGGGTTTCTTCATGAACCAGCTGATCAACATGGGCTCGCGCGGCATGGATACTTCCGCCACGCAGATGCCCGATATCAGCATGAGCCCGGACGCGTCGACGGCGGATTCGGCCGCGGTCCCGGGCACCGAATCCGGTGTCGACGACCAGGAACGGGCCGCCGTGCGGGCCGGCCTGACCTCGGTCTTCATGGACGCCACGGCCGCGCAGACCGAAGTCGCCGGGATCGCCGATGGCGGTGGCGACTGCCCGGCCGAGGACCGCACCTCCAACAACGCCTGGATCGAGGCGATCCAGCTCGGCGGCATCTCGCCGGAGTGCACGGTCACCGTGCGCCTGTCCTCGTCCTCGGACATTCCGTTCGCCGCGCGCATCGAGCGCATCGAATGGACCTACCAGGGCGGCGGCAGCTGGCGCTGCGAGTCGAGCATGGCGGCCGACCTGCTGCCGTTCGCCTGCAACTAGGCGCTCCGCAGGCACCACGAAAAAGGCAGCCTCGCGGCTGCCTTTTTCATTGCTTCGGAGTCGGCCTTCGGCGCTGGATCAGCGCGCCCGGAACAGGGTGGGCGCCCAGTTGCTGCCGCCGGCATAGCCATCGCGGCGCCGCTTGCGCATCGATTCGTGGGCTTCCAGGCGACGCGTTTCCAGCCACTCCACGCGCTCGGTCTTCAGCGTCGCCGGATCGACGCCGCGGCGCGTCGCTTCCTGGTTGCGGAACAGGACGAAGTCGCCGTAGGAATCGATTTCCGGCTTCAGCTCGCGCACGCAGAGCTCGATCATGATGGCGTCGTCGAGGAAGCCGATCACCGGCACGCTGTCGGGGATGATGTCCTGCGGATCGGCGAAATAGGCCAGGCAGGAGAGCACGCGCTTGCGATCCTCGTCGGGCAGGCCGTAGCCCTCGTCGACCACGAGCTGGAGCATCTGGTCGAGCTTCTCGAGCCGGTCCTTGATGAAATCGGGAACCTTGGTCGAGGGTACGTCCACCAGCAGCTTGGAGGCCGCGTCGACGATCTCCTTGGCACTCAGGCCGGCCGCCTTGACTTGCGCACGCTGCATCGCCTCGATGAAGTGATCGAGATCGTCATCGCCCAGTTGAATCGTGATGTCCAGGGACATGGGTGCCACTCCGCGGGGAAAATACGAACGCTGAGACTAGACGGCGCTCAGGGGCGCGTCAATCGGCCTGACGCTGCGCCGGGCCCGTGCGCCGGCGTTCCGGCTACAAAATGCCCACCGCGCCGGCACCAAAGGCGGTGACGATGCGCGTATAGATGGTCTTCAGCGGCAGGTCGACCTCGGGAAAGTCGCCGACCGCCGTATAGCAGTCGTAGAACCCCGGATCGCCCTGTGCCAAGGGCTCGCAACCCGGATTGAGCTCGTAGCTGGTGGCGTAGCGGAACGGCCAGAAATCGAACAACGGCAAGGCGGTCGAGAAGTCGCTGATCGCGTTGTTGATGCGGTGGAGCAGGTTGGTGCGCGGGCGCTTGGCGATCGTCCAGGAGTTTTGCGGTTCGGTATCGAGCAGGATCGCGGCGCTGACCTGGCGGGCAACGGCTTCGTCGTGGATGATGAATCCCGACTCGGTGTTGTAGTTGTCCGAACGCGGGTCGAAGTTGTGCGAGCCGATCAGGGTGGTGCGGCCGTCGATGACGATCGACTTGGCATGCAGGCCGACGCGGACGCCGTGCGAAGTGAGCGGCGCCTTGCCGTATCGCTGGTAACCATCGCCGTCGCCGTCGCCGCTCAGTTCGGCGTATCCGGCGAACAGGTCCGCGGCATCGCCCGGAAACGGCTTGAACTCGTAGATGCGGAAGCCGAGCTTGAGGTAGCGCTTCTTCCATTTGTGCGACAGCGCATAGACGTAGAAGGCATCGGTCGCCGCCAGCGAATTGGTCGATACGATGATTTCCGGCGGGCTCGGGCGCTCGCGCAATTCGCGGAACACGCGTCGCGCCGGCTTGCTGATGACCAGGTAGGGCGTCTGCAGGACGATCGAGGTACGCGTGTCGGCGATCATGCGCGCGATCTGTTCGCCGAGTTGCCTGTTGCTGTCGGCGTTGCGGTCCTGTTTTTCGGGCTCGTCGGAGAAGTAGTCGACCGCGCCCACGCGCAGCGCCGTCCCGACGAAGCGCCGCTCGATCTCGCGCGCGTTGCCGGCGTGGGCGCGCAGGCGGCCGACGCGCATCGGATCCACGCTGCGCTCGGCCTGCGGCAATTCGAGGTCCTGGCCGGCTTCGGCCACCAGGCGGCTGTTCACATCATTGAGGCGGGTCAGCGGCGCCGCCCGCTTGTAGGCCCAGAACTGGTCGAACGAGGCCTGCATTTCGCGCCCGGCCGCGGCGCCGGTGACGAGGACGTCGCGGTCGCGATAGTCGAATTCGTGGTCCCAGTCGAAATAGCGGTTCTCGTAGTTGCGACCGCCGGCAATGCCGAATTCGCTGTCGACGAGGAACAGCTTGTTGTGCATGCGCTGGTTGAAGCGCGTGAAGCAGCAGACGATGCTGGCGGCGAACTCGAGTGGCTGGGTGACCGCCTTGTGGAAGGTCGGGTTGTAGATGCGCACGTCGAAGTTGCTGTGGACCAGGGCCAGGCGCGCGAGCAGTTCGGTGTTCTCCAGCGAGAACAACTGGTCGGCGAGCACGCGCACGCGGACGCCGCGGCGCGCGGCGGCAAGCAGCTCGTCGAGGATAAGCCGGCCGGCATCGTCGTTGACCCAGATGAAGGTCTGGATATCGATGCTGTGGCGGGCGGCGCGGATCAGGTGCACGCGCAGCAGCAGCGAGTCTTCGCCCTGCTCGAGCACGTTGACGTAGTGCACGGGCTTTTCCGGCGTCGATGCCGCGCGCGCCTCGGCGGCCAGGCGCCGAAGCGGCGAGTCGATGGCGCAGTGATCGGCCTCCTGGCAGGTAACCGCATGCACCTGCGAGCGCGCCACGACCTGGTCTGCCTGGCGGGCGAGCTGGCGGTTGACGCTGCAGCCGGCGACCAGGCCGAGGCAGGCGATCATGCCGAGTGCGTGCGGCCAGCGGATGCCCGAGGCTCGGGGCGGATGCCGGCTCATTCCTGCGAGGCGTTCTCGCCAGCCTCGAGAATGTGGATGCTGAAACTCAGTTCGACCTTGTCGGAAAGGGTCGCGCGCCGCGTGCGCATGCCGAACTCGCTGCGCCGGACCGTGCCGCTGGCCTCGACCGGGCAATCGATGGCCAGGCGCTCGCAGTCCGACGGCAGCAGCTGGAACAGGACCGGCTGCTTTGTCCCGCGCATGGTCAGCGATCCCGGCAAATCGCCGCCCAGGCGCAGGCGCGACAACGGGAAAGACTCTGACTGGAAGTGGATTTCCGGGTGGCGCCCGACATCGAAGAACTCGGCCGACTTGACCCAGTTTTCGTAGCCGGTCCGGCGCATCGTCACGCCATCGGCATCGATCCAGGCATCAACCCTGGCCTGGCTGCGAAAACGATCGACCACGACCTGGCCGCGCACGTTGCCGAACTGGCCTTCGACCGGGATCATCCACAAGACCTTTACGCTGAACGCAGCGCTGGAGCGCTTGCTGTCGAGCTGCAGGACGTCAGCGCGCGGCAACTCGGCAGCGGGCACGGACGTGGCCATCAGCAGCAAGCCGGCGAGGCAGCCCGGCGGAAACAGCGACATCACCATGATTGCCCTCGATCAGGGCCACCAGAAATGACGCAGGCTTGCCGCGCCAGGCTCGATGGCGGCATCGCCGTCGACATGCAGCCAGGCGATGGCGCCCGGCGGCATGCCGCGACCCTGGTCCGAGGTGCCGTCGGTGAGCAGGGCAACCAGGGTCTCGAGGCCCGGATTGTGGCCGACCAGGAGCACGCAATCGGCCTCGGCGTGCTCCTCGAGCACCTGGATCAGTTCGACCGGCGTGGCCTCGTAGATGCGCTGTTCGAAAAGCGGCTCGATCGCGCCGAATTCGGGGGCGAGGCGCGCCGCGGTTTCCCGCGTCCGCGCCGAAGGCGAGCAGAGGATGACATCGGGTTCCGCGCCATGCGCCTTGAGCCAGGCTGCCGCGGCTTCGGCTTCGCGAATGCCGCCCTCGGTCAACGGCCGCGATTCGTCAGTCTGCTCGCCGGCCGGAGGTTCCGCGTGGGCATGTCGCAACAGGATGATCTGGCGTACGGACATGATGACTCCTTGGCTTGAGCCTCCATCATGCCGCAACGCTGGCGGATTTCCCAAACCGTCGGTCCGGGTCGCTGTGGTCAGCCCTGCTTGTTGAGCCAGCGCAGCAGCCTGGCCCAGTCTTCCTGGTGCGAGCGCACGATCTCGGAGTGGTAGTCGAAAATGCTCTTGCCGAGCCCGTTCAGCAGCGAATAGGCCTGGGTATCGCGCAACTGGGCGATCAGCGGGAACGGGAAAGCGCGGATTTCCTCGATCGCCAGCTGAGAGGCATTGGTCCAGGGCTTGGTCCGGTTGGCGACCAGGCCAACAGCAACCTTGCCCTTCTTGATGCGCGGCAGTGCCGCAAGCTCGGCCAGGAACGGCGCGCTGGCCTCCAGGTCGATCACCGAGGGCAGCACGGGCACGACGATGGCGTCGATGTCGTCGAGGAATTCGGCGATTTCGCTGGCGCGGATGCCGGCGCCCGAATCGACGATGACGCGCTCGGCGTCATCGGGAATGCGTTGCTGCCAGCCCTTGCGCGTGGCATCGATCGGCAGCACCGCGGTATCGAGCACCGCGCGCTTTTCGCACCAGCGGCTGCTGGATGCCTGGCGGTCGGCATCGGCGAGCACGGTCGCCTTGCCCTTGAGCGCGGAATGCGCCGCCAGGTTCGATGCGATCGTGGACTTGCCACAACCGCCCTTGGAACTCGCCACCAGGACTTTCAGCATCGGGGCCTCCGTCGGGTTGCACAGCGCGGCGAAGCGTACTACAGGCCGGGCAGAAGCGTCGGATCAGCCTTTCGCGGGTTCCCAATCGGCGGGCGGAACGAGCGGCAGACCGGCCCGCGTCAGCGTGCGCTCGATTACCGCGGTTTCGCTGCGGGTTTCCTGCCAGTCCGACTCGAATTGCTGGTACATCGCCGGGTCGGAATCCAGGGATTCGGACACTTGCGTATACATCTGGCCAAGATAATCAACTGTCCGTCTGGCTTGCTCATGACCCGGTGCGTCAGCGTTTCTCAACAATGCCACCCCGAGCCCCCGGGAAATCTGTTCTGCGGAATGGCTGAACATCAGTCTTCCGGCCGCGATGCAAGCCTCGCGGCGATCGGCAGTGAGCGGCACCTCGTTCACCTTGCAGGCGCGAACAAGGTACTGAAACGCCGGCATCGCCATTGCGGCGGCGCTGGCGATGCCGGCGACCAGCGGCTGCTCGTCGCTGTGGAATCCGGTGGGTCGTCCTTGCGGTACTGGTGCTGGATGTTCGCGATAAAATGTCGCCCAGGCCAGCGAAAAATCGGCAAAGTGCACGTCGAAACGCGTTGCCGCGCCGATATGGCGCAGGGCTCCGGTAACCCCATCGGCGTCGTTCGCAGCCAGCGCTGCCTGAAGGGGAAACATCCACGCGGCCCCATTTTCAGGTTCGAGCCGCAACAAGGCCCGGGCGGCCGGGGAAGTGCGTGCATCCGGCGTCATGTAAAGCGCACCGAGCCATTGCACGAGGACGTCATCCGGTCCCTGCTGGACTGCCTCGGCAAGCAGATCGGAGCGCGCCTTGCCATCTGTCGACTGCGCATCGCCCAGCAACGGCAGCATCGTCGCCGCAAATGCCAAACTGCGCGGGTCGCCTTTTGCCAGGAGCGTATTCACGACGCTTGCGTTGTATCCGAGGCTGGCCTGCCGCGCGTCAACCGTTTCGGTCGCGCTTCCAGCGTTCGCCATGCCACTGACACCGGGCGCGATGATCAGGATGAAGGCCAGAATAGACCGAAGGGCGATAATCAAGTCATTACTCCCTGGCGCCGAGCACCGTGTTCCACATGCGCTGGTTTTGCACACCGAGGCGGGGCGGCCCGTCTGGATGCCACCTGTTTCAATAAATACAATCGGTTAGGCGATACCTGTCTGCGCGCATCTCTTTGTTGCGCTGCCTTGAAGGACGGCCAGTCCATCTGCGCCAGCGCGCCGCGATCTGCACGCAGACAGGTGTCGTGACGATTGCGCCACTTGATCAACGTTGCCTCAATATACATCTTTGTCCGGGCGGACCATGCAGCACATGTGAGCCGCCGGGCATGCCCGGTTCGGGCGTCCGCTGCGTTTCACCCTATGGAACGCACTGGATCCGGTTCTTGTTGAAGCAGGTTCGATGCAGCCTGCCGGGCGCATCTCCGGAATCTCTTGTGGTCCCGGATTCCTGAAACCGGGGCAAGTCGCTCGGCATCGGCGTGCGTGGGCCAGCCCGGGGCGGATCTTGCGTCGGCGCACCGGCGCAAACCCGCGGTTCACGCAAGCCGGGGTAGGCTGGTGGCGAAACGAGGCATCCAGGCACGGGCTTGCGATGCAACCGGAACGGAGCAGTAGCACGGATGTTCGAAGACACGCGCAGCACCTGGAAGACGTTCGCATCCCGCACGCCGGGAACGCGTTTCCGCGCGCGTTATCGGCGGCGCAGCGAGCGGCCCTCGGGCACGGTACGCAAGTACGCGATCATCGGCATCGGTCTGGTCCTCATGCTGATTGGCGTGGCCTTGCTGGTACTGCCTGGGCCCGGCATCCTTCTGCTGCTGATCGGCGCCGGCCTGGTCGCCGAGGAATCCCTGATCGCCGCACGCGGCCTGGACCGCATCGAACTGTGGATCACGCGGCGCGTACAGCGCTGGCGCCAGCGCAATTCCGGCTCGCGCGCCTGAGGCGCCGGATCAATCGAACAGCCCGCCCTGGTCGGCACCCTCTGCGGCGTCGCGGAAATTGCTGATGCCGACGCCGACCAGGCGATAACGGGTCGATGCCGGCAGCAGCACGCGCTCGCGCAGGGCGAGCGCCAGCCCGGCGAGCTGGTCGGCTGATTCGGGCATGGCGGTCGGCGTCATGCTGCGCGTGAGGATGCGGAACTCGCGGGTCTTCAGCTTGAGCACGACGGTATGGCCGACGCGTTCGACCTTGCGCGTCGCGGCCCAGACCTTTTCCGAAAGAAGCCGGATCATCGGCTCCAGATCGGCCAGTGGCAGGTCCTCGGCGAAGGTATCCTCGGCCGAGATCGATTGCACCGGCCGGTCCGGCGTCACCGGATTCTCGTCGATGCCGAGGCTGAGTTCGTGCAGGCGACGCCCGTAGCGACCGAACAGGACTTCCAGTTCGCGCACATCGCGCTGGCGCAGGTCGCCGACCGTGCGGATGCCGAGCGCGGCCAGTTTGCCGTCCATGACCTTGCCGACGCCGTGGATGCGACCGACCGGCAGCGGCGTCAGGAACGCCTCGACCGCATCGGGGCGGATCACGAACTGGCCATCGGGCTTGTTCCAGTCCGAGGCGATCTTGGCCAGGAACTTGTTCGGGGCGACGCCGGCGGATGCGGTCAGCGCGGTTTCCTCGCGGATCTGCGCGCGGATCGCCTGTGCGACAGCGGTCGCCGTAGGCAGGCCGGCATGGTTCTCGGTGACATCGAGATAGGCCTCGTCGAGCGACAGCGGTTCGACCAGGTCGGTATGCCGCAGGAAGATCTCGCGCACCTGGCGCGACACGGCGCGATAGCGCGTGAAGTCGGGCGGCACGAATACCGCGTCCGGGCAGAGGCGCTCGGCACGCACCGCCGGCATTGCCGAACGCACGCCGAAGGTGCGCGCCTCGTAGGACGCCGCGCACACCACCGATCGCGCCCCGCGCCAGGCCACCACCACGGGCCGGCCGCGCAGCGCCGGGTCGTCGCGTTGCTCGACCGAGGCGTAGAACGCGTCCATGTCGACGTGGATGATCTTGCGCATGGGGTGAGGGGCGGAGATTCGGAATTCGGGATTCGGGATTCGGGATTCGGGATGACCAGCCATTCGGCTGTTGAAAACCGGGATTCGGGATTCGGGGAATGCGGGTTTTTCCGGGCTCGTCGTCCCGGCGCAGGCCGGGACCCAGTGACTTTAACAAGTACAGGCGGCGCCGAGGTCGCGACGTCACGCAAATGCTGACAGGCGTGATGGCAATTTTCCTACACGAGGACGCGGCGATCGACTCTGGCTGAAACACTTGCCGGCGGAGAGCATGGCTCAAGCCAACGGGAGTTCCAGTCATGCAGTGGATCGGAAGTTCAACCAGGATCGTAGCGGCGCTGGTCGGCATCGGCCTGTGCATCGGCCATGCGGCCGCTGCGCAAGACATCTTCAAGTGCGTCGATGCCTCGGCGCAGGTGGCCTTTCAGGCGACGCATTGCAGTGCCGGCCAGTCCGAGCAGGTCGTGGACATCGCGCCGGCGCCGAAACCCGCGCCTTCACCCGACTATGCCCGCGCGCCCGATCCGGCACCGCTGCGCCACACGAGTTCGCGCGGCCCGGCGTCGGCGCCTGCCGAACAATCCTTCGAGTGCCGCACCGCAAGCGGCGCGCTGTTCTATCGCCATGGCGGCTGTCCGGCGACGATCGGCCGCGAGGATCCCAAGGCGAACCTGCATGCCAGCCGCGGAGAGCGCGTGCGCGCACGCCGCATACCGCGTGCCGAGGCTTGCCGCGGCCTGCGTTCGGTCGGCCGCAGCGGGCGAGAGTACGACGACCTGCCGTCCACTTATGATCGCAACCTGGGCCGTGATCCCTGCCGACGCTATTGAGAGTGGCGCCGACTATTCGTGAACAAGCGGGATGGTCGCGACGGGACCGGCAGGCGCGCGCCGGGTCGTCGGTAGCCCGGACCTGGTCACCTTGATGGCGGATCGCGATATATTCGCGCGCCATGACAGTTGCCGGAACTGCGGTGACGATGGGAAGCACACAGGGAGGTGTAAAGATGAACGCATTCAACCTGACCCGCGTTCAGCGGCGAGCACCAGGAGCGCCATGGATTCTCGTCGCCGTTGGCCTTGCCGTCAGCGCCGTCGCCAGCGCGCAGACGGTCTACAAATGCGTCGATTCCGAGAATCGCATCGCGTTCCAGCAGACGCCCTGCCAGGCAGGTCAGCGAGAATCCGAAGTGGCGATCAAGCCGTCGCCGCCGCCGCCGCCGCCGCCGCCATCCCGACCGGCACCGTCGCGAGAAGGCGTGTTGGCCGCCAGGGAATACATGGCCAACCTCGCCCGCGAAGCCGAGCCAGCTCCGGTGCAATCCGCGCCGGTCGTGCAGTCCTACCAATGCACCATCGTGACCGGGGAGGTCTTCTACAGGCATTCACGATGCCCCGACGGTGTGCGCAATGGAACTGAAATGCGATTTTACCGGTACACCGGGGCAGTGGAGAGCGGCCCGCATTACGTGGCCGTAACGGAAAGCAAGCCCGTGCCACGTTCGTTCGCCTGCCAGGAAATGCGCTCCGCCGGACGCAGCGGCCGGAAGTACGATGAACAGATCTCGACCTACGACAAGAACCTCGGCCGCGACCCCTGCAAGAATTACTGAGCGCGCGCACCGCGGGCGCATTGCGAAACGGCGCTATAGTCTCTGCTTTCCATCAATCCGGGCTGATCATGTCGAGCAGAATTCCACAGGTTCTTGTGTCCGCGGTTCTCGCGCTGTTCCTGGTTGCCTGCAACCGGCAGGAGGCACCCGCAGCGCCTTCGGCCGAAGCCCTCGCCGCCGCCAAGGCGCAAATGGACGCCAAGGCCGAACAGCATTACGCCATGTACGAGCAGATGCTCAAGGCCGGCAATGCCGAGCTCGCATTGCCGCTCGGCGATGAACTGCTCAAGATGTATCCCGACAGTGCCGCGGCCGCGCGCATCCGTCCCGACATCGAGGCCCTGCGCGAAAAGGCGACAACCGAAGGCGAGTCACGGCGCATGGCACGGCTGTGGACCTACCAGACCTCGCCGATGGCCGGTGGCACGCAAAGCACGGCCACGATCTACAGCAACGAGGATTCCGCCGTTGCCGGCGAGAAGGTGCGCCTGGTCTTCCGTCGCCACACGGCGTGGGGCCAGAGCGTGTTCCTCTATGGCAGCGAGCCGGGCTTCACCTGCGCGAAGAAGTGCCGGGTCACGATGAGCTTCGATGACGGCGCGCCGACGACGATGGAAGGCAGCATTCCGCCGACCGGGGAGCCGGCCATCTTCATCGAGGAAGACAAGGCCTTCATCGCGCGCGTGGCCAAGGCGAAGACCGTCGCAATCGAGGTGAACGAAAAGGGCAAGCCGCCGCGCAGCCTGCATTTCGACGTCGGCGGCTACGACCCGGACAAATTCCTGCCGCTGCCCGGCAAGTAGGCGCGGCACACACGGAAATGAAGGGGTCGCGCCGGTCCGGACGCGGCCCCTTCGCCGCACGACTCATCGTGCGATTTGCGACTGGCTATCGGGCTCAGTGCATTTTTTTCTCGAAGCGCTTGACCTCCTCGTCGGCCTTGTCCTTGGCCCAGCCGTAACGCTCCTGCAGCTTGCCCGACAGGTATTGCTGGTTGCCTTCGAGGCGCTCGAGGTCGTCGTCGGTGAGCTTGCCCCACTGCGCTTTCATCGAGCCCTTCAACTGCTTCCACTTGCCCTGGATGATGTCCTGGTTCATGTCGCTACCTCTTCTTGTTGGGGAGTGTCGCGATGACGGGCGTCTGTGCTGTTGCAGGTAATCGCCATCGCGTCGACGACACTACGCGCGACATTGGAAAATTCTGCGTAGCATGCGGTTAAAGTTGGCAACCGTTAATTCACGTGAACGGCCGGGCGGCCGATTCCGTTACGCTTCCCCGATGCGCCGCAAGACTTCCAGTCCCCGCGTCGAGAGCTTTCCGCCGCAGATCGCCGCGGGTTGCCGGCTGCTCCTGCTCGGCACGGCGCCCAGCGTGCGCTCGCTGGCCGTGCAGCAGTCCTATGCGCACCCGCAGAACCTGTTCTGGCCGTTGATGGGCGAGATGTTCGATGCCGGACCCGAACTCGCCTATGCCGAACGCATCCGGCGCCTGCAGGCGCGCGGCATCGGCATCTGGGATGTGCTCCAGTATTGCGAAAGGCCGGGCAGCCTCGACAGCAGCATCGTCCGCTCAAGCGAGATCCCGAACGACATTCCGGGCTTGCTCGAAAGCCATCCCGGCATTGCCGCGATCGCCCTGAACGGGGGCCGGGCGCAACAGTCCTTCCGCCGGCACGTGTTGCCGGCGCTGCATGGCGACCAGACGGAGCGCATCGTCCTGCTTGATCTGCCTTCGACGAGTCCGGCCAATGCGGGCATCACCCGTGACGAGAAGCGCAGGCGCTGGCGGGTCCTGCTCGACTGGGCAGGCTGAACCGGCGTGTTCAGCCTGGCCTGGTGCGCGGCGGTCCGGTTCCATCGCGTTCAGCCGTTCAGGGTGAAACTCCGCGCACCCCAACGAGAGGAGTTTCATCATGATTGCGATCAAGCACGGATTCGCCGCCGCCGGCCTGGCCCTGGCCATTGCCGCCGCCACCGCTCCCACGGCCCAGGCGGCCGAGGCCCAACTGGATTGCTCGATGCGCTTCAGCCTCACCTCCTGGTCGGCGATCTACAAGCATGCCGAAGGAACCGGCGTGGTCACCTGCGAGAACGGCCAGTCCATGCGCGTGAAGATTTCCGCCAAGGGCGGCGGCCTGACCGTCGGCAAGGCGCATATCGATGACGGCAAGGGCGAGTTCACCGACGTGCACAAGATGAGCGACATCCTCGGCACCTACGCCCAGGGTGAAGCATCCGCCGCTGCCGGCAAGTCCGCCACCGCCCAGGTACTGACCAAGGGCACCGTGTCGCTCGCCCTCGCCGGCACCGGCGAAGGCGTCAACCTCGGCATCAGCTTCGGCGGCTTCACGATCAGCAAGGCCGACTAGGCACCGGCTACAACAACCAACGAGTGGTATTCCTGGCCAAGGCCGCGACATCGTCGATGTCGCGGCCATTTTTTTGTCCGGCATGACCATCGGCCGCTGCGTCGCGGGGTCGGACTGGGGTAGTGTGGCGGCTTCGCTTCCCAGGGGATCGCAGATGAAGATGATGGGTCGGTTCGTTGTTTTGGCTTTGCTTGGAATTCTGCTCGCCGGTTCGATTTCTGCCTTGGCCGCGGCGCCGACCGAACTGCCACCCGGCCTGCAGATACCGGACGCGGCGCGACCGGGGCCGGACTTCGATGTCGACCGCGCCACCCAGGCGTATCTCGACCTGCTCTCACCCGAACAGAAGGCGCAGTCCGACGCGTATTTCGAGGGCGGCTACTGGCTGCAACTGTGGGGTCTGCTGTACGGCCTCGGCGTGGCCTGGATCCTGCTCGGCACGGGTCTTTCGCGCTCGATGCGCGATATCGGCCGCCGCGTCAGCCAGCGCCCATGGCTGTACACGATGATCTACGCCGCGCTCTGGCTGTTGGCCGTCACGCTCCTGTCCCTGCCATGGGCGATTTACACGGGTTTCTTCCGCGAGCATGCCTACGGCCTGGCCACGCAGCATTTCGGTGCGTGGTCGTTCGACCAGTTCAAGAGCCTGCTGGTCGACCTGGTCATCGTGCCGCCGGTGATCGCGCTGGTCTACGCGGCGGTACGCAAGGCCGGTGATCGCTGGTGGATCTGGGCCAGTGGCGGCGCCTTCGTGCTGACCCTGTTCCTGATGATGCTGGCACCGGTGTTCCTCAGTCCGATCTTCAATGAGTACAAGCCGCTGCGCCAGGGCGAGGTTCGCGAAGCCGTGCTTTCGCTGGCGCGCGCCAACATGATTCCGGACAACAACGTGGTCGAATTCGATGCCTCCAAGCAGACCACGCGCATCAGCGCCAACGTCGCCGGCTTCCTTGGCACGACGCGGGTTGCGATGAACGACAACCTGCTCGAGCGCACGTCCCCACCCGAGATCAAGGCCGTGCTCGGCCATGAGATGGGCCACTACGTGCTCAATCACGGCCTGCGCCTGATGATCTACCTGACCCTCGTGCTCGGCTTCGGATTCTGGGTCGTGCACCGCTTCTTCGACCGCGCCATGGCGCGCTGGGGCACGCGCTTCGGCCTCGAAGGGCGTGGTGATCCGGCCGCGTTGCCGCTTGCGCTGGCGATCCTTTCGCTGTTCTTCTTCTTCATCACGCCGCTGACCAATTCGATTGTTCGCCAGGCCGAAGCCGAGGCCGATGCCTACGGCCTGAACGCGGCCGGCGAGCCGAACGGTTTCGCCATGGCCGCGATGCGCCTGTCGACCTATCGCAAGATCAAGCCCGGTCCGCTCGAGGAGATCATCTTCTACGACCACCCGAGCGGTTATGCGCGCGTGCATCGTTCGATGATCTGGCTCAAGGAACACCAGGACAATGCGACGGCGAATGCGGCGAAGGTTTCGCCGTAGCGATGGCGGCCTGGCCGGCACGAAAAGGCATGCCCACCGTCGACCGGCGGGCATGACTTTCGGCAGGGTGCCGGACGGCGGGGCGACGATCGGGACATGCGCCACTTGATCAGCGTTGCCTTAAACCCCGCTGCCATCCTGCGCATCCAAGCACCAACTTCGTTGCGCAGAGGCCTGCCGTGAATATCCGTCCAATCTTCAGCACCATTGCCATGGTTCTTGCCCTCTCTTCCGCCGGGGCCATGGCCAGGGTCCATATCGACGGCGACCATTGCGATATCGAAAGCGGCTACTCGACCCGCGTCGAAGCCGGGCGCATCACCTTCACCAACGACACCACCCACCAGGTACTGGCCCTGCTGCCGGGCGGCATGGTCGAGGTCGATGGCAAGCCGTTCGCGCTCGACGATGCCGATCGCGCCCGCATCCTCGATTTCGAACGCACCCTGCGCAAGCTGGTGCCGGAGGCCAAGGCCCTGGCGGTGGATGCGGTAGCGATTGCCTTCGAGGCCGTCGCCCATGTGTCCACCGCGTTTGCCTCGAATGGCCACGAGGCACGCGAGAGCGCACAGCGCATTGCACGCACCGCGGACGAACTCAAGCGCTCGATCAACGCGCGCGACAACTGGGGCCCGCATTCCGATCGCGAGATCGGCGAACTGATCGAAGGCACCGTCGGCTCCCTGATCGGCGAGATGGTCGGCAATATCACGGCGCAGGCAGTCAAGGTGGCGCTGAGTGGCGACGAAGCGGCCGTTGCCGAACTCGAGGCGCGCGCCGGTTCGATCGAGAAGAATGTCGAGAAGGCGGTCGAGAAGCGCGCCGACGAACTGGAGCAACGGGCAGACGCCCTGTGCCAGCGCGTGAAGGAACTGGATCGCATTGAATCGCAGATCAGCGCGCGCCTGCCCGACGGCTCGGCATTCGACCTGGTCACGATCAAGCGCTGAAGCCGTCAAACGGAGAGCCGCTGCAAAGGCGCGGCGGCGCGCCGCGGATGCCGGTCGTCCCGGCGCCGGCTAGCCCTGGTCCTGCTGCGGCGTATCCACCTTGCGCGCCAGCCATTCCGCCTCGCGCTTCGGATTCTTCCAGGCGCGATACAACTCCACGTAGGTATCGACGACATCCTGGCTGCGCGGATGCTGCGGGCCGAAACCCTCCGAGGTGCTGAGCACTCCCCAGGCGAGATCGAGCTCGGCCTTCGCCTCGGCGAATTTCTTCTCGCGCAGGAGGACAGTGGCCAGTTCGCGATGGATGATGCCGCGCAAGGCGTTGTTGGCCAGCGCGATGTCGCCATTCCTGGCCGCACTGCGGCCATGTCGCTCGGCGCCCTCCAGGTCGCCGCTGTCGCGCAGCAGCAGCGAGAGGTTCGACTCGGCGACGACCGTGGCGATGTTTTCTGGGCCGTAGAGCTTGCGCGCGAGCGCCGCGGCGCGCTCGTAGTAGGGCCGCGCGTCTTCGTTGCGATCCTGCTGCCGGATGGCGCCGCCGAGGTTGCTGATCAGGCGCAGGGTCAGTGGATGATCCTTGCCGAATACGCGCTCGACGATGGGCAACTCGGGCGCCAGCAGGGCCTCGGCATCGGCGAAGCGCTTCTCTTCGAGCGCAATGATGGCCAGGCCGTTGGTCGCATTGAACGTCTTCGAATGCTCGCTGCCATAGCGGGCCAGGCGCTCGGCGAGCAGCTCCTCGAGCAACGCGCGCGCCTCGTCGTAGTGGGCGGTATCGATATCGATGGCCGAGAGGTCGCTGATCGTCGCCAGCACGTCCTCGCTGTCGTTGCCGAACAGGCTCCGTTGCAGGTCGAGCACGCGATGGAAACGCGTGCGCGCTTCCTCGGGCTTGCCGGTGCTGCCCTCGATGCCGGCCAGGATCGACTCGACGTAGAGGCGGTCGCGATCGTGGACCGGCCTGCTTTCGACCAGGGCAAAGGCGTCTCGGGCGAACGCGAGGGCCTTCCCGGATTGGCCTGCATTGAGCAGGTTCTGCGCGGACCGGGCCATCGTGCGCGCGATCTGCGCGGCATCGGTACCGGCGTCGCGATCGGCGTCGATCGACGCTTCGTAGTGATCCTGCGCGAGCGTGTAGTCGCCGAGCGACGCGTAGCTTTGCGCGATCGTGCGTTCGATGGCCGCGCGCACTTCCGGCTGGCCGGCCAGTTCGGTGCCGGCACGCGCGGCGGCGGAATCGAGCATCAGGCGCATCAGGCTGCGATCGAGCCCCTTTGCCTTGTCCGGATCGATGCCGGCGATCATTTCCTGGACGAACGTCGAAACCTGGGCGGCCTTGCCGGCCTCGATCCGGGCCTGTTCCGCGGCGGCTTCGGCACGGCGCTGTCCATGCAGCGCCAGGGCGACGCCGGCCAGCAGGGCCAGCGCGACCATGCTCACGGCAAAGATCCCCAGGCGATGGCGCGCGACGAACTTGCGCGCGGCATAGGCACGGCTCGCCGGCAATGCGTGCACCGGGCGCTGCTCGCGGAAGCGCTCGAGGTCGTCGGCCAGGGCGGATGCCGAGGAATAGCGGTCGTTGCGGTCCGTAGCGAGCGCCTGGCGCAGGATTGCGCGCAGTTCGGGCGGCAGCTCCCCGGCGGCGTCGAGCAGCGCCGGGGCGCCCGTATCGTGGCGTTCGGCGGAACCGGTACCGGGTTTGGCCCGGCGCGCGCCGGGCGTATGCACGGCGCGCGACTGATAGGCCGAGGAGTTGAGCACGGCGGCTTCGTTGCCGGTGAGGATCTCGAACAGCATGACGCCCAGCGCGTAGACATCGCTGCGCGTGTCGATATCGCGGCCTTCGCCCGCAGCCTGTTCCGGGCTCATGTAAATGGCGGTGCCGGCGTGGCCGCCGCTCGCGTTCGACACGGTCGGGCCGGAGTTCCCGGCACTGCCGCCGATGGCGATGCCGAAGTCGATGATCTTCGGCATCGGCGTGCCGTCGACATCATGGATGAGGACGTTGGCCGGCTTCAGGTCGCGGTGGATGACGCCTTTCTGGTGCGCATGCTGCACGCCCTGGCAGATGCGGATGAACAGCGCGATGCATGGGTCGCGCGTCAGCGCGTGGCTGCGGCAATAGTCGGCAACCGGGATGCCTTCGACATACTCCATCGCGATGAAGGCGTGGCCTTCCGGCGTGGTGCCGGCGTCGAAGATCTGTGCGATGGCCGGGTGCTGCATCTGCGCCAGGGCCTGGCGCTCGACTTCGAACCAGGCCAGCGCGAGCGGACTGGCGATCTGCTCGCGGATCAGCTTGAGGGCAACGTCGCGATGGACCGGCGCCGTCTGCTCGGCCAGGTAAACCTGGCCCATGCCACCTTCGCCAAGGGGCCGGCGGATCCGGTACGCACCGAGTTGCATGCCGGCCTCGAGCACCGCCGAATCGCCGGCCTGGCGCGGCACGGCCTCGAGTTCGGTGGCCGCCGTCGCCGACGGCGGCTTGGCTTGGGTCATCCGCTACCTCCGCAACTGCTCGCCGCATCGCCCGTGGGCATGTACGCGGCCCGGGCATGCCCGCGGGTGATGCCTGCGCGAGGAGCCTAACCTACCAGACGCCGCTGTTCGGCATCGATAGCCAGGGTTCGCGCGGCTCCAGCGCATCGCCCTTTTGCAGCAGCTCGATCGAGATCAGGTCGGGCGAGCGCACGAACGCCATGTGGCCGTCGCGCGGAGGACGGTTGATGGTGATGCCGGCATCGAGCAGGCGCTGGCACAGCGCGTAGATGTCGTCGACGGCGAAGGCCAGGTGGCCGAAATTGCGCGCCGTGCCGTAGTCCTCCGCGTCCCAGTTCCAGGTCAGCTCGATCTGGCCGCGCGATTCGTCGCCCGGTGCGGCGAGGAAGACCAGGGTGAAACGGCCTTTTTCGTTGTCGACGCGCGTGAGCTCGACCAGGCCCAGGTGCTTGCAGTAGAACTCCAGCGAGGCGTCGAGGTCGCGCACGCGGACCATGCTGTGCAGGAATTTCATGGCGGTCTCCGTCTGGCGGTGGCGGGGCGCGGTCACGCCCATTCGGTGAGGCCCTCGACCGCGTACATGCGCTGCCAGGACGGGCGTGCCTTGACGCGCTGTGCGAGCGCAGCGAGCGCGGGCCAGCGATCGGCCGGCTTCGGCATGTTGCGCGACCAGCGCATGAGCATGGTCGCGTACAGGTCGACGAGGCTGAACGATTCGCCGAGCAGGTACGGGCCATGCCCGGCGAGATGCGTGTCGAGCTGGTTCCAGACCGCTTCGATGCGCAGGCGGGCAAAATCGCGCATGGCCTCGTTCTGGTCGGCCGGTCCGAAATCGGTCGGATAGAACCACTGGCGAAACGCCGGTTGCAGGGTGTTGGCCAGATGCACGACCCACTGCAGGTAGAGCCCGCGTCCGGGCGCGCCAGGCATCGGCGCGAGACCGGCCTCGGCATGGCGCTCGCCGAGCATCAGCAGCAGCGCCGCGCATTCGTAAAACGGCGCCCCATCGACGATCAGGGTCGGCACCACGCCATGCGGGTTCAGGCGCAGGTATTCGGGATCCTTCTGCGCCTTGGCATCGAAGTCGATCAGGCGCAGCTCATGCGCGACGCCGAGTTCGATCAAGGCGAGGTGCACGACCATGCTGGCGGCACCGGGGGAGTAGTAGAGGGTGTACATGGGCGGAAGCCGGGATTGGGGATTCGGGATTCGGGATTTGAAACAGCGTGGTTCCGGCAAGCATCCGGCTTTTGACGGCGATTCGACTCGCGCGCGCCATCAGCTTGGCGAATGCCGGGATCCAGAGGCATTGATCATACTCGGTCGATTGTGGATACCCCAAGGCCTCGAATGGGCTGCGCTGGGGAGCGAAGGCGGTGCTGTTGCGAATCCCGAATCCCGAATCCCCAATCCCGGCTCTCAACCCTTCGAAGCCCGCGAACGCAACCACGCCGCGTATTCGTCGAGGTCGCCCTTGAACTCCTCGACCTTGCCGTCGGCGACGCGCCAGAAGGTTTCGCAGACCAGGCCGATCAGGTGCCGGTCGTGCGAGACCATCACGATCGCGCCGGGGAAGATGCTCAGCGCTTCGGCCAGGGCCTCGCGCATTTCCAGGTCGAGGTGGTTGGTCGGTTCGTCGAGCAGCAGCACGTTCGGCTTGCGCCAGGCGATCAGGGCCAGGGCCAGGCGCGCGCGTTCGCCGCCGGAAAATCCATCGACCACTTCGAACGCGCGATTGCCGGCGAAGTTCCAGCGGCCGAGGAAATCGCGGAACTCCTGGATGCCGGTACCCGGCGCGATGTCGCGCAGGTGATCGATCGGCGACTGGCCCTCGTGTAGCGATTCGACCGTGTGCTGGGCGAAGTAGCCGAGCTCCATGTCCGGGTGCGCGCTGCGCTCGCCGGCCAGCACCGGCAGTTCGCCGACCAGGGTCTTGACCAGGGTCGACT
Organism: uncultured Gammaproteobacteria bacterium; assembly: GCA_963822465.1. Classification (GTDB taxonomy): domain Bacteria; phylum Pseudomonadota; class Gammaproteobacteria; order Xanthomonadales; family Rhodanobacteraceae; genus Dokdonella. Next base: position 242,572 of record CAWGHP010000011.1, on the reverse strand, counting down.
TGCCGGCGCCGTTGGGGCCGAGCAGGCCAATGCGGTCGCCGGCCTCGAGGCCGAAGCCGACATTGGACAGGATCCTGATGTCGCCATAGCCGGCATCGACGTGGTTGAGCCGGGTCAGCGAATTCGGCAGCTTGACCGGCTCGGCGAAACTGATGTGGATCTGGCGCTCGGCGCGCACCGCCTCGGTGCCGCTCAGCTTGGCCAGGCGCTTGACCCGCGACTGCGCCTGCTTGGCCTTGGCCGCCGAGGCCTTGAAGCGGTCGATGAAGGACTGCAGATGAGCGCGCTCGGCCTGTTCCTTTTCGAAGGCGATCTGCTGCTGGCGCAACTGTTCGGAACGCTGGCGCTCGAAGCTCGTGTAGTCGCCCGTGTAGAGCTTGGCGGTGCCGTCGTGCAGGTGCAGCATGTGCGTGCCGACGCCGTCGAGGAACTCGCGATCGTGCGAGATCATCATCAGCATGCCCGGATACTTGAGCAGCCACTGCTCGAGCCAGAGCACCGCATCGAGGTCGAGATGGTTGGTCGGCTCATCGAGCAGGAGCAGGTCGCTCGGCATCATCAGCGCGCGGGCGAGATTGAGGCGCACGCGCCAGCCGCCGGAGAACTCGGATACCGCGCGCTGGTGCGTGTCGGACGGGAAGCCGAGGCCGTGCAGCAGCTTGCCGGCGCGCGCGCTGGCGTCGTAGCCGTTGATCTCGGCCATGCGCTGGTGGGCGACGGCGACCGCATCCCAGTCCTCGGCCGCCATGGCGACTTCCTCGGCCTGCAGGACGGCATGCACCTCGCTGTCCCCGGAAACGACGAAATCGATCGCCGCATCGGGCAGCGACGGTGTTTCCTGGGCAACGCAGGCGATGCGCAGCTTCGGCGATTTCTCGAGATCGCCCGAATCGGCCTCGACCTCGCCGAGGATCGCGGCGAACAGGCTGGTCTTGCCGCAGCCATTGCGGCCGACCACGCCGACGCGCCAACCGGCATGCAGGGCGATATCGACCTTGGACAGCAACAGGCGTTCGCCGCGGCGCAGGGCGAAATTGCGGAAGGAAATCATGGGACGGTGTTCCGGGGGTAACGGGGCGGCGGCTGCGACGCGGGCGCAGGCCGCACGGACAGGTTTGCAACCGCCCATTGTACGGGAAGCCGTGTTTCGAGTCAGCGTCGCTACCAGGCAGGGTGGCTTGAGCGATAGCGGAACCCGACGGCGAACCATTGGCCTGGCCGCGGTTGCCTACAATGCAATCACGTTGGGGATCGCGCCTGCCCAGCCGTGCACGCGAGATTGATTTCCCCTCTCGTCGTCCCGGCGCAGGCCGGGACCCAGCGTCTTCAACGCGCGGCCTGCAGACACTGGACCCCTGCCTACGCAGGGGTGACGAAGGTAGCCATTTGGCAGCAACGCGGGGTCGCGGTGCGCGAGCGTGGGGTGCGTATTCGCTAACGCGACGAAAGGATTTTTCCTGGCTCGACGCACATTCAGCCCAACCGTCAGATACTCGGGTCTGCCCGTATCCGGAGACGCCATGAAACCCGCCTTGACCGTTCTGCCGCTACTGGTCGCAACAATCGCCGGATCAACCGCCTGCTCGGCGAATCCGCCGGCGCGTGCGCCCTGGATCGACGGCCTGATCGCCCGCTACGAAGCCGAGCCGGTGGCCAATCCGCCGCAGCGCATTCTGCAGTTACCGCTATCTGGAGCAGATCGTCTATTACGTGCCGCCGACCTGCTGCGACCAGCCGAGCACCCTCTACGACGAGGATGGCGCGGTGATCTGCGCGCCGGACGGCGGTTTCAGCGGCCGGGGCGATGGACGGTGCGCGGATTTCGCTGAACAGCGCAGCGAAGAGCACCTGGTCTGGAGCGATCCGCGCACCCGCTAGCTGGCCCCGCCATCGTCACGGCACGTCGGAATCGCAGGCGGTTGGCGTAGGCGCCCATCAAGGCGACAATGGCCGTTCGCGCATTGCATCCCCGACGACCCCATCCCGGAGCAGCTAGATGGCCAGCCACGAAGTGAAAGTCCCCGATATCGGCAACTACACCGGGATCCCGGTGATCGAAGTGCTGGTCAAGCCGGGCGATACGGTGGCCAAGGACCAGGGCCTGGTCACGCTGGAATCGGACAAGGCGACCATGGAAGTGCCCTCGTCGGTCGCCGGCGTGGTCAAGGAACTCAAGGTCAAGCTCGGCGACGAGATTTCCGAGGGCACCGTGGTCGCGATCATCGACGCCGACGGCGGCGCGGAACCTGCGAAAAAGGCGGAAGCGCCGAAGAAGCCGGCCGCTCCGGACAAGCCCGCGAAAACCGAAGCCGCACCCGCCCCTTCGGGGCACCCTCTCCCGGCGGCAGAGGGAACGTCGACCAAGGCGACGATCGACACCAGCCAGCCCTCGCGCCTGAGCGAACTTGAAACCGCCGCGCTCGCGCCGGATCTCGATCCGGAAGCCTCTGGCCCGCAATCGCCGCCGGTCGCGTTCGGTGCCGACACGATCATGCCCGACAAGGTCCCGCATGCGAGCCCGGCCGTGCGCCTGTTCGCGCGCGAACTCGGCGTCGACCTGTTCAAGGTCAGTGGCAGCGCGCGCAAGGGCCGCATCACGAAGGAAGACGTGCAGAATTTCGTCAAGCGTGCGCTTTCCTCGGCGCCGTCGCGCGCGGCAGCCGCGGGCGGCGGCGGTGGCGGTCTCGACCTGCTGCCGTGGCCGCAGGTCGACTTCGGCAAGTTCGGCGAGATCGAGTCCAAGCCGCGTTCGAAGATCAAGAAGATTTCCGGCGCCAACCTCGCGCGCAACTGGGTCATGATCCCGCACGTCACCCAGTTCGACGATGCCGACATCACCGATCTTGAAGCGCTGCGCGTCAGCCTCAACAAGGAAAACGAGAAGGCCGGCATCAAGCTGACCATGCTCGCCTTCCTGGTCAAGGCCGTGGTCGCCGCGCTGAAGAAGTTCCCCGACTTCAATGCCTCGCTCGATGCCAGCGGCGAGAACCTGATCCTCAAGAAGTACTTCCACATCGGCTTCGCCGCCGACACGCCGAACGGGCTGGTCGTGCCGGTGATCCGCGATGCCGACAGGAAGGGTGTCATCGAAATCGCCAACGAAACCGGCGAACTGGCGAAGAAGGCGCGCGACGGCAAACTCGGCCCGGCCGACATGTCCGGCGGCTGCTTCTCGATCTCGAGCCTCGGCGGCATCGGCGGCACCGCGTTCACGCCAATCGTCAACGCGCCCGAAGTGGCCATCCTCGGCGTTTCCAAATCTGCGATGAAACCGGTCTGGAACGGCGAAAAGTTCAAGCCGCGCCTGATCCTGCCCCTGAGCCTGAGTTACGACCATCGCGTCATCGACGGCGCCTCGGCCGCGCGCTTCACCGCCTATCTCGGCCAGGTGCTGGCCGACATGCGTCGCGTGCTGCTTTGATCCGGAGAGACTGAGATGGCAAACACGATCGAGATCAAGGTCCCCGATATCGGCAACTACAGCGATATCCCGGTCATCGAAGTGCTGGTGAAAGCCGGCGACACGGTCAAGAAGGACCAGGGCATCGTCACCCTGGAATCGGACAAGGCGACCATGGAAGTGCCCTCGCCGGCGGATGGCGTGATCAGGGAAGTGAAGGTCAAGGTCGACGGTACCGCGAGTGAAGGCACGGTCGTGGCGATTCTTGAAACCGGTGCTGCTGCCGTGGATGAGAAAAAGCCTGCGAAGGCCGAAGCGCCGAAGTCCGAACCTGCCGGCAAGGCCGAACCCTTGCCCGCCCCGTCGGGGCACCCTCTCCCGGGGGGAGAGGGGAAAAGCGCGCCGAAATCCGCACCTGCGAGTTCCGGAACACCGGGGCCGAAAGCAGCGGCGGCGAGCGGACGCAAGCCCGACATCGAATGCCAGGTGGTCGTGCTCGGCTCCGGTCCGGGCGGCTATACGGCCGCGTTCCGCGCGGCCGATCTCGGCCAGGACACGGTGCTGATCGAACGCTACGCGACACTTGGCGGCGTCTGCCTCAATGTCGGCTGCATTCCGTCCAAGGCGCTGCTGCACGCCGGGCGCGTGATCGACGAGGCCGCGCACGCCGAGGACATCGGCATCAGCTTCGGCAAGCCGAAGATCGATCTCGACAAGCTGCGCGCGAACAAGGACAAGGTCGTCAAGCAACTGACCGGTGGCCTCGCCGGCATGGCCAAGCAGCGCAAGGTCACCGTGGTTACCGGTACCGGCAAGTTCATCTCGCCGAACGAAATCGAAGTCGAGGGCAAGGACGGCAAGAAACTCGTGCGCTTCGAGAAGGCGATCATCGCCGCCGGTTCGCAGGCAGTGAAGCTGCCGGGCTTTCCGTGGGACGACAAGCGCATGATGGATTCGACCGACGCGCTCGATCTCGCCGACATTCCGAAAAAACTGCTGGTCGTCGGCGGCGGCATCATCGGCCTCGAGATGGCCTGCGTGTATGACGCGCTCGGCAGCGAAGTGACCGTGGTCGAACTGCTCGACCAGCTGATGCCCGGCGCCGATACCGATCTCGTGCGTCCGCTGCAACAGCGTCTCGCCAAGCGCTATGCCGGCATCCATCTGAAAGTCAAAGTCGCGAAGATCGAGGCCGGCAAGAAGGGCCTCACCGCGACCTTCGAAGGCGACAAGGCCCCCGAGCCGCAGACCTACGACCGCGTGCTCGTCGCAGTCGGGCGCTCGGCCAACGGCGGCAAGGTCAACGCCGAGGCGGCTGGCGTGAACGTCACTGATCGCGGCTTCATCCCGGTCGACAGGCAGATGCGCACCAACGTGCCGCACATCTTCGCCATCGGCGACCTGGTCGGCCAGCCGATGCTCGCGCACAAGGCCACGCACGAAGGCAAGGTCGCCGCCGAAGTCGCCGCCGGCGAGAAGAGCGAGTTCGTCGCCCGCGTGATTCCGTCGGTCGCCTACACCGATCCCGAGATCGCCTGGGTCGGCCTCACCGAAACCGAAGCGAAGAAGGCCGGCATCGCCTACGGCGTCGGCAAGTTCCCGCACGCGGCGTCGGGTCGCGCGATCGGCATCGGTCGCACCGAAGGCTTCACCAAGCTGCTCTTCGACGAAGCCACGCACCGCGTCATTGGCGCCGGCATCGTCGCCCCGAATGCGGGCGACCTGATCGCCGAAGTCGGTCTCGCCATCGAGATGGGCTGCGAAGCCGCCGACATCGGCCTCACGATCCATCCGCACCCGACCCTGAGTGAGTCCGTGGGCATGGCGGCGGAAGTCTACGAAGGCACGATCACCGATCTCTACATCCCGAAGAAAAAGTAGCCCCACCTGATGAACCGCCCTGTCTCCCGTAGGAGCGCCTTCAGGCGCGATGCCTTTCCGGCAAGATCGCGACGTGCATCGCGCCTGAAGGCGCTCCTACAAGAGCACAAAGGCGCAAGGGTAAACGCTGCGCGCGATGGCGACGGCGCGTCTTCTGCAGCTTCTGTAGGAGCCCGTTCACGGGCGATGCCCTTCGGCACGCCCGCGACGTGCATTGCGCCTGAAGGCGCTCCTGCAAGAGCGCGAAGGCGCAAGCAGCAAGCACTGCGCGCGATGGCGACGACTATTGCGGCGACGATGGCGACGACGATGGCGACGACGATGGCGACGGCGATGGCGACGGCGAATCGTCCGCAACTTCTGTAGGAGCCCGTTCACGGGCGATGCCCTTCGGCACGCCCGCGACGTGCATTGCGCCTGAAGGCGCTCCTGCAAGAGCGCGAAGGCGCAAGCAGCAAGCGCTGCGCGCGATGGCGACGACTATTGCGGCGACGATCGCGACGGCGAATCGTCCGCAGCTTCTGTAGGAGCCCGTTCACGGGCGATGCCCTTCGGCACGCCCGCGACGTGCATCGCCCGTGAAGGGGCTCCTACAAGAGCGCGAGGGCGTGAGGGCGACGGGACAATTCGGGATTCGGTGAAGCGTGTCGTACGCAAAGATCAGGCGATCAGAAAAGATCGCCCTGCGGCGACTCCGCTCGCGGCGCGACAAACAGCGAACAATCCAGCTTGAGATCGCGCGAGCGGCTCAATCCCAGTTTCCGGCAGGCCAATGCGAAGCGCTGCCGGATCAGGTCCGCATAGACCCCTTCGCCGCGCATGCGTGCGCCGAAGCGTGCGTCGTAGTCGCGGCCACCGCGCATCTGCCGGATCAGGCTCATCACGTGTTCAGCGCGGTCGGGCACGTGCAGCGCCAGCCACTCGCGAAAGATGTCCTTCAACTCATGCGGCAGGCGCAGAACGGTGTAGCCGGCGATGTTCGCGCCATTCGCCGCGGCCTGTTCGAGCACCGCCTCGATCTGCATGTCGGTCACCGCCGGGATGATCGGCGCGACGAGCACGCCACAGGGCACGCCGGCCGCATGCATGTTGGCCACCACCTGCATGCGTCGGTGCGGCGCCGTGGCGCGCGGCTCGAGCGTGCTCGCCAGGCGATTGTCCAGGGTTCCGATCGAGACGAATACCTGGACGAGGTTCTCCTTTGCCATCGGCGCGAGCAGGTCGAGATCGCGCTCGACCAGGGCGTTCTTGGTGACGATGGTCAGCGGATGCCGGGTAGCATGCAGCACTTCGATGATCTCGCGCGTGATCCGGTACTCGCGCTCGATCGGCTGGTAGGCATCGGTATTCGCGCCGAGCGTGACCGGTTCGCAGGCGTAGCCGGGCTTGGCCAGCTCCGCGCGCAGGCGCTCGGCGGCATTCGTCTTGGCAAACAGCTTCGTCTCGAAATCGAGACCCGGCGACAAGTTCAGATAGGAATGCGAGGGCCGCGCATAGCAGTAGTTGCAACCATGCTCGCAACCGCGGTACGGATTGATCGACTGGTTGAACGGGATGTCGGGTGATTCATTGCGGCTGATGATCGAGCGCGCTCTCTCGATCGACACCCGGGTCGGCGGCCGCGGCGTGCCTTCATCCTCGCGATACCAGCCGTCGTCCTCAAGCGTCTTCGACACCGATTCGAAACGTCCTTCGCGATTGCTGCCCGCACCGCGACCCTTTATCCGGGTCGGTCGGGTGAGGTCGTCGGGATCGTGCCTGGCCATGTGTGGATTATGAACCCGCCAGTCGCAGCAGCCGAGACCGCGGCTTCCGGGAGTGCGCCGTGGGCCACCGCGGGAGGTCGGCTGCCTTGTTTCATGTGGCACAATATTCCATGTCCGTCCCTGATTCCCCCGGCCGATCCGTAGCCAGTGCCGCGCCATTGCCACCGGGCCAGCGCTTCGGGGTGATCGACAGCCTGCGCGGGCTGGCCCTGCTTGGCGTGCTCAGCGTGAACCTGGTGACCGAGTTTCGCGTGTCGATCTTCGCGCAGTTCCTCGCGCCCGTCGCCTCGCCGACGCACCTCGACGCCATGGCCAGTGCGTTCGTTTCCTTCGCGCTTGAGTCGAAGGCATTCGCCTTGTTCTCGATGTTGTTCGGGCTCGGCCTCGCGATGCAGGCGGATCGCCTGGCGCCGAGCGGGCGCGCCAGTTACTGGTTGACCCGTCGCCTTGTCGTCCTGCTCGGGTTCGGTCTCGCCCATCTGCTGTTCATCTGGAACGGCGACATCCTGACGGAGTACGCCCTGGCCGGGCTGCTCGTCCTGCCATTGCTGCGCCTGCCGAACGCGGCGCTCATGGTGGCAGCGACGGCTCTGTTCGCGGTCCACGTGTTCCTGATTTCATCAACATCCATAGTTCCCTGGCCGGACGCCGCCCAACTCGCCGCTCACGTCGCCCGCGCCAATGCGGTCTATGCGAACGGTAGCTATCGGGAAATCATTCGTTTCAGCTTCGACGAATTGCGCCTGATTCTGCCACTGCATGCCTGGGTCTTCCCGCGGACTCTCGCGTTGTTCCTGTTCGGCGCGCTGGTCTGGCGGTCCGGCGTGTTGCGTCGATTGAACGAAAATCACGCACTTGTTGCGGCCAGCGCCGCGATCGGCCTCGTCGGCGGTATCGCATTGACGTACGCGGCGCAGGCCGGGTGGCTGGCGGCCGACAGCGCATGGGCTCCATGGCTTGCGGCATTGGCGCCGGTGTTGATGGCGACGGGCTACGGCGCACTGGTGCTCTGGACCTGGCAGTTCAATCGGGCGCGTCTCCTGCTGCATCCGTTCGCGGCGATAGGCCGCATGGCATTCACAAATTACATCCTGCAGTCGCTGATTTTTGCTGCGATCTTTTTCGGCTACGGCCTGGGTGGATTTGGTCGCTGGCCCGCGGCTCCGGTATTGCTCATGGGTGCTGGTGTCTATGCCGTGCAGGTCCTGCTCAGCATGGCCTGGCTGGGGCACTTCCGCTTCGGTCCGATCGAATGGCTATGGCGATCGCTGATGTATGCGCGGATGGCGCCGATGCGGCGCGCCCCTAGTCCAGCGACGGCCGCGAACGTGCGCTAGGACAGATGGCTCATCGGCGAAGGAGGCCCAAAACGGGGTCAGAGACCGCTATTGCCTTGCAAATGGTCTCTGACCCCCTTTCATGGGTTCGAACACACTTCGCGCACGCACTGGCGTAGCCAGCGATGGGCGGGGTCGGCATCGAGGCGCGGATGCCAGAGCATCGAAACGGTGAACGGATCCAGGGCCAGCGGCAGCGTGAAGGTATGCAGTCCGTCGCGCAGGTGACCGGTGTGCCGCTCCGGAACGCTGGCGATCAGGTCGCTGTGCCGGGCCAGGGCCAGTGCCGCGGCGAAGCCGCCGACCACGGCGGTGATCCGGCGTGACAGGCCGAGCGTCGCGAGGGCTTCGTCGATCGGGCCGGGCTCGTCGGCCTTGCGCGTGAACAGCACGTGGTCGCCGCCGGCAAAGCGCTTCGGCGTGATCCGGCCTCGCGCCAAAGGATGTCCCGCGCGGACCACGCCGACGTAGCGGTCGCGGAACAGCCCGAGCGTCTTGATCTCGGGGCCGATCAGCGCATCGACGACACCGGTCTCGAGGTCGATGCGCCCATCGCGCAGCGGCGTGCTGTCCTTGTCGGCCTTGGGCAGGAAATGGAAGCGCACCTCGGGTGCCTGTGGCCTCATTGCTGCGATCAGCCTGGCGCCGAAATTGTCGACGAATCCCTCGCTCGTGCGCAGGGTAAACGTGCGCTGCAGGGTGGCCGGATCGAAGCGCGTGGCCGGCCGCAGGACGGCTTCGGCTTCCTCCACCAGCGGCCCGATGCGTTCACGCAACTCGATGGCCCGCGGCGTTGGCACCAGGCCGCGGCCGGCCCTGACCAGCAGCGGGTCGCCCGTGGTTTCGCGCAATCGGGCCAGGGCCCGGCTCATGGCCGACGGACTCAGGTGCAGGCGCCGCGCGGCGCGCGCGACATTGCCCTCGGCGAGCAGCGCATCGAGGGTCAGGAGCAGGTTGAAGTCGGGCATCGACGGCCTCCACGGGGCTGATGGCCTCCCCATGATATGGCGTTTCATGCACGAATAAAGTGCAAACAGTGCGTCTTCCGCCACACGAGCGGCAGCTCCAGGATGGTGTCGCGGGGCATTCCAGTCCGGCCACGGCGGCCCGACAGGCGTGCTCACGCAAGCCAACCTGAAGGATTCCCGCGTGTCCATTGCACACACTTCCAACCTGTCCCCCCCGCAGCCGGTTGCCACGCGAGCACGCTGGGCGCTGGCCAGCCTGTCGCTGACGATGCTGATGTCCGCGCTTGGCACCAGCATCGCCAATGTCGGCCTGCCGACCCTCATGCACGCATTTGCCGCGTCGTTCGAGGACGTGCAATGGGTCGTCCTCGCCTACCTGCTCGCGATCACCACGTTGATCGTCAGCGTCGGCCGGCTCGGTGACCTGTTCGGACGCCGCCGCCTGCTGCTCGGCGGCCTGGCCCTGTTCACCGTCGCGTCGCTACTGTGCGCCGTTGCGCCCAACCTGGCGTTGCTGGTTCTCGCCCGCGGCGCCCAGGGCCTCGGCGGCGCGATCATGATGGCCTTGACCCTGGCCTTCGTCGGCGAAGCCGTGCCGAAGGAGAAAACCGGCAGCGCCATGGGTCTGCTCGGCACGACGTCGGCGATCGGCACGGCGCTCGGACCTTCGCTCGGCGGCATCCTGATCGATCTCTTCGGCTGGCCGGCGCTGTTCCTCGTCAACGTGCCGCTCGGGCTGGTCGCCGTGCTGCTGGTCGGTCGCCATCTGCCGGCCGACCGCGCCTCTTCGCCCGCCCGCCCGGGGCGGTTCGACCTGCCCGGTACGCTGTTGCTCGCCCTGACCCTGGCGGCCTACGCGCTGGCCCTGACCCTCGGCCGCGGCCATCCTGGCGTGCTCAATGCGGCCCTGCTCGCGACCGCGCTGGCAGGCGGCGTCCTTTTCGTGCTCGCCGAATCGCGGGTGGCATCGCCCCTGATACGGCTGGCCCTGTTCCGCAATCCGCTGCTCGGCGGCGGATTCGCCAGCAGCGCCCTGGTCACGACCATCGTCATGGCGACCCTGGTGGTCGGGCCGTTCTACCTGACTGCTGCATTTGCACTCGACGCGGCCGGCGTCGGACTGGTCATGTCGACCGGACCGATCGTCGCCGCGCTGACCGGCTTTCCCGCCGGCCGCCTGGTCGATCGCTTCGGCGCCGATCGGATGGTCGTCGCGGCCCTGGTAGTGATGGTGGTGGGCACGGCCCTGCTGGCAGCGCTGCCGGCGCAATTGGGCATCGCCGGCTATGTCGTGCCGCTGCTGCTGGTCACCGGCGGCTATGCCGCATTCCAGACCGCCAACAACACCGGGGTGATGAAGGACGTCGCGCTGGACCAGCGCGGCCTCGTCTCGGCCCTGCTCAACCTTTCGCGCAACCTCGGCCTGATCACCGGCGCCTCGCTGATGGGCGCGGTGTTCGCGCTCGGTTCGACCCTCGGCAACGGCTCGGGCACGCCCGCCAGCGCGGCGCAAAGCGGCCTGCACCTGACCTTCGCCTGCGCGACCGCGCTGGTTGTCCTCGCGCTGGTCGTCACCCTGGCGCTGCCGCGCCGCGGCGCGGCGCCACTGATTGCCGACGAATCCCGGAGCGTGCGATGAGCGCCAGCATCCATTCGCGAATCCTCGCCGGCATGGCCTGGGCAGTGCTCGCCGCCGGTACCGCCGCGGCGGGCGAGGTGCGAGTCATCGGTCCGTCGCGTTGCGAAGGCAGCGCGACCGCCGGCATGGCGATGCCGACCGCAGCCGATCCGTATCCGTTGATGGCTGCGGGTTGGGGTCCCGAAGCGGGCAAGGGCCTGATGGCCAGCCGTTGGGCCGAGGACTGGAGCGGTATGCGGGCGGCGGGCCGGGCGCCGGCATTCAAGGCGATGCCCCTCGCCGGCCAGGCCAGCCTGAGCCTGAGCGCCGAACTCCGGCTTCGCCACGACCAGTTCGACAACCCGCTGCAGAACACAGGCCGCGACTTCGCGCGCAGTCTGCTTCGCGGCGTCGTCGGTGCGGATCTGCGCTTCGATGAAACCCTGCGTCTTTTCGGCGAAGTGGCGACCGGCCAGGTCGGCGGGGGTCCGCGGGCCGTCGGCGCCAACTTCCGCAACGAGGCCTCGCTGCAGCAATTGTTTGCCGATGTGCGCAGCGACGCGGGCCCGCTCCTGGTCGGCGTGATGGTCGGTCGCCAGGAATTCGCCGACGGTCCGCGCCAGCTGCTCAGCCTTGGCGACGGCTCGAACCTCCACCGCAGCTGGAACGGCATCCGTGGTTATGTCCATGGCCCGCGGCTGCGCGTCGGCGCCTTCGACCTGCGCGCCACCGCGCTGGAGCGCGGCGCCTTCGACGACGGTGTGCGCAGCGACGAACGCCTGCAGGGCATCAACGCGAGCTTCATCCTCGGCGAGGGCGCGGGGCCCAACACGTACTTCGAGCCGTTCTGGTACCGCACCGGCAAAGCCCGACCTGCGCATCGGCGACAGCGTCGGTGCGGATGATCGCGACACTTTTGGCGCGCGAGTTCTGGAGCCGGCATGGACGCCTGCGCCATGACTGGACCCTGGCCGTGCAGCGCGGCCGCTTCGATGGCCGCAGCGTCCACGCCTGGGGCCTGTTTGCCGTGCACAGTTTCGAGCTCATGGACCACGGCTGGAAGCCGCGGCTGACCGCGCACGTCGACATCGCTTCGGCGGGCCGCGCCGATGCCGTTGCGGCGAACGGATTCAATCCGCTGTACGCCAGTTCCGGCTATCTCGGCGAAGGCCAGTTCCTCGGCCTGGGCAACCTGCTCATGGTCGCGCCCGGTATCGCGGTCAAGCCCGGCGCGACGACAAGCCTGGCGCTCGAAGCCGGAATCGCCCGGCGCCTGGACGATTCGGTGCCGGTCCTCGCCGGCGGCCTGCGCGCCTATCCGGGCACTGGCGATGTCGGCGGCCACGATATCGGTTCGCTGCTGCGGGCGGCGGCAACCTGGTCGCCCACGGCGCGCACGACATTGTCCCTGAACATCGAACAGCTCCACGCCGGCGCCGTGCTGCGCAGCGCCGGCCTTGCGTCGGCCCGCTACGTCGCCGTCGGCGCGGCCTGGCGTTATTGAATACCTGTTTCCGGCATCGCCCACATCCAATCCAACCGAGGACACCACCCATGCAAACCCGACTCAATTTCTTCCATCACGGCCGCGAAGCGATGCAGGCCATGGCCGGACTCGAAACCCGGATCGCCCAGTCCGGCCTCGAACCCGCCCTGCTCGAACTGGTCCGCCTGCGCGCGTCGCAGATCAACGGCTGCGCCTACTGCCTCGACCGGCACACCAGCGATGCCCTCAAGGCCGGTGAGAGCGCGCGCCGCCTCGGCACCTTGCCGGCGTGGCGCGAATCGCCGTTCTTCGACGATCGCGAACGCGCTGCCCTCGAATGGACCGAGGCACTGACCCTGGTCGCCGCGGGCGGCGTCGCGGACGAGGTGTGGGAGCGCGTGCATCCGCATTTCGCCGGCAGCGAACTGGTCGACCTGACCCTTGCCATCAATACGGTCAATGCCTGGAACCGCTTCGCCATCGGATTCCGCAAGCTGCCTGCCTGATCGATGGCGACGCGCCGGCCCGCAGGGGATGGCGCAACCGGTTAAACATACCGAGAATATCCTCCACGGGAGAACGTCATGAAGTGGATAGTCCGGCTGTTTGCTTTCCTCGTCGTCGTGGTCGCGGCCATCGCGCTGTACGCGGTGGCGAGCGCACGCGGCTCCGAAAATCCGGTCGGCTTCGAGGCGGTCCGAACGACCGCCCCGGATGGCCGGCCGATGGCGCTCGGCATCTGGTATCCGACTTCGGGTTCGCCGCGACCGACGACCCTGCTCGGCGCCACCCTGCTCAAGGTTGCCGCCGCCGGCCCGGTGCTCGGCAACGCGCTGCCGCTGGTGGTGATCTCGCACGGCAATGGCGGCGGCGTGAGCAGCCATGTCGACCTGGCCATGGACCTGGCCAGTTCGGGTTACGTCGTCGCCGCGCCGATGCATCCGGGCGACAACTTCGCCGACCAGAGCGCGGCCGGTTCGCCGACGCTTTTCAGCGACCGCGCCCGACAGCTTCGCGCGAGCATCGACTACATGCTCGAACACTGGCAGGGCCATGACCGCATCGATGCGAAGCGCGTCGGCGCGTTTGGCCTCTCGGCGGGAGGCTTCACCGTGCTGACCCTGATCGGCGGCAAGCCCGACATGGCCTCCATTGCGAACCATTGCGCGGAACATCCCGAGTTCGTCTGCACGGCCCTCAAGCACGCGCGTTCCGGCCTCCTGAAGGCGCCGCCGGAAGACGCCGGCGAATTCGCGGCGGAGCCGAGGATCAGGGCGGCGGTTGTCGCCGCACCCGGACTCGGATTCACCTTTGCGCCCGATGGGCTGGCTGGCGTGGACGTGCCCGTGCAGCTGTGGAGCGGCGAACTGGACCAGACCGTTCCCTATGCCAGTAATGCCGGCGTCGTCCGTGCCGGGCTCGGCGCGCATGCGGAATACCATGAGGCGAAAGGCGCCATGCATCTCTCGTTCCTGTCGCCCTGCGGCCTGCTCAGGCCGCCGGCGGTCTGTGCCGATGCGCCGGGTTTCGATCGCGAAGCCTTCCATGCCGCAATGAACGCGGAAGTCATCCGCTTCTTCGACGCGCGGCTCTGAGCGAGGTGGCGAAGCATGGACTCGCCTGATCTTGTGCTGGCCGAACTGGAGTGGCCGCTGCCCGCCTGCGGGCCGAGGACGCGGCTGCGCAGCCTGCGCGATGACGATCTCGCCGCGTTCCAGGCCTATCGCAACGATCCCGAGGTGGCGCGCTACCAGGGATGGCAACCGATGGCCGAAGCGGACGCCGCCCGCTTCATCCGCTCGATGGCGGCCGTGCGTGGAGCGAGACCCGGTGAATGGATCCAGCTCGGCATCGCGGCGCGCGCGAGCGATACCCTGATCGGCGACATCGGCCTGTTCCTCGCCGACTCCGGGCAGCATGCCGAGATCGGCTTCTCGTGTTCGCGTGCGCAGCAGGGACAGGGCCTGGCTTCGGAAGCGGTGGGCCTGTTGCTGCAACTGCTGTCACGGCACTCGGCCTGCCGTGTCGTCAATGCCGTTGTCGACGCGCGCAACGAGCGTTCGATCCGCTTGCTCGAACGCCTGCAATTCGCCAGGGCCGGCGCGCACCAGGCCGAGTTTCGCGGCGAAGCCTGCATCGAGCTGGGCTATGTCCTGCAACTGCATGCGGATCCTGCCGACACGCCGGCGCACGACCCGGTGGGCGCATCCCCGCCATGAATCCGGCGCGGTGATTCCTTCTAGCGCCAGTCGCAAGGACCTGGCGGCATGCGTCTCGCTGCCCGGAGCGATGGGAGCCGGACACCAGGTGCGTGCTTGACGACCGGATCACCGGGGCAAGGCTAGACTTCGTCGCGGCTTGCCGAAACGTCGCGCCGGCCCGGACATGCGTCCGGCCCTCCACCCAACCATCCACTCAAGACACCGGAGCGATCCTTGACCCGACCGCGCATGGCCCTGCTGCTCGCACCGATCCTTTTGCTCGCTTCCACGACCATCTTCGCCGCGCCCGATGGCATCCGGATTCCCGACGCCTACGCGACGTCCGCAACGAAGATCACGCTGGGCGATGGTCGTGCGCTCAACCTGCGCTGTGCAGGGAAGGGCGAGCGGGTCGTTCTCTTCGAAGCGGGCACCAATGCGGACTCCTCGGCCTGGTTTCGCGTCCTGCCGCTGCTTGCGGGCACGGCACGCGCCTGCGCCTACGATCGTGCCGGTTACGGCTTCAGCGATGCCGGGCCGATGCCACGCGATCTCGAGGCCGATGTGGCGGACCTGCACGAACTGATCCGTGCCGCCAGGTTGCCGCTGCCACTCGTTCTGGTCGGGCATTCGCTGGGCAGCAACATCGTTCGCCAGTACGCCATCCGCCATCCGCATGATGTCGCCGGCATGCTGCTGGTCGATCCGCCCGAACAGGGCGAGGAAGCGGCGATGCCCGCGCAGTGGAAGCGCGAGGATGCCGCGTTGCGCGAGAAGCGCGATGCATTCCTGGTCGCGTGCGAGCAGTCCGCCCAGGCCGGAGCCCTCATGCCGGGCTGCCTGCGCGCAGCACCGCCGTGGATGGGAGCGCGCGTCGCCGCCGCGGTCAGCGCGAACAAGTCCAGGCCGGATTACTGGCGGACCCTGCACTCGGAACTCTCGGCGAACCAGCGTCTCTTCGCCGAACCCGTGCCTGACGACGAGCGCTACGGCGACATCCCGCTCATCCTGCTCGCTGCCGATGCGCCCTACGATGGCGTCGCCGACGACGTGCGCGCCGCCCTCGAACAGGCGCGCGCGCAGACCCGGCAGCGCATCCTGGCGGCCTCGACCACGAGCAGGCGCATCGACGTGCCCGGCGCATCGCACGATATCCAGCTCGACCGGCCCGAGGCCGTGGCCTCGGCAGTCAGGGAGTTGTTGCGCGCGCGCCAGGCAAAGCGGAAGTAGTCTGCAAGACGGGCCCGGTGGCCCCGTACGCTTTTGCGGTCAGCTGCTCCAGCCTTCCAGCACGATCTTGCCCTTGGCCGTCCCGGATTCGATCAAGCGGTGGCCTTCACGCATGTTGGCGGCATTGATCGGGCTGATGACCTTGTCCAGTGTCGTGCGGATGCGCCCGGCATCGATCTCCTTCGCTACATGGTTCAGCAGCTTGTGCTGCTCGATCATGTCCGGCGTCTGGTGCATGGCGCGGGCGAACATGAACTCCCAGTGCAGGCTCGCGGCTTTCATCTTCATGCCGTCCATCGGCATCGGCAGGTCGGTATCGTCGATGGTGACGATGCCGCCTTGAGGGCGGATCAGTTCGACCGCCGTTTCCCAATGGCGCATGTCGTTGAAGATCGCGACATGATCGACATGCTGGAAACCGAGCGCGCGCACCTGCTCGACCATCGGCTTGCGGTGATTGACCACGTGATCGGCGCCGAGCTCGCGCACCCAGTTTTCCGTTTCCGGGCGCGAGGCCGTGGCGATCACGACCAGGCCAGCGGCCTTGGCAAGTTGGATCGCGATCGAGCCGACACCACCGCCCGCACCAATGACAAGAACGGACTGGCCCTTGTCGGCGCCGTCCCGATCGATGCCGAGACGGTCGAAGAACGCCTCGTAAGCGGTGATCGTGGTCAGCGGCAGTGCGGCGGCTTCGGCGAAACCGAGGCTCTTCGGCTTGAAGCCGACGATGCGCTCGTCGACCAGCTGGAATTCCGAGTCCGAACCGGGGCGTGTGATATCGCCGGCGTAGTAGACCTCATCGCCCGGCTTGAACA
Source organism: uncultured Gammaproteobacteria bacterium (assembly GCA_963822465.1). Taxonomy (GTDB): domain Bacteria; phylum Pseudomonadota; class Gammaproteobacteria; order Xanthomonadales; family Rhodanobacteraceae; genus Dokdonella. Next base: position 225,867 of record CAWGHP010000011.1, on the reverse strand, counting down.
GGGTCACGTCCGGACCGACCGCCTCGACCACGCCGCTGGCATCCCAGCCCAGCACGCGGGGCGATTTCTCGACCGTGTCTTTCGGGCTGCGGACCTTGGTATCGACCGGGTTGATCGATACGGCCTTCACCGCGACCAGCAGGTCGCGACCCGAAGGCGCGGGCCTGGGCAATTCCACGTCGAGAAACGCCTTCGGATCGTCGACGGGCAGGTAATGGGTCAGTGCAACAGCTTTCATCTTGGATCTCCTGGCCCGCGGGCCTGATCAGCGGATATGGGTCAGTTCGTTCAGGGTGAATTCGGCGACGGCGCCCTCGGTCGCTTCCATGTAAGCCGTCAGGTGTGCGGCATTCATGTGTGTCTGCCACAACTCGCGCGACTCCCAGTTCTCGATGAACATGAAATGCCTCGGGTCGGCATTGTCGCGGTGCAGGTCGTACTGGATGCAGCCTTCCTCGGCGCGCGTAAGCGGCACCAGCTTCTCGAGTTCGGCCCTCACCCGATCGATCTGGTCGGGCTTGGCGTGGATGTTGGCGACTATGGTCAGTGCGGCCACGGAATTGCTCCCTGATTGATGATGGGAGCAGTATGTCTACTTGCCAAAGTCGGATAAACGGGCACAATCCGGTTAGATAATCCGGAATCGCCGAAGAATGCTGCTCGACAACATTGCCCTGTTCCTGCAGATTGTCGAGAAAGGCAGCCTGGTCGCCGCCGGCCGTGAAGTGGGGCTTTCCTCCACCACGGTATCCGAGCGCCTGGCAGCACTCGAAGCGCATTTCGGCGTGGTCCTGCTGAATCGCACGACCCGCGCGATCAGCCTGACCGAAGAGGGACGCACCCTGGTCGAAGGTGCCAGGCAAGTGCTCGGCGAAGTCGAGGATCTGGAAACCCGCATCCGTTTTGGAGCGCAGACGCTGTCCGGTCCGATCCGCATCAGCGCGCCCAGCGATATCGGACGTACCGTGATCTCTGCCGAGATCAACCGCTTCCTGTCCGACCATCCCGCCATCTCGATCGAGCTGGTGCTGTCGGACGCCTATGTCGATATCGTCGGCCAGGGTTTCGATATTGCCGTGCGCTTCGGCCAAGTCACCGACAGTTCACTGCGTGTCAGGAGTCTGGGCCAGAGGCGGCGCGTAGTCTGTGCCGCGCCCTCCTATATCGAGGCTCACGGTGCGCCAAGGAATCCGTTTGACCTGAAGAATCACAATTGCCTGGTCATGCGCTTCGGCATGAATCTGGACAATGTATGGCGACTCGGCCCCAATGCGATGAAGCAGATCGTCACCGTGCGCGGCGACCGCGTGGCCAACGACGGTGCGCTGGTGCGACAGTGGTGCCTGGCCGGCTACGGCATCATCCTGAAATCCGAACTCGATGTCGGGCCGGATATCAGGGCAGGGTATCTGCTCGAGCTGCTGCCCGACTACGCGCCGCCCGCCACGCCCGTGCAGATGTTGTTCCCCCCGAGTCGCGCCCAGCCACGGCGGGTGCGCGCACTCGCCGATCGATTGGCCGTGGCGCTGCAAGGTCTTGAATGAGCGGGCGAGGGCGCTGGCCGGGGCGTCTACCAGGATGCCGTCGAAATGCACAGGTCAGCAAAACGGAGCGCCTTGTTTTCACGCCACATGGCAGACCTCTGCCAAATCTCCGCATCGTTCGTGCCACCGGCACCTGGTCCTTCCCGACCCGCGCGATCAGTCGCCGCGAACGCCCTGCAATCGTGTCCGGGCGAGCTTGCGCAACAGCGCGCGTTGCTCGGTATTGAACGGAGAACTGCGGCGGCAGAACCTCAGCACCAGCACGTCGTCCTGCGATTCGCCGAGGACATGTGCCCGGTGGCCGAGGTCGTGGGCGAGCTGGTGGAGGCCGGGTTGAAGTTCGGCCAGGATCGAATCCTGCTCCTTGAGTCGGCGCAGGCGTCGTCGGTAGATGTGCCAGCTGGCGTCGCGATCGGGATGCTTGCTGGCGCGCCGGTGCGCCTTTTCCAGGCGCCGCTCGCTGCGTTGCATCGCCTTGACCATGTCTCGCCGGCGGACAGCCCTCCAGTCCAGCGCCGCCACGCGCTTCATCACGGCGAGGAGGCGGCGGCGACGCGCCGCGAATCCGGGATCGCGTTCCTGCGCACGATCCATGGCCAGGTCCCGGTACGCGAGCGCCGATGCCTTCGCCTCGCGCAGGGTCCTGCGGATCGAAGCGGGCGCACCGATGCCGAAGCGGTCGATCGCATCGACCAGCGCCTGCGTGTCGCGCAGCGACGACAGGCCGCGGCACATGCGCCCGAGTTCATCGTCGATCCGGTCCGCGCGGGAATCCAGTGCCGCCGACGCCAGGGCGAGCGTCGCCCGCGCGCGCCGCAGGCACTTGCGCGCCTGGTGGACGCCATCATGAAATTCTTCACCCTGCCGCGCCAGGTGCCGTTCGGCCAGCCGCAACTGTTCATGCGCAAAGGCTCCCAGGCGCGTACCCGGCGACGACTTCAAGCCAGGTTCCGTGCTTGACAGCTTGAGCATGCGGATCATCGGGACGGAGACAGCATCTCCAGTCAGGTCACGCTACTCCGCCGCCGCGCCCGGGCGTTGACCCAGGTCAAGGCAGTCCCGGAGGCCCGCGCGCGTCGTCGGGCCCCGACCGCCTCAACTCGCGCAGGCCTAGTGGATACGTGGCCTGCCTGACGAAGCCGCAGCCCTGGCACGCAGGACCAGCAAGCCGGACACGGCCAGAAGCACGAGCAGCAAGGCGAGCATTCCGCGCCCGCTCGTCGGCAACTCCCTTGCTGGCACCGCGGGCTCGCCGAGCGCCTGCATGGAGACATTGTCGTGATAGGCGGCGGCATCAAACGTGAAGAAGCTGCCCTGCTTGAACGCCAGCGTGATGGTCCCGGAAGCGGCCGTGATCACGCCGGAAAACGGCTGCCACTGGAACTGGAAGACTTCGTTGTTGGCAAGGTCGGTGCGCTCGATCTTGTCGACGAGCTGGTCCTGGGGACGCAGGCCCTGGTCGATGATGCTGTCATCGACCACGCCATCGTAGGCGACGACCTCCCACCACGTGGCATTGCCTGCGGCATTGCCGGTGACGCCGCCGCTCCACTGTCCGCTGATGCGGTACTGGCGTCCCGGCTGCACGGCGATCTGCTGGTAGATGCCGCCATGTGCGTTGCCGGCGCCGCTGCCTTTCTTCTGCGCATGCGAGGTCGTGCCGGCATAGGGGCAGATGGTCGGCACCCAGATATCGCAATCGTTGGAATGCAACCAGACGCCATTCCAGAATGACGTCGGTGGCGCGGACCAGACCGTCCAGCCGGACAATCCGGCCTCGAAATCGCCATTGGCGACAAGCTCCTGGGCATTTGCAAGCTGGCATGACAGGATCAGCCAAAGGCCGATGCAGTGCAGAGAGCGCATGTTTGTCTCCTGATGAAGAAAGGCTTCGGACAAGTGACGCACGGCCACCGCGGATCATTCGGCAATGACGTGTCCGGACGCCATTGTCCATGCACGATCCAGCGCGTAACAGTTACGGCGTGTGGCAACACCTCAATCCGCGGACGAGGCGCACCGCTTGAATGTAGCGTGTTTGCCCGTCGCTTTCGACTTGCGAACCGGCTTGTCGAAATCGTGCAAGCTCATTCGTCATCGGAATGAAGAGGCCGGGTATACCCGGCTTCAATCGTCGACCAGGCCAACTGTGTCCTGCAGCCGCCAACCTGATACGCGTCCATCCGGAGCCATCCATGAAAAAATTCCTGCTCGCAGCAGCCAGCGCCACTTGCTGGGTTCCGGCCTTCGCCACGCCGGCCATCTATACGATCGACCCGATGCATACCTATCCCAGTTTCGAGGCCGACCACATGGGCATCTCGACGTGGCGCGGCAAGATGAACACGACCACCGGCACGATCACGTTCGACAAGGCCACCGGGCAGGGCGCCGTGGAGGTGACGATCGATCTCGCCAGCATCGATTTCGGACTCGACGCGCTGAATGCCTGGGCCAGGGGTGAGGAATTCTTCAATGTCGCGAAGTATCCGCAGGCCAGCTTCAAGGGCCAGCTCTCCGGGCTGACGGCCGGTGCCACCCATGCGCAGGCGGCAGGCGAACTGACCCTGCACGGCGTGAGCAAGCCGCTGGTCCTGCAGATAGCCTCGTTCGGATGCATCGAGCATCCGGTATTCAAGCGCGACTACTGCGGCGCCGACGCAACCGCCACGTTCAAGCGCGACGCGTTCGGACTCGATGCCGGCAAGGCCTACGGATTCAGGATGGACGTCAACCTGCGCATCCAGGTCGAAGCGCTGGTCGATGGCGAGGCGGCGAGCGGGGCCGACCACTGAGCACGCCACGCTCCCGGGCAAAGCAAATCCGCCACTGGCGGGAACCCGGACCTGTAGTTGGCCGCATCGCTCGCGTTCGCGGGGATCGGTGTGGCCGTGATGGCCGGATGGTCCTGCCCCGGATTTCCGCGCCGGACCTTCCCCTCGCGCCCTTCCCGCTATCTTCCGAGCGTCAGAACGAACCGGGGTCGAACCCGTTGCGGAAGATCAGGTCGATCCGGTAGTCGGCGGGACAGACCGCCGTGCCGTAGTTGGCCGAGGTCAGGCCACCCGTTTCGCGCGCCTTGATCGAATACGCATAGTTGAAGCCGGACGCCGGGTCGCCACTGGCTCCGGCGATGCCGCAGGCGACCTTGAATCCTTCCTTCTGCATGCCCGGGGGCACCGACATCGAGGTCTGGAAGAAGCCGGTGTAGACGGCGCGCACCCGGCCGCCGATCGTGACGGTCATGCGCTCGATGTACTGCGGCGAAGTCGCCGAGACCTCCAGGCTCGACCACTGGATGTAGCAGGCGTTGATTTCATCGAGCGGTCCGTAGCAGTTGGCCGTCGGGCTGTCGATGAAGGAGATCGTGGGAACGCCGGGCAACGCGTCGGTCTCCCGGTGCGGCACGATGTCGAGCAGTTGCACGGGCGGCTCGGCCGCCTGGGTGGGGGGGACAAACGGCAAGCCCGACAAGACCAGGACGGCAAACCCTGCCCAAAGAGGCGGCCTGTCTGCACGCGCGGATCGCGGTACGTCGCGGGTTGCCATTAGGGTGGACCTAGGGAATGAATGCGGGGCAGTAGACGGTCCCGTAGTTCGCGGAGGAGAGGGCATTGCTGTCCTTGGCGCGAATCGTGTACGCGTAGCTGTTGCCGAGCTCCGGATCACCGCCGGCGCCGAGGGCACCGCAGGTAACCTTGAAACCCCGGTCATGCATGTTGAACGGCACGTACATCGAGGTCTGGAAGAAGCCCTGGTAGTTCGCAACCCGGCCGAAGACGTTGATCGTCGCGCTCATCGAAACCATGTAGCTCGGATCCGCGCTGACGTACAGGTAATACCAGTTGATATAGCAGACGTTCTGCGTGTGATCGGGTTGGTAGCAGGCAGCCGTTGGCGAGTCGATGAAGCCGATGCGCGGGACTTCCGCGGTATTCGTCCCCGAGCCGAGGATCTCGCGCCGGTTGCTACCCTCGACCTCGCTCTTGACGATGTGGCTACCCGGCGCGGGCGCCGGGTCCGCGGCCTGTGCCAGCGGCGGGCCAACCAGGCCAACAAGAAAGACAGCGGATGCGAAAGCGAGCGGATTGCGGCGAAACACTTGCGTGATCATGCCTGTCACCTCGCCACTGTGCGTGGGTGGCCGCAGCATACGCCCGAATCGGGCGTTGCGCGCTGTCCGACAGGAAAAGAGTGGGGGCCGGGACATTTTGCCGCGGCTCCCCCCCAACCCCGACTCGATCTTGCCGATCCCGCGAAGGGATTCCGTGTGACGTGCGGCAAAAGGGGCCAGGAAGAGGGGGCCCAGGAATCGTCCGTTTGAAACACGCAGAGTACTTGCGTGAGGCCGTGACGTCGGCAGCCTTGATGCGGGATAGCAGACTTCCGGCAGATCGACGGCGTCACCCGGCCTCAAGCGAGTCGGCGCCCTCTGCGATCGCGATCACGACAGCGCCAAGGCGCTGCTCGGTCTCGACCAGGCGGTGCGCATCGGCCGCCTGTTCCATCGGATAGACCCTGTCGACGATGGAGCGGATCCGGCCGTCTTCGATCATCGTCTTGAGCGCATCCAGTTCCGGCACGGACTCCCTGGCGAAGGCGAAACTCGCGGATCGGCCGGTGAACCGATTCGTCCAGACCGAACGCAGCATGACGGAGAGGCGCGGGTTGCCGCACAGGTAGCGCCCTTCTGGTGCGAGCACTTTCATGCAGGCGGCGAACGAGGTCTGCGGAACCATGTCGAAAACGACGTCGTAGGTTTGGCCTGAAGCGGCGAAGTCTTCCCTCGAGTAGTCGACGACATGGCCTGCACCCATGCGCCGCAACAGGTCCTGCTTGATGGTGCTGTCCACGGCAGTGACTTCGGCGCCCATGGAACGGGCGATCTGCACGGCGTGCAGGCCGATGCTGCCGCCAGCGCCGATGATCAGCACCCGGTCGCCGGGCCGGATCTTTGCCAGGCGCATGAAATGCAGTGCATTGAGTCCGCCCAGGGGCACGGCCGCGGCATCGGTGAAACTCATGCTGGATGGCTTGGCCACAAGGGTGTACTTCGCCGGCAACGCAACGTACTCGGCATAGGCACCGAGGCGCAGGCCTGCCGTCCCGAAAACGGCGTCGCCTATCGAGAATCCCGTGACATTCGTTCCGAGCGCTTCGACCACGCCGGAGAAATATCCGCCCAGGACATGGCGCCTCGGCTTGCGCATCCCGAAAGCAATCCGCAACGGCAGCCAGAACCATTTCACCGAGAACTCGAAGCTGCGCATCTCGCAGTCGGACTTGGTGGCTTCCGCTGCCATCACGCGAATCAGGATTTCGCCGTCCTTCGGCGTCGGCTTCGCCACGTCCTGCAGCTTGAGCACCTCGGGCGGGCCATATTCGAAGTAGGTGATCGCTCGCATGGTCTCTTGTCCTGTTGCCAAGGAGAGGCGCGCCGAGACCGTCTTCCGCGGCTCGATGGGCATTGCAGTGAGCCACTCGGGCCAGCCCTGGATTATTGGACATCGGGGAACAAGGACAACCCCCATCGTGCATGGGCCGCATCTTGGGTCCAGAATGATGGCGCCTGGCAAATGCGAGGGATCCGACATGGCCCGCTTCGACAGCATCCTGCAGACGATCGGCCACACCCCTGCGGTGCGGCTCAACCACCTGGCACCGAAGGGCGTGACGATCTACGCCAAGCTCGAGGCGTTCAACCCGATGGGCTCGGTCAAGGACCGCCTCGCGCTCGGCATCATCGAGGCGGCGGAGGCTTCGGGCGCGCTCAAGCCCGGCCAGACCGTCATCGAGGCCACCTCGGGCAACACCGGAATCGGCCTGGCCATGGTCTGCGCCGCGAAAGGCTATCCGCTGGTCTGCGTCATGGCCGAAAGCTTCTCGGTCGAGCGTCGCCGCCTGCTGCGATTCCTCGGCGCCAGGGTCGTGCTGACGCCGGCTTCGGCCAAGGGCAGCGGCATGGTGGCCAAGGCGCAGGAACTCGCGCAACGCAACGGCTGGTACTGGACCGAGCAGTTCGACAACCCGGCCAATCCCGACTACCACTCGCGCACCACGGCGCGCGAAATCCTCGCCGATTTCGAGGGCGAACGGCTCGACTACTGGGTTACCGGCTTCGGCACGGGTGGCACTTTGACCGGCGTGTCGCGCGTGCTCAAGGCCGAGCGTCCGGACATCCGCATCATCGTCGGCGAGCCGGACAATTCGCAGCTGCTCGGCTCCGGAATTGCCCAGCCCGACGGCGCCAGTCATCCGAACTTCCGCCCGCACCTCATGCAGGGCTGGTCGCCGGATTTCATTCCCGGCATCACCCAGCAGGCCGTGGATGCCGGCCATATCGACGGCATCGTGCCGGTGGCCGGCGAGGACACGCTGCGCCTGAGCCGTGCGCTGGCGAGTCGCGAAGGCATCTTCACCGGAATCTCCGGCGGCGCGACCCTGGCTGCGGCGCTGCGCGTCGCGGAGACGGCAGAGCCCGGCTCGGTATTCCTCGTCATGCTGCCGGACACCGGCGAGCGCTACCTGTCGACGCCGCTGTTCGCCGACATCCCGGTGGACATGGATGACGCGGAGTGGGAGATCTCGCGCTCGACGCCGACCGCTCGCTTCGACGCGCCAGCACCCGCGACGAAAGCGCCGGCGCCGGCTCCGTCGATGATCCCGGTCACCGACGCGGCACGCGCCTTTGTCGAGACCGTGGTGTCTTCGGACGAGGAGCCGGTGGTCATGTTCGCGCACCAGTGGTGCGAGTTCTGCTGGTCGGTGCGCAACATGTTCGCGGCCTACGAAATCCGCTACCGGTCGGTGGACATGGATTCCGCGGAGCTGGCCAAGGGCGGCTGGGGCGGCCAGATCCGCGCCGCGCTGAACACGCGCACCGGCAGTGTCACGGTGCCGCAGATATTCGTCGCCGGCGAGTTCGTCGGCGGCGCCACCGAGACCTTCGACGCCTGGCGCCAGGGTCGCCTGCAGGCCGCACTGGACAACCTGGGCCTGAACTACACGCGCGAGGGTGCCGACCCCTACAGCTTCCTGCCCAAGTGGCTGCAAGCGCGCAGCCATTGAGGCGCTTGCCCGCGAGTTCGGCACGGGGCAGGTATTCGATTGAATCACGCAGCCACGGCGTGTCGAACGGTGGAGGCCGAAGCCCAATCCTGTCCTGGGGGAGAAAGGGCTTTCATCTTCTCTTCCCGGCGTGGCCTTTGCCCGGAGCCCACAAGGTCTACTGCTTGTGGATGGCCGCGCCTCCGCGCAACAGGAATTTCTGGATCTTGCCGGTTGCCGTCTTCGGCAGTTCGTCGATGAAGCTGACGCCCTGCGGCACCTTGAAGTGGGCCAGGTTCGCGCGCGCGAACTGGCGGATATCATCGACTGTCGCGGAACTGCCTTCACACAGCACGATGAAGGCGTGCGGTGCTTCGCCCCAGCGCTTGTGAGGCAGGCCGACGATCGCCACTTCCTGCACGGCGGGATGACGCAGCAGGACGCCCTCGACCTCGATCGACGAAATATTCTCGCCGCCGGAAATGATCACGTCCTTGATGCGGTCGCGGATTTCCAGGTAGCCATCGGGATGCACGACGGCAGCGTCGCCGGTAAAGAACCAGCCATCGCGGATCACCTTCGCGGTCGCTTCGGGGTCGTTGTAATAGCCCTGCATCACCACGTTGCCGCGCACCGAGATCTCACCCATGCTGTTGCCATCATGGACGACTTCGGCGCCGGTTTCGTCGACCACCCTCAGCTCGCCCGTCAGCAACGGCTCGACGCCCTGCCGCGCCTTCATCGCCGCGCGTTCCGGCGGTGAAAGCGCGTCGTGTGCGGGCAGCGGTTCGCAGATGCAGATCAGTGGCGAGGTCTCGGTCAGCCCGTAGATCTGCGTGACCGTCCAGCCCAGCTCGCCTTCAATCCGCTCGATGGTCGCCGCCGCGGGTGGCGCACCGGCGGTGGTCACGCGCACGCCGCGGCGCGCGTTCCTGCGCAACGGCTCCGCCGCGTTGGCGATCCCTATGAGGACGGTTGGAGCCGCACACAGGCAGCTGATCTGCTCACTGCCGATGCGCTCGAAGATGCCGGCCGGATCAACCTTGCGCAGGCACACGTGGGTGCCACCTGCCGCAGTCATGATCCAGACATAGGTCCAGCCATTGGCATGGAACATCGGCAGCGTCCACAGGTACCGATCGCGGACGCCCAGCCCCATGTGCAACATCGTGCCGACCATGTTCAGCGCGGCATTGCGATGGCTGATCATCACGCCCTTCGGCCGCGAGGTGGTGCCGCTGGTGTAGTTGATCGAAAGCAGATCCGACTCCGCGATCGGCGGTCGCTCGAATGTGCTGCTCGAATCGGCCAGCAGTGCCTCGTAGTCGAGCCAACCCTCGCGCGCCTGTTCCAGTGCGACAAACGCGACCACCCCCGGCAGCTGGTCGCGCACGCTGTCGATGGCATCGAGATACTCGCGATCGACACAGACGGCCCGCGCGCCACTGTGATTGATCAGGTAGACGAAATCATCGGCGGTCAGGCGATAGTTCAGCGGCACGATCACCGCGCCGATCTGCGGGACGGCGTAATAGCCTTCCAGGTGCTGGTGGGTGTTCGGCGCCAGGTAGGCCACCCGATCGCCCTGCACGATGCCGAGCTTGAGCAGCGCCGATGAAAAGCGGTCGCAGCGCTCGAAGAATTGCCGGTAGCTGAAGCGTTTCGTGCCATCGACCACCGCTTCGCGATCGGGATGCAGCCTTCGCGTGCGGCGCGCGAAGTCGAGCGGAGTCAGGGCGGTTTCCATGGAGGAATTCGAATCCCGAAGCTGTGTCCCGCCCAGTCTACGCCGCTCGTTCAGCCGGCTGCATGGTTCAAGCGCATATTTCCTCCGCACCCAACTTTCCCGGCAGGACTTGATCGATATCAAGGGCATCGATACGCATGGGGCGAATCATGGTGGAGTACCGGCGACGCGTATCGCGACAGCACTCCGGCGGGATCGCCGGTTCGGTCTGATCCAGTGAGTGCGCGCGACCAAACGAAGAGGGCAGCATCATGGACAAGGTCTGGTTGGCACAGTATCCAAAGGGCATGCCGGCAGAAGTAAAACTCGACGAATTCAGCTCGCTCAAGCATGTCTTTGAAGAAAGCTGCAGGCAGTTCGCCGACCTCACCGCCTACAGCAACATGGGCGGTTCGCTGAGCTACCGCGAGCTCGATGACGCAAGCCGCCGGTTCGGGGCCTACCTGCAGCAATCCCTGCGGCTCGAGCGCGGCGCGCGCGTGGCGATCATGCTGCCCAACCTGCTGCAGTACCCGATCGCGCTGTTCGGCGCACTGCGTGCCGGCTACACGATCGTCAACGTCAACCCGCAATACACCGCACGTGAACTCGAACACCAGCTCAAGGACTCGGGCGCCGAGGCCATCGTGGTGCTGGAGAACTTTGCCCACACCTTGCAGGAGGTGCTGGACAAGAACCCGTCCATGCATCTGGCCGTCATCACCACCGAGGTGGGCGACGCGCTGCCTTTCGTGAAGAAACTGATCACCAACCTGGTCGTCAGGCACGTGAAGAAGATGGTGCCTTCCTGGCGGATTGCGGGCACCGTCACGTTCAATAGCGCGCTTGACGAAGGCCGCAATCTCAAGCTCGAAGACGTTCCGATCACGCAGGACGACATCGCCTTCCTGCAGTACACCGGGGGCACGACCGGCGTGGCCAAGGGCGTCGTGCTGAGCCACGGCAACCTGGTGGCCAACCTGCAGCAGGTCGGTTCGTGGATTGCGCGCGACCTGCTCAACGGCAAGGAGACCGCAGTAGTCCCCTTGCCGCTCTACCATGTGTACGCCCTGACCTCCAACCTTGTTTTCATGAAGATCGGCGCACGCATCGTGCTGGTTACCAACCCGCGGGACATGCCGGCCTTCATCGCCGTGCTGAAGAAAGAGCGCTTCACGGCCATGATCGGCGTGAATACCCTGTACGCGGCACTGCTCGAGGCGCCGGCGTTCAAGGAGGTCGACGTCAGCAACCTGAAGATGACATCGGCCGGCGGCATGGCCGTGCAGCGCGTGGTGGCCGAGCACTGGAAGCAACGCACCGGCAATCCGATCATCGAGGGCTATGGGCTCACCGAAACCTCGCCGGTGGCCATCTCCAACGTGCTCGACATCAAGGACTGGACGGGCACCATCGGCGTGCCCATTCCGTCCACCGAGGCAGCGGTTCTCGATGACGACGGCAAGGCAATGGATATCGGCGAAGTGGGCGAGATCTGCATCCGTGGCCCGCAGGTCATGAAGTGCTACTGGAACCGGCCTGGCGAGACTGCGAAGGTCTTCACCGGGGATGGCTGGCTGCGCACCGGGGACATGGGTTTCATGGACGAGCGCGGCTACTTCAAGATCACCGATCGCAAGAAGGACATGATCATCGTTTCCGGCTTCAAGGTCTTCCCCAACGAAGTGGAGGACGTGATCTCGGCGCATCCCGGCGTGCTTGAGGTGGCCGCCATCGGCGTGCCCGACCCCAGGTCCGGCGAAGCCGTCAAGGTGTTCGTGGTCAAGCGCCAGTCCGGACTCACCGAGCAGATCCTGATCGAATACTGCCGCCAGCAACTCACCGCCTACAAGGTACCCAAGCAGATCGAGTTCCGCACCGAGCCGCTGCCCAAGTCGAACATCGGCAAGATGTTGAGGCGCGAATTGCGCGACGGTTCGGCGGGCGCTGCCAAGGCGTGAAATTACGGGGCCGGTGACTGTCCTGAATCACTACGCTTGCTTTGCTTGCGCCTCGTGCTCCAAGGCAGGCTCCAGATCGAACCATTTCTTCACCCGCGCCAGTGCCGCGCCGTGTTCGCCGGCACAGCGCGTGAACTCGTTGGTCACAGGCGAATACTCGTAGTCGCTGGCCCAGGCCTCGACGTTCTTCACGATTTCGGCGATCGCATGGAGGGTGTGCTCGATGTCGGCGGTCGTCGTGCTCGGATGAAACGAGATTCGCACCCAGCCGGGCTTTTCCGACAGATCGCCATGGTCGATGCGGTCGGTGATCGAGCGCGATAGCGACGGATCCACATGCAGCAGGAAATGGCCGTAGGTGCCCGCGCAGGAGCAGCCACCGCGCGCCTGCACGCCGAAGCGGTCGTTGAGCAACTGCACCACGAGGTTGTAGTGGATGCCCTCGATGTAGAAGGAAAAGATGGCCAGGCGATGGCGCTGTCTCGGCGCCAGCAGGTGCACGCCCGGAATCGCCTGCAGCGCATCCATCACGTGGGGCACGATCGCCTGTTCGCGCTCGAGCATGTTGGCCACCCCCATCTGATCCTTCAGGCGCACCGCCAGCGCGGCCTTGATGGTCTGCAGGAAACCCGGCGTGCCGGCATCCTCGCGCGCCTCGATATCTTCGAGGAACGAATACTGACCCCACGGATTGGTCCAGCTCACGGTGCCGCCACCGCAGTCGTCGGGCACGGTGTTGCGATACAGCCTGCGGTTGAAGATCAGCACGCCGGAGGCACCGGGGCCGCCAAGGAACTTGTGCGGCGACCACATGACCGCGTCGAGCCGTTCTTCCTCGTCTGGTGGATGCATGTCGATGGCGACATACGGCGCCGACGCGGCGAAATCGATGAACGCCACGCCGCCGGCGCGATGCATCAGCCTGGCCATCGCGTGATAGGGCGTGATCACGCCGGTGACGTTCGAGCAGGCGCTGAACGCGCCGATCTTGACCGTGCGCTCGCGGTATTCGTGCAGGAGGGCTTCGAGGGCGTCGAGATCGACCATGCCCGCGGCATCCGGCGGCACCACCACCACATCCGCGATCGTCTCGTACCACGAGGTCTGGTTGGAGTGGTGCTCCATGTGGGTGATGAAGACCACCGGCCGTTCGACCTTGGGGATGTCGATGAAGCGACGCAATCCCTGCGGCGCCTTGAGGCCAAGAATGCGCTGGAACTTGTTGATCACGCCGGTCATGCCGGTGCCGGCGGTGAGGATCAGGTCATCCGGACAGGCATTGGCGTGTGCCTTGAGGATGCGATGGGCCTCGTGGTACGCGAGCGTCATCGCGCGGCCGGTCTCACTGCTTTCAGAATGCGTATTGCCGACGAAAGGCCCGAACCGCTCCAGCAACGCCTGCTCGATCGGCAGATACAGCCGGCCGCTGGCGGTCCAGTCCGCGTAAATGATGCGTTGTTCACCCCAGGGCGAGAAGAAAGTCTGCTCGTGGCCGACCGTATTGCGTCGATAGCGGCCGAAATGTTGTTCGAGCGGAGTCATGCGAAGTCCTGGATTGCAATGGCAGGACGCTATCTTAGCTCCGCCGCGCCGGGGTGCGCTGGCATCGGGTGAACGGGGTCAGCTGCGAATGGCACTGACCTGGGGGCAAGTCTCATCTGCTTCCGTTCGCGGTGAGCCTGAGCCCGTCCTGAGCCTGACGAAGGGAACCATGAGCGGAAGTTCGCCTCAGCCGTCCCGCAACGTGCGTCCATCCTTCGACAGGCTTGGAGCCTGCCCCGGACAGCGATCCGGGGACGAACGGCTTGAGCAAGCAGAACCTCAGCCAGGAATCAGCCTAAAGTCCGTGCCCTTCGGGCCAGATGCCGTTATTGAAACCGGCACATCGCCTTCCCGGCCACGCCCCCTGACGGCTGCTGGCCCGGTTACCCGGAAACCACGAAGGCGAGTCGAAGGCGAACACCCCTTTCCAGGTGTCGCCCGATCAACCTGTCCGGGCTATCGGGAGGTAGCTCGACCTCGCCCCGTGCGGCTCCGCGCACCCAGTGTCGCGGCGCGGATCGCGCCAGGGGCGAACAGAGGATCAGTCGGAGGATTTGCCGGCATCGGCAACCGGTGTCGGCGGCTTCTTGAGGGCGGCCGTACGGCGCGAAGTAAATGCCGTGGAAGTGCTGCTGGATCGGAATGCCGTATTGCCCAACACGTCAATGCGTCCGCCGCGCTTCTTGAACTCCGCGATGTCGTCGAGGATCGCGTCACTGGTCAGGACGCGAGCACCGGGCTTTGCCTTCTGTCGCTGAAAGGTTTTTGAGCTGCTGACCTTCTGGGCGGCACTTCGTTGGGGTTTGCTGGACATCTCGACTCCTTGGACTGGCTGATACGAATGATGGTTGGTGCGGTGGGTAGTCACCTGCAGCGAACAGCGGGGCAAATCCTTGTCCCCGAACCTGCGCGAGGCTTCTTCCAGTGCATGAACGGGGCGCAGTGCCGGAATGGGAATGCTCCGGCCTGGAGCGCCTTGCGCATGCAGAAGAACCGTTCATGATACGAGAAGTGATGTGAACGAGATGTTATCGGCGGCGAACTCCGCCGAAAATGCCGTCAAAAGCGTGCGAAAGACCAGAAAACGCGAGTCAGGTGACCCTTAATCCCGAGTCTTCAGGGACAGGCGAGGCGGATCTGTTGGCCGGGGCAGGGGCCGGGGGTTTGCAGGCAATGCAACGTCGCCGGGACCCAGCGTCGGTCACCTGCGGTTTCGTGCATTTCGAACGGATTGTTCCTGCGTCGCCGCTTTCCGGACGGGTATCGGTTCTTCCTATACCCTGATCGATCAAGCGGAATACCCCGCATCAACGCACCGCAATCGGGAGAATCACATGGCCGTGTATCGGATTACGCGCTTTGCCGCATCGGAGATGGGCAAGGTAGGAGAATTCACGGAGGCCATGCGCAAGACCTTGGAAGGCCTCGGCGCCGACTTCATTGACCTGGTCTCGTATGGCAATGGCAAAGGTGTCGTCATTGCGAAATATCCCGATCAGGCAGCGTCTGACGCTGCGTCTGATACCGCCAGAAAGGTATTCGCCGACATGATCGAGGCAGGGATCGTCGAAAAGGACTCGGTACATCCGCACATGGGCGAGGTGTTCAATTCCTTCTAGGCCGATCGACACCGGGGCATGAAGGAGAACGGGGCGGGTTCTGCCGCCCTGATTGTTCGGACTCGCGAGCGCGAAATCGGGGCGACGGTTTTCCGTGCGCCAGACCGGCGAACAGCGTGGAATCTGCGACGCCTCCCTGCATCGAATCGCAACGGTGGGATGCGTCAATACAAGGCCCCGGCCACTTGCGCAGTTCGGCTCAACAACAAAGGACGCCGGGCATTGCACGGCCACGGAAAAGATTCGCGCTGCACGCGCGATCAGCGTGATCCCATTCAAGTTTCAAGAAGATGTCTGGCCTTGAGGCTCTACCGAGCCTTTGCACTGCTGCATTGCAAGATGACCGCTACGGTCAATGGGTGCAAAGTCCAAGGGTTCCGCGGATCGCGACGCCCCAGGGCGCCTCCCTCGGCGGGCACCGGCCCAGCCCTGGAGAAGGCTGGGTTTTTTGTGTTGGTTCCGCGCCAGGGAAACGCCCCGGGGTTGGGATGGTCGACCGAGCCAACCGGTGAAAACATCCAAGGGGAAAATCCTAAATGAGAAAGTGCAATTACGCACTGTCCAGTGCCGTTGTCCTGGCGATCGCCTGCACGGCTACCGCGCATGCCGCCAGCAATGCTGGTTCCGCAAATGCTGCGAGCGAGCGAGCCATCGAGCGAGCCACGAGCACGATCCAACTCAACGCAAGGGCAGTCCACGCCTCGGCCAACGACAGCTTTGTCGCTCGCGATGTCATCATCGACAACAACGGTTCCGAGCACGTGCGCATGAATCGGACCTACCGCGGCCTGCCGGTGGTCGGTGGTGATTTCGTCCTGCATACCAACAGCGTCGGCAGGCTGGCTTCGGTCAGCCAGACCCTGAAGCAGGAGATCGATCTGGACACGCGTGCCGGCTTGAACAAGAGCGACGCGATACTCAACGCCGGAGTCGACTTCGGTGCCAACTTCGATGGCGTCTCCGACGCCAAACTGGTGGTTTTCGCCAACGACATGTCGCCGAAGCTGGCCTATGAGGTCGTCTTCAACGGCGTCCGTGCGGACCAGACACCCACCGAAATGCATTACTTCGTCGATGCCAACAGTGGCGCCATTCTCGCCAAATGGGACGGCATCCAGACCAAGGGCAAGCCCGGCGGTGGTGGCGGCGCCACATGCGACACCAGCGCCAGCGGGACTGGCCGCACCCTGTTCTCGGGCAACGTGCCGATCAACACGACAGGCTGCACCGACGGCACCTTCCAGATGAAGGATCTGACCCGTGGTGGCGGCTACACCACCGATATGAACCAGCGCCAGAGTGGAAGCGGTTCGATCTTCACCGACGCCGACAACAGCTGGGGCAACAACAGCACCAGTGACGGCGTCAGCGCCGGCGCCGATGCCCACTTCGGCGTAGCCGAGACCTGGGACTACTTCCAGAACGTGCACGCGCGCAACGGCATCGCCAACGACGGCATCGGCGCTCTCAGTCGCGTCCACTACGGTCGCAACTACGTCAACGCCTTCTGGTCCGACAGTTGTTTCTGCATGACCTTCGGAGACGGCAATGGCAGCACCTATGCCCCGCTGGTCGCCCTCGATATCGCGGGCCATGAGATGAGCCACGGCGTGACCTCGCGTACCGCCAACCTCAACTACTCTGGCGAGTCCGGCGGCCTGAACGAGGCCACCTCGGACATTTTCGGCACCATGGTCGAGTTCATGTCCAACAATGCCTATGACCAGCCGGATTATCTGATTGGCGAAGAGATCTATATCAACAATCCGGGTAACGCCAATGCATTGCGCTACATGTACAACCCGAGTCTCGATAATGCCTCGCCGAACTGCTATTCGAGCAGCCTGGGCAACCTCGACGTGCACTACAGCTCGGGCGTAGCCAACCACTTCTTCTACCTGCTCGCGGAAGGCACCGGCGCCAAGACGTTCAGCAACGGCACGATCACCTCGCCAACCTGCAACGGCAGCAGCCTGACCGGCATCGGTCGCAGCAAGGCAGAGAAGATCTGGTACCGCGCATTGACGGTCTATATGACCTCCAACACCAATTACAGCGGTGCGCGCACGGCAACGATCAACGCCGCCAACGACCTCTACGGCTCGGCAACCGCCAGCACCGTGGCAGCCACCTGGAGCGCGGTCAGCGTCAACTGACCGGTCAATCCTTCTGGCATCAGGAAAAAGCCCGCCAATTCGGCGGGCTTTTTTCTGCGTCAGTTCACCTGATCGCAAACAGTCGCATCGTATGGCCGCCAGGAGAGGGACTCGCTGGAACCGCGATGGCACCGGGATCGCCGGACCGCGACAGCCATGATCCCATGCCCTCTCAACTCCGCTTCGGAATCGATTGGGGCTTCGGGAAGCCAGGCGGAGAAACGTGCAGATCCAGGATTCAATTCGGTATCCGATCCCGAGCTCGTCACGAGCACGTCAAGCTCCACGGCCTGACCCCGAGCACGCCGAGGGTCGGATAGCGCAACGGAGTGATTTCGCAGCCGCAAGAATTCAGTCCGGTACGGAAACGGATAGAATCGCCGGATGAGTGCACCGCATGCTGATCTGGGCAATTCGGCGTTGCCAACACCGGTAATCGGGCGCCTCGGCTTGAGTGCCATCAGTCTGATCGTGGCCAACGCGACGGTGCTGTTCCTGCTCTTGCACTACGATCTATCGCCGATCCAGGTCGTACTGGTCTATTGGTGCGAGTGTGTCTGGATCGGACTCTTCAGTGCCGCAAAGCTGGCTCTCGCGTCCGTCATCGGCGATCCCTACGAAAATCGCTGGGCGACGTTCTCGAAGGGCAGCGCATTGCTCATATCGATCGTGATCATCTTCTTCTGCAGTTCCGCGTTCTTCTCCGTGCTCGGCGTCGTCCTCGCGATCGTGGTTTCCGTCCAGCACTCCCTGGGAGCGGCCAGCTCGGGGGTTGAACTACTCGATCATGTTTCCCTCGTGATCGGAACCTCGATGGTACTCGCGGCCAGTCACGGCATTTCGTTCGTGGCCAACTTCCTGATACTCGGCGAATTCCGCAGGGCACGCTTCGGCGACCTCATCATGTTGCCGTTCAAGCGATCCCTCGCCTTGCTCGCAGCGATACTCCTGGGTCTGGTCGTGGTCGTTCTTGTTCCCTGGCTCGCAAGCACGACGCTGTTCGCAGCGATCGTGATCGTCCTGAAGGTGCTCTGGGACCTGCACTTGCACAATCGCGAACGACAGGTCTTCGCAGTGTCGGGCGGCGGAAACGGCACGTCGTGAAATGGCTGACAAGAATCGCCCTCCTGTTGCAGCTTGCAACCGGTGCGCACTGGACGATTTATCTGGCAATGATCGAAGGGCGTGGTGGGCTCGAGGTCCTGGGAGCGCTGGTGGTCGTCTACGCGGTCCAGTTGCCGGGTTTCCTGATCGGACTCTGGGCGTGGTGGAAATATCCGCATCACAGGGTGATAGCCAGTTGGCTTCTGGTATTGCCCGTCGCGTTCCTGTTTCTTCCTGCGATCGTGAAGAGCCTGGCCGGTGGACGCCTGACGTCGGGCCATCTGCGCGGACTGTGGATGTGGGCCTGCGTACTCGGGGTCGTCGTGTGTTTCGCCGTGCCACGCAAGATTGCCGCGCTGTTGCCGGCATTCCTGTTTCAAAGCCGGGTCTTGAACGGCCTGGTATTGCTGGTGCCTGCCAGCGCATGGCTGATCACGGTTGGACTCGCGGGCCGGGTGTTCGGATTCGAGGCCCTGGATCTGCCACGCGCATTTGATCGCGACGAGACCGCCCTCGCGGTCGGCGCGGTCCTGGCCATGCTGGGCGGTTTTCTCGCCATTGGCATGACGTCGCTGTTCAGCGCTGCCTGGGGATGGCTTGGCATGTTCAGCGGCGCCGAGGCGGCATGCCGCAAGCTCCATATCACCCAACTCGTTGTCGCAGTGCCGGGAATCGCGCTGGGCACCTACACGCTCGTGCTCCTGGCCAACCGGCAGGCTTGACCACCGGCGAGCTTCGACGAAGCGACCGCGTCGGAAACCCGATTGGCCAGAACGAATGAATCGCGCGGGCTGGTGTGCGCCATGCGCGTACTGGATCCGCGCTGCCGACCTGCGCGAGTAGTACAAAGCTAGAGCTGACTCTCAGCGGGATCCCCAGCGCCACGAGCCCAGCGTGCGGCAAGCTCAACGAAGCGGATAGAAAAAGGGTTCGTTCCTATTCGAACCTCGCTCGGAATATCTCTTCGTCGATGAGAACGCCCTCGGGTACCAGTACCGAGCCAGTTCCGCCATTGCCAAGTTGCCCAAAGAGGTTTTCGCCCCAGCATTGAACCGCTCCGCCACCGGAAAGGGAGCAGGTTCCGTAAAACCCGGAGGAAATCGACGCGGTGCCAGTTTCAAGTCCAAGCACGCTTCCCGGGACGAGGCGCATGAACTCGCCGGTACCACCGCCCAACTGCCCAAGATCATTGATACCCCAGCACTGCGCGGCACCTGCCGAATTGACGGCACACGTATGCTCACCCCCGGCCGACACACTCACGACACCCGAATCAAGCCCCAACACCTGTACGGGATTGACCCAACTGGGATTAGTCGTGCCATTTCCAAGTTGTCCAACATAGTTGTCCCCCCTGCATCTGAGCACCTGTCCGCCGTTGACCACACAATCGGTCCCGACTGATTCAATCATGGTCACGTCGGATCCGAATTCCGGCACGTCCACCGGCTCAAGGGCGACGGCCAGATTGCCAGAGGCGTCAACGAGCGCACCCCAGCATTTCACGCCGCCCGAACTCAGCAACGCACAGGAACGTTGACCGCCAATCGCAATAGACTGGACTCCTGAGCCAAGTCCGGAGACATCGGCGGGAGCCATCCGGCTTACCGTTGAATTGTCTCCCAATTCGCCAAATTGATTGTCACCCCAGCACATGACTCCACTTGCCGCAGTCAAGGCACATGAATGACCGTACGCAGTCGCAATTTGCAATACACCCGTGCCAAGGCCGACCACTTCGGTCGGTGTCGTGCGCTCGATCAGGGTGCCGTCGCCGAGTTGCCCTGTCGCGTTCTCGCCCCAACACTTTGCGACTCCGAACTGCGCCAGTGCACAGGTATGATTCCAGCTAGCGGCGATGGCCGTCGCGTTGGCTTCAAGCCCGATGGCCGGAATCGGCGTAGTGCGAATGACGTGACTGCCGTCGCCCAACTGTCCGGAGCGATTTTCGCCCCAGCAGAGCACTCCGCCGTTCTTGATCGCGCATGCGTGCTCGCCCCCCAACGCTACGGCACTGGACCCGCTGTCAAGGCCAATGACTTGTCCGGGATGGGAGACATAGCCCTTCCTGCCATTACCAATTTGGCCGTGAATGTTGTTGCCCCAGCAAGAAAATGAATCGGCCCCATGCCACGCGCACGTTTGTGTGCCGCCGGCCGCGATCCCCAGAACACCTGACGACATTCCAGTGACATTGACTGGAGTGGGGCTGTCCGCACGATCGCCATTTCCCAGTCGTCCGGTGTTGTTGTAGCCCCAGCACTTCATCGCATTATTCTGGATTGCACAGGTGTGCAAGCCACCCGCCCGCACCTCCGATACGCCGGAATCCATGGTAGAAACATCGACAGGTTCAAGCCGATCGACGGTTGTTGCATCACCCAACTCGCCGTGATCGTTGGCGCCCCAACACTTCAACGCGCCCGTTGCCGCAATCAGCGCGCAAGCATGGTTGTCGCCCGCCGCAACTTTCGAAACACCAGCCTGAAGCCCCGCAACTTCAACTAGATATACCGACGACGTGCCATTTCCGTTGCCAAGCTGACCACGGTACCCGCTGCCCGAGCACAGTACCGAGCCGAACATGGTTACGACGCAGGTGTGGGACCTGCCCGCGGCCACGTCGACGGCGCCATTCAGTACATGCGTGGGCACGTGGCGGTCGATCGTCGAGACATCGCCAAGTTGACCCGCATAATTCGCGCCCCAACAAAACAGTTCTGCGGTGGTCAATGCGCACGTATGCATATAGCCGGCGGTGATGCCGATTACGCCACTGGACAAGCCGAGGACATCGACGGGTGTTGAACTGCTTACCGTTGTGCCGTTTCCGAGCTGCCCCCTTGCATTGTAGCCCCAACATTTGACACCGCCGCTGGCAGTCAGCACGCACGCATGATAGTAGCCCGCCACGATGGAAATGGCGGTCTCACCTATTCCAAGAACCGCAGTCGGAATCTCGCGGTTCACGTCGCTGCCGTCGCCAAGTTCGCCAAAAGTATTGCGCCCCCAGCAGCGGACGGAGCCAGAGTCGACGATCGCACACGTAAAATACCCTCCGGTCGCGATTCGCTGTCCCGTTGAACCTCCCAGGAGCCCCCCGGCGGCTTCGGCACATGGCGTCGCGACCAGCACGAGCATCAATACGAAACCGATGGACATCTCAAGAATAGCGTCCCTGCACCTTTCCATAACTGGAACTTCCTTTCGACTAGCCGATGGTTGTTCGATTCTATCAGCGCCGGATGCCGATTGCCGGAGATCAACGGGGTCAGATCAACGGGATCAACGGGGTCAGAGACCGATATTTCGGTCGACGACTTCGACCTTGTAGCCCATGCGGCCGAGTTCGACGCGGTCCCATTCGGAGACTCTCTGGGTGAGCTGGAGCCGGCCCGGTTCGGAGGTGTGCGCGCCGAACGAGCTTTGCATCTGGTAGCTGAGGACGTTGTGCGCTTCGGCGGCCTGCTGCACGTTCATCTTGAACTCGACCATGTCGAGGAAGAACTGCAGCAGGTTCTGGTCCTGGGTGTCGCCGCCTGACTTTCTGCATCCATGCTGGTGTTGTTCGTTTGACGACGAATCACTGGTTTGAACGTTTACGCTTGTCCGACTCGGATCCGAGTCGCTTGATCGCCGCCGTCATGCCCACATGCATGGCGTCGAACACATCGGCGGGAAATGCATCGGGCAGGCGGGAGGATACTTCGTCGAGTACGAATGGCGTTCGCTTGATCATCGTTTCGATCAGTTCCGAAACATTCGGCAAGCCGAGTGCCGCGCCCATCGCCACCCAGTGCCAGCGATGAATTCCGTGAAGATCGTAGTGTCGGTTCTGGTCTACCACAGCCATGGCGAGCTTGGCTCTTCGTGAATCCAGGCGATTGGCGCCATGCCCCATGATTGGATAGGCAGAGAGGACGTCGTAAAGCGGCGTCAGGCGGTAAGCGCCGACCGGCAGCTGTTGCAGGCTGAAGTTTTTTGCGTGGCCATCGGTGGCGGCCATCACCCAGAACAGCAGCTGGCTTTTGAAAAACGTAGTGCGATCGCCCTGTGCATCTTCGGCGCCGCGCAAGACCTCCATGATCTGCCGTATGCCGGGGCCGCCGTCTGCCTCGTATTTCATTGACGGTGGCAATCCCAGTGCCTGGCAGAAGTCTTCCTGCGGAGCGCGCATCCACCACGGACCTTCGCTTGAAACGAATCGGTCGAAGCGTTCGACAATCAGCGCCTTCTGATCCTCGAACCGGCCGATCTCCGTACGGGCAACAGGCAGCCCGAAGCCGCGCGCGATTTCCATTGACAGCCACTCGATCTCCACCGAGGCGCGCATATCGGCTTGCATGTTGCCGACCAGACCCAGCGGCAGCTTGAAGATGTGCGTGCTGGGTGTCGATCGGCGAGGGATGCACCATTGATCGTCGTGGCGGAGAAGAGCGGTTTTCTCCTGCGCACCGGCGATCGAGAGTCGAAAGGCTTCGCTTTCGGGTCGCCCGAATGGACCTGTGAGCGTGGTATCCCGGAGGATCTGGGCCACCTCGCCCTCCGTCAGCGGATCGGCGTCGATCACGTGGATATCATCAGGCTCCTTTCCTCCAGGAACCAGTTGCACGGCACCAGCGCAATCACGGCCGATCGTCGCGAGCAGATCGAAGGCCGACGTACTCGCCGCAGCGTAGCGATCGCGCAATCGTCGAAGAATGCGATCGTTGTCCGGCAGGAGGTTATCGAAATAGGACGAGATGGCGGCAGAAGGAAGCGGTCCCGCTTTTCCTTTCGCGGAGTCGGTGAATGGCAGCGACAAGGACAAAGGCCTCCCTTCCGGCGACTCCATCCACTCGCGGTCATAGGTCAGCTGGTCGGAGCCGCTACGTGTGCGCTCCCAGCGGCCGACATGGTGACCATTCATCCAGATATCGAGTGCGCGAATTTTGGCAGCCATGACTTACCAGGTCGCCTTGGTCGGGTCGGGACCTTGTGATCCACTCGTCGATCTGGCTTGCAGGCCGAGATCCAGACCCAGCAGCAGGCAGAGCCGGTGGACGCGATCGAACGAGGCACGCCCGGCGTTGTTCTCCAGCTTGGACACGGCCTGGGTGCTGATGCCGAGTTGTTTGGCGACGTCAGCCTGAGTCCAGCCGCGCTGCACGCGTGCTGCACGCAGTTTGGGTCCGAGTTGGTCAGGAAGCCGGATGATATCCATGGAATCAACCTACAGGTTGAAAGTGACGAAATCAACTTACAGGTTGATAACAGCAAAATCAACCGTCAGGTTGAATCACAGCCCCCCGAGACGCCCTCAATCGAGCGCGACACCCAGTTGCATGGCCGGCCAGGAGTCCGCCAACCACTACCACGCAATCCCATAATCATCCCCCTGCTCACTGGCACCACCCCACAGCGTCCCGTTCTTCTGATCCAGCCAGATCGCGGTGATCGGGCTGTAGGTGCGGTCGACGACTTCGACCTTGTAGCCCATGCGGCCGAGTTCGACGCGGTCCCATTCGGAGACTCGCTGGGTGAGCTGGAGCCGGCCGGGTTCGGAAGTGTGGGCGCCGAACGAGCTTTGCATCTGGTAGCTCAGGATGTTGTGCGCTTCGGCGGCTTGCTGCACGTTCATCTTGAACTCGACCATGTCGAGGAAGAACTGCAGCAGGTTCTGGTCCTGGGTGTCGCCGCCCTGCACCGAGAACGCCATCAGCGGCTTGCCGTCCTTGAGCGCCAGGCTCGGCGTCAGCGTGGCGCGCGGGCGCTGGCCCGGATGCACGACGTTGAACGGATTGAGCGCCTTGTCGAGGACGAAGCTCTGCATGCGCTGGCTGAGGCCAATGCCGGTGCCCTCGGGAATGAAGGCCGGGATCCAGCCGCCGCTCGGCGTGACCGAAACCACCCAGCCTTCGGCGTCGGCGGCCTGGATCGAGGTGGTGCCGGCGAGGAAGGCCTCGTCAGGCGTCATCAGGCTCGATTGCTGGAAACCTTCGGCGCCTTCGGCGACCGCTTTCGGCGGAATCGGCGTCCATTTCCTGAGCAGGTCGAGATACGGGTTCTTGCCGTCCTGGAACGGATACGGATCGCCCGGCTTGATGTCCGGATCGTTGCGCTCGTTGTTGATCAGCGCGCGACGCTGGTCGGCGTACTTCTTCGAGAGCAGGCCGGCGATCGGTTCGACCGGCGGCACGTACGGATCGCCGTAGTAGAAATCGCGATCGGCAAAGGCCAGGTTCATGACCTGGTAGAGCGTGTGGATGTAGCGCGCGCTGTTGTAGCCCATGCTCTTGATGTCGAGCTTCTCGAGCATGTTCAGCGCCTGCAGCATCACCGGGCCCTGCACCCAGGTGGTCAGCTTGTAGACCTCGATGCCCTTGTAGTTCGTGCTGACCGGCTCCTCGATGTGCACCTGCCAGCGGTCGAGGTCTTCAAGGGTCATCAAGCCGCCGAATTTCGACGAGCCGGCGACGATCTCTTTCGCGATATCGCCGCGATAGAAACGGTCGTAGGCGGCCTGGATCGCCTGCTTGCGATTCTTCCCGGCGGCGAGCGCTTCGGCCTCGGCATCGACCAGCTTTTGCAGCGTCGCGAGCAGATCCGGCTGGCGGAAGATCTCACCGGCAGCCGGTGCGGCGCGCTTGCTCTTGTCGTTCTCGTCGAAGTGCGGCAGGAACACCTTCTTCGAACCGGGCCACGTGGCCAGCAACTTGCGGCGCGACTCCATGTTGTCGGCCTGCGATTCCTCGATCGGATAGCCCCTGGCCATCTGCATCGCCGGCGCTAGCACCTCGGCCAGGCTCAGCTTGCCGTACTCGGCGAGCATCACCATCAAGCCGCCCGGCGTGCCCGGCGTCACCGCCGCGAGCGGACCGTATTCGGGCGGATAGACCATGCCCTTGCTGCGGAAATACTCGGCGGTCGCGCCGGTTGGTGCGACGCCGAGCGCATTGATGCCTTTCACCTCACCCGTGTGCGGGTTGTAGATCAAGGCCTGCGTTTCGCCACCCCAGCCGAGCGTGTCCCACATGGTCGAGGTCGCCGCCAGCATCGCGCAGGCCGCATCCACCGCATTGCCGCCGCGGGCGAAGGTCAGCGCGCCGGCCGTGGCTGCCAGCGGCTTGCCGGTGATCGCCATCCAGTGCTCGCCGTGCAGGACCGGCTTGACCGTGTGCTGGGCCAGCGCAGCGGTGCTGAACAGGGACATCAGCGTGATCAGGCCGAGGCCGATTCGCGCGTTCGGTTTGCGGGCTGATAACCGGGCCATAAACTGCTCCTGCCGTTGACCGCGACAGATTAGCAGACGTCAAAAAAAGGGGACGGAGGAGAATGGCACTGGCTTAAGGCAACGCTGCGTTTCGTCATCCCGGCGAACGCCGGGATCCATCTTGATTCCCGGTACATTGAAAATGGATCCCGGCGTTCGCCGGGATGACGGGCGCTCAAGTCAGTGTCGTTCGGGACGGAGGAGAACGGCACTGACTCAAGGCTGATTCTTGGCTGAGGTCCTGCTTACTCAAGCCGTTCGTCCCCGGATCGCTGTCCGGGGCAGGCTCTGTCGAAGGATGAACGCACGTTGCGGGACGGCTGGGGCGAACTTCCGCTCATGGTTCCCTTCGTCCGGCTCAGGACAGGTTCGACTCACCACGAACGGAAGTTGATGAGACTTGCGCTCAAGTCAGTGCCATTCGAGCCGGAGGAGAATGGCACTGACTCAAGGCCAAACCCTGCGTTTCGTCATCCCGGCGAACGCCGGGATCCATCTTGATTCCCGGTACATTGAAAATGGATCCCGGCGTTCGCCGGGATGACGGGCGCTCAAGTCAGTGTCGTTCGGGACGGAGGAGAATGGCACTGACTCAAGGCTGATTCTTGGCTGAGGTCCTGCTTACTCAAGCCGTTCGTCCCCGGGTCGCTGTCCGGGGCAGGCTCTGTCGAAGGATGAACGCACGTTGCGGGACGGCTGGGGCGAACTTCCGCTCATGGTTCGACAGGCTCACCACGAACGGAAGTTGATGAGGCTTACGCTCAAGTCCGTGTCGTTCGGGACGGAGGAATCATTTGTTTGAAACGCCCCGCGATCAGGCGCATGGATCAAGAATTGATCCGGCACGGCATGATCCGTGCTGACTTCCGCCGCGCACATTCTCGAATCCGCGCCAACATGCGAGCATGCGTGATGCGTATCGCCATCAGGGAGTGTGCCCATGAGTCATGTCGTGATCTCCAGTTTCGAGAATGTCGATACGGGTGATCTGCAGTCGGAAGGCGAGGCGATAGCGGTATTCGGCTCCGAGACTTCAGCGCGCGCCCATTTCGCCAGCCGCTCGCTGGCGATAAAGGCGGCTGTCGGCGTTGCGCGTGGCAGTGATCCGCAGGCGACCTTCATCACCTGGCTGGTCCTGCTGAAGATGCCGCTGGAGATCAGCAACGTCGAGGAAGCGCTCGAAGACCTCGAACTGGTCATCGAGGAAACCGGGACCATCGACGATCCATTCGGCGAGCTTGTGCTGGCCTACGAAGGCTTTCGATACGGACCGGACGGCGCGGTCGATTACGCACAGGCCGATGCGCTGCGCGGACTGGAAGCCTGGCTGACCTGATCCTGTCGAATCCGCCGCGTGTGGCGAACCGCCGATGCGGACAGGATTCAGCTCACGCCTTCAGCTTGCGCGCGAACAGCGCCAGCATGCGCGTCCAGGCGTCTTTTGCAGCCGCTTCGTCATAGCGCGGCGTGGTGTCGTTGTTGAAGCCGTGCATGGTGCCGGCGGGCTGGAACATCGAATAGGTGACGCCGGCGGCCTTGAGCGCCTTTTCATAATCGGGCCATTGCGCATTGACGCGATCGTCATTGGCGGCCAGCACGACCAGCATCTCGGCGTGGATCTTCGCGACATCCTCCAGTTCGGGCGCGCTGCCATAGAACGGCGCTGCGGCGGCCAGCGAAGGCAATTGCGTGGCGAGGAAGTTGGCCATGCTGCCGCCGTAGCAGAAGCCGACCACGCCCATGCGCCCGTTGCCGCCCTTCGTGCCCTGCAGCAGATGCGCGGCGGCCACGAAATCCTGTTTCGACTTGTCCTGGTCGAGATCCTTGAACAGGGTCCGTGCTTCGTCCTCACCGCCGGGATAACCACCGAGCGGGAACAGTGCATCGGGCGCGAAGGCGATGTAGCCCTCCAAAGCAATGCGTCGCGTCACGTCCTCGATGTGCGGATTGAGTCCGCGATTCTCATGCACGACCAGCACGAGCGGCAGCGCACCCGTAGCATCCGCCGGTTGCGCCAGATAACCGCTGGCCTTGCCATAGCCCTGTGGCGAATCGAAGGCGAGACGCGAGGTCTTCAGTCGCGCATCGTCGGGCTTGATCTTCTGGGCCTGCGCGAAATTCGGACTCAGCGCGGCGAGCAGGCCGCTGGCCGCCGTCGCGCCGATGGCCAGGCGCGCGGCACCGGCGATGAAACCCCGGCGATCGATCACGCCGTGCACGTACTGGTCGAATAGCCCCAGCACTTCCGGATCGAAATCACGCACGGTCTTGCGCGGTGGATTCGTCATGTTCGCCTCCGATGAATGTCCGGTCGTCGTGGCCATCCTAACAACGGACGACGGAGGGTGTGCGACACCGGTTCGATGGATCAGGGCTGCGTCGCCCGTGACCGTGAATGCGCTGCGAGCCCGGACGACGATGCGTAGTGCCAGTGCGATCCGGATCACCTTCGGATCCGGCCGTTGAGCTGGACTGTTCGACCTTGAACTGCCGGACCTGGACCCCGGCGCTTGGCAGAAAATGCACGTTATCTGTCGTTTCTGCCATCCTGGATTTTCCAACAATGATTCCCCGGCATTCGCCATCGTCCATGGGAGTCGTCATGAAAAACCAGTTGCGTTCCTTGCTTGCCGCTGCATTTGCGGTATTCGTTATCCCCGCGACCTCCACGGCACTCGCGGCTGCCCGCCCGGCCACGGTTCAGGCTGGCGCGGCTGGCGGGGCCGGTTCCGACTTCGGCCGGATCGCGCCCTACCAGGCACGCTTCGGCCGCTCGCGCCCGGTGATCGCGGTCATCGGCGAAAACAGCGGCACCGAGCTGACCGACTTCGTCGTGCCCTACGGCGTGCTGAGCCGCGCCGGCGTCGCCGACACCATCGCCGTAGCCACGCAGCCCGGCGTCATCACCATGCGCCCGGCGTTGCGCATCCAGCCGCACGCGACGATTGCGGAGTTCGACATGCGCTACCCGGAAGGCGCCGATTACGTGATCGTGCCCGCCATGGTCAAGCGCGATGATCCGCAGTTGCTGGCGTGGATCGCCGCACAGGGCAGCAAGGGCGGCACCGTCGTCAGCATCTGCGACGGCGCGCTCGTGGTCGCCGCCAGCGGCCTGATGAAGGGCCATCGCGCGACCGCGCACTGGGCCACCCAGGGACTGCGCGCCAAGGCCTACCCCGATACCCGTTGGGTGAAGAATGTTCGTTACGTGGCGGACGGCAGGATCGTCTCGAGCGCCGGCATCAGCGCCTCCATTCCGGTCTCGATCGCCCTGGTCGAGGCGATTGCAGGCCGCGCACGCGCGCAGGGCTTGGCCGAGGAATTGGGCGTCGCCGACTGGAGTACGGCGCACAATAGCGACGTCTTCCAGCCGCGCTTCGGCGTCAACCTGATGGCCTATGTCCGGACCGCCTACACCAATGCCCGCCTGCACCGCAGGCAGGACATCGGCGTGCCGGTCGCGCCGGGCGTCGACGAAATCGGACTGGCCCTCACCGCCGATGCCTACACGCGGACCGGCCGCAGCCACGCCTACGCCCTGGCCGCCAGCGACGCGCCATTGCAGACGCGCTACGGCCTGGCCGTGATTCCGGATCGGGTCGTCGGCGGCACGGATCCGGTTGACCAGGTCCTGCCCGGGTTCGATGCTACGCCGTCCGCGCAGTTGCTCGACGTGGCACTGGCCGGCATCGCCAGGCGTTTCGGTCGCTCGACCGCCTACGGTGTCGCCCTCGATCTCGAATATCCGGGCTTCAGGAAATGAGCACGATCGCCCCCCGCAGAACGCGTCGCGTCGTCCTGCTCGCCTACGAGCAGATGAACCTGCTCGATCTCGCCGGTCCGTTGCAGGCGCTTTCGACCGCCAGCAAGCGCTTTTCCGGCAGCGGGCCCGATCTCTACGAAACCATCGTCGCCTCCGTCGACGGTGGGCCGGTCATCACCAGCGCGGGCCTGCCGATCACCACGGTGCCGCTGTCCGCGCTCGACGGCATCGCGATCGACACGATCATGGCGGCTGGCGGCAGCAGGGACGATGTCATGCGCGTGCCGCCGCAGCTGATCGAATGGATTGCGCGGCATGGTCCGAAAGTGCGCCGGCTGTGTTCGGTGTGCACCGGCGCATTCCTGCTGGCCGCTGCCGGAAGTCTCGAAGGCAAGCGCGTTGCGACGCATTGGGACTGGGTTGCACGCCTGGAAAAGCTGCATCCCGCGATCGAAGTCGATGCCGACCGCATCTTCATCAAGGACGGATCGGTCTGGACATCGGCCGGGGTCAGCGCGGGCATCGATCTGACCCTCGCCTTGATCGAGGAGGACTACGGCCATCGCGTCGCCATCGAGACCGCGCGCCAGCTGGTGATGTTCATCAAGCGCTCGGGCGGCCAGTCGCAATTCAGCGTGCCGCTCGCCGCGCAATCGGATGCGAGCGGCCGGTTCACGGACCTGCATGTCTGGATCGCCGCGCATATCGGCGAGGATCTCGGCATCGAGCGCCTCGCCGCGCAGGCCGGCATGACGCCGCGCACCTTCGCGCGTGCCTATGTGGAAGCGCATGGGCGCACCCCGGCAAAGACGGTGGAAGCGATGCGCATGGAAGTCGCCTGCCGCGCCCTCGAGGAAACCAGTCTTCCGCTGAAAAGCATCGCGGTTCGCGCGGGCTATGCCAACGAGCAAAGCTTGCGCCGCGCATTCCAGCGCCAGCTGGGCGTCAGCCCGGTCCATTACCGCGAACGATTTTCGGCGCAGGGCGGCGCCGCCACCAACGAACCCGCGACCAGGGAGACACAGCGATGATGGCATTCTCGATCGGCGTAATCCTGGCCCTGGTGGTCGGCATATTCGCCAGGCTGGTCGGGCTCGACCGCGACCGCGCGTTCTACCCGACCGTGCTCGCCGTCGTCGCCTCCTACTACGACCTGTTCGCGGCGATGGGCGGATCGATGCAGGCCCTCGCCATCGAGGCCGCGGTGACGGCCCTGTTCCTTGCCGCCGTCGTCGTCGGCTTCCGCCGCAACCTGTGGATCATCGTCGTCGCGCTGGCCGCGCATGGATTGCTCGATCTCGTCCACGCGCCGCTGATCGCCAACCCGGGCGTGCCTGGCTGGTGGCCGATGTTCTGCATGGCCTACGACGTGACGGCGGCGGCCTGGCTCGCGTGGCTGTTGCTTGGGGACCAGCGCCTGCCTGCCATTCGGCCGGCGCAGGACATGACGCGCTGAATCCTCGCCAGCGACAGCGGGCGCGTGCCGGCGCGCGCGCCGTCGGGACGATCCGGCCATCAGCCGGCGGCCATCGGCAGGCCGGTGTACCATCCGGACTGATCCGCTGCGTGGGCGAGGCTGCAGCGCCAAAGGGACCGCACGGGATCCGCAGGTGGCGCCCTCGCCGGAGACCGGCCGGGGTCGTCCCCGGTCCGCCAGCCAGCCCGATGTCCTGAACCAAATCAATCCCGGAAGCCGATGGAGCGTTCGCTGTTACGTGAAACCTGGGCCGAACTGAAGCGGCGCCGCGTGGTGCGGGCCGGCATTGCCTACACGGTAGTTGGCTGGGTGGTGCTGCAGGCTGCCGAGATCACCTTCGACCCGCTCGGCCTGCCGCCGTGGGCGCTGACCTGGACCGTGCTCGGCGTCGTGCTTGGGTTTCCCGTGGTGCTGGTGATTTCGTGGTTCTTCGATGTGTCGACGCGCGGCGTCACGCGCGAGCGCGGCGTCACCGGTCGTGCCGGCGCGGCCTTCGCGGTGGCTATGGTGCTGCTCGCCGTCGGGGGCGTCGCCTGGTGGCTTTACGGTGTCTATGCGCCATCCAAGCTGCAGCAAGACGGAACGGGCACGCCGGCGGGTGCCATTTCGAATGCGGCGCCGGCCAATTCGGTCGGCGTGCTGCCCTTCAATGACCTCAGCCCCGACGGCAACCAGGGTTTTCTGGCGGACGGCATCGCCGAGGAGTTGCTTGATCGCCTGGCGCGCAACGCCGGATTGAAGGTCGCGTCGCGGACTTCGTCGTTTGCCTTGCGTGGACTCCCGCAGGACATGCGCGCGCTGGGCCAGCAGCTTGGCGTGCGCTGGTTGCTGGAAGGTTCGTTGCGCAAGGCAAGCGGGCGTGTTCGCGTGACCGCGCAGCTCATCGACACGAGTGACGGCTTCCATGTCTGGAGCGATACCTACGAACGCTCCGACCAGGACCTGTTCGCGCTGCAGGACGAAATTGCCGTCGCCATTGCCGATGAGTTGTCCTCGCGGATCGAGGGTGTCGCCGCCGAGGCGCCAGCGGAAGCCGACACGGCCAGTTCGGATGCCTTGCAGGCCTACCTGCAAGGCCGCGAGGCCTGGCGCAAGCGGACTGCCGCGTCGCTGGAAAAAGCCGAAACGATGTTCCTCAAGGCGGTCGAACTCGATCCACTGTTTGCGCGCGCCTGGTCCGGCCTGGCCGACACCTATCTGCTGCAGGCCGATTACGGTCACCGCCCGGATGAAGAGGCGATTCGCCTGGCCGAGCCGGCCGCCGTCAAGGCAGTCGAGTTGCAGCCGAAACTCGGTGAAGCCTGGGCTTCGCTGGGCTTGCTGCGCATGAATGCCGGCCAGTACAAGGCGGCAAGAAGCAGTCTCGAACAAGCCATGCGCCTGGACCCCCGCTACGAGATGGCGCCGATGTGGCTGGCGACGGTCTACGCGAACATGGGTCGGGTGGACAAGAAGCGCGAAGTCCTGCTCAAGGCGGTTGAAATCAATCCGCTCGAGCCGGTGATCAACGTCAACCTCGCCGAGGTGCTGGCCAGCAGTGGCGATGCGCAGGGTGCACGCGAGGTGCTGCAGCGCGTGCTGGCCATCACGCCCGATGAAGCGTCCCTGCTGCGCGCGGTATCCGGCATCGAGCTGGTCGAGCGCAACTATGGCGCCGCCCTGGGCGCAGCGCGCAAGGCCCTGGCCACCGATCCGGAGGGGCCGGCGAATATCCATGCGCTGCTTAACGTGTTGATGCAGATCGAGGACTTCGATGCCGCCGCGGACCTGGCCGGGCGTCTGCCCGAAGGATCACGCGATCGCTACTCCGCGCTGCAGTGGATCGAATTTCGGCGCGGCAGCACCAGGTTGCTTCCCGAAATGACCGGACTGATCGCCGATATCGCACGGCACCCCTCCAGCATCGGCAACATCGACACATTGACCCTGGGCGCGATGGTCGAGCTGCGCGCGGGGAACACCGCGCAGGCGGCCGAATGGCTGAGCCTGGCGGCCGGGTCACCCGAGCAGCTCGAGAGCAACTTCGAGGTGATGAATCCGGCGAGCCTGCTGGTCCTTGCACTCGGCAAGCTGGGCGAAAAGGACAAGGCGCAGCGCTGGAACGAACCGCTGCTGAGCGCCGCCGCCGTAGTGGCGAAACACGTGGACAACCGCATCCAGCGCCACATGATCGAGGCGATGGTGGCCACCCACCGCGACGATCCCAAGGCTGCGGCAGTGGCGTTGGAAGCGGCCTACGAGGCGGGCTATCGCGATCGCTGGCAGATGCTCTACGACCCGCGCCTGGCGCCGCTGCAATCGATCCCCGCGATGCAGGTCCTGCAGCAACGCATGGCCGAGGAGTTCGCTGCGGCGCGCGAACAGGCGGCGGCGATCGCGCCGGACGCGAAGTAGGGCGCTGGCCGGCTGCTGGATGGCTGCAATAGCCGCTGCAAGGCGCGCGTGCTGCTGCGTCCCCGCATTTTCAGCAATCCTCGCGCCATCCTGTGTACATTGGATGGCCCGACCCGACCCTGGTGGCCCTCATGAAATCCGGCATTCACGCGCTTGCACTCACGCTCCTGCTGGCCGGTTTCGCCCATGGCGCAAACACGGAAAACGAATCGATCGCGGCGTGGACCGCAGCGCATCAGCATGCCCTGCTCGACGAGTTCGAGGCCTTCCTGCGCATGCCCGATGTCGCCACCGACCGTGCCGCGATCCGGCGCAATGCCGACGCGCTGGTCGTGATGATGCAGAAGCGCGGGCTGTCGCCACGCCTGCTCGAAAACGCCGATGGCAGTTCGCCACCCGCGGTCTATGGCGAGTGGAAGGTGCCGGGTGCGCGGCGCACCCTGGTGATCTACGCCCACTACGATGGCCAGGCGGTCGATCCCGCCGAGTGGGCCAGCGATCCGTGGACGCCGGTCTGGCGGCGCGGCCGGCTCGATGTGGCGCCCGCGATCGTCGAGCGCGATGCATCGAAGTCGATCGATCCGGACTGGCGCCTGTATGCGCGCTCGGCCTCCGACGACAAGGCCGGCGTGTTCGCGATCCTCGCCGCGACCGATGCACTCAAGGCCAGCGGACTCGTGCCGAATGCGAACATCAAGTTCTTCTTCGATGGCGAGGAAGAGCAGGGTTCGCCGCACATCGGCGAACTGATGCGCCTCAACAAGGAGCGGCTGGGCGCCGATGCCTGGCTGATCTGCGACGGACCGGTGCACCTGAGCGGCCGCCGCCAGCTCGTCTTCGGCGTGCGCGGCGATGCCAATGTCGATATCACGGTGTACGGGCCGAAACGTCCGCTGCACAGCGGCCACTACGGTAATTTCGCGGCCAACCCCGCACTCCGGCTGGCGCAGCTGCTGGCCTCGATGAAGAACGACGACGGACGCGTGGCGGTCGCCGGCTGGTACGACGGCGTCGAACCGCTCGGCGCGGCCGAGAAGGCGGCACTGGCCGCAGCCCCAGACGACGAAGCCGGCCTGCTCCGTGATCTCGGCCTGACCGCCAGCGAGATGCGCGGCGTCTCGCTGCCCGAATCGATCAACCTGCCGTCGCTCAACATCAACGGCATTCGTGCCGCCGACGTCGGCGCGCAGGCGCGCAACGTGATCCCGGTCGACGCACGCGCCACGCTCGACCTGCGCCTGGTCAAGGGCAATACCGTCGAAGGCCAGTTCGAGCGCCTGCTCGCTCACATCCGCGGGCAGGGCTACTTCGTGCTCGACCGCGCGCCGACCGATGCCGAGCGCGCGGCAAATGCGAAGATCGCGATGGTCACCCTCGAAGCCGGCGGCTATCCGGCTTCGCGCACGCCGATGGACCTGCCGATCGCACGCGACGTGGCGGCTGCGATGCGCACGCTGGCCGGCGATTCGCTGCTGCTGACGCCCACCATGGGTGGCAGCCTGCCCCTGTACCTGATCACCGAAGTGACCGGCGCCCCGACCCTGGTCGTTCCGCTGGCCAACCCCGACAACAACCAGCACGCCGAGAACGAGAACCTGCGCGTCGGTCATCTCTGGGACGGCATCGCCACGATGGCGGCGGTGATGCGTTTGCCATCCGATGCCGCGGCGAAAAAGAAGACAGGCGCGGAATCGGATTGACCGCTCGCCGGTTTCGAAACCGGCGGCTTCAGGCGCCCGTGGCAGCGAACAGATAAGCCGACTGCACGCTGCCGAGCACGCGGTCCTCGAATACCTTGCGGCCCGGATCCTCGCCGGCCGCACCGGCCACCACGTGCAGGGGCAGCAGGTGTTCCTCGCGCGGATGCGCGGCGCGGCCACCGGGCGCATCTGCCCAGTCGACCAGTCGCTGCTCGCGCCGTGCGCGCGGCAGGCTGATCGTGTCGGCCAGCCAGGCATCGAAGCGCAGCGAGTCGGCATCGACGCCACCGCCATCGAGGCGGAATCGCTGCATGTTGTGGAAGCTCATGCCGCTGCCGATGATCAGCACGCCTTCATTGCGCAGCGGTGCGAGCGCGCGGCCAAGGGCGAGGTGCGCGGCCGGATCGAGTCCGCGCAGTAGCGACAACTGCACGACCGGAATATCGGCCTGCGGAACCACGAGTTTCATCGGAATGAAAACGCCATGGTCGAGGCCGCGTTGCTCCTCGTCGGCGCTGTCGATGCCGGCGTCCGCC
Organism: uncultured Gammaproteobacteria bacterium; assembly: GCA_963822465.1. Classification (GTDB taxonomy): domain Bacteria; phylum Pseudomonadota; class Gammaproteobacteria; order Xanthomonadales; family Rhodanobacteraceae; genus Dokdonella. The sequence continues at coordinate 190,046 of CAWGHP010000011.1, read as the reverse complement.
AGCAGGTTGCGAATCCGTGCGGCGAGTTCGGGCGAGCCCTCGGCCGGCCAGGCCAGCTCGTAGGTGTGTGGCGGAAATCCGGAGTAGTCGTAGAGCAGCCCGGGCCGCGCCTGCGCGTTGACCGTGAAGACCGGCGCTTCCCAATGCGCCGAGACGACGAGCAGGGCTTTCGGCCTGGCCCCGATCCCGCCGATCAGGCCGCGCAGCCAGCCGGCCATGCGGTCCCAGGTTCCGGCTGGCGGCCAGTCCATGAAGAAGCACGGGCCGGCGCCGTGCGGCAGGAATACGGTGGGCAGGGCTGGCGCGGACATGGGGATCCTGAATGATGATTCGTATCGCTCAACGTGGGGTCATCGCGCAACGGCATTAGGGGTCGAATGCGCAACGCAGCGTTCATCCCGCGGAAACCACCGCCGTCGCGCTCAGGCTTCCCTGCGCTCGGCCAGCAGGTTCTCGATGCGACGGTCCGGCACCAGCCACATCAGGGCGACGAGGACGAACAACCCTTGCGAAATCGCTTGATGGACAAAGGCCAGTGGGATCGCGATCGCGTAGATCGCGGTCGAGGCGAGGCCCTTGGCATCCTTGCCGATCGCGCGCGCGACCAGGGACGATTTGCCCTCGGCGGCGATGATGCGCCGGGCCAGGATCCAGTAGGCGATCGAGGCCATCAGCAGGACCCCGCCGTAGAACGCGGTCGGCAGGGCGGAGAAATGGTTCTCGCCCATCCAGCCGGTGACGAAGGGAAACAGCGACAGCCAGAACAGCAGGTGCAGGTTGGCCCACAGGGTGCCGCCGCTGACCTGCCGGGTTGCGTGCAGCAGATGATGGTGGTTGTTCCAGTAGATGCCGAGGTAGACGAAGCTCAGCACGTAGCTGAGGAACACCGGGACCAGCGGTGCGAGCGTCGCCAGTTCCTCGCCATGCGGTACCTTCATCTCCAGCACCATGATGGTGATGATGATGGCGAGCACGCCATCGCTGAACGCTTCCATCCGGTTCTTGCCCATCGCTCTCGAACTCCCCGATATTCAGTGCAGGTTGCGGCGCAGGGTGGACCATACCCGAGTCTCGCCACGGCGCCATACGGCATGGCGGCTGTTGGGCGTCCAGCCTGGCCCGCTCCCGGGCCGTCTTCGCGCAACGATCCCGTCCACCACGCGCGAGTGATTTTTCGTCAACCGAGGAACTTCCCCATGATCCGAACCCTTCTGTTCAGCCTGACCCTGCTGGCCGTGGCGGCCCATGCCGGCCAGCCCGTCGACAAGCCGGCCAAGGCATCAACTGCCGATGCGATGCAGTTCCCGCGCCTCAAGTCGGCCGGCGGCGTCTATGCGCTGCAGGGCGATGTCGACAAGCCGGCTGCCTCCGCCATGCATCGCGTGGTGATCGATGCGACCGGCGGTGAAACCACCGATGCCGGCATCAACCGTCGTCTCGATGCCGCGGCCCGCGCCGTGAACCTGTATGCCATGGCCGGCGTGCCTGCCGACAAGCTCAGCGTCGCCGTCGTCATCCATGGCAAGGCGACGCCAATCGTCCTCTCGGACGCGAGCTACCAGAGCCACTTCGGCAAGGCCAATCCCAATGCCGCCCTGATCGCGGACCTGCGCGCTGCAGGAGTCGAGCTGTATGTCTGCGGACAGGCGCTGCGCCACAGCGGTTACGCGGCGACCGACGTGCGCAAGGATGTCCACGTGGCCCTCTCGGCGATGACCAAGCTGGTCGACCTGCAGGCCGCCGGCTACGGCCTGATTCCATAGAGGCGGACCAGGCCAGCACGGCCCGGTCCAGACATGGTCAGCGCGGAATCCGGCCAAACTTGCCGCTGTTGAAATCGGTCATGGCCTGCTGGATCTCGGCCTGCGTGTTCATCACGAACGGTCCGTAGCCGGCGATCGGTTCGTCGATCGGTTCGCCGCTGAGCAGCAGCACGGTGGCGTCGGTGTTCGCTTCCACCGCCACCTTCTCGCCGTCGCGGCCGAGCACGACCATCTGCGCCTCGCGGGCAACCGCCTGCGCGTTGACCATGACCGTGCCCTGCAACACGACCAGGGCCAGGGTGCGGCCGGCGGGGAGGGTGAATTCGCTGCTCGCGCCCTGCCTGAGGCGGATGTCCCAGACATCGATCGGCGTGAAGGTCTGCGCCGGGCCGCGGTGGCCGAGGTAGTCACCGGCGATCACGCGCAACGTACCGGCAGCGTTGGCCAGTTCGACCGCGGGAATCCCGGCGTCGAGCAGGGTCTGGTAGCGCGGTGCCGACATCTTGTCCCGGGCCGGCAGGTTGACCCAGAGCTGGACCATCTCGAGCACGCCGCCCGTGCGCGTGAAGTCGTGCGAATGGAACTCCTCGTGCAGGATGCCCGACGCCGCCGTCATCCATTGCACGTCGCCCGGCCCGATCCTGCCGCCGGCGCCGGTCGAATCCTTGTGCTCGACCTCGCCCTTGTAGACGATCGTGACGGTCTCGAAGCCGCGATGCGGGTGCTGGCCGACGCCGCGCGGGCGCGCTGCCGGCTCGAACTTCATCGGGCCGGCATAGTCGAGCAGCAGGAACGGGCTCAGCTGGCTGCCATGGCTGTTGTAGGAAAACATCGAGCGCGCCGGGAAACCATCGCCGACCCAATGCGCCGCGGGCGCGTCCTGCACGCCGAGAATCTTCTTCATCGGAATCTCCGTCTGGATGGCTGCGGGGCAGCCGATTTGAATGCATGCAAGATACTGCCGGAGGGCCGGCGGCAGTAGGGGCCCGCGCGTGGACAGACTGTTCACCGCGGCGAACGGGCCGGCGGGTGGGGACGGCCACGAGGCCGCCACGAAGGTCGGCATGGCATCGACGCGAATTTGGGTCTAAAGTTCCTGTCGGGGAAGTTTGGACAAGCTGCAAAGGGTGGAGAACGCAGTCTCAAAGCTGAAAGGGATCGATCGGCTGCTGTCGCGCCTCGGCGGGGCCGATCCGGATGCGCGCTTTCGCGCCGAAATCGTTTTCGGCGTCGGCGCCCTGCTGGTGCTGACCATCGGGCTGATCTGCGTCAGCGAGCTGGTCTGGGGCACCGTCGCCGTCGGCGTCATCAGTCTGGTCGGACTGGCCGCGATCGTCCTGGTTCTGTTCGACCTCGCCCGCAGCGGCCGGGTCGCGCGCAGCGCGATCTGGTTCATGGCCATCCCCTTTGTGGCTATCCGCCATCCTCAATTTCAGCTCCGGCGGGCAGACCCAGGGCGTCAGCATCGCCCTGCCGTCACTCGTCCTGATCGGTGCGTTCGTGCTTCCGGCCCGTGCCGCGATCATTCTTTTTGTCGCCGTCGTGCTTAGAGCTGGTACTGGTCGCCGCCATGAACCATGCGGGCGGTCCGTTCCTGATCAATCCCGATCCGGCCTGGTCGCAGGGAGCGATCTTCCGCCTGCCGCTGCTGATCAGCGTCGGCACGGCGTTCGTCGGCCTGCTCGTGCGGCGGGCCATGAACCGCCATCGCGAGGAACTGGCGCGGACCCAGAAGGACCTCGCCGCCAACGAAAAGAAGCTGCGCGAGATCATCGAATACAGCCGCGGCCTGATCTGCACGCATTCGCTGGAAGGCATCGTGCTTTCGGCAAATCCGGCGGCCACGCAGGCGCTCGGCTACGAGGTCGCGGAACTGCTTGGCGTGAACATCCGCGAGCTGATCCCCGAAGAAGCCGAGAATCCACTTTGACGACTACCTGGCCCGCATCCGGGCCAACGGCAGCGAATCCGGTGCGCTCTTCATGACCGCGCGCAATGGCGAATTGCGCGTCTGGGAGTACAACAACCTGCTGTGCAAGGACGCCGATGGGGTGCCCTATGTCCTCGGCAACGCGACCGACATGACCGAGCGGCGCAAGCTGGAGGAAAAGCTGCGCGAGCAGAGCATCCGCGATCCGCTGACCGGATGCTTCAACCGGCGCTACCTGTCATTGGCCGAGCAGCGCTTCGACGCGGACCAGAACTGGGGATGCATCATCGTCGATCTCGACAACTTCAAGCAGATCAACGACACCCACGGCCACCGCGGCGGCGACGAGATGCTCGTCGGCATGGGTCGCTTCCTCAACAAGCACGCGCGCATCGGCGATGCCGTGGTGCGCATGGGCGGCGACGAATTCCTGCTGCTGCTGCCCACCGGAGGCGCCGTGACCGATGCCGTCGCCGAGCGCATCCGCGCAGCGGCCGGCAGCGACGCGCCTTGCGACATCTCGATCGGTTTCGCCGCGCGCGAGGGCGACGAACTGCTCGAGCGGACCATCGAGCGCGCCGATCGCCAGCTTTACCAGATCAGGATCGCCGAACGTCGCGAGGATCGGCGCAGCCCGTCCGGCTCCGGCTGACGTCCCTGCTCTCCACGCAGGGACGATTCGACCGCGCTTCCTGCTGATCAGGAGCCTCGTGCAGTGCCATCCTTGGCCGCCGGCTTGCGGCTCGAGATCCACGCGCCGATGCGGGCGCGCAGGGTCGACAGCGGAACGATGCCATCGGCCAGCACCTCGCTGTGGAAGCCGCGCAGGTCGAAATTCGTGCCGAGTGCGGCCTGCGCCTCGCGGCGCAGCGCGAGGATCTCGAGGCCGCCGGAATCGTAGGCGGTGAGCTGGGCGGGGATCGCCGCGATGCGGTCGATCTGCGCGTCGGCCTTGGCCGCATCGAAGCGGCCGGTCGCGACCAGGTAGTCGCGGGCGCGTTCACGGCTCCAGCCGCCGACATGGAGGCCGGGATCGACCACCATGCCGCGCGCCGGCCAGATGCGCCGCGAGATCAGCGCGTGTTGCGTCGTGTAGATGCCGGCTTCTTCGGCCAGCGACTCGGCATAGCGTGCCCAGCCTTCCACGTAGGCCGCGTTGTAGACGAGCCTGGACAGGCGGTGCTGGTTGCCGAGTCCTGCGGCCAGCGCCATCTGCAGGTGGTGGCCCGGCCAGGTTTCGTGCACGGCAGTGATTTCCGCTGCGCCGCGCGTATCGGCCTGCCAGTTGTCGATGTTGATGCGGTAGACGGCGGGACGGGTGCGATCCGGCTCCGGATCGTAGTGGGAACTGAGGCCGGAACCGCGCTCGTGCGCAGGAGGCGGTTCGACGACCACGGACTGGTCCGGCAGCTGGCCGAACAGCGGGATGGACTTCAGGCGCGCCGCCTCGACGGTGGCCGCGGAGAAATCGATCAGTGCCTGTTGTGAGGCGAAATGGTTGTCTTCGGCCTGCCCGGTGCGCGCGATGATCGTGGCGACATCCCCGGTGCCGTAGAGTTGCCGGCCCAGCGTCCGAACCGTGTCGAGATTCTCCGCCACGGCCTTCTCGCCGATCGCCACCACGGTCTGCGGCGCGCGGTCCAGGGTGGTGGCGGCGCGCGCCAGGGCGCGATAGCAGGCGACGCCATCAGGCAGGGCGGATACGCCGAGGCTCGTTCGCGCGCGCGGCAGGTATTCATCGCGCAGGAAATTCCGGTAACGCTGCATGGCCGGCTGCACGCGCGTCGCCAGCAGGCTGGCGTAGGCCATGCGAAACGACTCGTCGTTGCTGCGCCGGGCCGGGTCGTAGAGTGGCGAATCCTCGACCTTGTCCGGCAGGTAGCCGTCCATTTGCGCGAGCGCGCGCGTGACGACGCTGCGCGGCACCGAGTAGCCGGCGTCGAGCCCGCTGCGCAGATTGGCGATTTCCTGGTCGACAAAGCGCGCCAGGTCCGCGTAGCGCCGCAGGGCCTGCTCGCGCAGCCCGGGCGTGTCGATCGGCTGGCGCTCGGCCAGCTCGGCGAGCACGAGATGCCAGCCATCCATGTGGCTGATCGACCACAACTCACGCCGGCAGATGCGCAGTTGCCGGCTGCTTTCGAGCTGCTCGCGCAATTGCGCATGGGCCACGCGCATCGCGGGATCGGCGAGGCGCGCCGGTTCGATTTCGCGCAGGCGCTCGAGCCAGCCGTCCTCGCGCAGGCGCCACGCGGCCAGCGCCGCCGGCGATTGGTCGGGCAGGCGGTCGTGTCGCGGCGCCTCGAGACCGACGAAATAGGCGGCGCCCGGGTCGCGCTCGAGTTCGGCATCGACATAATCGTCGGCCAATGCCTGCATCCGCGCATCCGCATCGACCGCCATCGGTGCCGGCATGACCGTGCAACCGGCGAGCAGCAGCGCCAGCAGCAGGGTTGCCGTGAAACTCTTCGAATCTCGCATGGGCCACTCCACGCGGTCGCGGCTGACGCGATGCCATGCCGTCACGACCGAACCTGTCATTGGACCGCGAGCGTCCGCGCATTGCCTGCGCCGGAAGTCACCCGTCCGCAAGGACCGGGGTGCAAGGGGACTAGCGGCGCGCGGCTTCGACCAGGGCGCGGATCGCCCAGCGCTTCACCTTGCGGGCCTCGGCGTCCTCGAGTTGCAGGACGTCCTTGAACACGATGATCGCCTCGGTGCCGATGATCATGGCGAGCGCATGGGTCAGGTTCCTCAGCGCGGCTGGCGTGAACTGCTTGCGCGACGGCCTGAGCGCCGCCTCGATCAGCGGCGTGCGCCGGTTCTGGCGCGGGGGCAGGTCGGCTGCGTCGCCGCCGCCGCGCTGCAACGACTGCGACAGCATCAGTCGCATCGACGCCTCGTTGGCGAGGGTCAGGTCGTGCAGCGCGCTGTCGACCTGCTCGAGGCGCTCCACCGGATCGCTGCTGGCGGTTTCGCCGAACAGGGTCTCCGGGTCCGGCGCGGCGACGTCGAGCAGCGCCTCGGCGAGCAGTGCGTCCATTCCGGGGAAGTAGCGGTAGGCGGTGGCGCGCGAAACCAGCGCCTCGTCGGCGATCTCCTCGAGGGTCGGCTTGCGCCCCTGCTGCATCAGCCGGGCCGCGGCCTTGAGCAGGTCCTTGCGCGTGCGCCGCTTCTGGTTCGGGCGCCCGCGCTTTGGCAGGTCGGTCATGTCAGTCCTGCGGCAACTGCTGCTGGATCGCGGCGAGATCGATCCAGACGTTCTCGCGCCGGATGTCGCCCGCGTCCGAAAACTCGAACACGTGCAGCAGGCGGAACTCGAGTGGTCGGCCGCGGCCATCGAGGCCGAACGGCTTGCCCGGCGCGCAACCGCTCCACAGGGAATCGTCGACCATGAAGTTCTCGCCGTAGAGCCGGCGCAGCGAGCGCACCTTGCCCTCGGCCAGGTCGGCGAACAGCGACTCGTAGAACGGTCGCGCGCCGGCGCGACCGTGGGTCGGTCCGCCGGGGTAGCCGACGATGTCGTGTTCCACGTCGTCGGCCAGGGTGGCAAGGACGCCTTCCACGTTGTCGCGCGCTTCAAAACCGAAATGCTCGTCGATCTTGCGATCCATTTCGGACGGGGTCATCGCCATGTTCGGTTCCTCCACGGGGCAAGGGGGGCGAATGGCGCGCATTCTAATGAGACGCGAGTCGCATTGCAATACCCGCGTCTCGTACAGCGACCCGCATCCCATGGACTGGCCGGCGCGGCGCGTCAGCGACCGGATTCGGCGACAAAGCGGGAGAAGCCGTCGAGGTACGTGCGCAGCTGCTCGCGCATGCGTTCGTCGACGAGTTCGCCATCGTCGTTGAACAGCGTTCCTGCGCGCGAGGCCATCAGGCGGCCGCCGGCCCAGAAGCGCACGCCCAGCGTGCGCATCACCGGCAGCCAGGCGTTCTGCGAGAGGATCGTGCCGAAGCCGCCCGGCGACGCGCCGATCAGGCCGAGCGGGCGATTGCCGAATACCTTCGGGATGTCCGCGTTCGGCCTCGACAGCCAGTCGATCGCGTTCTTGAACACGCCGGGAATGCCATTGTTGTATTCCGGCGTGACCAGCAGCAGGCCGGCGCTGGCCATGACCCGTTCCTTGAGTTCGGTCACCGCCGCGGGAATGCCTTCGTCCCGTTCGAGATCCGCGTCGTAGAGCGGAATGCCGTGCAGGGTGGCCGCCTCAAGGCTGACATCATCGGCGACCAGCGATTGGGCGGCGCGCAGGAGGGCCGTGTTGAACGACTGCTTGCGCAGGCTGCCGGAGATTCCGAGGATACGTATCGTCACGTCAATGCCTCCTGCCTGGTGTGGGGAATGCGTGTGCGCGGACCGCGCCTGGCGAAGCCGAACGAACTCAGTCGATGCCGTGGTTTCGGCCCTGCCACGGCGCGTAGAACTCGCGCAGCTTGCCAATATCCGCTTCGACGTCATCGCTGGTGTGGAACAGCGGGCCGACGCCGATGGTGCGTTCAGGGTAGTGGAAATACACGGGCAGGATCGGCACGCCGGCGGCGCGCGCGATATGCCAGAAGCCCGAGCGCCACTTCTTCACCGGCTTGCGCGTGCCTTCCGGGGCGATGCCCATCCACAGTTTCGGCTGGCTGCGGAATCGTGCGCTGATCTGTTCGACCACGCCGCGCGTCGCGCTGCGCTCGATCGGAATGCCACCGAGCTGGCGCAGGATCCAGCCGAGCGGACCGACGAACAGCTCGCGCTTGGCCATGAACGAGACGTCGGCGCCGATGGCGATCTTGATCAGCAGGCCCCAGACCCCGTCCCACCAGGACGAATGCGGCGCGGCGATCAGCACCAGGCGCGCCACGTCGGGAAAATCGCCGCGCAACTTCCAGCCGCAGGCGGTGACGAACCAGCGCACGAGCCGACGCCCGGCATGTGCGCGAAGCTGGGGCATCGAAGCCGGCAGTTGCTCCGGCAGTGCAGGGCGTTTCAATCGCCGCTCCACTTCTGCGTGCCGCGACCGGACTTGATGCCGGCGCGCTTCTTCTTCGCCGTGATGCGGCGTTCCTTCGAGGCGCGCGTCGGCCGCGTCGCCACCCGCTTCTTCGGCACGAACTGGGCCGCGCGGATGACCTCGGCAAGGCGCACGCGCGCATCATCACGGTTCTTGGCCTGGTCGCGGAAGCGGCTCGCCTGGATGACCAGCACGCCCTCGTCGGTCAGGCGGCGGTCGCGGCGTGCCAGCAGTCGTTCACGCAGCGCCTCGGGCAGCGACGGCGAACGCGCGACGTCGAAGCGCAACTCGACCGCGCTGGCGACCTTGTTGACGTTCTGTCCGCCCGGCCCGGAGGAACGCACGAAGCGCTCGACCAGTTCGTCATCGGGTATCTGCAGCTGGGCGTCGATCTCGAGCATGCCGCCATTCTATCCGGGCTGCACATCTCCTGTAGGAGCCCCTTCAGGGGCGATGCTCCTTTTCCCGATCCCACAAGAGCGTCGCCCCTGAAGGGGCTCCTACAGGATCGACCACCCAAAGCGATCCAGCAGGCCGCCGAACTCGGCATCGAGCGGTGCCTCGATACTGATGCGTCGTGCCTCGACCGGATGGTCGAAGACGAGGCGACGCGCATGCAGCAACAGGCGATGCACGCCGAAATGCTGCTTGAACAGGCGATTGTGTTCGGTGCGCCCATGACTGGTATCGCCGATCAGCGGATGGCGCAGGTGGGCGAAATGCCGGCGGATCTGCCGGTAGCGCCCGGTCTCCGGCGAGACGTCGACGAGGGCATAGCGCTGCTGCGGATAGCGGTTGATCGCGATCGGCACTTCGATCGTATGCAGGCGCCGCCAGCGCGTCAGCGCCGGCTTGCGCTCGCTGTTCTCGCGCACGCCGGGCAAGGGATAGTCGATCTCGCCGGTTTCCTGCGGCCAGCCGCGGCAGACGGCCAGGTAGGTCTTCTCGACCTCGCGTTGCATGAACTGGCGGCCGAGCGTGCCGGCGACCTCGCTGCTGCGCCCGATCAGGAGCACGCCGCTGGTCGCGCGATCGAGGCGGTGGATCAGGTGCAGGGGCCCATCGACCAGCCCGCGCACGACATCGATCAGGTAGACGTCGCCATCGTTGACCAGCCGGCTGCGATGCACCGGCATGCCGGACGGCTTGTCGACGACGACGATGTGCTCGTCGCTGTAGAGGATCATGGGGCTTGAGCCGTTCAGCGCGAACGCAGCGCGTTGGCGAATGCCCAGGCCGCGACGGCGGCGGCGCCGATGGCGAGGATGCTGAGTCCGCCCCAGCGTGGCGTGCTGGCCTCGAACACCTGCAACAGGGCCGCGCACAGCGCAAACGTCGCGCCGACGGTCAGGGTGATCGCCAGCTGCGGACTGCGCCGCGAGTTCGCCTCGAGCCGGCGCAGGTCTTCCGAGGCGATGCGCACCTCGAGCTTGCCGCTGGTCACCTGTTCGAGGTAGCTGTGCACGAGCTGGGGCATGTCCGGGGCGGCGGCCAGCCACTCGGGCACGCGCCGGCGCAGGCGCCTGAGCATGGCCCGCGGGCCGGAGCGCTTGAGCCAGATGCGCTCGAGCACCGGACGCGCGGTTGCCCAGATGTCGATGGTCGGATGCAGCAGGCGGCCGACGCCTTCGATGTTGAGCAGGGTCTTCTGCAGCAGGATCAGCTGCGGCTGCAGGGTCAGCTGGTAGCGACGCGCGACCTGGAACAGCTTGACCACCACCGCGGCCAGCGAGATCTCGCTGAGCGGCCGCGTGAAATACGGCTCGCACACGGCGCGGATCGCCGACTCGAGTTCATCCATGCGCACGTTGGCCGGCATCCAGCCGGCGCGCAGGTGCAGCTCGGCGATGCGCTTGTAGTCCTGCCTGAACAGGGCGAGGAAATTTTCCGCCAGCCAGTACTGGTCCTGCTCCGGCAGGGTGCCCATGATGCCGAAGTCGAGCGCGATGAAGCGCGGGTTGTCGCGTCGCGAGGCATCCACCCAGATGTTGCCGGCATGCGCATCGGCGTGGAAGAAATTGTCGCGGAACACCTGCGTGTAGAACAGCTGCACGCCCTTCTCGGCGAGGCGGGCGCGGTCGATTCCGGCTGCATCGAGCGCGGCGAGATCGTCGACCGGAATGCCGCGTACGCGCTCGAGGGTGAGGATGCCGGCCGTCGTGTGCGACCAGATCACCTCGGGCACGTAGAGATCGTCGGAATCGAGGAAATTGCGCCGCAGCAGGCTCGCATTGGCGCCTTCGCGCTGCAGGTCGAGTTCATTGACCAGGGTCGATTCGATCTCGGCGACCACCTCGAGCGGCCGGATCTTGTCGGCGTTCGGATGTACCCGATTGGCCAGCTCGCCGAGTGCGCGCAGCAGCTCGATGTCGCGCTGGATGCGCAGCTGGATGTCGGGGCGCAGCACCTTGACCACGACCTCGCGGCCGCCGGGCAACTGCGCCGCGTGCACCTGTGCGATCGAGGCCGAAGCCAGCGGCTGCTCGTCGAAGCTGGCGAACCGTTCCGCGATGGAGGCGCCAAGCGCCTGCTCGACTTGCGCGCGTGCCACGCTGCCGGCGAATGGCGTGACCTTGTCCTGCAGCGCGGTCAGTTCGTCGGCGATGTCCGCCGGCAGCAGGTCGCGCCGGGTCGAGAGGATCTGGCCGAACTTGACGAAGATCGGGCCGAGTTCGGTCAGGGCGAGGACCAGGCGCGCGCCGCGCGGCAAGGCGGCGACGTCGGCCGGAGCGCGCGGCACGAACAGCCGCGCCCAGCGCAGGATGCGGAAGCGATGCGCATCGTCGACAACATCGTCGAGGCGATAGCGCACGAGCACGGCGGCGATGCGCAGCACGCGCGGAAGCAGGCGCAGGGAAGTCATCATGCGTTGCGCGCCGCCATCCGCCTGACCCTGGCTTCGAGGCGGTCGCCGCGCTCGCGCAGTTCGTCGACCTCGTCGAGGAACTGGTCCATCTCGGGCCGGGCGACCAGGTCGCGACTTTCCTCGACCAGGTAGTCGGCGGTGTCGCGCACCAGACCCTTGGCCGACCTGCGTGCGGCAGCGAGTGCGCTGCGCAGGCGTTTGGCGACCTGGAAGCCGATGACATCGCCGAATGCGCGCGCAAAGGCTTCATCGATATCGGGTTCGAAACGCGTGGCGAGGCGCTCGATGCGCCGCGCCAGTTCGGCGTCGCCGGCGATTTCGACCTGGCCCGGCGGAATGGCTGCATCGGCATCGCCGCGCAAGCGCGCAAAGGCCATGCCGAGCAGGCCGCCGGGCGTCGCCGAAACGCGCAACTGGTTGTCGCCCTCAAAGGCCGGCCCGACGCGCAGGTGTTCGCCATCCACGGCAACGCGCATGGCCAGACCAGTGCCGCGGAAATCCACGCGCAGTGCCCGTCCGTCGAGTGCGCCGAGGGCGTCGCGCGTCTCCACGTCGAGGCTGAGGGCATGGTTGAGCGCGGACTCGAGGCCGCGCCCGAGTACCTTCAGTACGGGATTCGGCGCGCGAGCGGCATTGGCTTCGGCAGTCGTCATCGGCGCATTCTAAGGCATCTGCCGCATCGACCATCGGTTCGGGCGAACGCCGGCGAGCGCTGCAATCGGGGTCCCGCGACGTCCTCGACGCCAGTATCGATCGTCAGGGCGTGCGGCTCTGCATGCGCTCGCGCGTCAGTGCGGTGAACAGGCGACTCATGCCTTCCGCCGTGCTCAGCCTGGGTGCGTAGCCCAGATCGCGCTTCGCGGCATTCAGGCTGAACCAGCTGGCATGGCTGAACAGCTCGAGCAGGTAGGGATTGATCAGCGGCGACGTGCTGTCGGCGCCGGCACGCGCGGCGGTCGCCAGCGCATGCGCCGTCAGCGAGGCCAGGCGACGTTTCTCCGGCGGAAACCCGCCGGCGCGCAACAGTGCGTTGAGGAAATTCTCGATGCTCATCGGTTCACCCTGGCCGATGAAATAGACCTTGCCGGCAACCGGCGAACCGGGCTCGAGCTTGTCCACGGCGAGGCCGTGGGCATGGGCGGCGTTGTCGACGTGGCAGGGATCGATCTTGCGGTCCGGTTCGCCGAACAGGCGCAGCTTGCCGCGCCGGGCGAGGTCGATCAGGGCGGGCAGGATGCGCAACTCGCCGGCGCCCCAGAGCAGGTGAGGTCGCAGCACGCAGGTGGCCAGGCGCTCGCCATTGGCCGCCAGCACGCGCTGTTCGGCCAGCGCCTTGGTATGCCCATAGGCCGATGGCCAGCGCGACGGATAGGCCTGGCGTTCGTCGACGCCTGCGAGATCGGCGTGGCCGATCACCGCGTTCGCGCATGAGGTCAGCAGCAGGCGCGGCACGCCGACCAGCTCGCAGGCACCGAGCACGCAGTCCGTCGAGCGCACGTTGGCTTCGTGGAATTCCTCGATGCTGGCCAGCGGATCGCTGCAGCCGGCCGCATGCACGATCGCCTCGCAGCCTTCGGCGGCGACGCAGACGTCCTCGAACGTGCTGACCAGGCCGCGTTGCTGCTGCACTCCGAGCGCTGCCAGCTCGCGGTTCTCCGCGCGCACCAGCGCACGCACCTCGTGGCCGCGCTCGACCAGCACGGCGGCAATGGCCCGACCGAGGAATCCGGTGGCTCCGGTCAGCAGTATCTGCATGCGCCCAGTATTCTTCCAAGTGTCGCGCCGCGCGGCGGCGTCCCCTGGGGAGGAAGTGTGCAGCAGCGCCGGATCAATTTCGAGCGTATTCGCCCCGGTGCGGGGCAATTGGCCCGGATGCCGGCGCGGCGGCAAGCCGCCATGCGCATCGGAAGCGTGGTCCCGACCTCTCCCTGCCGATCAGGATTTCGGCGCCGGGATCGGCCGCTGCGCCCTAGTTGTCCTTGATCGGATAGGTCTCGACGGGCTCGTCCGCGGACTTGACGCCGGGCGACCTCGGCGCCTGCGCGCGCCCCGCACCGCAGGCATAGGCCTGCCAGCTCTGTTCGCCATCGCGCGCCTCGCCCAGCGGGCGGATCGTGTCGGCCTGCATGCCGGCCGCCTCGTTGCGCGCCATGACTTCGAGCTCGTCGTTGATCTTGATCTGGCTGCGATTGACCGGTCCGACCTTGTTGAGCACGGACACCGTGATCTTGCCCATGTCGCGACAAGCGCTGACGTCATCGTTCCACGCGACACGGATATTCTTGCCGCCGGAGTCGAGCTTGATGCCCCAGCTGCAGGCGGCGAGCGGCAGGATCAGCAGGATCGGGATCAGGTGTTTCATGGTGATCGATTCTTGGGGCGCGAGGGGTCGCGGGGGAGTTTAGGGAATGCTGGCTGAATGGACGCGGATGACCGCAATAAGGCCTTCCACTTCCTCGTCCCATCGGAGCGACTCAAGGATCGAGCAGAAGCCAGGAACTGGGTCCCGGCCTGCGCCGGGACGACGAATGTCGGATGGGCGCACTAGCGGCGCCCATCCGCGATCCTGACGGGCGCCCTCAGCGCACCACCTTGCCATCGGCATCGAGCACCTTGACCTCGCCGAGCTTGAGCGCGCGCACCGGCTTCTCGATCTTCCCGAGGTCGCCGACGATGACCCAGGTCAGTGCGTCGGGCTGGATCACTTCGCGCGCCGCGGCTTCGACGTCGGCGTCCTTCTGGCCTTCGATCCTGGACTTGAGCGTCAGCACGTAGTTGTCCGGGCGCCCGTACAGCGAATTGCCGGAGAGGACGCCGAGCACCGAGGCGGTGGTCTCGAAGCTGCCGGGCAGGGCGCGCACGCGCTGGGTCTTGATCTTGCTGATCTCGGCGTCGGTCAGCGGCTTGTCGCCGATGATGGCGCGGGCTTCCTTGAGAATCTCGGCGACCGACTCGGCGCTCTTGTCGGTCTGCACCGAGGCGTAGGTCATGAACGGACGTTGCCCGATCGCATCCTGCAGGAAGCTCGATGCGCCGTAGGCCCAGCGCTTGTCTTCGCGCAGGTTCATGTTCAGGCGCGAGGTGAAGGTGCCGCCGAAGGCGCCGTTCATGGTCTGGATCTCGATGTTGTTCGGCGCCTTGGTCGAAGGCGCGAGCGAACCGGTCAGGATCAGGGTCTGCGGCGAGTCGGGGCGATCGACGAGGAACACGCGGACCTTCTTTTGCGCGTCGACATGGCCGATCGTCTTCGCCGGCACCGGCGTCTCGGCGACTTTCCAGTCGCCGAAGACCTTGTCGAGCTGCGCCGTGATCGCGGCCATGGTCGTGTCGCCGGCAACGAGGATGCGGACGTTGTCGGGACGGATGAAGTCGCGGTGGAAGCGGCGCAGGTCCTTGACGTCGAGCGAGCGGATCGAGGCTTCGGTGCCACTGCCGGTGAACGGAATGCCGTAGGCGTGGTTGTCACCGTAGAGCAGCGGTGGCAGCGTGCGCAGGGCGATGCCGGTCGGCTGGGTCTTTTCCTGCGCGATGTCGGCCAGCCACTGGCCGCGGATGCGCTCGACGTCGGCATTGCGGAAGGCCGGGTTGCGCACGATGTCGGCGAACAGCGCCAGCGAGGGCTCGAGCTGCGAGTCCAGCGCATTCAGGCTGACTGCCGAACTGTCGAGGCCGGAACCTGCCCCGATGCGCGCGCCAAGGCGTTCGCTGCGCCGCGCGATCTCGACGGAATCCAGCGTTTCGGTGCCCTCGTCGAGCATGGCCATGGCGAACGACGAGGTGCCGAGCTTGCGGCCCTGGTCGCTGGCGTAGCCGGCATCGAACTGCAATTGCAGCTGCACGACCGGAATCGTGTGGCGCTCGGCGAGCACGACTTCGATGCCGTTTTTCAGCGTGCCGCGCTGGATCTCGGGGAAGCTGAGGTCGGGGAAATCGGTGACCTTGGGTACGCCCTGGCTGCGATCGAGGTCGCTTTTCGCCGTGCCGTATTCGGGTTGATCGGGAACCACCGGCTTCGGTTTGCCGTCGGCCGCCGGCAGGCCTTTCGGCGCCGATTCGTCGATTGTTTCGCCTTCGGCCGCCGGCACCACGGTCAGCGTGTAGTCGCCCCTGGCGATCCAGCGATTGGCGGCCGCCTTGACCGAATCCACGGTCGCCGCCTGGATGCGCTCGAGGTCGAGCTTGTAGGCGCCCGGGTCGCCGCGATAGACCTGCGATTCGGCCAGCACGGTCGCCTTGCCGCTGAATCCGCCGACCTTCTCGAGGCCACGGATGAAGCCCGCGCGGCTCGACATGCGCGAGCGCTCGAGTTCCTCCTCGGTCGGCCCGTCCTTGAGGAACTTCGCCCACTCCTCGGCCACCGCCTTCTCGACCGTGGCCGGGTCGACGCCCTGCCTGACGTCGGCGGTCAGCACGAACTGGCTGGCCAGCGCGAACGGTTGCACCTCGACGGAAACGCTGTCGACCAGCTTGTCCTTGTAGACCAGGCGCTGGTACAGGCGCGAGGTCTTGCCGCCGCCGAGCGCGTCGGCGGCGAGTTCGAGCAGCGGCTCGTCTTCATGGCCAAGCTGGGCCACGTTCCATTCGCGGATGATGCGCACCTGGGCGACGTGGTCCTTCTGTTCGCCGCGCGTGGAGGTCCTGCGTGCGGCAACCCAGGGCTGCTGGCGCGGCACCGGCGGCCCGGCCGGGATGTCGCCGAAATAGGTCATCAGCTTCTGGCGAGCAAGCTGTGGCGTGATGTCGCCGGCCAGCACGATGGTCGTGTTGGCCGCGCCGTAGTAATCGGTGAACCACTGCTTGACGTCGGCCAGCGAGGCGGCATCGAGGTCGGCCATCGAACCGATGGTGTCGTGCTGGTAGGGATGGTTGGCCGGAAACGCATTGGCCAGGATGTTTTCGTCGGTGCGCCCGTAGGGACGGTTCTCGCCCTGGCGCTTCTCGTTCTGCACGACGCCGCGTTGCGTATCGAGTTCCTTCTGGCCGATCGCGCCGAGCAGGTGGCCCATGCGATCCGATTCCATCCACAGCGCCATGTCGAGCGCGGTGGTCGGCACCGTCTCGAAGTAATTGGTGCGATCGAACCAGGTGGTGCCATTCATGTCGGTGGCGCCGACCTCTTCGAACGGTTCGAAGTAGGTGCCCTTGCGGTTTTCCGAACCGGAGAACATCAGGTGTTCGAACAGGTGCGCGAAGCCGGTCTTGCCAGTCGGCTCGTCGGCCGAACCGACGTGGTACCAGATGCTCACCGCGACCACGGGCGCCTTGTGGTCCTCATGCACGATGGCGGTCAGCCCATTGGGCAGCGTGAATCGGGTGAACGGGATGTCGACGCTGTCGCTGGCGGCGAACGCCGAGCCGACGAATCCGAGGGAAAACAGGGCGGCGTACAGAAGCTTGCGCATGCGGAATCCTGATCGTTGAAGTGGGGTTCTTGCGGAATCATGCAGGCTACGCCGTGCCGCCAGGAAGGGGCATCAGTCGTAGGTCACGGGCTCCGGTAGACTGGAAGCGCACGGCGAAAGTTCACCGTCGGCGCCGCCAGCGAGGAGAACAACATGACCCAGTTCATGGTAACCGGAGCCAACCGCGGCATCGGGCTGGAATTCGTCAGGCAGATCCTGGCCCGCGGCGATCGCGTCGTTGCTGCCTGCCGGCACGCGGCACGCGCTTCCGAGCTGAACCACCTGAGCGGCCAGTATCCGGGGCATCTCAAGGTCCTGCCGCTCGACGTCGCCGAGCCTCGCTCGATGGCCGGAATTGCCGGTGAGATCGGCATGCTCGAGCTGAAGATCGACGTGCTGATCAACAATGCCGGCGTCCTGACGCCTGGCGAGTCATTCGGCGAGGTCGAGGCGAAGGCAATGGAGCAGGCCTTCGTCACCAATGCCCAGGGTCCTTTCCTGCTGACCCAGGCCCTGGCCGCGCGGCTGGCCGATGGCGGCAAGGTCATCGCGATCAGTTCGGGCCTCGGCTCGATCCAGCGTGCGTCGCGCTTCGGTACGCCCAGCTACAACATCAGCAAGGCCGCGCTCAACATGGCCATGCGCATGCTCGGCCATGCCCTGGCCGAGCGCAGGATCGCCGTGCTCGCCCTGAGTCCGGGCTGGGTCAAGACCGACATGGGTGGAGAAGGTGCCGAACTGGAAAGCGCGCAATCCGTTGCCAACATGCTCAAGGTCATCGACGCGCTGGCGTTCGATGCCGATGCGGTGGGGCGATTCGTCAACCACAAGGGCGAGCCCGTGCCCTGGTAGGCAGGTGCGCACGTCCATCCATTCCATGTTCATGCGCATGGCGTAGGCTCAGCGGTTCGTGCGATCCGCCTGTTCCGATGCGGTTCGCCGTTCCGTCCAGACCAGGAGAAAGAGCATGGCAACTGTCCGCAAAGGCGAGGCCGAATGGAAAGGTGGCGTACCGGAAGGCTCCGGCAACGTCTCCGTGCAAAGCGGTGCGTTCAAGGGAACCTACGGGTTCAAGTCGCGCATGGAAGATGGCCCGGGAACGAATCCGGAGGAGCTGATCGGCGCAGCGCACGCGGCGTGTTTCTCGATGGCCCTGTCGCTGGCGCTGGCCCAGGCCGGCCACGTGCCGACGCGCGTGCACACGGTGGCCAGGGTACATCTGGAAAAGCGCGACGAAGGTTACGTGATTCCGCTGATCGAACTGGAAACCGAAGGCGAGGTCCCCGGCATCGGCAACGACGAATTCCAGAAACTGGCGACGGCGACCAAGACCGGCTGCCCGGTGTCGAAAGCCTTGTCTGCCGTCGAGATGAAACTCACCGCGAAGCTGCTGTAGTTGTGGACAGCGGGCGAATGGCGTTGTCGCTTCGTTGCCGGATTCAGCCGCGATGCCTTTCGCTACTCTGTAGGAAGGGCATTCATGCCCGATGCTCTACGTCAAACTCACGCAAAAGCATCGGGCACGAAGGCCCCTCCTCAGCCTGTCGAAGGGGCCTTTCCTGCAAAATCCGGGTCAACAGCGCAGGATTCGTTACCGGCCGACGCGATCCCGCGTTGTTGTGGGCCTCGATGACGTGTCCCGCATTGCTGCTTCGTAGTTCGCCTAGTGCGCGCGCCGGGCCGGGCGTTGTGGAAAGAACCAGATGAGCAGGGCGATGAGGACCAGCAGCGTCGCCGATGCCGTGTAGCGGCTCAGGGCGAGGCCGCCGCTGGCGACCGGCTTGTCGAGGAAGTCGCCGACCACGGCACCGAGCGGCCGGGTCAGGATGAAGGCCGCCCAGAACAGGGCGGTGCGCGAAATCTTCGTCCAGAAGTAGGCGGCCGCGATCAGTGCCAGCAGCGCGCCGAAGACGAGGGCGCCACCGTCATAGCCGAGGCCGGCGGTATCCGCGGTCCAGTCGCCGAGCGCGGTGCCGAGGGTCTGCGAGAACATGATCGTGACCCAGTAGAACACTTCCGTTCTCGGCGAACTGACCGTGTCGACGGCGATCGAGCCGAGCGTGCGATGCCAGATGAAAAGCGACGCCAGCAGCAGGCCGAGCAGGATGGCGCTGCCGCCGGCGTAGCCGATGCCGAGCGAGCGCGTGGAAAAATCCGCCAGCGTCGTACCGACCGTGGTGGTGGCGATGATCGTCGCCCAGTACAGCAGCGGATGGAAGCGGGCGGCGCGCATCTGCGCGGCCACGGCGATGAAGAACACGACGGCGAAGATGCCGGTGCCGACGAGGTAGCCGAGATCCATCGACATCGACACCGCATCGCCGCCGGTTTCGCCCAGGGTCGTGGCAAGGACCTTGATGATCCAGAAGACCAGGGTGACTTCGGGCACCTTGCTCGCGATTTCCCCGGCATTCGTGTTCACGGCATTCTCGCTTCGGGTATCAGGGATGAGGATGGGGATAGTGCGTGCATGGCGGACGCCGCGCTCATGCGCTGGCCAGTTGCGCGATCCGCGCCGCATCTGCGCGTCCGTCGATCCTGACCTTGCGGCAGCGCGCGGCATCGAAAAGCGCCGCATGCGCCTGCAGCGAGAGATCGCCGTCGCGCACGTAGTATTCCTCCACCCAGGCCAACAGGAATTCGAGCTTTTCGTCCTGCGCCTGCTTGGAGGGATATTTGTGTGGTTCCCAGGGACGCGCGCGGCAGTTGGCCAGGCAGGTCTCAAGGCCCGGATCGAGGAAGACCAGCAGGCCCGCGGTCGCCAGGCTCGCCCCGATCAGGTCGCCATAGCAGCCTTCGACAACCCAATCCGGCCGGCTTTCGCAGAATGCCCGTACGTCGGCCCGCGCCAGCGCCGGGTCGCGCGCCACTGCGATCTTGCCGGGTTGCCAGGCCAGCGTATCGAGATCGAGAAGATCGAGGCCGCGGGCCTCGCCCAACTGGCGCGCCAGCGTCGATTTTCCGGAACCCGAATTGCCCACGATGGCGATGCGCATGTCGTCCTTTTGGTAGGGAGAGTCGTGTCTGGGCGGGTCTCCGGGCCCGACGCCTGCCTTGCGAGTCGTGCGTAGTGCCGCCCTGGCTTGCGGCCACCGTGCCGCAAGGTTCGTTAAATTCGCCTCAGGAGGTTCAGTGGTGCTCGCCCGTCCGGCCCGCACGCAGGTGTTCGAGCCTGCGGTTCAGCCACGAAGCGCTTGGTTCGACGGGTTCGCCCGGACAACGTACCTGGTAGGCCTCGCCGCTCATGCTGCTGCGGGTTGCACCGTCGGCGATGAAGCCGGCGGCATCGTCGAGGCGCCCCTTCCTCTCGAAGTAGTCCAGTTTCCTCTGCAGGTGGCTGGCCGCCTTTGGCGCCGGGTACCAGCTGCCGTTGCGGTAGAACTCGCAGCGGGAGCTGGCAAGGTCCTGCAGCAAGGCTTCGATTTCCGCGTGCGCCGTCGGCGCCAGCGGAGCCGCCGGGCAGGCACCCGCTGAAATCAGCATCGCGAAAACAAGGACAGTCCGCTTCATCACGCATCTCCGGATCTCGTGCCGGTGGCACATCATCGCGCAACCGGTGGGCCGGGGCTATTGTGGATTGTGCAGCCTGTACCGCGGTTCACGCGCGTGCATCGTTCATCATCCAAAGCGGCCACGGCTCGGCGGCATGGCCCGCAGCGGGCGTCCGGGGTCCAGGGTCGTCGGCTCCCAGGCGAGCATCCGCCGGTCCGGGCTGCCCGTGACGACCGGGCCCATGGCGCGGTCATCGAAGCGCCTGCGCACGGGGGATTGGACAGGCGCGGCGGAACCCGGCTGTTTGCCAAATATTCTTGTTCAAACGAGGACTAGCGTAGAGTGGGGGCTGCGAGCGTCGCCGCGAAACAGGCTGCACGGACCGCTAGAGGATGGGGACATGTTTCGAATATTGATCGCGAACAGCAAGGGCGGCTGTGGCAAGACCACGCTGACCACGTCACTGGCCGGGTATTTCGCGCGCAGTGGCAGGCGCACGACTTTGATCGACTGCGATCCGCAAGGGTCCTCGCTGGCCTGGTGCGGGCAGCGGCCCGAGCATCTGGCGCCGGTGCATGCGCTGGCCAGCAACGATCCCTCCTACGGGCTTTCGTCCGGTTGGGTGCTGCGCATCCCCGCCAATACGGAAATCCTTCTGATCGACACGCCCGCAGGCATGCGCTCGCACGAATTCGGCCAGTTTGCGCGCCACGCCGATGCGCTGGTGATCCCGGTCATTCCCTCGCCGATCGACCTGCGCGCCACCCTCGTCTTCATCGACATGGTGCGCAAGCTCGACGAGGTGCGCAAAGGCCGCCTGCGCGTCGCCATGATCGCCAACCGCCTGCGTGAACGCACGATCTCGGCGCGGCAGCTCGACTCCACGCTCGGCCGCCTGACCGAGGCGGCGATGATCCGCGTGCGCGACTCGCAGACCTATGTCGGCCTCGCCGATCGCGGCCAGAGCGTATTCGACAACGACAGCAAGGCCATCCTCGCCCACCGCGAAGACTGGACGCCGCTGATCAACTGGCTCGAGCGGCGCGCCGCGGAAGCCCACCCGCGCGACAACATCACGCCGCTGGTGACCCCTGGACAGCGCTTCGGCCAGTAGCAGGTGGCCGGCAAGCGCTTCCCTCGCGCCCATGGGTTGTTCATGGGTCGACCGATCCGTCGGTTGCGACTCCTGTCAATCGCGCCCTTCCCTGGAATGCTGTTGAGCGCCAGCCAGTCCATTTGAGCTCATTGGCGCGATTCAGCTGCGCAGCTTCCAGCCGGTGCGGAAGATCCACGAGACGATGCCGAGGCAGACCAGCAGGAAGACCACGGTCATGCCGGTGCTGACCGCGATGTGCACGTCGGCGACGCCGTAGAAGCTCCAGCGGAATCCGCTGATCAGGTAGACCACCGGATTGAACAGGGTGACCTTCTGCCAGAACGGCGGCAGCATGCTGATCGAATAGAACGCGCCGCCGAGGAAGGTCAGCGGCGTGACCACCATCAGCGGAATCACCTGCAGCTTCTGGAAATCGTCGGCCCACAGGCCGATGATGAAGCCGAACAGGCTGAAGGTGACCGAGGTCAGCACGAGGAAGGCGAACATCCAGACCGGATGGGCGATCTCGTAGTCGACGAAGAAGCGCGCCGTGACCAGGATCAGCAGGCCGAGGATCACCGACTTGGTCGCCGCCGCGCCGACATAGCCGAGCAGCACTTCGACCCAGGACACCGGTGCCGACAGCAGTTCGTAGATCGTGCCGGCCCACTTCGGCATGTAGATGCCGAACGAGGCGTTCGAGATGCTCTCGTTGAGCAGCGACAGCATGATCAGGCCCGGGATGATGAAGGCGCCGTAGCTGATGCCGTCGATCTCGCCCATGCGCGAGCCGATCGCCGCGCCGAAGACGATGAAATACAGCGAGGTCGACAGCACCGGCGAGGCGATCGACTGCATCAGGGTGCGGAACGTGCGCGCCATTTCGAATCGGTAGATGGCGCGAATGCCATGGATATTCATGCCTTGGCTTCCTTCGGCTTGCGTACCAGGTTGACGAAGATCTCCTCCAGCGAACTTTCGCTGGAGCGCAGGTCCTTGAAGTCGATGCCGTGTTCGCCAAGCCGGCGCAACAGGCTGGCGATGCCGGTCTCCTCCGATTGCGTATCGAAGGTATAGACCAGGGTCAGGCCGTCTTCGGACAGTTCCAGCGGCAGTCCGGCGAGGCCCTCGGGAATCCTTTCCATGGCCTGCTGCAGGCTCAGGGTCAGCTGTTTCTTGCCGAGCTTGCGCATCAGCACGTCCTTGTCCTCGACCACGATCAGTTCGCCCTTGTTGATCACGCCGATGCGATCGGCCATGTCTTCGGCTTCCTCGATGTAGTGCGTTGTCAGGATGATCGTGGTGCCGCCTTCGCGCAGGCGGCGCACCATCTGCCACATGTCGTGGCGCAGTTCCACGTCGACCCCGGCGCTCGGCTCGTCGAGGAACAGGATCTTCGGTTCGTGGGCCAGCGCCTTGGCGATCAGCACGCGGCGCTTCATGCCGCCGGACAGGGTCATGATCTTCGCGTTGCGCTTGTCCCATAGCGACAGTTCGCGCAGGACCTTTTCCAGGTGGGCGGGATCTGGCGGCTTGCCGAACAGGCCGCGGCTGAACTTGAGCGTGGCCATCACCGACTCGAAGGCATCGGTGTGCAATTCCTGCGGGACCAGGCCGATCGCCGCACGCGCGGCGCGGTATTCGTGCACGGTGTCGTGGCCATCGGCGATGACCTTGCCGCGACTCGCGTTGACGATGCCGCAGATGATGCTGATCAGGGTGGTCTTGCCGGCGCCATTGGGGCCGAGCAGGGCGAAGATCTCGCCACGGCGGATGTCCAGGTTGATCCTGCGCAGCGCCTCGAAACCGCTGGCATAGGTCTTGCCGACGTCGCGCACCGACACGATCGCGTCGTTCGGGGCAGGGGCGAGCGCCTGCGGATGCAATGCTGCCATCGTGATCCTCCGGACCTGGCGTTTGGAAAACGGCGCTCGGGGGCGACCCCCGAGAGTCGGAAATGCGGCTACTTTGCCCGATTCAGGGGCTGTCGTGGCGGAACCAGGGCAATCCGCTTGCCGAAGAGCAGCTGGCCACGATGCCGAATGGATCGGCGTGGTCGAAGCGGATGCAATGGGACCCGCGAAGTGGCAAGGTGGAAGACCATTTCCGGACAAGCGAGGAATCCAGCATGAGTTACGTCGATGGTTTCGTGGTTCCGGTGCCGAAGGACAAGCTCGATGACTACAGGAAGATGGCGCGCAAGGCCGGCAAGATCTGGATCGAGCACGGTGCGCTCGCTTATACCGAGTGCGTCGGCGATGACGTGCCGCTCGGCAAGCGCACCTCGTTCCCGCAGAGCGTCAAGTTGAAGGAAGGCGAAGTCGTGGTCTTTTCCTGGATCGTCTATGCATCGCGCAGGCAGCGCGACAAGACAAACAAGCTCGTCATGGCCGATCCGCGCCTGCAGGCGATGATGGATCCCAAGGGCATGCCGTTCGATGGCAAGCGCATGTTCTACGGCGGCTTCAAGACGCTCGTGGCCTACTGAGCGGGCGAGCTGCGGCAAATCCGGGGTTTCCAGGCTTTGCCTCGGGTAACCGATGCCTCACAATTGGCATCGGCAACCATCCAGTGAGAGAAACGGCATGATTTCAGCCGAAAAGGCCCTGCAGCGCCTGAAGGAAGGCAACCAGCGTTTCGTCGCCGAGATCGGCGGCAGCGGCGCGCTCACCGGCGAGACGCGCCGGCGCGAGCTGGCCGCCGGCCAGGAACCGTTCGCGATCATCCTCGGCTGCTCCGACTCGCGCGTGCCGGCCGAGATCGTCTTCGACCAGGGGCTTGGCGACCTGTTCGTGATCCGCGTTGCCGGCAACATCGTCGCCCCGTCGCAGATCGGCAGCGTCGAGTTCTCCGCCGCCCAGCATGGCGCGCGCCTCGTCGTCGTCCTTGGCCACACCCAGTGCGGCGCGATCCTCGCCACCATCGACCAGCTCGCCCGCCCGAGTGCGGACCAGTCGCGCAACCTGCGCTCGATCGTCGACCGCGTGCGGCCGTCGGTCGAGGCCCTGATGGGAACCGAGCTGGCCAACAACCATGCGGAGCTGGTGCGGCGCTCGGTGCGCAACAACATCCGCATGTCGGTCAACCAGTTGCGCCACGGTTCGGAGATCCTCGAGCAGCTGATCCAGAACGACGGCCTGCTGGTCGTTGGCGCGGAGTATTCCCTCGAAACCGGCGTGGTCGAATTCATCGAAAGCTGAGTGGCGCTTCGCGGCAGCGTGCAACCCGGCTGCTCCCTTCACATCGGGTAAACACTCGCTGTGGAGAATGATCGCTTCGCCCGATTACGGAATTGCACGCATGCTCGAATCCGATTCGACGACAGGAGCGCCATCGCACCAAGGCGACCCTGGCAGTGCTGGCTCGTTGTCGGAGCGTTACCGCCGCGTGCGCCAGGCCACAGCCGGCCTGGTCCGCGATCTCGCCGCCGAAGACACGGTCGTGCAGTCGATGCCGCAAGCAAGCCCGGCCAAATGGCACCTGGCCCACACGACGTGGTTCTTCGAGCAGTTCGTGCTCGCTCGCGAGCCGGATTACCAGCCGCACAACGCCGACTGGCATTACCTGTTCAATTCCTATTACCAGTCGGTCGGGCCGATGCACGCGCGGCCGCAGCGCGGCTTGCTGACGCGACCGACGCTGGCCGAAGTGCTCGCCTATCGCGCGCATGTCGACGAGCGCATCGGCAGGCTGCTCGAACGTGACGCCGATGCGCAGGTCGATGAGCTCGTCACGCTCGGCATCAACCACGAGCAACAGCACCAGGAGCTGCTGCTGACCGACATCAAGCACCTGTTTGCGCTGAATCCGCTGCAGCCGGTCTTTCGCCAGCTGAAAGCGGCAGCCGATTCCAGGTCCGTGCCGCTTGAATTCATCGAAGGAATGCAGGGCATCGTCGATATCGGCCATGCCGGCGGCGCTTTTGCCTTCGACTGCGAAACACCACGCCACCAGGCCCTGCTGCATCCGCATGCGATCGCCAACCGCCCGGTGAGCAATGCCGAGTTCGCGGAATTCATCCGCGATGGCGGCTATCGCAACCCGACCCTGTGGATGTCGGAAGGCTGGAACACGGTCTGCGAACACGGCTGGGCGCACCCCCTGTACTGGTCGGAGTCGCTCGACAGTGAATTCACCCTCGGCGGAGTCCGCGAGATCGAGCCGAACGCGCCGGTCAGCCATGTCAGCTTCTTCGAAGCCGACGCATTCGCGCGCTGGGCCGGGGCACGCCTGCCAACCGAGGCCGAATGGGAGTCGGCGGCGCAGCGGATCGACAGCATGAAAGGAAACTTCGTCGACAGCGGTCTCCTCCATCCTGCTCCCGCGCAGGCTGGTACAGGATTGCTGCAGATGTTCGGTGACGTTTGGGAATGGACCGGAAGCCCCTATGTCAGTTACCCGGGTTACCGGCCGCTGGCCGGCGCGCTCGGCGAATACAACGGCAAGTTCATGTGTGGGCAGTACGTGCTGCGCGGTGGCTCCTGCGCGACACCGGCCGATCACATGCGGGCGAGCTACCGGAATTTCTTTGCCCCCGCCGATCGCTGGCAGTTCATGGGGCTGCGACTCGGGAAGGACCTATGACCGATGCCGGCCTCGCCCAGGTCATGCCCGACCCGGCCCCGGTCGACGAGTTTGCCGTCGACGTGCATCGTGGTCTGGCGCAGATGCCCAAGCGCATTGCCTCGAAGTATTTCTATGATGCGCGTGGCTCGGCATTGTTCGAGCAGATCTGCGAGCAGCCCGAGTACTACCTGACCCGCACCGAGCTGGCCATCCTGCAGGACAATGCCGCCGCCATCGCCCGCGCGATCGGGCCGCGTGCGCTGCTGGTCGAATATGGCAGCGGGGCAGGCATCAAGACGCGCCTGTTGCTCGACGCGATGGACGACCCGGTGGGCTACGTGCCGGTGGAAATATCACCGAGCGCGCTGAACGCCAGCGTCGAAAGCCTGGCCGAGGAATTCCCCGAGGTCGACATGCTGCCGGTCACCGCGGACTTCACCCGGCCCGTCGAGCTGCCGGCGCCCGAGCAGGCGTCGCGACGCACGGTCGTGTTCTTTCCCGGATCGACCCTGGGCAACTTCGAGCCGCGCGAGGCGGTCGCCTTGCTGCGCACCATGTGCATCGAAATGGGGCGCAACGGCGCTGCCATCGTTGGCGTGGACCTGAAGAAGGATGCCGTCCTGCTCGAGGCCGCCTACAACGATGCCGCCGGCATCACCCGCGATTTCACCCTCAACCTGCTGGCGCGCATCAATCGCGAACTCGATGCCGATTTCGACCTCGAACGCTTTCGCCACCGGGCCCAATACAACGCACTGGCCGGACGCATCGAGACCCACATCGTCAGTTGCGCCGACCAGGTCGTGCGCGTCGGCGACCATCGCCATGCATTCGCGGAAGACGAGGCGATGCTGGTCGAGTACAGCTGCAAGTATTCGCAGGAAGACTTCGAAGCCATGGCCGCCAAGGCCGGCCTGCGCGTCGTCAATACCTGGACCGATGCGCGCAACTGGTTTGCCGTGCAGATGCTCGAACGCGGCTGAAACCCGGCGTCGCCTGGTCCAGGCCCGGTCCCTGCCAAAGCGGTAGCCACGAGCGACCGGCGGCCGGCCTCAATTCAAGCATTCGGCCGCGCGTGCCAGCAGCAGGGTCTGCTCGCGCGCGTTGCGCGTGAGCGATGCCGCGCGTTCGAACTCGGCTTGCGCTTCGTGCTTGCGCCCGAGCCGGAACAGAAGGTCGCCGCGCGCGGTCGGCAACAGGTGGTAGTTCGCCAGCGCGGGCTCGCCGGCCAGTCCGTCGAGGAGGGCGAGGCCGGCGTCGGGTCCGCGCGCCATCGACACTGCGACGGCGTGATTCAGCCCGACCACCGGTGACGGCGTAACCTCGAGCAGGGCGGCGTAAAGCGCGGAAATGCGTTCCCAATCGGTTTCATCGATACTCAACGCCTCGGCATGGCAGGCCGCAATGGCAGCCTGCAGCGTATAGGGGCCGCGCAGGCCGCCGAGGCGCTCGGACTGTGCAAGCGCGGCAAGGCCCCGCTGGATCAGCAGGCGGTCCCAGTGCGCCCGATCCTGGTCGCGCAACAGGATCGGTTCGCCGGCCGCATCCACGCGCGCCCGGATGCGCGAAGCCTGCAACTCCATCAGCGCAACCAGGCCATGGACCTCGCTGTCTTTCGCCGCGAGGGCCGCCAGCAAGCGGCCGAGGCGCAGGGCGTCCTCGCACAGCGCGGGCCGCATCCAGTCGTCACCCGCCGTGGCCGAATAGCCTTCGTTGAAGATCAGGTAGATGACCTCGAGCACCGATTGCATGCGCTCTTCGCGCTGATCGGCTCCGGGCACCTCGAACGGGATCTCCTTCTCGGCCAGGGTTCGCTTGGCGCGCACGATTCGCTGCGCGATCGTCGCCTCGGGAGCGAGAAAGGCGCGCGCGATTTCCGTCGTGGTCAGTCCGCCGAGCAGGCGCAGGGTGAGCGCCACGCGCGCTTCGGTCGAAAGCACCGGATGGCAGGCGACGAAGATCAGGCGCAGCAGGTCATCGCCGATGTCGTCTTCCAGCCCCGCCTCGATGCGCGCCGCTGCATCGTCCTGCGCATCTTCCGCCGACCAGCCCAGCTGTTCGTGCTTGCGCTCGAGCATCTGCCTGCGGCGCAGGAAATCGATGGCGCGATGCTTGCCAGTCGTCATCAGCCATGCTCCCGGGTTGTCCGGTACGCCGCTCTTCGTCCAGGTTTCCAGCGCCGACACCAGCGCGTCCTGGGCCAGCTCCTCGGCCATGCCGACGTCGCGCAGCATGCGCGCCAGTGCCGCGATCAGGCGCGGTGATTCGATACGCCACAGCGCCTCGATGGTCTGGCGGATCTCAGTGGCCGTCATGGCCATGAATCAGAGCATTCCCGGGCGCATCCCGGCAAGTCGGAACGATGCATCCGGGCTGGCCTCACCGCGGTGCATCCGAATCCATGTGAAAGAGCTCCCACAGGTGCCCATCGGGATCCTCGAAACCGTGCTGGAACATGAAGCCGAGATCCTTCGCCGGCATCGGCGTCTTCGCGCCGGCGGCGACCGCGCGCGCGACGAATGCCTCGACGCCGGCCCGGCTCGGCAGCGGCAACGCGATGAGCACTTCGGTGGCCTTGTGCGCGTCGGCCACCGGCTTGTTGGTGAATGTGCGGAAGAACGGCTCGACCAGCAGCATGACGAAGATGTTCTCGCCGACGATCATGCAGGTCGCATTCTCGTCGGTGAACTGCGCATTGAAGGTGAAGCCGAGCGCCGTGAAGAATTCGACCGAACGCCTGAGGTCGCGGACCGGCAGGTTGACGAAGATCTGTTGGATCATGGGATGCTGCCTTTTCGTGGTTGCGAAGACTGGACAGGCTGCACGTCAGTGCCGGTTTGCCGTCTGCGCACGCAGCCGCTGCCCCCGTTCGCGCAGCTCGGGTGTCAGTTCGGCGCCGAAATCGTCGGCTTCGAAAACCTGGCGGATCTCGATGCAGCTGTCCCCGCCGTGCGGGTTCGGGCAACGCTTGACCCATTCGATCGCTTCGGCGAGCGATCTGGCCTGGATCAGCCAGAATCCGGCGACCAGTTCCCTGGTTTCGGCAAACGGACCATCGGTCACGCCGCGCGTCTTGCCGGAAAAATGAACGCGCGCGCCCCTGGAACTCGGATGCAGGCCTTCGCCCGCCAGCAGCACGCCGGCCCTGGCCAGCTCCTCGTTGTACTGGCCCATGGCCTCCAGCAATTCGGTCGGCGGCATGACGCCCGCCTCGGAATCCTCGCTGGCCTTGACGATCAGCATGAATCGCATGTGTGTTCTCCTTGATGGATGGCGAAAGCTGGCCAGACACGGGACGAACCGGCAAGGAATCCCGTGCCTTTGCCCTGACGACGAACCACGACGGGTCGAATCGACATGCCGCAAGCGACAATCCCCGCCGCCACGTGCTGTCATCGCGCAGTCGCATTGAGCCGACAGAATTGCCCTGCACGGACAAGCGCCACATGGACGTGGACTGCGGGGCGGTCGTGGGAACTTCAACCGCGTCATTCGGCGGCCTTGGGTGGAAGGCCACGTGACCGAGTCGCCCCGAAATGCCGCGATACGCCGACTGACGCCGTCGGGTTGGCATGAACGCCAGAGAAATCGCGATCCTGTGTCAGGGCAGATCTCGATGGTGCGGTGCATCATGATCTGTTAGCTTGAGCCATGCCCTTCCTGCAGACTGCCGACGTTCGCCTGCACTATCGCGACCATGGCGAGGGCGAGCCGCTGATCCTGCTGCATGGCCTCGGCTCCAGCGGTGCCGACTGGGCCTTCCAGGCGGAGTCGCTCGGTTCGCGGTTCCGCCTGATCGTTCCCGACCTGCGCGGATCCGGCCTCAGCGACTCACCGCCAGGCCCCTATTCGATCGCCCAGTTCGCCAACGATGTCTGGGATCTGCTCGACGAGCTCGGGATCGAACGCACGCACCTGATGGGATTCTCGCTGGGTGGCGCGGTCGCCATGGAGATGGCCTTGCAGCGACCGCACGCGGTCGCCCGCCTGATGACGATCAACACGCTGCCCTCCTACCGGCTCGACAGCTGGCGCAAGCGCATGGAACTGGTCAGCCAGGTTGCGCTCGTGCGTGGCCTCGGCATGCGCCGCCTCGCCCTGCTGGCGGCCAAGCGACTGTTCCGGGAGCCGCACCAGGAGCCGATGCGTCGTCGCGTCGTCGAAGTCGTCGGCAGTGCACCCAGGCGTCCCTACCTCGATACCGTCCGCGCGCTGGCCCAGTGGTGTTCGCTCGATCGGTTGCCGGCCCTGCAGAGCGAAATGCTGATGCTGGCCGGCGAACACGACTACACGCCACTGGCCGAGAAGCGCAGCTATGCCGAACGCTTCGGCGCGAAGTTCGCCGTGGTCGGCGGCTCGCGCCACGGCACCCCATTCGACTCGGTTACCGCCTGCAATGCGGTGGCGCTGGCGTTCTTTCGCGGAGAGCCCTTGCCGCTGCCCGACGTGCTCGTCACCGACGCCCCCGCACGCTCGTCGATGCAGGCGCCCGCCGGATTCTGATCCGGCCGCCTGCGATGCGGCCATGGGCTTCTATTCGCCATGCCCCTTGCGCTTGGCCCGCGCCGCGCGCCGGCCGCGCCAGATGTGGATGGCGAGGAACAGCGGCAGGCCGAAGCCGATCGCGGCATGGATGTTGCCGATCAGTGGTCGCCACGCCTCGTTGGCGGCGTAGTAGAGCGACCACGCCGTGATCACCATCAGCGAGACGCCGCAGACCAGGGTCAGGCCGAAGCCGCGCGAGCGATGCGTGCGCCAGGTGGCTGGCACGTGGTTGACCAGCATCGCGCCGATCGCCATCAGCATGATAAATGCCGCGGCACCGTGGATCTTCAGCAGCGGGAACTGCCAGGGATGCTTCTCGAGGCCGAACTCGCCTTCGACCTGCAGCCAGCGACTGAGCACGAAGTAGACGATGCCGCTGACCCAGCTCAGGGCTAGTGCCGCGTACAGGCTGCGCCGCACTCCCGGCGGCATGTGCATGCGGATCATGCGCAGGCCACCTCTTGCACGGGCGATTCCCGGTCCAGCCCGGTGATTGCTCCCTGCGCATCCACGGCGATTGCCTGCGCACCGGCGCGCCGCATCAGCGCCGCGCATTCGGGGACAAGGCAGGCGATCTTGGTCAGCGCATCGGCGCGCATGGCGCTGGCGGCAAACACCGAGAAGCTGCGGCCATCGCGGCTGGCCTGGCCATGGCGCGGATCGATGATCACGCCGAGGTGATCGCCAGCCTTGCCGATGCTGGTGGCCACGGCGGCGTTGCGCATGGCAATGTCGAAGAATCCCGGGTGCGAAGAGCCCGGCAGGCGGACGGACGCCGTCTTTCCCTGCCATGGATTCATGCGCAAGTCGCCACCGGCGTTGATGCAGGATTCGACGCCAGCGGGCATTCGCGCCATCGCGCAGTCGACGGCGTAGCCCTTCGCGATGCCGCCGAGATCAATCACCAGCGGCCGGCGGAAGCGCAGCTGGTTGCCGTCCAGTTCGATGTCCCGCCATGAGGCATCGGCCGAGCTGGCGAAGCCGTGGTCGGGAAGCAGGCCACGCGCCACCAGCGACGGCGCCACGCAGACGTCGAACACCCCGTCACTCAGGGCGCTGAGCCAGATCGCTTCGAACAGCACCTCGCGCAGCGCGTCGGAAATCCATTGCGTCGAGTTGGCGGCGTTGCGATTGACCTGCGACAGCTCGCTGTCGCTGCGATGGAAGCTGAGCAGCGCATCGATCCGGCGAATCTCCGCGAACGCCTCGTTGCCAAGTGCAAGCAGCTCGCTCTCCTCGCGCGCACCAGCCACGGTGACTTCGACGAAAGTCCCGAGCAGTGGCTGGCAGCGGCGGATCGATGCGTGCATGGGAATAGGCGTCGGCGCAATGCTCAGAGCGCGCGCAGCACGAGGTTCCAGGTCTGGGTCAGGCGGTTGATGCCGTCGGTGATGTGGCGGCAGGACAAGGTGGCGCCGGAGATGTTGCGGATCTGCCTGTCGAGCCTGAGCAGCTGGCTGTGGTCCTTGCCGTGGAACTGCGCGCGCCATTTCTCGTTGCGCACCTCGTAGCCGTAGGTCTCGCGATAGACGAGGATCTCGATTCCGCTGACCTGGCCGGCGGCACTGAGGCCCACGGCCATGTCGATGTTCTCGTGCTTGCCGATCACCTGGTCGACGATGAACCAGTCCCCGGCCGGCGTGCGCCAGGCGTTGAGCCTTGCATTGCGCACGCGCGTATCGGAGGCCTTCTCGATCGCCTTTTCCTGCTCCGCGGTCAGTTCGATGTCCACCGGCTGCAGCGGCTGGCCCGGATAGATCAGCTGCTGCGCCTGCTCGACGCTGAGGTAGGTTTCCGCGCGCACCAGCGGCCACAGGCACAGGCCGCCACCGAGTACTGCGCTGCGTGCGAGGAAGTTTCTCCGGTTCATCGGCATGCCTGCTCCCGCTCAATCGAATTCATGGCCTACCGCGAGGCCGACATGCAGCTTCTCGTGCTCGTCGAAGTTGCGGTTGTTGCGGCTGTAGGAAAACGGCGAACCGCCGCCGCGCACCTGCCAGAGCACGCCCGCGGTCACCCACCATTCCTTCGTCGCGTAGTGCGCGGTCGGACCGAGGTAGTTGCCGCGCTGGTGCTGCGAGCCGACGCGGAAATCGAACAGGTCGAAACTGGAACGGCGCAGTTCGGGATTGAACTCGCCATCTTCCTGCGGGTTGAGGTAGTCGGACTGATGGCGGAACTCGAGTCCGAAGTACAGGTTGGGCCTGACCCGATAGGCGATGCCGGCGGAAACATCAAGGGCGATTTCCTCCTCGAGCACGCCGGGCGACTTGCGCCGTTCGAATTCGATGCGCGGCGTCAGCGCGAGCAGCAGGGTGTCGTCGAGGAAGTTCTTCTGCAGGAAGGCGGACACCTCGAAGGAATCCTGGTCGATGGCCGAACCATCGAGGCGGTAGCGGTCGCGCCGCTCGTAGGCGAAGCCGAAGGCGAGGCCGATCGGCGCCTTGTAGTTGCTCAGCACGTTGTACTTGAGGCCGAGCTCGTAGCCTGCATATTGGGTATCGCGGAACCGCTGCCCGGCGCCGCCCTGGGTCTCGAACATCGGATTGAGGTCGGGGTCGACGACCGAGTAGTCGTGGCGGAACACGGCGACCTCGCCGAAGATCGAGAGCCGGTCGGTGAGCCCGTACTCGACTTCGCCGCGGATGTCGTGGAAGGCGTAGTCGCCGGAATCCTTGCCGAGGCGGCTGATGTCGGCGACCTTGGTTTCGAGCGCGCCCTGGGGCAGCGTGTCCGAGCCGCGCGCATACACCCAGAAGTACTCGTCTGCACAGGCCGGACCGGCGATCGCGCAGCCCAAGGCCAGCAAGACGACGGTCCGCTGCGCGGCCCGGAATGAAATCAGCATCGAACACCCATCTGTTTATTGATCGTGAGTCGCCCCGCGTCGGCACCCGTCACCCGGGGCGAGCGCTTGCGTAGAATGCTAGTCTAAATGCGAATGAGTCGCATCACAATACGTGACGCGAGCAAATGCAAGGACG
The DNA here is from genome assembly GCA_963822465.1 of uncultured Gammaproteobacteria bacterium. Taxonomy (GTDB): domain Bacteria; phylum Pseudomonadota; class Gammaproteobacteria; order Xanthomonadales; family Rhodanobacteraceae; genus Dokdonella. The sequence goes on along the minus strand of CAWGHP010000011.1, from coordinate 156,399 downwards.
GGACCCACGGCGGCGCCGGTCAGGCCGGGTCAGCCACTCTGCCGGTGCGGCCCAGGGTCGACCGCGAAGCCAGGCGGCCGCGCAATTCCCGGGCAGGGTCCGCTCAGCCCTCGTTCGCCCACGCCGCCGACACCGCCCGTGCCTTGTCCGGATCATCGACGACCAGGATCAGCTGATGATCGTGGTCGCTGTAGAGCACCTCGATGTTGATGCCGGCCTCGGCCATGCGCCGGGTCAGCTGGCCGAGCTGGCCGGGTACCGCTTGCTTGAGTCGCTGCACGACGACATCGCGCACGGCGAGCACGTCGATATCGGCGGCCTCCAGGGCGCGCCGGGCGGCCTCGCCGTCGTCGAAGAGAAAATGCGCAGCACCCTTGCCGGAAACCACCCAGGCGCCGCCGCCCTCGATGCTGAGGCCGGCCGCGGCAAGCGCCTCACCCATCGCGGCCAGGGTGCCGGGTCGATTCTCAAGACGGATCGAGACATCCTGCATGACGGTTCTCCTGGTCGGTGGCAACGACCGGCTCGCAACGTACGTCGGTCCTCACCGAATTGGCGATGAAGCAACTCTCGTGCGCGGCGTGATGCAGCGCGTCGAGCTGCGCGGCATCGGGCCTTTTCGGTCCGCCGAAGCGCACCGCCGGCCGCAGGATCACCTCGGTGATCGCAAGCCGGCCGCGTTCGTCCTTGCCCATGCGGCCGACCGCTTCGTCGCGATAACTTTCGACCACGTAGCCGCGCTTGCAGGCCAGGCCGAGGAACCACAGCATGTGGCAGCTCGACAGGCTGGCGACGAACGCTTCCTCGGGATCCACCGCGTGCTCGTCGGAAAGCGGGAGCGGCACGACATGCGGCGACGAGGACGCGGCGAGATCGACGCCACCGTCGAACGACCAGCGATGGGCGCGGCTATATCGATTGCCGGCGAAATCCTGGTTGCCGCGTTGCCATTCGATGGTGGCGAAATGTTCGGACATGCGTGGGCCTTCAGGTGGATGGAACGGGACGCCCGACGTTCGTTCCGCGGCCGCGGCGCTTCGGCCAATCGCCAGCGCGGCGATGCAAGGCCGATTTTCGTCGCATTCGGCGGGCGGTCAAGGGCCACTCCGTGCCGGCGCCATGGAGCAAGCCACCTGCGCGCACCGCGCGTGTCCCCGCCTGTCGCGAATGCCGGCCGGTCAGAGTTCGCGCGGGGCGTCGGGATCGAGCAGGTCCTTGCTTGCGGCGACTTCCTGCTCGCGGTCGATCTGTTCGCTCAGATCGGCATTGACCCGCGTATCGACCGGGGCGGCGGCGCGTGAGGTGCTGCCCCGGCGCGGCGCGCTGGCCGCTTCCCCGGCAGGTTCGCGCAATTGCACGCGATAGATCGGCTCGGGCATGTCCATGCCGGCTTCCTCGAGGGCCAGCTTGACGCGCCGGATCGCCTCGCTGCGCACCTGCAGGAATTCGTGCGTGCGCTGGTCGACCCAGCCATGGAAGCGCATCTGCACGTTGGAATCGCCGAGCGCGACGATCAGCGCCCGCGGCGGTGGCGAATCCATGATGCCTTCGATCCGGGCCAGCTCGGCGATGCCGATTTCCTGCGCCTTGAGCAGATCCTCGTTGACGCCGATGCCGACCTCGATCTCGAAGCGCCGGCTCGGATTGCGCGTGTAGTTCAGGGTCACGCTGCGGAACACCATCGCGTTCGGCAGGCGCAGGTGGTTGCCGTCGAGCGTCATCAGGATCGTCGCGCGCGACGTCATCGACAGGATGATCCCCTCGTTGCCATCGATGACCACGTGGTCGCGCGGGGCGAACGGCTGGCGCACGCTCATCAGGATGCCGGCCAGGTAGTTCTCGAGGATGTCCTTGAAGGCGAACCCGAGCGCCACGCCGAGCACGCCCGCGGTGCCGAGCACGGCGCCGACCAGGGCGGTCGCCTGCATCAGTTCCAGGGCAATGACGACGCCGGCGCCGAGCACCAGCCAGCGCACCGTGGTGCGGGTCAGGTCCTGCATGAAGGGATTCGCGCGCGCGGCGCGATCGATCACCTCGCGGCGGGCGATCCAGCGGCCCAACAGCCAGGCCGCCCAGACGATGAGCAGCGCCAGCGCCAGCATCGGCAACGCGGCGAGCAGCCGATAGGACTCGTCGAGCAGGCGCTGCAGCACGGCGCTGATGTCGAACCCGGTCGCGTCTTGCATGGCCTTCCCTCATCGGCGTGATCGGATCCATGATAGGCACGTTTGCGTGAACGAGTGGCGGCCGCCGGCTTTTGCGGCTGCGGATCGCCCCGTGCCGGGATTCCTGCGCCGTGAACCCTGGTGCACCAGACCCATAGCCTGCGGAATGAGCAATGACCGAGCCCAATGACCCGTTCAACTACCTCGCCGTTCTGTTCTCGATCATCCTCGGGCTGGCGGTAACCGAGATCCTGCAGGGGTTCCGCCGCCTGCTGCTGCTGCGCCGAAGCGTAGAGGCCTACTGGCCGGCCGTTTTGTGGGCGATCACCCTGCTGGTCTTGCTGGCGCAGACCTGGTGGGCCATGTTCGGCCTGCGCGAGCATGCCGAATGGACGTTCGGCATGTACGGCATCGTCCTGCTCCACTGCGCGGTGCTCTACCTTGTATCCGGCTTGTCACTGGCCGGTCTCGACGGCGAGTCCGCGCACGACATGCGGCGCGCCTATTTCGAAAACGCCCGCGCGTTCTTCCTGCTGCTGGTCGGCGTTGCGGCGGTGAGCCTGCTCAAGGATGTCGTCATTTCCGGGCGTCTGCCGGGCACCGCCAATGTCGCCTTCCATGGCATCTTCGCGCTCGGCGCGCTGCTCGCCGCGACGACGCGCAAGCCCTGGGTCCACGAGGCCTATGCACCGATCGCCGCGCTCACGATTGCCGCCTACGTCGTCGTGCTGTTCGACCAGCTTGCGTGAAGCCGGCGTCGTGCGGTTTCCATGGACCGCGGGTCGCGGCACCAGGCCACGCCGAGAACCCCACCGGGCTTGATCACCAGACTTCGCAGCGCTCCTTGCCCGTGCGCACCATCGGCGCATCGGCCTTGCAGGCGAACGCCTGCCGGAAGGCGGGCAGGTTCGACAGCGGTCCGTTGACGCGGTATTTGGCGATCGGGTGCGGGTCGCCCTGGATCATCGTGCGCTGGGTTTCCGGGCGAATCTCGTCGCCGCGCCACTGGCCCCAGGCGATGAAGAACTGCTGGTTCGGCGTGTAGCCGTCGAGGGTCGCTTCCGGCGCCCTTGCCCTCGCGTGATTTCTGGTAGCCGAGGTACGCCAGCTTGGCGCCGGCGAGGTCGCCGATCGACTCGCCGAGCACGAGCTTGCCGTTGTGGTGGATGCCCGGCTCGATGAAATAGCCTTCGAACTGGTCGACCACGCACTGGCCGCGTTCGCCGAACTGCTTCAGGTCGGCTGGTGTCCACCAGTTGCTCAGGCGGCCCCTGGCGTCGAACTGCGCGCCCTGGTCGTCGAAGCCGTGGCTGATCTCGTGGCCGATGACGACGCCGATGGCGCCGTAGTTGACCGCGTCGGTGGCGTCCACGTCGAACGCCGGCGGCTGCAGGATGCCGGCCGGGAACACGATCTCGTTCTGCAGCGGGTTGTAGTAGGCATTCGAGGTGGGCGGGGTCATGCCCCAGCGGCCGCGATCGACGGGCTTGCCGATCTGGCTGCGGTTGTCGGCGACGTTCCAGCGCGAGGCGGCGACGAAATTGTCCCAATACGAACTGCGCCCGACCTTGACGCCGGCATAGGTCTTCCACGTGTCGGGGTAACCGATCTTCGGATTGAACGTGGCCAGCTTTTCCTGCGCCCTGGCCTTGGTCGGCGCGCTCATCCAGTCGAGGCCGTCGATCGTGTCCTTCATCGCCAGCAGGATGTTGGCGACCATGTCCTGCATGCGCGCCTTGGCCGCCGGCGGAAAGTACTTCTCGACGTACTTCTTGCCGAGTGCCTCGCCGAGCTGGTTGTCGGTCGCTTCGGCGCAGCGCTTCCAGCGCGGCTTCATTTCGGTGGCGCCGGTCAGGAACCTGCCGTTGAAGGCGAAGCTTTCCTCGACGAACGGTTTCGACAGCGTGTCGGCCGCGGCGTTGAGCAGATGCCATTCGAGGTAGTTTTTCCATTGCGCGACCGGTGCCGACTCGAGCTCCCTGTCGACCTGCGCGAGGAACTTCGGCTCGGTCACGTTGACGTCGTTCCTCGGGATCTTCGCCCCATCGAAGTAGGCGGCCCAGTCAAACGCGGGCGCCATCTCGCCAAGCCGGGCGAAGCTCGTGCGGTGGTCCTGCTGGCCCGGATCGCGCCGCGCAACGTTGTCGAGCGAGGCCTCGGCGAGTCGCTTCTCGAACGCGAACACGCTTGCGGCTGATGCCTTGGCGGCGTCCGCCTTCGCACCGGCCAGTTCGAACATGCGCGCCACGTGCGCCTGGTATTTTTCGCGCGCCTCGACGAAACGCGCTTCGGGCTTCAGGTAGTAATCGCGGTCGGGCATGCCGAGCCCGCCGGCCGACACATGGGCCATCATCTGCGTCGGATCGTGCAGATCCTCGAACGCGTCGATGGCGAACGGCACGTGGATGCCGACATCGTGGAATGCGCGGATCTGCTTCCCGACATCGGCGCGGGTCCGGATCGCGCGCACCGCCGCGAGCATCGGCTCGACCGGCTTCATGCCCAGCGTATCCACCGCACTTTCGTTCATGCAGGCGGCGTAGAAATCACCCGACAACTGCTCGGCGCTGCCTGCGGCCCAGTCCGATTTCGCCGAGACCTCGGCGAGGATGTCGCGCACGTGCTCCTTGTTGATCTCGCCCGATTCCCAGCGCCGGCTCCAGCGATCCATGTAGTCCGGGATCGGATGGTCCTTGCGCCAGCTGCCGTTCGCGTACTCGAAGAAATCGGTGCAGGCACCGGCATCGGTATTCATGTCGCCCGCGAAGATGCCGTGCTGGGCAGCACTGGCGCTGCACATCGCGCAGACCAGGGCAAAGGCGAGCAGCAGACTGGCGGGCAGGGTTCGGCTGGCGACAGGCGGGCTGAGAAACATGCGCATGGTGATCGGGTCCCCGGCGGAGTTGGCCGGCCGAGCATAGGGCGGTGCACCGGCGCAGGCATGGGCCGAAGGACATGGCACGCCGGGGTGCGGTACCCCGAACCCAGGCGGCGAACCGATCTTCCGCGCGTGATCGTTACGCGCGATGCGCCAGGGCAAAATCGATCGCCGCGCACACGGCTGCAGCCTGCGCCGCGTTGCATTGCCCGGGCGTCGCGCGCGGGCTGTCGGGATAGACCTCGGTGGTGGTCTTGTAGCGGGCATCGGTGACACTGGCGCAGAGGCCGAGTTCCTTCAGCGGATAGCGGATCACGCCGGGCGACACCACGGTCGAGCCGATGATCTCGCCATTCGCGTCGGCGGGCGCGATATGGGTGATCCTGGCCACCGCCGCGATGATCGCCTGCTGGAACTCCGGCTGCGGATTCCCGGTATCGTCGACCAGGTAGAAGCCATCGGGGATCTCGCCAGGTTCGTATTCCGTGCCGTCGCGCGCGGCCAGCGCCGGGCGAAACTCGGACTCGTCGGTATCGGTGGTCTCGTGCAGGTCGACGTGCACGAGCACGCGCTCGCGAAACGGCGCGACCAGGTTCATCAATGCGGCGGATTCCTGTGCCGGACTGTCGGCCTTGAACGAGCGGTTCGGATCGACCGCATCGCGGTTCCAGCGATGGATCATTTCGTAGGCCCAGGGGCTGACGCACGGCGCGACCACCAGATTGACCCGGCCCGCATAGCTCGCTGCGTGCCGGTCGAGGAACTGCAGGGCGCCGTGCACGCCACTGGTTTCGTAGCCATGCACGCCGCCGGTCACCAGCACGGTGGGCAGTGCGTCGTCCTGGTCGCGGCTCTTGACCGCAAACAGCGGAAACCGGTCGGCGTGGTAATCGAGGCGACCGTACTGCACGACGTCGAAACGCGCGCGCAAGGTCTCGATGACGGCCAGCACATCTTCGGCATAGCTGCGCTTCGCCGACTGCCGTGCCAGCCAGGCCGAACGTTCCGCGGCGCCCCAGGCTTGTCCGGGCGTACCGATGGGGTAGGGTGCTGGTTGATTCATCCGGGCGCTCGCTTTGCTGCGTGGTCGGTGGCAGGAGCGGGCCATAGTGCCAGCCGGCGCAGGGAAACTGTACCCCGGCCTGGCCGGCTAGACGCCCTGGGGTGGGCCCTCACGCGCCTGCTCGATCAACGCGGCAAGTTCGGGATCGACCGGCATGGGCTGGTACGGGCTGACGTTCGAGCCGCCCGTATTGCCTGCCGGAACGAGGCCGAAGACGGTCATCGTCGCGGCGCCGGCCATGCGCAGCAGTTGTCCCAGGCATTCGCGCATGCTGCGCTGGCGCCAGCCCCAGACGAACATCCGCCAGTGCACGCGTACGTGCTGGACGGTGCATGCCTGGCCGAGCACGTGCGCACGTTCCAGGTGGCGGAACGACAGGGCGGCATCCGCCCGCGCATCGGCCTCGGCGGCTGCGCGCAGTTCGGCATCGACATGCGGGCGAACAAGGCGGGCGAACGAGCTCATGCAGAATCCTCCGGCACACCGTGGCGCGCATTATCCCGGCAGGCCGGTCGCGCGTCGACTGTGCGAACAGGCCGGTCGCCACCATCAACCCGTGCGGGCCCTGCGCACGGACTGCGAGACCGCGCCCGCTTCGCCCGCGTCTAGCGGAATGCCAGGTCGATGGCCGTCACCGGGATCGAGAAGCCGATGCTCTGCGCATTCCTCAACACCATCGTGTTGATGCCGACCACGCGGCCCTGGGGATCGATCAACGGCCCGCCGCTGTTGCCCGGGTTGATCGGCGCATCGGTCTGCAGGAAGGTCTGGCCGTCCTCCTCGCGAAACCCGGAGAACACGCCCGATGTCACCGTGTAGGTGAGTCCGGACGGATTGCCGATCGTGAACAGCTGGCCGCCCTGGGCCAGGTTGTCCGGATCGCCGCGCACCAGGAACGGGCAGTCGACGCCGTCGATGGCGAACGCGGCAAGATCGTACTCTTCCGAAATGCGCACCTGGCTCACCTGGAATTCCGAACCGTCCACGAGCGAAACGCTCAGTTTCGCCGAGCGGTACTTCCAGGCCTCGTCATGCAGCTTGCTGTCGATCTCGCCCCTGAATGTTTCCGGCAAGGCATCCAGCTCGGAACTCCGTCGCACGATCTCCTCGCGCATCTTCAACAGCTCGGCGGTGGATGCGCGTGTCTGCAGGGCGTTCTGGAATTCCATGCGCAGCCGCTGCAACTCGAGCAGCAATTCCTGCTGCCTGAGCTTGAATGCGGTCTGCACTTCGGTCGAGGAAAGCACATCCTTGCGCAGGCGCGACTCATCGAACTGCACCACGTGTCGATTGGTGATCACGCGACAGCCGGCATCGACGATGAAGCCGGAACCCGAGGCGCCCCATTCGGTCTGGATGAATACGGTCGCATTGCGCGCCCGTTCAATTTCGTTCTTCGGCGCGTGGCTGGCATTGACGCGTTCGCGGATGCTGCCGGGGATCGGCGCGTCGATGGTCGCATCTGACGAGGATTCGATGGCGGCGGCCGCTTGCCGCGCGGGTGCTTCGGCCGCCGTACCCCTGCCCCGGCCGAGAACGAACCAGGCCATGCCGGCAAGCAGGAGTGCGATCGCCACGAACAGCGGCACCGGGCCACGCAGCGCGGGCGCCGGCTTCCGCGCCGGGGCTGGCACCGGTGACTGTCGCGCCGCCTTGAGCGCCAGGTACGCCGCATACTTCTCGAAAAAGATGCCGCAGCCGGCGCACTGGGCGCCCTCGGGCTGCTCGGTCCCGCATTTCGGACACTTCATTCCCTTATCCCCTTCCCTGATTGGCGATCGATCGCGCCTCCGGACCCCTCCGCAAGCCGCCTCGATCCGCGCATGGCACGGATCGAAGCCTGAATCCTAAAGTCCGCGGCGTTTCCTGTCTGCAGGAAATCGCCGGATGCCGCTTCGGCCCCCTGTTTCCGTCCGGTTCGGTGTTAGATTTGCGACCGGGATCGCGAGGACCATCGACACACGTGGAACGGGGCCAGAGCCAGGGGACGGACGAACAAGCCCGGGTCGCCTCCAACCTGTTGCGGGGTCGCGTGCCGGGCGTGGCGGGCATCGTGCTGGCGATCCTGATGGCCAGTGGCCTGTCGTGGGCCGAGGACTTGCAGGCCGACCCGGCCATCGCCCGGCTGCAGGCCCTGCGCGCCGCCGCAAGCGCTTCGCCCGGCGCGGTGCGGGAGTTGCAGCAAGTCGAAGCCCGCCTCCCGGCCGACATGCCCTACCCGCTGCGTCGCGAACTGATCCGCACCCGCCTGGTCGTCCTCGACGAGGGACTCGATTTCGAAAAGCGCCTGGCCCTGATGCAGTCGCTACGGGACCTGGCCGAGGCCAACGGCGATGCGGATACCGTCAGCCTCATGGATATCAAGCGCATATTCATGAGCCATGCCGACGACAACATCGGCAAGTATCTCGACCAGCTCAATGCAGTGAGCGCGCGCATTGGTTCGGACGCTTCACCAGAGGTAATGGAAGCACTCGAATCAAGCTACGGCAACATGTACTTCGATGCGGGAAACTTCGACACGGCATTGCGCCATCAGCTGGCCGCGCTCGACTGGGCGGGCAAACTCGACTTCGGGCGCGAACGCGCGCGCCTGTTCCGCCTCAGCACGATTTCCGAACTCTACAACACGATGGAGCTGCCAGATTCGGCCCTGGAAACGATTGATCGCGCATTCGCACAGCCGGGCGAGATTCCCGTGCAAAACCGGATTTCGCTGCTCGGCACGCGTGCGCTGGCGCTGATGAAAAAAGATGAGCTTGCCGCCGCCGACAAGACCCTCGGCGAAGCCGAGGCCCTGGCCCGCAAGGATCCATCGACCTACAGTTCATTTCGCAACGGCGTCGCGCGTGTCGAGTTGCTGTTGGCCACCGCGCTGCCGGAAAAGGCCATTGAAGCCCTGCAACCGATCGAGGCGATGGCCACGCAGAAGAACGACAGTTACTACCTGGCCAAGACCGCCATGCTTCACGGCCAGGCGTTGATGCAGCTGGATCGCGTCGAGCCGGGACTTGCCCTGATGCAAAAGGCCTACGATGACTTCGTGGCCAAGGGGCAGATGGTCGAAGTGCTCGACGGACTGGATCGCCAGATCAAGGTGCTGCGCGAGAGACGCCTGTTTGGCCGCGCCCTTGAACGAATGGAGCGCCGCCAGGAGTTGTGGTCACAGCTGTTCCGCAACGAGCGCGGACGCGCCATCGCCGAGCTCGAGGCACGCCACAGCGCGCAGGAACTCGAGCATCGTGTCGATGCGTTGTCGATCGAGAACAGGATCCAGGAAGAGCGCTTGCGGACCGAGCGCCTGGCCAAGGCCCTGGCGCTGTTCGTGGCGCTGTTCGCGATGAGCCTGTGCGCGCTCCTGTTCGTCGCCATCCGCCGGGCCCGCAGCGAGCGCGACACCCTGTCCGACGCCATCCGGTTCGACGCCTTGACCGGGGCATCGAGCCGCTACCAGTTCCAGCAACGCGTGCAGAAGGCGGCGTCGGCGGGTCCGGCGGCGACGGGCCTGGTCCTGCTGGACCTGGACCATTTCAAATCGATCAATGACCAGTTCGGCCATGAGGCGGGTGACGCGGTCCTGAAGGCCGTGGTCGAGTGCATTCGCCGCGTCCTTGGCGACTCGGATGAACTCTATCGCTGGGGCGGCGAGGAGTTCCTTGTCGTGCTCAACCGGAGCGACGGCGTGGCGCTCGAGCGCGACGTGCGGCGCCTGCTTGCCGAAATCGAGAGCGATCCGGTGCCATGGCACGACCAGGCGATGGCGGTCAGCGTGTCCGGTGGCTACGTCCATCACCCGCTGGCGCCGGGCTGGCACGCGCCGCTCGAGGATGCCATCCGCTGGGCCGATGCCGCGCTCTATCTGGCGAAGAACGCCGGCCGGCGTCGCGTGGAGCAGGTCGTGCTGACCGAGGCGGGCCGCACCGAACTGCTCGGCCGTCGCCCGATCGACATGCCCCAGTTGCTCGATTGGCAGCGTCGCGGCTATCTGCAGATGCGCACGTTGACGCTGGCTTCGTAGTTCGCGCATACGGGGTGTGTTGCGGCTGCCGCTGAGGCATGATCAGGACTGCCCATCCAAAGTTGCAGGGGATACCGATGCGATTTTCACTGCCGTTGCTGGCGCTGCTTGCCATGGCCTGCGCCGCGCCTGCGTCGGGTGCAGGGGGTGTCGATGCGGATTCCCCATCCGGCGGCAAGGACAAGGCGCCCGTCGTCCTGCCGGCGCCGGCGCGTGCCGAAGGCGACGGACCCTACTCGCAACTGATCCTGCGCGGCGTCACCGTGATCAACGGCACCGGCAGCCCGGCCTACGGTCCGGCCGACGTGGTGATCGAAGGCAACCGCATCGTCGATGTGAAATCGGTCGGCGCGCCGGGCTCGCCGATCAAGCCGGATGACCGGCCGAAATTGAAGGCCGGCGGCCGCGAGATGGATCTCTCCGGCCACTACGTGATGCCGGGACTGATCGACCTGCATGGCCACATCGGCGGCGAGGAGCAGGGCGTGCCGGCCGAATATGTCTACAAGCTGTGGATGGGCAACGGCATCACCACGATCCGCGATCCGGGTTGCGGCAATGGCATCGAGTGGTGCGTCAGCGAGCAGCATCGCAGCGAAAAGAACCAGATCACCGCGCCGCGCATCTTTCCGTATGCATTCTTCGGACAGGGCCGCGACGAACCGATGACCACGCCGGAACAGGCGCGCAAGTGGGTGCGCGAGATGAAGGCCAAGGGCGCGGTCGGCATGAAGTGCTTCGGTTATCGCCCGGACATCCTCGAAGCGGCCTTCGACGAACTGAAGAAGCAGGGCATGCAGAGCGCCTGCCACCACGCCCAGCTCGATGTCGCGCGCGTCAACGTGCTGACCACGGCACGCTGGGGCCTGACCACGATGGAGCACTGGTACGGATTGCCCGAGGCGCTGTTCGACGATCGCACCGTGCAGGACTACCCGGCTGCCTACAACTACAACAACGAGGCCGACCGCTTCGGCCAGGCCGGTCGCCTGTGGGCGCAGGCGGCCACCAGGGGCAGCGAAAAGTACGAGGCCGTGATCAGCGAATTGCTCGCACTCGATTTCACCATCGACCCCACCTTCACGATCTACCTCGCCGCGCGCGACCTCATGCGTGCGCGCCGCGCCGACTGGCACGACGAGTACACCTTGCCGTCGCTGTGGGACTTCTACACGCCGAATCGCGACAACCACGGCAGCTTCTTCTTCGACTGGGGCACCGAAGACGAAGTGGCCTGGCGCGCCAACTTCCGGCGCTGGATGGATTTCGTCAACGACTACAAGAACCGCGGCGGCCGCGTCACCGTGGGATCGGACTCCGGATTCATCTACCAGCTCTACGGCTTCGGCACGATCCAGGAACTCGAACTGTTGCGCGAGGCCGGCTTCCATCCGCTCGAAGTGATCCGCTCGGCCACCTTGAACGGCGCCGAGGTGCTGCGCGCCGACGACCGCATCGGCTCGGTCGAACCCGGCAAGCTCGCCGACCTCGCCGTGCTCGCCGAGAATCCGTTGGCCAACCTCAAGACGCTCTACGGCACCGGCCACATCCAGCTCGATGCCGAAGGCAAGCTGCACCGTGTCGGCGGCGTCCAGTACACGATCAAGGACGGCATCGTCTACGACGCGAAGAAGCTGCTGGCCGACGTGCGCCAGATGGTCGCCGAGGACAAGGCCAAACGCGGGATGGCAGACTGCCGCAGCCCTGAGCAAGGCTTCCCTTAGCCCCGAGGTCTGGGTTCCCGGCAGTTCGCGTTGCCGGGTTCGACCAGGTGCGGCGGCCGGATTCCGCCGGCAACGCAGCCATTGCCCGCGCCGGACGCGGGAAAACGATCGCCGGCCCTGCTACCTTGTTTCGCCAGATCAACGGCACCGCAAGGAGTGACCGAATGCCAGTAACCAAGGGCCCTGCGTTGCCCCCGGGGATGCTTCTGCTTGGCTGGAGTGGCGTGCTGCCGTTTGCCGGCGCCATCGTGCTGGCGATGGTCGCACCGCGGTGGCACACACTCGCGCTGTCGGCCTTCGTTGCTTACGGCGCGGTGATCCTCAGCTTTCTCGGTGGCGCACGTTGGGGCAGCGGCCTGGTGACCGGGGCTGCGCCGCTGCGCTACCTCGAGGCCGTGCTGCCGAGCCTGATCGGTTTCGTCGCCCTGCTGTTCCTGCACAACGCGCCGATTGCGATCGGTCTGCTCATGGCCGGCTTCGCCATCTGGTTGCTGCTCGACCTGCGTGACCCGGTCTGGTCGCCCGCCTACCGCCGCATGCGTCTTGCCATCAGCATCGTCGTCCTCGCCCTGCACGCGCTTTGGGTTGTTTTCTGGTAACAGACAATGCACCGTTTCCGAAGCGGCGAGCCGGCCGGACAAGGCTTGCGGGGAACGGGCGAACGGCTGCGCTTCTACAAAGAGGGGAGCATGAGAATGCACAGACACGATGATCCCGGAAGGCCGCGGCATACGCGCGCCGATCGACCCGTCGATGGCCGAAATACTCGTGTGCGCTGGTGCAGCCCGGTCTGGCTCGCCGTGCCCCTGCTGTGCCTGGCCGCGACCACGACGGCGAACGCCGATTCGATTGCGGCGCTCGACCGGGATTACTGGCAATGGCGTGCGCTCGAGCAGCCGTTCGGCAAGGACGATATCCCGCGCATCGAGCGGCCCGCGCGTTTCGCCGTCGACTGGGCGCCGGCCACGATCGCCGCGCGCATCAAGGATGTCGATGCGTTCCAGCGTCGCTGGCAGGCGCTCGCGCCGGAGGCTTCCGTTGCCGTGCCCGACCAGGTCGATTACCGCCTGCTCGGTTCGGCGATCGCGCGCGCGCACTGGGAGCTTTCGGTCGAGCAGGGCTGGCGGCGCAATCCCGATTTCTACGTCGACCAGACGCTCGGCTCGGTCTACGAATTGTTGTTGCAGCCGCCGCCATTCGAGGCGAGCCGGCAAGCTGAAATCGTCGCGCGCGTGAAACGGATCGCACGCACGCTGAAATCGGCCGAGGGCAATCTCGACGCCATGCGCCAGCCGTTCGCGCAGATTGCGATCGACGCACTGGAGGGCGTACGCGCGCGCTCGGAACGCGTACAGGCGTCGCTGGCCCCGTTGCTCGATGCATCGCATCGCAGCGCATTGCGCAAGGCGCTGCCCGAGGCGCTCGATGCACTCGAACGCTATCGAAGCTGGTTGCAGGATCACCTCGCCGAAGCGCGCCATGACACGGCGATCGGCCGCGAGAACTACGCCTATTTCCTGCGCAACGTCGCCCTGCTGGCGTATACGCCCGAGCAGCTGCTGGCCATGAGCCGCCAGGAATGGGCGCGTGCGATGGCGTTCGAGGCCTACGCCCAGGCGCGCCTCGCGGGCGCCGACAAGCCCGCGGTGTTCGCCGATGCCGAAGCCGAGATAGCCGCCGAGCGGGCCGACGAGGAACGCATCCGTCGCTTCCTCGGCGAGGCCGGCATCCTCGGCGTGCCCGCCGGCCTGCCGCACTATCGCAACCTGCCGATGCCCGCATACATCGAAGCCTGGCAGGATCTCGGCGTCCCCGACGATTTCACCGGTCCGTCGCGGCTCGGCCAGGACAGCATCAGCTATATCCCGGCACCCAGTCCCGATCTTGGTTTCTTCAACCTCTCGCGTGCGCAGGACCCGCGCCCGATCATCGTCCACGAAGGCATCCCCGGACACTGGTTCCAGCTCAGCCTCGGCTGGCGCAACGGCAACCCGGTCCGGCGTCGCTACTACGATTCCTCGGCCAACGAAGGCATCGGCTTCTATGCCGAGGAGATGATGCTGCAGGCCGGGCTGTTCGACGACAACGCGCATACGCGCGCCACGCTCTACCGCTTCATGCGCCTGCGCGCGTTGCGCGTCGAGGTCGACGTGAAGCTCGCGCTCGGCGAGTTCACCCTGGCCGACGCGGCGGACTATCTCGAGCGCACCGTGCCGATGGACCATGCTTCCGCGCTCGGCGAAGCCGCGCTGTTCGCGAGCACGCCGGGCCAGGCGATTTCCTACCAGATCGGCAAGATCCAGATCACCGAGCTGCTTGCCGATGCGCGCCGCGCGCAAGGCGAAAAGTTCTCGATACGCAAGTTCAACGACTTCGTCTGGGCCAATGGCAACGTGCCGCTGTCCCTGCAGCGCTGGGAAATGCTCGACGACGCCTCGGGCGTGCCCGCGCTCGACACGGCACCGACTGCCCCATCAACGATTCCTTGAAGGCTTCTCCGATCATGACCCTGCGAAATTCCCTCGCGCCCGCCTGCGTGGCGCTGTGCCTTCTCATTGCCTCATTGCCGGCGCGTGCCGCCGACAAGACCGATGCACCGACGCCACGCCCGCTGACCCTGGAGCGGCTGTACAGCCTGCCCTGGGTCACCGGCACGCAGCCGGTGAGTCCGGCGTGGTCGCCCGACAGCCGTCGCCTGGCCTTCCTCTGGAACGACGAAGGCACGCCCTTTCGCGATATCTGGATGACCGATGCCGCCGGCGCCAAACCGGTCCGCGTCACCACCTTGCCGCGCCCGGAAAGTCCGGCCGATCCCGGCACCGACATCACCCGACTCGAACAGGTCGAACGCGCGGAAACCGATGACGGTATTTCCGAACTGGCCTGGGCGCCCGATGGCCGGCATCTGCTCTTCATCCTGCATGGTCGGATCTACCGGGTGTTGCCTGGCGAGGCGCCGCAGCCGCTGGGCGCCGGGCAACCCGCCGCTTCCGATCTCGCCGCGTCGACGCCGGCGCGCGCCATCGCCTGGCTGGCGGCGGGCGACCTGTGGGTCATGGACTGGAAGTCGACCCCGCCCGCACCGCGCAAGCTGCGTGCGCCCGGGCGCAAGGACGTCGGCGTCGAATCCTTCGCCTGGTCCGCCGATGGCCGGCAGCTCGCCTTCGTCGAGGCCGATGCGTCGCAGGTGCCGACGCGCGGCATTCCCGACTATCTCGGCGAGGCCACGCGCCTGGTCGAGGTCAAGCGCGCCTTCCCCGGCGAACCTTCGCCGACGCGTCGCCTCGGCGTGATCGCCGCGGCGGGCGGCGAGGTGCGATGGATGGATCTCGGCGACAACCCGCTCGACCAGATCTTCAGCGTGCGCTGGTCGCCTGACGGAAAACAGCTGCTCGTCGACAAGAGCGATCTCTACATCAAGGACCGGCGCCTGCTCGTCCTCGATCCCGACACTGGCAAGGCGCGCCTGCTCGTGCACGAAGCCGATGCACACAACGTGACCGCCGAGTGGTGGGCGGACTGGGCGCCGGACGGTGAGGGCGTCTACTTCACTTCGGATCGCGGCAACGACTATCACGTCTACCATCAGGCGCTGGCCGGTGGCGAACCGAAGGCCATCACGAAGGGCGACTGGGCCGTGTTCTCGGCCAGCATTTCGCCAGCAGCGAAGGCGCTGTTCGTGGTCGGCAACGAAGGCAATGCCGAATCGCGCCGCGTCTATCGCGTGGCGCTCGATGGCGGTCATCCTGCAGGCACTGACGCCGGCCGAGGGCGCGCACCATCCGCTGGTCTCGCCCGACGGCAAGCATCTCGCCGACCTCTATTCCAACGATGTCACGCCGCCGGACCTGTACCTGCAATCGACCGCTGCAGGCACGACCTCGAACGCACGCCGGCAGGTCACGCATTCGCCGCTGCCGAGTTCGGCGACTACCACTGGGTCGCCGCGAAGTACGTGGTGTTCCCGAACGTCAACGACGCCACGCCGGTGCATGCGCGGCTCACCTTGCCGCCGGATTTTGATGCGGCGAAGAAGTACCCGGCAATCCTCGGTTCGGTCTACAGCAACTCGGTGCACAACGAGTGGGGCGGACGCGTCTATCACCCGACCTGGGGCCTCGATCAGTTCCTCGCCCAGCAGGGCTACGTGGTCATGAACGTCGACATCAGCGGCAGCTCGGGCCATGGCAAGGCCTTCCGCCAGCGCATCCGCGAGGACTACGGTGGCGTCGACGTCGATGATCTCTACAGCGGCACGCGCTGGCTGGTCGACCAGGGTTTCGTCGACGCGAAGCGCATCGGCATCTGGGGCAGCAGTTACGGCGGCTTGCTGACCGCGATGTCGATGTTCCGCTACCCGGATGCCTACCAGGCCGGCGTGGCTGGCGCACCCGCAACGAACGTATTCCACGCGCTGACCGGCGAGATGCAGACGATGATGGCGCCACAGGATCATCAGGCCCAGTACGAGAAGTCCTCGGCCTATCTGCGCTCGGGCGATCTCAAGGGCCACCTCATGCTGATCCATGGCATGCGCGACAACATCGTGCTGTTCAAGGATTCGGTGACCCTCGTCCAGCGCCTGATCCTGCAGGGCAAGGATGTCGACTTCGTCGTGCTGCCGAATGCGCCGCACGGCTGGGACACGCACGGACTCGCGCAGACGCGTTACGCCTTCCGCAAACTCTACGAGCACTTCCAGCGCTATCTCGCGGAGAAGGGGACGGAGGAATTTTCCGCAGCGACGGCCTGAGTAGCGTTCAGGCATGCCAGCCAGGATGAGCGCCTGCAGGCCGATTCTGGGCCGGTCAATGGAATGCTCGACGACGCTTGATCCCCGGAAGGTCTGGGACCTATTGCGTCGCCACTTCGAAGCCACTGCCAAACAGGGTATCGCCAATCATGCGCACGACCTGTACGTAACTGTTGCCTGTATTGAGCGTCGCAGATCCGGCAACAACAATCTTGCCGTCAGGTTGCACGAGCATGGATCCGGCGTCGGCGCTCAGGCTGCCGGGGCCGCCGTCGAAAGTGATCCGACCGTCGTTGCCGAAGGAGGGATCGACCTGGCCGCTGGCGAGCAGCCTGACCACGGCCATCTTGTCCCAGGGATTCATGATCGATGCGCTGCCCGCCATGAGGATGCGGCCTTGTGCGTCGAGGCGTGTCGCATAGGGGATGTCTGTTTTGTAGCCGTCGAGGTCGAACGGGACCAGGACCGGAAAGAAGCCGCTGTCGAAGGCGCCGTTGGCGAGCAGACGCACGCAGGCGAAGTCGACGTTGTTCGGGGACGCCACCAGCGCGGTGCCGCAGAGCAGGAATTTTCCATCAGGAAGAACAACCATTCCGGTGGCCACGTCGGTCAGGGTGCCGGCGATATCAAAGCCAAACGTCACCATGCCATCGCCGCCAAACGTGGTGTCGAGGCTGCCGTTGCCGAGCAGGCGGGCGATCGCGAAATCATAATTGCCGGACACTGCTGCGCCTCCGACTGCATAGATGCGTTGGCCGTCAGCTGCCGCCAGCACGCTGTAGGCGAGCGCGGTATCAGCCAAGCCGCCGCCAAAGCTCAGCGTGACCTTGCCATCACCATCGAACGCAGTGTCCAACAGTCCCCCGGGCGTCAACCGCGCAACCGCCATGACATTGCCAGCGGCTGTTGCAGCCACGCCGACTACCACAATCGAGCCATTCGCCAGCACGATTCCCTTGGTCGCCTGGTCGCCACGGCGCGCCGGTGTCGCACCGAGATCGAAAGCCACGATCGCCTTGCCGCCGCTACCAAAGCTGTTGTCGAGCGAGCCATCAGCAGTCAGGCGAACCACCACCATGTCGATGCCGCCAACGCCACCCGCTGCGTCGCCGAACAGCACGATGCGCCCGCTGGAATCGACATCCATGCCGCGAACGACATCGCTATTGCTGCTGCCCGGCCGATCGAAGCCCACGACACGGGCGCCACCGACACCAAACGTCGTATCGAGCGAACCGTTGGCGTTGAGGCGCATGACGCCCAGATCCCAATCCGCCGATCCGCCAGTCGCGACCGTCGCCGAGACCAGCAGCTTCTGGTCCTGCAGCAATTTGACGTCGGAGAATCCATTGACGACATAGAGCCCGCCTGGAAACGGCAGGACTACCCTGCCGGCCGCGCCGAAGCTGCGGTCAGGATCACTGTCGCGAGCCGTCGATGTGGCTGGTACTGCGCAAGACAAGCCCATGATGGCAAGCAGAAAGACCGAGCGAGTTGTCGAGGGAAACATGGCGAGGATCCAGATCGGCCGGGGTTGGCTGCCTCCGGGTAACGTCGTTTACCCCCGAACCCGGACATTTCGGGAAAGTTGGCGGGCATCGGTCCACCCAGCCCGTCCCGCCTTGCGTCTGGTTGGCCCCTTGCGCCACCGGATTGCGTGACAACGGATAGCTGAAGCTTTCCGAGGTCCCCCGATGTCGATATTTCCGATTGTTTCGCCAGCGGCCGTGAGCGGCCGGGCTTGTCCCACCTTTCTCATCCGAGTGCTGCTGGTGGTGCTGGCTGTGCTCGGCAACACGCCTGCCCTTGCCGCGGGTTATGCCCTGAACCAGACCCTCGGTGCCATTGCATCGGGCGAGGGCGTGCCCAACGGTATCCTCGGCAATTCCGTGGCGATCGATGGCGACCTCGCCGTGGCCAGCAATCTCGGCGATTCGCCGATCCCGGGCATCGTCCGCACCTATGCGCGCAACGGCTCCGCGTGGTCGCACCTGCCCGGCCAGGACATCGAGATTCCCGGCGACTCCAGCGCTCGGCTCGCCTTCGACGAGGGCACGCTGGTCCTTTCCGCCTACGACAGCACGAGAAGCCGCAGCTACCTGCAGATCTATCGGCGCAATGGCGCGTCGTGGGTGCAGGAATATTCCAGTTCGACGACCGCGCGCGTCTACGAGGCCGTGGCGGCCACGGACAACATCGTGGTCGCGGGAATTCCGTCCTTTGACGGCGCGGCCGGCACCGACCAGGGGCGCATCCTCGTGGCGCGGCGCGCAGGGGCGGGAACGTGGACGACCGTGCTGCTCGATCCCGCCGCACCGCAGGCACAGGGCCGGTTTGGCAGCTCCGTGGCCATCGAGGCCGGCACCCTGGTCGTGGGCGCACCTGGCGAGACCGCGGGCCAGGCCGAGGCCGGCGCGGCGTATGTCTTCGAGCTGACCGTCAATACCTGGTCTCAGGTCGCCCGACTGGTCGAGCCGGCGGCAGGCGATCATTCACAGAACCGGTTCGGTACCGCAGTCGCGATAAGCGGCACCGACCGTGCGGTGCCGGACCACATCGTCGTCACCACGCTGTCCAATCCGGCGACGTCACGCATTGGACGCGCCTACAGCATCACGCGCAGCGGCGGCACGTGGTCGTTGTTCGGGCCGATCCTGCTCAGCGGAACGGCGAGTGACGGGTTTGGCTGCGCCCTGGCCATGGACGGAGTCTGGGCGCTGGTCGGCTCGTGCTCACGCGCGGGCCAGGCCACGGCTTCCGGGGCCGTCGTGCTGCTGCAGTACACGCCGGATTTCAGCAATGCCACGGGCGCGGTCGCTTTGGACCCGCAGGGTGGTCCCAACGAATACCTGGGCAGCCGCCTCGATGTCGATCGCAATGGTCCCAACCTCATCGTAGGCAATCCGCTCGCAGCGCGTTTCGGCAATCCGGCGCAAGGCGTCCTGCTGTTCGCCAATGTTCAGTCGCTAGCCTCTTTTGCATTGACCCGGCAGGCCGATCTCGGCCAGGGCCTAACCGGCGCCTATGCCTCGGTGGTCGCCGTGGACGGCGACACCCTGATGATCGGTTCCCGTGCAGAAGACGTTGGCGCCCAGCTCCAGCGCGGCGCGGTCTATGTCTACCAGCGCGACGCGAACGGATCCTATGTGTTCCAGTCACGACTGCTGGCGCCGGATGGCATGACCGATGACGGATTCGGATCCGTCATTGCCCTGCAGGGCGATATCGCCCTGATCAGCGCGACAGGTCGCGCGTTCAACGGCGAGCCACAGGGTGGCGCGGTCTACGTGTTCCACCGCGATGCTGGCCTCTGGTCGCTCGAGGCACAGCTGTTCCCGGCCGTGTCCGGCTACGAGATCACGTTCGGGTATAGCCTCGCCTTCGACGGAAGTGCCGCCGTCATCGGCGAGTTTGGCGAAAATGCCACCGTCTACCAGCGCAGCGGTGGCGGCCTGTGGACGCCCACGCAGAGTATCCCGCATCGCGCCTGGGCCGCGCAGATCCGCGGGGACCTCATGCTGCTCGGTGATTCCAATGTCGATCTCGGCACCAGCGACGTCGGCGAAGTGGCCGTGTACGTGCGCAACGCCGGCACCTGGCAGCCGCAACCCGCGCTCGTTGGAACCGGCACCGGCCAGGGCTTTGGCCGCGGCATCAGCTTTGACGGCAGTTTGCTCGCCGTCACCAGCCTCGAAGCCATGCGACCCGTCGTGGTCTACAGGCGCACCGCGAATGGCTGGCTGCCGGAAACCAACCTGCTGCCCGACGACGCCAGCGCAGACATGGTGTGTTCGCAGGTATCCCTGCGCAACGACGTGCTCTTGCTGGGATGCTCGAAGCCGGCCTACCAGGGCGCTGCCTACGTGTTCAGGAAGGTCGGCGGAATGTGGTCGCAGGTGCAGAAGCTCGAACTGGCCGATGCGCGAGCCAACGATCTGTTCGGATTCGACCTCGCGCAAGGTGCCGATGGTTCGCTGTTCGTCGGCGCGCTCGGACGCGACATCCAGTTCGTCAATCAGGGCGCGGTCTACCGCTACGTCGACGACACGCTCTTTGCCGATGGCTTCGAATGAGTGGAACCGGATCGGTACACCGGTGTCGCACATGCCAGTTGCCGACCATAAAGTCGAAATCATGCAGTCCGGTCAGGGCTTCCGAAGCGCGCGCGAACTGGACGGTGCCGTGCGATGCCTTAGCTTTGGGGATCGCTGCGACTCCGACGGCGTTGCCGAATTGGGGGCGATGCAGTGGGTGTCATCGGACCAGGACTCTGCTGTCGGCGAATCCGGCCATGCCGGATCCATGCTGTTGCGGACTAGTGCGGTTACATTTGCCAACAGGCTGCTCCTCGCTGTTTCTCCGCGTGGTCTAGCCGCGATCCGGGGGAACTCGCTGTCGTGCAGTGTTGCCCGACGCGTGGCCTGGACCAGGCTGATGAATCCGTTGTAGTTCCCGCTGCTGCTCTATCAGAAAAATCGCGCGCCGCCAGAGCAGCGTGGATATGGGTGAAACGTAGCGGGTGTGCTTGCATCCCGACGTTACGCGCTATTGAATCAAGATATCGAATCAGATTTCTGCGTCAAAGCCGTCGGCAAATAGCAAATCAGACGCCTGGATAAACAGGGTTGTGGAGTAGCTGTCTTGCCCGTTATTGGCAGTCCCTCCGTCGTCTTGCAAGGTTACCGACAATTCCGCCACTCCAGTTGCCGTTGCCGACAATGCAAAACGCAGATTCCCATTTTGAACCAGGACGACAGGTACGCTGTCAAAAAAACCGACCGGGACGCTAACCGGGCTCACTGTGAAGCTCATGCCTTGGCCAGCTTCATTGGGCGGCCCGGGCACGATGTCGGTGGCCCAGGCAGGAAACGTCAGCAGTTGACCCAGGGGCGCAGTTATCAGAGCTTGTGATGTGATGAAGCCGGGAGCGTCATTGACCGGGGTGACCATGAGATTCACATCCGCTGTACTGCTGTTCAGAGTGTCGGTGATCGTGTATTGAAAGGTCGCCGTTCCAAATGCATCGGGATCATCCGTGCTGAAAGTAAACGCTCCATTTGCCAGTAGCTCGACCAGGCCCATGGCATCCGTACTGACGGCAGCAAAACTGCCGGCAGAAGAAACGACTAGGTTGTCGTCATCCACGTCATTCTGCAGCAGGCCCTGATTGACGGGGACTGCCAGTTCCTGGCCCTCCAGGAGCACGTAGCCATCATTGTTTGCGACGGGTCGTGGATCCTCGCTGACGCTGCCGAATTCAAGCGCGCCAATGTCACAGCCTGACAGCAGATTTGGCACCCCCACCAAATCGATGGTTCTGAGGCCTGTCGAGGCGTTCTGTGAATGCCGTTGGTCGATAGTCTGGGAATTGCACTTGCCCTGGTCCAGGGCAGGACTGCTGGGTTGCAATTGGTGGCTTGAAGTAGGGCCGCCATTGTCTGCCAATGGTGCCAACCCGGGATCAAGTATCTGGGTGTTGCTGCCAACAGTGTCACTGTTGGCATTAGGCTGGCCGGCCGGAAAAGGGATGCTCACGCCTTCATTGTTGCCAATCAGGTTATAGCCATTGCTGTTGTAGGTGCCAGATAGATCAGGCGCTGCTGGTTGCGCTTGATCAACATTGGCTGCCGCGATCGTGTTGAAAATGACGACTGGCATGGATGCGGAAGTATAAATTCCGCCACCACCTCGATCAGGGCCCACTTGATCAAGGTTGCTGTCAGATTCATTCAAGGTAAAAGTACTGTGCTTGATCGTTACTTGTGAAAAGTCGCCGGGAAAGCCTGGCCCACCAACGGCTAATCCACCGCCGACACCGACGGCTGTATTGGCAGAAAAAGTGCTGCGATCAATGGTCAGTTCCGATACGGCTGAAGGCGCCGATGAAAGCATCAAGACCGCGCCACCGGCCATGTCGTCCAAAGGTTGGGCAAGCGCGGTATTGAACACATAGTTGCCGACGAAGGTACTTCCCTCAATGGTGACGATTTGATTCCCGCCTATGAAAATCGCGCCTCCACCCGCCGTATTGGCATCAACGCCCGAGACAAAGTTACCCTCGAACAAACTGTCACTTATTGTGGTGGTGTTGTTATTGCCGCCGACCAATGCCAAGGCGCCGCCGCCTTTTTCCGCATTGTTCGCAAGGAAATGCAATCGTTCAAGGGTGAGCGAAGCGCCGCCGACATGGCTGGCCAGAATAGCCCCGCCGTATTCCGCAAATGGCAAAAAAATTGTGCTGTAGGAAAAGCGAATATCCGAAATGGTAAACGCAGCCCCTGCCGCAGTGTTCTGAATTCTGAAAACGCGATTGAAGGAAAATCCGCCAAGGTCAAGCAGCTCTTTGCCTGGGCCCTTTATGTGAACCGATTCCGTCAACAGCAATTCATTGAATGGGGCGATGTAGGCGGGCAGTATCGCCACATCAAACTCAATGACGTCAATCGAAGGATGGGCGTCACCCGCCATACATTCACCCGCAACCGCGCCAGATGCCACGTTGGTATTGGCAGCTTCAACAGCTTCATTGAGCATGCAATATCCATCATCGGCCAATACGGGATCTTCACTGATGGTATTGACTGTAATGACAGCAGCATGGAGTGGTGCAAAATAAAATAAAAGAGTACTCGCGCAGAGTGCTGAACGTAGTGGTTTCATGATCTATTCCTATCAACAAGAATGGATGCGTGACTAGTCTGTGTTGCTCCCCCAAGCGCTGGAACGCATCGGCAGTACTCGAACGGCCTTACTCGAATCTGGCGAAGGAGAAGCCGTCGTTGCCGTACCTGGGCCAGCGCGCTGGATCCGTTGGAATACCCCGAGCTGCTGTGCGCGGTTGCGCGCAGGTAAAACTGCGAGGAGGGCGGTGCAGCGGTGGTGATGTACTTCCAGCTGGAATGTGCGCGCTGCGTGGCGCCGATCGGCGCACAGGTTGCGCCATTCAGCGAAAAGCCCGGTTGCCTTGACTGGGAAAGCTCAAGCCGCCGGTGCGGTTTCAGCGTATCACGCTGGCACCATTGCTGTAGCCAATCATGTTGAGCAAGTCGCTTGCGGGTTGCGGTGAACTCAGACGCACCGGGAAGATTCGAGGCGCTCCGTCAACTTGGGCGCGATTGCAGTGCAAGTCATCGGGTCAGGACTCTGCTCTCGGCGAATCCGGCGATGCCGGCTCAATGCTGTTGCGGACAAGTGTGGGTTCATTTGCCAACAGGCTGCTCCTATGCAGCGCCCGCAAAGAGAACCAAATGGGGCGCAATCGTGGAAGCACTTCCTGCATGAAGGAGACGGAGGATGCCCATTTGAGTCGCACCGTTGCCACGGCAAACCTGTCCGCTCCCTCCTCGCTAGAAGGCCGAGGATCTCAACCACTGCACAAGTGCGAAGAGCATGCCGGCGACGTAGAGTGGTCCAAAAATCTGCTTGTTGTAACGTGCCAGCCACTCCGGCAGGTAGATGTCGAAGTTGGGGCGCCGGTCTTCCGTGTAGCGCGCGGCGACCGAGGTGAGCGGACAGCTCCACTGGTTGAACAGGAGCACAAGGACCTCGGCAAACACGATGGCAGAAAGCCATGCGGCCATGCGGTGCTCGCCAAGCAGCGAGGCGATCGGAATGGCGAGGATGCAGCCGGCAAAGAGCGCCCAGACTATCGTGTGCGCGATCTTGATCGCATTCAGCCGCTGCGAAGTGGTTGGCAACGTGGGTACTGGCATGGCGTGATTGTAGTCCGCGCCGTTGATCGACAAACGCTGTTTCGCCGATCTCGATACGTGCCTACGGCCCCAGCCGCGGCATCGCCTTCGTTGGCCGCGCGTCATGCGCCGGCACCATCACGATCCCGGGAAACTTCCGGTGCAGCGCGGCCAGGTGGGAGATCTGCCCGCGAACCTGGTCGGCGTCGAAGTCGACCAGATGACGCGCGAGCCAGGGGCGTTCCGCAGGACGTTCGATGCCTTCGCTCTGCCAGACGACATCGCCGACGAAGGCATAGCGTGCGGTGGGCAAGGTCACGAAGATCACCACGGAACCGGGCGTATGTCCCGGCGCAGGAACCACCACGATCGAGCCGTCACCCCAGACGTCGAAGCTCTGCGCATAGCCGAGGTAGGCAACATCCGCAAACGAATAGGGGCGCAGCTTGAGGTTGGGCATCGCATGCGCAATCGCGGCCATCGGCGAATCGCCGTGCACGAATTCGGCCTCCGCTCCCGGCAGCCAGGCCGGCACGCCGGCAAGGTCGCTCATGCCGCTGACATGATCCCAGTGCGCATGGGTCAGCAGCACGCCGGCCAGTGAAGACGGATGGATGCCGGCCTCGGCGAGCTGGCGCGCCGCCGGCACGTCGGCCGTGTAACGCGAGGTCACGCGCATCAGCCATGGCAGTTGCGCAAACTGCGCGTCGACCTGCGAACCGAACCCGCTGTCGATCAGCAGGTCGCCGCGTGGATGACGGACCAGATAGGCGGTCATCGTGAAATCCCGATCCTCGCCGGGCGGCCCGCCGCGCCAGGCGAACAGCGCCCTGGAATGCATGGCCCCGGTCGGCAGCGCATAGATCGCCATTTCCGGCGGCGGGTTCGCTGCCGGCAGGCTCATCGTCGCAGGCAACTCCGCAACCTCCAGCCGCACCGGCCAGAACATCCACGTCGCCAGCACGACGAGCACCAGCAGGATGCCGGCCAGCCACTTCAGGAATCGCTTCATGGTCAATCTCCTGCGTCGGTCCCGCGCACGCCAATCGGGGAAAAATGGAACGGAGACAGTTCCCCGGCGCAATTCAGGCGGGCAATCGTTCCGTCCCCCTTCCTGCCCGTTCAATCGTAGCCGTTCGCGAATATCCCGACGATATCGATGTCCGAATCGGCATCGTTGCCGGCATTCGTGTCGAGCGTTCCGGACGGGGCCGTCACGACAACGGTGTTGTCGATGGCAACCTCCGGAATTGCGTTGACGGTGGCCGTCAGCAGGTAGGTGAGCATGGATCCGCTCGGCACGCTGACGATGTCGTCGATGTCGCCGGTGCCGGACGGTGTGCACGAAGCCCCCGCAGGTGCCGAGCAGGTCCAGGAAGCGTTGACCAGGTTGTCCGGAAGCGTGTCGCGCACCGTGGCGCCCACGGCGTCGGCGGGCCCGGTGTTCTGCACGTCGATGAGGTACTCCACGACACTGCCGCCCGATGCAAAGTCGAGGCCGTCATCGATATGGACGGAGAGGTCGAGTCCAGGCTGCACGTTGATGGATGCAGCCGCGGCTACCTGCTCCAGGCCATCGCCGACCAGAAAATCGAGCACGGCAACGCCGGTCGTATTGGCTGGCGGCGTGTAGAGGAACGCGCCGGCGGCGTCCATCTGCACCGTCCCGCCGATACCGCTTGCAATGACCGACGCGGGATTGACGACACCCAGCGCGTCGCCATCCGGATCCGACGCGCCGGAAAGTACGCCCTCGGCGGCACCGACATTGAGCGCGGCATTCTCGGCGACAGCGTAGGCAGGCTGGCCCACAACCGGCAGCCGGTTGACGTGATGCACGACCTGGGCAGTGCTGCCCGTGTAATCCCCATCGCCGTTGTACTCGGCGGTCAGCGTTCTTGCCCCGCGCGTCTGCAGCGCAATCTGACAACCCGTGTTCCCTTCCGGAATCATGCAGGAGTCGATGCCATCGGATACGTAGACGGCACCGTGCGGCGTGCCCGCGCCGGGGCTCTGGACGGCGAGAACGACGTCGACGGCGACGGACTGATTCGGGATCGACGGATCGGGCGCATGGCTCGTGATCGAAAGCGTCGTGCTGGCATCCAGGACATCATGCACGACGCCCGTGGACTGGGCCGGATCGTGCGTGGCATCGCCGGAATAGCTGGCGGTGAGCGTATGGGGTCCATTCACGAAGAACGTCAGCGCACAGCTGCCGTCAGCCACCATGGCTGCACACGATTCCCCCGTGTTTGCGCCAATGGCCACCGTTCCGGTCGGAACGCCATCGATAGCGTCAATTTCGAAAGAAACGGAAACCGGCTGACCGACGACCGAAGGTTCGGGCACCACGGTCGTGATCCGCACCGTGGTGAACGGATCGTAGACGACATGCTGCGCCGTCGTGTTGCTGGGGCTGTAGTTGCCGTCACCTTCATAGACGGCATTGAACGCATGGCTGCCGGGAGAACCGGGCGGCAGTTGGCATTGGTTCGAGGGCAGGTCCACCACGCAGAAATCGCTTGAGCCCGCCTGGTTGATGACAACACGCCCGCTCGGTGTGCCCGCGCCAGGCGCCACCACGGACAAGGTGACTGTCGCCGTCACCGGGTCGTTCGGCGGTGACGGTTCGGGCGACAGCGCCAGGCTGAGTTCGGTGTCCGCCGCGGCAACGTCATGCGGCTGGTTGTCACTGCTGCCCAGGAAGAGATTCGCATCCGTCGGCGTAAAAACGGCGCTCAGCGTGCGCGTTCCGGCGACGGTGGAGGACAGGCTGCACGAACCCTGTCCGAACGCATCAAGTGCCACTGGCCCGCACGACGCTCCCTGGTCGTCATTCACCGCGACGCTTCCGCCCGGAGTCTGCGCGGCGGAAGTCGTTTCAAAGAAGACCTCGTAGTCTTGCCCGACCGTGCTTTGACTCGGCTGCGCCGCGACGATGATGGTCGCGGTGGGTTGTGGCCCTCCGGAAAGCTGCGCCGCCAGCCTGTCATCGGGGCCGGAATGGTTTCCGTCGAGCGAACCCCACAATGCAATTCCGCGATCCGGCTGCGCGGAAACCGCATGCGCAACGCCAGTCGATGGCAACAGAACCTCGTGGCGAAGCGGGGCGGGATCCTGGGCAGATGCCTGCGACGCGCATCCCAGCAAGCCCGACACCAGCACGCGGCGGATCGTATTAACGGCCAGCCAATGCATCCGATGCTCCGATTTCATCGTCTCCCCCGACATTCGGGTTGGCAACGCGCCCTCGCAGACGGCTCCTGCGTTGCCCGGTGTCCCAACGCGGGATCAGGGCATCATCGACGCCGCGCGAGCGCTTCATGGTAATGGATTCGGGCGCCACAATGCGACATTACTGGAAAAGGGGAAGAGAGTCTTCATGCATGCAATTCCATCGGCAGCCAGGAAGGCTTGCCGGGGCAGGCGTCGATGCTGCAGGCAAGTCCCGCCGTGCACCGGTCGCCAGAAGGGGGCGGAACCGAACAGCGATGCCGCGCGATTCAAACGAAAGACTCGTCCGCCCCCTTTTGCTGGAGTCGCGCGATGCTACTTCGCGTACCAGGCTTTTACGCGCGGATGGTCGCGCACCGCATCGTGCACGCCCATGAGCTTCGGAAACGCGGCGAAAACCGATGCCGGGATGTGGTCGACCTTGCCGCCGAGGAACCAGCGCACGGCCATGTGCAGCTTGATGTCGACGACGTGGATCGTCTCGCCGGCGAAGAACGGCCCGGCCGATGCGAGGTTGCGCTCCGCGGCCTGGCCCCATGCCGGCAGGAATCCGGCGACGAGTGCCTCGCGCGCGGCCTTTTTCTCGGCATCGCCCATGCGCAGCGTCGGCGACACGTTGTGCCGCAGCTCCTCGACGTGTTGCATCATCGCCTCGTGGCGCGCGGATTCCAGATCATCGGTCGGGTGCAGGCCGTGGCGCCGGCCGATCAGCACAAGGATCGGATTGGTCTGTGCGAGCGGCGGGTGCCCCGGCAATTCAAGTACCGGCAACGCGCCATAGGGCATCTGTTGCTTGAGCGTCGGCCACGCGGCCGGGTTGATGCGGTTGTCTTCGAAATCGATGCCGGCGAGGTGCAGGGCGAGTCGGCATTCCTCGCCACGGCTTACCGGCGCGTCGAAGTAGGTCAGCCTGGGTCGGGTCATTGGGGTTCTCCATTCGGTAGGAAATGAGGGTATCGCGTTCGCGGCGGGCAGCGCGCGAAAAACCGGTGGCCGCAAGCAGCCATCGCCTCCCAAACGGATATTTCCCGGCCCCCTTGTCCCGGCCTTCCCCTGCGTCCAATCCGAATCAACCCAAAACACAAGACATACCCCAGGGGGTATTGATCTGGATCAAGTGCTTCGCACTCTCGTGCTGCTAGGGTCAGGCGACAGCAAGCACAGCCCCTGGTCTTGCCGGAGTCGCCCATGATTCCCCGCATCGCGCTCGTCCCCCTTGCCCTGGCGTTGATCTTCGCCGCCAACCCGGTTGCTGCAGGCAACGGCGAATGGACGGTCGCCGGCTGGAACAACCTCGGCATGCACTGCATGGATTCCGATTATTCGGTGCTCTCGATCCTGCCGCCCTACAACACCATCCATGCGCAGCTGATGGATCCCTCGGGGCATCTGATTACGCCAAGCTCCGGCGTCGTCGTCACCTACCGGGCCATGGCCGATCCAACCGGGTCGATCAACACGACCTCGATCGGCAAGTCCAATTTCTGGGTCCACGCGCAATCGCTGTTCGGCCTTCTGACGCCGCTGCCAGCCGACACGGGCCTGACCGGCGTGATGATGCCGGGCGCCCTCAATACGCCGCAGCCCATGAGTTTCGACACCGCCAACGGCTGGTGGGTGGCCGAGGGCCTGCCGCTGACACCCTACGACGACAACCTCGCGCCAAACACCTATCCGGTATTCCGCATCACCGCGAGCAGCGCCGGCGGAGCCGTGCTGGCAACCACGGACATCGTCGCCCCGGTGTCCGACGAGATGACTTGCAAGGCCTGTCACGCCTCCGGCAGCGGGCCGGATGCGCGACCCGCCGCCGGCTGGGTCAATGATCCGAATGCCGAGCGCGACTATCGGCTCAATGCGATCCGCCTGCACGACGAGCGCCGGGGAACCAGCCCGGACTATGCCGCCATGCTGGTCCAGTTCGGTTACAACCCGGCAGGGCTCTATCCGACTGTGAGCGTGGACGGCAAGCCGATCCTCTGTGCGACCTGCCACGCCTCCAATGCGCTGCCGACCGTGGGCATTGCGGGCGTGCCTCCATTGACGACGGCAATCCACTCGCTGCACGCCAGCGTCACCGACCCGTCGACCGGACTGCTCCTCGACGACAGCACCAACCGCTCGGCCTGCTACAGCTGTCACCCGGGCTCGACCACGAAGTGCCTGCGCGGTGCGATGGGCAACGCGGTTGCCGCTGACGGTTCGGTTGCGATGCAGTGCCAGAGTTGCCACGGCAGCATGAGCAAGGTCGGCATGAGCGGGCGCGAAGGCTGGCTCGACGAACCGAGCTGCCAGAACTGCCACACCGGGCCGGCGACCCACAACAACGGCCAGATCCGCTACACCAGCGTCTTCGACACCAACGGCGAGCGACGCATTGCGGTCGACCCGCTTTTCGCGACGAATGCCGACGTGCCACTGCCCGGCTATTCGCTGTACCGGTTTTCCGCCGGTCACGGCGACCTCAAGTGCGAGGTCTGCCACGGCTCGACCCATGCCGTATTCCCGAGTTCCCATCTGAACGACAACCTGCAGAGCATCGCCCTGCAGGGACATGCCGGCACGCTGGTCGAATGCGTCGCCTGCCACGCAACGCAGCCCAACACGGTCAGCGGCGGACCGCACGGCATGCACCCGGTTGGCCAAAGCTGGATTCAAGATCACAAGGACGCGGCGGAGGATTCGGCCCAGGCCTGTCGCGCATGCCACGGCACCGACTATCGCGGCACCGTGCTTTCCTACAGCAAGGCGGATCGCACCCTGAGCACGGATTTCGGAACCCGGCATTTCTGGCCCGGATTCCGCATCGGCTGCTACAACTGCCACAACGGCCCATCGAACGACCATGTCAATCCCAACCATCCGGCTGTCGTCCAGGATGCGATCGCCGAATCGGCTGGCCAGGCGGTGAATATTCCGCTCGTTGCCAGTGACAGCGACGGCAACACGCTGACCCTGCGCGTCGTCTCGCAGCCCGCGCATGGCACGGCAGGACTGGCCGGCCGCACGGCCACCTATTTCCCGGAAGCCGGCTACAGTGGTGCGGACGCCTTCACCTTCGCGGCCTGGGACGGTGCGACCGACTCCAACCTGGGCAACGTATCGATCACGGTGACCAACGACCTGATCTTTGCGGACGGCTTCGAACGTCCTTGAAGGCCGCGGGAAAGGGCTGCATGAAATTCCGCGACGCGTGCGCGTGTGGCTGCCCGCGCGAGCCGAGTGCCAGATGACCGAATCGTTTGGCTACTGGTAATCGCGGATGTTGCAGGCGCCGGCATCGTCGGCGTGGCGGTCGATGCGTTCCTGCAGCGCGCGGACCCGCTGCGGCTCGATGCCACCCATCGCGGTTTCGCCTGTCGAGCGTGAGAGCTCCATCGCGTGTTCGGCGCAGGGCCAGTTGTCGAGCTTCGCGTGCGCTTCGGCCAGCTGGAAGTAGGGCAGGTAGTCGGTGAACCACATGCCGTAGGTGCGCTTGCGCGCGCGCGGCTCGGGGCGCAGGTTGATCGATTCGCTCAGTTCCACCACGGCGCGCTGCGTGTCGCCGGCGTCGAGCAAGGCCTGCGCATAGGCAAAGTGGAAGTACCAGGGCAGCAGGTTGCGCGAGCCGATCAGGCCGCACTGCACGAGCACCTTGCGGCGCAACGCGTCGGCTTCGCCGGAGGGCAGGCTGGTCGACTGGTAGCCGCGCATCGCGGCATCCGAATCCGGCCCGGACAACGCGACCCCGGATGCATGGGCCGGCAATGCCAGCGCGATACCGACAGCAAGAACCAGTCGGGGCGTCAGGGACTTGAACATGACGAACCTCCAGAACCCGCATCGCCAGCAGCGATTTCGAGCGGGTTGCGCCGATCATACTCCTGCCTTTTGCGCGGCGCGCAGGCAGTGCCGCATGGCGGGATAGCCCGCCGGGCGGTCCGCCGCCGGCCTTGACCGCGCCAATCGACGGATGCCATGGCGCCATGCAGGAAGCCGTCACGATTCAAACGGAGGTCCTGCATCAAACCTTTTCGGGTCCGTCCGTCACGGAGTCGCGACCCTGACGCCATCGGCGATGCGGTCGTCGGGGTGGGCGACGACCTGGTCCGCGGATTCGAGCCCGCTGCGGATTTCGGTGGCCGCTGCCGCGCGACGGCCGATCCCGACCTGCACCTTGCGTGCGCGTCCGTTGTCGATGCGGTAGGCATACCATTGGCCGTTGTCGCGGAACAGCGCGCTGCTCGGTACCTGCAGCACGGCCTCGGCGTGCCAGAGCACGAACTCCACCTCGACGCGGTAGCCATCGCCGAGCCGGCTCCATTGCTCGAACGGCGAGACGAAATCGAGCCGCACGCGCGTACGCTGTTCTTCCACGCCGAGCGCCGAGATCTTGGTGAAGCCGCCCGGTTCGATGCGGCTGACCCGCGCCTCGAGCGGGACGTCGCCACCCCAGCGCAGGATCCGCGCGGCCATGCCCGGCTCGAGCGCGACCGCATCCTGGGACAGCGTGTCGACTTCGATGTTGAGATCGCGCGGATCGCCGAATTCGAGCAGGGCCTCACCGGCCATCACCGGCACCGCGCTTTCCTTGTAACGATGGAGGACCACGCCATCGATCGGCGCGTGCAGCGGAATCGGCTTGCCGCCGGTCTGCCCCTGCTGGACCAGGATGGCCGACAGCGACTCGCGTCGCTGCTGGGCGGCGCGGCGGTCGGACTGCGCGGCCTTCAGGTTCGCCCGGGCCTGCTCCGCCCGGCTGCTGGCCGCATCGAATGCGGCGGCGCTGATGGCGCCGCTCTCGCGCATGCCCTGCATGCGCTGCAGGTCCGACCTGGCCAGCGCACTGGCGGCTTCCGCAGCGGCCACGCGGTCTCCCGCGGCGCTTGCATCGGCAGCTGCCGCCTCGGACTCGGCAGCCAGGCGCGCACGCGTGGCCGGATCGAGCAATGCGGCACGCGAAGGCTCCACTTCGGCGACGACGTCGCCCGCATGCACGGGATCGCCCTGCTGGAGTTCTATCCGCCGCAGCGTGCCGGCGATCGGCGCAGCGAGCACGTAGCGATGGTTGAGTTCGGTCTTGCCCTGTTCCTCGAAACTCTGCGTGAACGGGGCGACGCGCACCTCGCCGACTTCCACGGGCACCGGCGCGCCACGCAGTGCGAGGAACAGCACGAAGACGACGACCGCACCGGCAGCCAGCCAGGCAACGCGCTTCCCGTTCATTGCCATCACCTCCAGTCTCCAGCGCGTGCTTGCATCGTGTTCTCCGGATTCATTCGCGCGTCTTCAGCACGGCGACGAGATCCAGGCGCGCAATGCGGCGCCGGACGATCATCGCCGAAATCAGCGTGGAGCCTGCCATGGTCAATATGGCGAAGGCGAACGTGCTCGGCAACAGCACGAGGGGTACGCGAAACAGGTCCGACTGCAGGTTCCGCGCCATGATCCAGCACAAGGCCCAGCCGGCTGCGAACCCCAGCGGAATGGATGCCACGACGAGCGTGAACAGTTCGCCGAGCAGGATATGGCCGATTTCGCCCCGGGTGAAGCCGAGCACGCGCAGGCTGGCCAGTTCGCGACCGCGCTCGGACAGGGCGATCCGCGCCGAATTGTAGACGACGCCAAAATTGATGACGCCGCCGAGCAGCATCGAGATGAAGGTGAACACGAGCAGGCTCTCGCCCATCGTATCGTAGAAGCTCCGGATATCCGCCTCGCGTTCGCTGAATCCGGCGATGCGCGGGCGCCTGTCGAGCCGCGCGAAGAGATCCCGGTCGGGCCCGCCATCGACGGCCAGCAGCGCGCCCGAGACGACATCGCCATCGCCGAGCAGGCGGTTCATCGCGTCCAGATCCATGTAGGCCTGCGCACCGATGTACTCGTGCACGAACCCGGCGACCTTCACTTCGATGCGGGCCTGGCGTCCCTGCAGCACCTCGATCTCGAGCAGATCGCCGACCTCGACATGCAGCAGTTTCTGCAGGTAGTCGGTGAGCAGCACGCCGGATGCGGGTGCCGTGATGGGTTGCAGCAGGGCGTCGACCGGCCGCCGCAGCACGGCGTCCCTGGCCAGCCCCGACAGGCCCGTCCGATAGCTGTAGTTGGCGTGGCGCAAGCGCACCGGGGCCGCGCGCACCGGCTCGACGACGCGGACGTCCGGCAGCGCGCGCAGCTCGGAAAGGGCGGCGCGCCCGGTCGCCTCGATGAAGTCGACGCTGATGTCCTGGTGCGCGGACAGGCGCAACTGCACGTCGATCATGCGGGTGATCGCGTTCTCCTGGAAGCGTCCCACCATCATGATCGCGCAGGCCAGCGCCAGCCCGATCACGCTGAGCGTCGCCTTCCATGGCCGGCGCTCGATATTGCGCAGGATCATGCGATTGGGCTGGCTGAGGAAGCGCATCAGGCCCATGCGCTCGAGCAGCGACGGATGGAAGCGACCGGGCGCGGGCGGCCGCATGGCTTCGGCGGGCGGCAGGCGCACCGCCTTGACCACCGCGCGCCACGCACCGATGAAGGACGCGACGATGGCGACGACGACGCCGGTCGTGATCGAAAGCGCGCTGAGGTGGTAGTCGAGGAACGGAAAGCGATAGAACTCCTGGTAGATCCCGGCAAGCAGGCTGCCGAGCCAGGCGCCGCCGGCGATGCCGAGCACCGTTCCGATCGCGGCGATCGCGCCGACGATGGCGAGGAAATGCCGGCCGATCTCGAAGCCGGAATAGCCGAAAGCCTTGAGGATGGCGACCTGGTCGCGTTGCGTGTCGATCAGGCGCGTCATCACGACGCTGAGCAGGAAGGCGGCGACGCTGAGGAAGATGGTCGGGAACAGCTTGGCCATCATCTGCAGCTGGCGCAGTTCCTCGCTGAGGAAATGGTTGGATAGCTGGTCCTTGCGCGCATAGGCGCCAAGCCCGCCGTAACGCGCGAGCAGGCGGTCGAGTTCACCGATGACCGCGGCCGGATCGATGCCCGGGCGCAGGCGCAGGGTGATGCTGTTGAAGGCGCCTTGCATGTCCAGCGCGGATTCGAGCACGCGCTGGTT
Organism: uncultured Gammaproteobacteria bacterium; assembly: GCA_963822465.1. Lineage (GTDB taxonomy): Bacteria > Pseudomonadota > Gammaproteobacteria > Xanthomonadales > Rhodanobacteraceae > Dokdonella. The sequence continues at coordinate 121,843 of CAWGHP010000011.1, read as the reverse complement.
GATCCACACGATCGCGAAGCGCTGGTAATCCGGAAACGTCGCGCCCGGCTGGATCTGGTAGACATACTCGGGCGAGATCGCCACGCCGACGATGACGAGACGTTCGCGGTGGCCGTAGATCGTCGCTTCGACCGCGTCGCCCGGCTTCAGTCCGTGCGCGCTGGCGAATGCCTCGCCGATCACGGCTTCATGGTGGCCATCGGGCAGGGGCAGGCGGCCGGCGCGCAGGTAAAGCCGGTTCAGGTCCGGTTGCCCGCCCTCCTTCGGCACCGAGAGCAACTGCGCGCGGACCGGCTCGTCGAAGCCGGCCAGATGCAGGTTGCCGCTTGCCATCAGGCGCGTCTGCACGGTCTGCACGCCGGCCATCGCGGCAATGCGCGCGGCCACCGTTTGCGGCACGCGCTTGGCCGAGGCGAATACGTCGGCGAAGGCATATTCGCGGTAGAAGTGTTCGCGGGTCTCCTGCAGCGATTCGTAAGTCGACTGCGCCATGACCAGGTTGGCGATGCCGGCGGCGATGACGAGGGCGATCGCGAGCGCCTGGCCGCGCAGGTGCCAGAGGTCGCGCAATGCCTTGCGCGTGAGTGCGCTCACCAGGTCAGCTCGCTGGCGGGCGTGCGCTCGGCGTTGATCTTTTCGCTGACGATGCGGCCATCGCCAAGATGGAGCACGCGGTGGGCCATGCGTGCGATGTCCGCGTTGTGCGTGATCACCACCGTCGTCGTGCCGAGGGTGGCGTTGATCGTCTCGATCGCTTCCAGCACGTGCACGCCGGTGGCGGAATCGAGCGCGCCGGTGGGTTCATCGCACAGCAGCACCGACGGACGCTTGGCGATCGCGCGCGCGATCGCGATGCGCTGCTGCTGGCCGCCGGAAAGCTGCGAGGGAAAGTGGTCCATGCGGTCCTCGAGCCCGACACGACGCAGCGCTTCTTCCGGCGTCATCGGGTCGTCGGCGATTTCGGTGACGATCGCCACGTTCTCGCGCGCGGTAAGGCTCGGTATCAGGTTGTAGAACTGGAAGACGAAACCGACATGCTGGCGGCGAAACCGGGTCAGGTCGCGCTCGCTTGCGGTGGTCAGGTCCTGGCCGCCGTACCAGACATGCCCGGCGCTCGGCACGTCGAGTCCGCCGAGGATGTTGAGCAGGGTCGACTTGCCGCTGCCCGACGGGCCGAGCAGCACGACCAGCTCGCCGCGGCGCAGGTCGAGATCGACGCCGCGCAGCGCGTGCACGTCGACATCACCCATGTGATAGACCTTGGTTAGTCCCTGCGCCCGAAAGACCGCGTCATTGTCCATGCAGGCAGTCTAGCAAGCACCCGTGGCAGGCGATGCCGCCGCGTTGCGCGCGTCCCGGTGCGGGCAAGTGCTCCAGGCCCGGCCCGCGCGGAGGGTCAGTGCGTCAGGACGGGCGGGGCGCGGTCGAGTGCGGCGATGAGGGCGGGGTCGCGATCGTAGAGATCGTCGATGAAGCGCACGCCGTCGTTGCCGTCGGATACGGCGGTCAGGTAAAGCAGGTGCACGGGCACCGGTTCACGCAGCACGACGGTCTGCTCCACGCCGGCGGCGGCCGCGGCATCGATGCGCTCGCGCGTCCATTCGGGCATCGGCGCAAGCACCCATTGGGCCAGGTCCAGAGCCGACTCGACGCGGATGCAGCCCGAGGAAAAGCTGCGCCGCACGTGGCTGAACAGGCCCGGGTCCGAGGTGTCGTGCAGGTAGACGTTGTGCGAGTTGGGAAACAGGAACTTGACCGCGCCGAGCGCGTTCTTCGGTCCGGGACGCTGGCGCAGGCGGTACGGGAAGTTGTTCGCCGAAAGCGCCTTCCAGTCGATGCCGGCCGGATCCACCTCGTTGCCGTTGCGGTCGATGACGACATAGCCGAACCGCGCCAGCGCGCCCGGATCGCGGCGGAACAGCGGCAGCTTGTCCTTCACCGCCAGCGAGCGCGGCACTTCCCACCACGGACTGAACACGAGGCGCGTGATCTGGCCCGAGAAGCTCGGCGTGCTGCGGTACTGCTTGCCGACGATGACCTGGTGCAGGCGCTCGGCCGCGCCATCGGCCCAGGCTTCGAGTCGGTAATCGGCAATGTTGACGCGGATATGGCGGCGGCCCATGTCTTCCGGCAACCAGCGCAACCGTTCGAGGTTGGCGCGCGCCTGGTCGATGCGATTGCTTGCGCGATGGTTGAGCTGGATAAGGGTCCGCGCGCCGACCACGCCATCCGGTTCGAGGTTGGTGCGGCGCTGGAATACGCGCACCGCGCTTTCCACGGCTTCGTCGAACGTGTCGGTGGCATCGGTCCCCGCGTCCGCTTCGAGCAGGCCGGACAACTGCAGGCGCGCGCGCAACTGCCCGACGCGGATGCCGCTGTCACCGCGGCGCAACGTCGGTCCCGGCGCGATGCCAACCCAGCCGCCGCGCGCCGCATAGCCGCGATAGGTGGCCAGCGCTTCGCGCAGTGCGGCATACAGCGGATCATGCGGGGCGAGCCGCTCGAGGGCGCCGGCGACATCGCCTGCGGCCAGGGCCTGTTCAAGCAGGGCGACCGCGTCGATCGTGGGTCGGGTCGCCGTCCAGTTCGGTTCGACGGTAAGCGGATTCACGCGGCCGGCGTGCAGGTGCGCGGCCAGCGCGAGCCAGGCATCGGTGGCCAGCAATTCGCGCGTGGCATCGCAGCGGCCGGGGCCGAGCAGGCCATCCATATGGTAGTCACGCGCCTGCAGGCCGTGGCTTTCGGAGTTCTCGATCGCGCCGATCAGCTGCTGCAGCGCGGCCTGGCAGCCCGGTCCGGTCCATGCCGGCTGGAATCCTCGCCGCGTGTAGAAGCGTCGCACGGCACTCGCGTCGAACAATTCGTCGGGATCGTCGGGCAGTTGCACGAGGCCGGGACGGTCGAGCAGATCACGCACGCTCGGTTCGGATGGCGCAGCCTTGGCCAGTGGCATGGCCAGCAACACGAACAGCAGGGCAATACGCGCGAACTGGCGGGCGGTCACGATCCCGCGGGCCGCTTCGCGGCGTCATCCTGCGTGGCGGCTTGTTGCGCGACGCGGCGCGAGCAGCTGAGATACGGCGAGCGCGCGAGCCAGGCCGGATCCGGATAGTAGGCAAACAGCAACTGGCCATCCTTGAGATCGTCGATCACCGCCCGCGCCACCTGCGGGCGCAGCGCCGGGCAACCGAAGCTGCGACCCAGCCGACCCTGGCGCAGCGCCTGCAACGGATCCACATAGTTGGCGCCATGCATGACGATCAGACGATCACGCGCGTGATCGTTGGTGCCGGGTTCCAGCCCGTCCAGACGCAGTGAATAGCCGTTGCCGCCGATGTAGGTGCCCTCGGTGCGGAACAGGCCGAGGCTCGACTGGTGGCTGCCTTCGACATTCGAGAAGGCGTGGGCGAAGTTCTCGCCGCTGCCGCGGCCATGCGCGACGTACTCGGCATGCAGAAGGCGCTGGGACTTCAGATCGAACAACCACAGGCGACGCTCGGTCGACGGTCGCGAATAGTCGACCACGGCCAGTCGCGCCGAGGGCGGTGCCGCGCCGAGTTCGGCCGCGCAGTCGCGTGCCTCGAGGGCCAGGGTCAGCACCTGCGCTGGCGCATCGGGCGCCTGTTCGATCAGGCGATCGAGCAGATCCGAGGCGTGCGCCGCGCACGGCAGGAGCAGGGCCAGCAGCAGCGCGGGATTCAGGGTTGGGCGTGCCATACCCGCCGGAGTATAGCGGGATCGGGTTACGGGCTTGTGTGATGGCGGTTGCGGCGGGGCGTCGCGGCAGCCCCCGGCATCATCGGTTTCCGCAATGGCCGGCACCCGCCGCGATCGGTCCAGCAGGCCTGCCGTGGCACAGCCAAAGGGATGAGCGAGCGCCTCACATGAATACCGCTTCCGTAGCCAGCACAAGCATGGCCAGGACCACCAGGCAGCCAAACATGAAAACCCCGCGCCGGATGGGGACGATGTTGGAACCGGTGTGGATATAGGCGTGGACGAGGCGGCTGGCGACGAACAGCCATGCCAGCGCCTGCGCGAGCAAACCGGCCGCGCCAAGCTGATACAGCACGACGACGAGGATGCAGAACAGCACCGGCACTTCGAACTGGTTGCGGATGTTGTTGTTGATCTTCTGCACGTTCTCCGGCCAGGCATCGGCATGCAGCGCCCTTCGCTGGAGGTCGACCAGCCCGGCTCGGGAAGCACGCGCCTTCGTCATGGCGAGGGCCACATAGAGCACGAAAGCAAGGAACACCTGCAGCAGCAGCGGCAGGAAGATGTAGTTGCCCGGTATCGCCATGTGCGGAGCCTTGACGGGTTGCCCGGGATCGGAGTCTAGCGGGCGTTCGGCCTGGGGACTGGCGCGGCGGGTCTCCGCCGCCCGCAAGTTGCCGGTTTCAAACGGATAATTGCTTCGTCCCCTTATTGGCCCTGCAGCGCCCGGGCCTGGCATTTTCGCGAAACTTTCAGGGTTTCATCATTCTTTTCCCGACCTCATCGCCGAGACTGGCGCGTATGGGGACCGGATCGATTTCAGTGAAGACGTTCCGCCGCAACGCTTCGTTTCTTTTCATGTCCGCGTGAGCGGCTGCAGGGTTGTGCGCGATTCACGCCTGTGCGTGCGCGCCAACCAGGAGTCGCGAGGTGGGCTTTCCGAAAGCGCTGTGCGCTTGACCGACTCCTGCGCACGCAGGAATGGGTAGGCCGACGCGAGTTTGGATCACCCGTCCCGGATGAAACATGAATACCCGACGTCAACGATGCATTGATTCAGCCCCCGGTTTCGACCATTAGAGGTTCGCACCATGTCAATCAAACACTGGCTTCCATCCCTTTCAGCTTTCGTCTTCATGGGCGTGTCCATGCTCGCCTTTGCGGGCGTGCCGGTCGGTCCGGTCGTTCAACTGGAGGCAGATTTCAATAACAGGACGCCGGGCGAAGTGCTGGGTGCAGGCGGTGCAGCGCTGGGCGAACCAGCCGACCTGAGCGGACTGGACGGCGAGATTGTCGAGAGCAGTCCCGGCGAGAATTTCCTGCTGGTCACCAATGACCTCAGCAACACCAATGGGCGCAGCCTGCGTTGGGGCCTGGTCGACAACGCCGAGATCACCAGCGGCGTCGCACGATTCGCTTTTGATTTCACCCCCGCCGGATTGGAGCGCTACTCGCTGGGGGTCCGTGAGAGTGGTGGATCCGCATTCACCTTCCTCAGTCTGGCGTTCCTGACCGGTGGAACGATCGTGGCCTCGGATGCGGCAGGAACGATCTCCCTGAGCAGCAATACCTATAGCGCCAACGTGACCATGCACGTGGTCATGAGTTTCGACATGGACGCCGGTACCAGCGAGCTGACGGTCAACGGCAACACGCTCTTCAGCGGTCGCGCACACGGCATCGTGGGGCGGGGCGTGGGCCGGCTGCTGACCGGCTATAACAGCAGCAACACCGGACAGTCATTTCGGCTCGACAACATCAGGGTCACCGCTACGCTGCCGCTGCCGCTTGTCCTGAACGCGGATTTCGACACGCAGACGGTCGGTCAGCCGATCGGTACCGGAGGCGCAGCGCTCGGCGAACCGCACAGCGCATCCAGCGGGACAACCACGCAGATCGTCGATGTCGGCATGGGCAACCGGATCCTGCAACTGAATGCGTCCACGGGATCGGCGCAGAACCTGCGTTGGGAATTCCTGGACAATATTGAAGTCACCAGCGGAATCGTTGCTTTCGACTTCGACGTGCTCTTTGGCGTACTCGATCAATATCAGATACTGATTCGCGAAGCCGGTGGTTCGGCGTCAGCATTCGCCACGCTTCGATTCTTCTCCAGCGGCGCGGTGTCCCTGGCCGATGCAGGCGGCAGCGCAGGCGTGTCCGGGGTCAGCTATGCGGCCAATCAGCGCTATCGAGTGAGGCTGATCTTCGACATGGACAGCGCGACCTATACCGCCATGCTCGGGAATACGGTGCTGGTCGAGGATCGACCGCACAGCGTGGTGACCGGTCGCGGCATTGGCGCCATCACCACCGGCTTCCAGAGCAGCGCCCAGTTCGGCGGCCCGATATTCATCGATGCCCTGCAAGTCGGCGTCAGCGATGCCCGCAATATTCCCGGCCAGATCGGCTTCCTTGTCCAGCCAACCAGCGGCTTTGCCAACCTGCCGCTGTCGCCGGCCGTGGAAGTGGGCGTGGTCAACGTCTTCGACCAACCAGTTGGCGATGGCGTGATGGTCGGGCTGGAGATCCTCAGTGGCCCGGCTGGCGCAGTGCTCAGCGGCGCGGTCGCGCCCACCGTCGCCGGAATTGCCCGCTTCAACGGCTTGCGTGTCGACCGGCCCGGCACGTACCGACTGAGCGCATTGGCGGGCAATGTCGTCGAGGACAGCACGGTGAATATCGTGGTGACGGCTGACACTGATACGCTGTTTCGCAATGGCTTCGACGACTTGACGCGATGAGGCCGGAACGGGGTGCAGGGTCCGCGCGCTTGATTCCGTCGGGCTAAGCCGCCCGTCGGGCCTGCAGCTGACTCATGCTGGCCGACCGCGTCGCCATATGGCGACGCGGTCGGTCCAGGCTGCCTGCGACAGTTGCGGCGATAAAGCCATCCGGGGCTAGCGGCGCATGGCGCCAAGCGATACAACCGGTCCGCGCGCTGACTGGCATCGCCATGCCTCATCCTGCGCCAACGGCTCCAGCCGCTGCCGCGCGAGGGAAAACGAAACCATTCAGGCGGATAATCCCCCCCATCCCCTTTTGTGGAGCATTGCAGCATGAGTACGCGCAAGGTTCGCTGGGGTGTGGTCGGTGCGGGCCGCATCGCGCGGCAGTTCGCAGCGGACATTGCGCACACCGGCAATGCCGAACTGGTCGCCGTCGCCGCGCGTGACAAATCCCGTGCACGCGAATTCGCCGCCCGCTGGTCGATACCGACAGCCCATGCGGGCTACCAGTCGCTGTACGAAGCGCCCGACGTGGATGCGATCTACATCGCCACTCCGCACACCCTGCACCTGGAACAGGCCACCGCCGCGTTGCGTGCCGGCAAGGCCGTGTTCTGCGAGAAGCCGATCACCGTCTCGGCCGGGGAATGTCGGCAACTGATCGATGAAGCCGCGCGCCAGCAGCGCTATCTCGCCGAAGCCATGTGGACCCTGTTCCTGCCGGCCATCCGCAAGGCGCAGGCCTGGGTCGCCGAGGGCCGCATCGGCACGCTCACCCAGATCAGCGCCGACTTCGGCTACCCGATGCCCTACAAGCCCGTCGGGCGCGAGTACGACCCGGCGCTGGGTGGCGGCGTCCTGCTCGACATGGGCATCTATCCAATCACGATCGCCCTGCAGTTCTTCCCCGAGGATCCGCAAGCCATGCATGTGGCCGCACACTTTGCCGAGAACGGGGTGGACGACCAGGTCAGCATGCTCTGGGATTTCGGCACGGCCAGCGCAAGCCTGGCCACCTCGTTTCGCAGCAAGTTGCCGAACGTGGCCTGCATCATCGGCACCGAGGGCTATATCCGCATCCCCGATTTCTGGCGCGCGCGCGAATGCGCGCTGTTCCGGCTCGATGAGCGCATCGACCACTTCTACGACGGGCGCAAGGGGAACGGCTTTGAATTCGAGATCCAGTCGGTCTCCGAAGACATCGCCGCAGGCCGGTTGTCCTCGGCGCTGGTGCCCCTGCAATCCAGCCTGCGCGTGCAGGCCGTCATGGACCGCATCCGCAGCGGGTTCCCGGAATCCGCGCCAGGTGCGGCACGGAGGTAGGCTGGATCCTGCGCTTCCGTGTCCGCTTCTGGCCCTTTGTCGCGTTCCATTCCGTGTGGTCGGTATAGCGGGCTCGACTGTTCGTGCAGCGGCGAAATCGGGAATCGGATCAAGGCTTCCCGATCCATGCCGCGCAGGTGCCTGTCGCTGTGTTCAACCATCGGTCGCCATCCGGCGACTGCTTTCGGGAGAGGATCATGCAATTCATGCGAGTGGTGGCCGTAGGGGTTATCGCGGTGCTGGCGGCGTGTAGTGGCGGGGGTTCGGGCGGAGAAACGGCCGCCGCCGGTCCCGCCGTCGACAAGGGGCCGCATGCGCATGCGGTCACCAAGCAGTTCACGATCGACGGCGGCAAGCTCAATGTCGAGGAGAAGACCTATGTCGATGGCCTGGCCATGCGCCTCGAAAATGGCGCAGGCGCGGTACTGACGCAGGATCCGCTCAGCGCCTGCGCCAAACTCGCCGTGGTCGCCCATGGCAACCTCGATTACGATGCCGCCCGCTTCGGCGACAAGCCGGCCCTGATGCTGGTACGCAACGAGGAACACCCGCAGGGTGCGGTCCTGCTGCTTGAGCCCTACTCGACGAGCACGCTCGAAGACGCCCTCCCGATCCTGGTCACCGAAGGCAACGCGTTGAGCGCATCGGGCGACGTCGGCGACGCCGGCTGGGGCAGCATCGACGCGACGAAGTACGGCGGCGAGAAAGCGCCGCACGTTCGCCTCGATGTCAAACTTCCCTACGCAAGCCTCGATGACGCCGACCCGCTGGCCGCCGATGCCAGCGCGGAAGCGAAATGGCTGCGCGAAATGCGTGCAAAGGCGGCCGCCGACACCCAGTCCGTCGTCGATGCCAGCCTCGAAGTGGACATGGAAGACTACAGCGGCTCATCGACCAGCAACGCCTGGTCCGACGTGCTCGGCAACTGGGCGAACTTCAACGTCGTCGCCGTCGCCACCGACACCGGTTGCGCGACGATGGTCGTGCGCCAGCCCGGCTTCATCGGCGGCTACCAGGAAGCCATCATCCAGACCAAAATGGTTGGCGACGTGCGCAAGGTGACCGCCGCGCAGACCACGAGCGTCGACAGCATCGAGGGCCACTATGTCTTCGGCCGCATCGAACATCGCCAAGCTCGGCGGCTTCCCCGTGCTGCACGCCCGCGCCGCCCGCGAGGATGGCGTCGGCCTGGTCGTCACCTTCAGCGACAAGCCCTTCGCAAACGAGCCGTTCGAGGCACTCGCCGCCAAACAGCACATGCTGCGCGCCGTCAGCAGCATCGAGTACGGCAACCAGTATTCATTCTCCCACTACGAACTGGCCGGCCCCGGCGTCCCCGTCGAACAGATCGACGCCGGCAACTCCACGACCAATCCCTCCCTCGACGAGAAGGAGATCGCGGGACTGATCAAGCTGGGCGAGGGCGAGGGGACGCGTATTGCCGTCAACTTCCGGTTGGCGTTGGGTGGGCAAGCCAAGTAGGGCTGCAAGAGTTTGGAAATGAGGTCGGGGGAATCTTTCAGTAAGCCTTTGCAGCAATGCTTTGTGACTTGCTCGGAAGAATCCTCCGTTCCTCCAACCGGCTTGCGTGCAGGAGTGTCGAAGGACACAATTTCAGGACATATCCGAATAGCGCAATTTTGATCCGACACACGGAGGTGACAGTGACGACAGCAGTGCTAGTTCTTCTAGGCATACTCGCGCTCGGGATTCTCGTCCGCATTCTCGGCCTGGAGTCGTTGTTTTCGACCAAGGAAGACACGTCCTTTCCTTACAATCGTCGCGCTGCGCTTTTCAGTCCGGCCGAACGCTCCTTTCTGGGCGTATTGGATCAAGCCATCGGAGAGAAATACCGCGTCTTCGGAAAAGTTCGCATTGCTGATGTGGCTGCAGTGCAGCGCATGTCAAACAAATCGCACTGGCAACGAGCTTTCAACAAGATCAGCGCCAAGCACTTCGACTTTATCCTGTGCAACCCATCAGATCTCTCGTTCGTGTGTGCCATTGAGCTCGATGACAAGTCGCACGCGCAGGCCAAGCGCCAGGGTCGAGACAACTTCGTTGTTGGCGTTTGCGCAGCCCTAGGGCTGCCTCTACTGCGCTTCCCCGCAAAGCGCGGATATACCATCGACGAAATTCGAGAAGAGATCGCCAAGGCCTTGCTGACGATTGCGCCAAGTCCAATACAGGGCGGTCGCTCCACGTCCGTTGACCTAGCAACTCCGATGGATGGAAAGTAGAAATGCGCATGTCAATTTTGTTGAACGGGCTCATGAATCGTCACAATAGACTGCTTGGCCCGCTAGCGGACCAAGCTGCCACCAGCCCGCAAAAGATGTGCCATCGAAGTTTCACTTGAGGACGCCTAAATCATCGAAAGCAGGTGAGCTCCAAATCTACAGATTCATAGTCTTGGGACCCCAACTTCTGCGAGCAGCTCGTAGGCCGGATCGTAGAAGCCCGTACTGCGAGTCGGATCGTTCGTGTCGCCCTCTGGTACTACCACTACCATTCCTTGACGTGCCCGCGTCAACAGTACGCGGTAGGCATTGAGCAGGTATCGGCGCCGATCCTCCTTCAGCACACGCTGCCAGCGCTTACCTACAAATCCGAAATAGTCCCAACCGTCGATGCCAACGCGCAGGTCTCCGTCCCATACGACGCAGGCCCAGTCGAGCTCGAGGCCCTGCACTTGGAATTCAGTCGCGACGTCTTCCAGGTAGTAGGACGATCGAACGTCGGACTTGTCGTGCAGGAACCAGTGGATGGGGTCAATCGTCGCGCGCACGTCAATGGCGTGCGGTTTCAGGCGCTGTGCCTGCGAGGAGACGACCATGCCGTAGCGTTCGCTGCCACGAGCCTGGCTGCGAAGCCATTTCTTCGCTTCCGGTAGTTGGCGCGTGAGTCTTATGGGAAAGTGGGGTAGGACATCGCGCAGCGTATGCCTTGCAGTCTCCAGATCGAGCGCGAGTAGCTGATTGACGAAGGCCGACACCTTTTCCGATCGGAATGAGCGTACTGATGTCGCCAAATGAAGCGACGCGTCGTGTGTCACGCGCGTACTCTCTAGCAAGCGCTCCAGTTGATCAGCAGCGCGATACTCAATTTCGGCGAGCCTCGGTGACAAATGCACATGCCAGTGAGGAAACCGGCTATTGATCGCGTCAAGCCATGCACTGATTCCGGCTTCGCCTGTATTGATTTCCTGCCCACTCCCAACAAGACAGACAATCACGGCCCAGTCCGGGTGACGATCCATGCACGAAATAAGAAACTCGGGCTCGGATTCAGAAAACTCGGCGAGACCGCGCTTCTTGCGCATGAAGTCCGCTGTTTTGGAGTGATCCCAGGCGCGCTGGGCTTCATCAAACAGGGCGACGTGCTCGGCAGGGGGGTTGTCGTCGTGAAGCCCCTCGTCACGGAAGTGGTGAATCGCCTGAATGAATCGTTTGACGGCGCTACGCGCTTCGCCGATTCGCTTGCGCTCACCCCGCTCGGCAAAACGGCGAACCTCATCGCGTGCAAGTGCTTCTATCAGCACGCGCACCAATGGCCCGTTGCCGGAAAGAAAAACACTGTACAAAGCGTCATCTATGTCGGTATGCCGGTTCGCAATATCGAGACCTACGAGTGTCTTTCCGGCGCCCGGTACTCCGGTGACAAAGCAGACAACTTTGCGTCCATGATGGCGTGCATCCTCGATGACTTGACTGACGCGATTCGCGGTCAATGCGAGGTTCTGTGCGCCCGAGTCATTGCGCGAGATGTCTTCGACGGCATGGCCGGCATAAAGTGCAGCGGCAGCCTCCACGATAGTTGGCGTTGGGAAGTAGCGGCCGGCTTGCCAGTGCGTCCAGTCAATGGCTGGCGCAGCGAAGAACTTCAACACTAGATCAAGGGCGCTCCCTAGGTTGGCTTCGTTCGCGCGAATGGGTTGCAGCAGACCATCGTCGTGCGCAGTTGTGAGTGCGGCCTGCAGAACGGGAGGCGCACGCGTAGCAATGAGTACCGGTGCAATCGAAAGCCCGTGCGACGGCTCGTGGAAGCTTTTCAGGTCAAGAGCGTAATCCCAGACTTGGTCGATCCCGGCTGACGTGTAATTGTATTCTCCGACCTTGAACTCGAGAACGAATAGAACGTGATCAAGTACGAGCACGACATCGATGCGCTTTCCAAGACGAGGTATGGCGTATTCGAAGTAGACCGCTCCCCGCTTTCCCAAGCCAGCTAGCGTGCACTTGAGCAAATCGACTTGCTGCAGCCAGGCTTGCTTCTGGGTCTCTTCGACAGGGAATTCTGATGCTTCGACCAGTTGTCCGAGGATCGCGTGTGGATCGTCAGCAAGGAATGAACCTATCGGAGCCATATAGGCCCAACGTTTCCATCGGATCGTTCCCACGGCGCATCATCCTTTGTGCCATCTTGTTGCCACCAGGTTAGCTGTTCTGGATGAGCAATGGCAAAGCAAGTTTGCTGAGAGATGGCTCAAGTACTCTGCTGCGCCACACGGTTCCCCTTGGTGTAATGGGCGCAGCGCCACAATGGTTGACTCTGTCGCCGGCCATCCCGCGATCCGCGCGGATGGTTTGCGCGGTGCAAAGTGTTCCGATGAGCGCAGCGCCATGCGCGTGCAATCCTGCTTCATTGTCGCTTGCGTCGCGCTTTACGACATGACGCACGCCAGGCGCAACGGCGCCTTCACCTCAAACGGCTGATCCATCAGCGATCCGCATCAACGCGATTCTGTGCGGGTGACAAGCTTCACCATCTCGGGATCCGCGATGAGGCGGTCTGCCCTGAGCGCTTCGATGAACTCGCGCATTCCACGCAAGGCGTCCTCGCGCTTGGGTTTGGGCGCGAACCAGGCTCCTGCGATCCAGTGGCGGACTGCATCCCACCGCGGCGTCGACGAAATCTCCATCAGGTGCCGATAGCGTTTTCCCGATTCCGGCACGCGCTTCCACGGCCAGAACACCCAGCCGCTGACGTTGAATTCGGGATCTTCGAACATGCCGATGACCGAGGTCACCCATTCGATGGTGTGCGCGCCGATCTCGCCGTTCCAGATTGGCACCTGCAATTCTCTCGAGATCTTCGCAAACTGCCTGTGTCTGCTCTCTGCGATATCGGAGCCGAGCAGGTTGTAGGTATGAAACGCCAGCGCCTGATTGCTGTCGACTCTCCTCGTGAACATGCCGAGATCATCGGATGCGATGCCTGCGCCGGACAGGATGACCATGTGATCAGCGTCGACTTCGCGTATCGCTTTGATGATCCGAACATAGATGTCGACCAGCTTCTGACCCGGTACAAACAACGGAAGCTGCGGCTCGTTCAACAGGTCATAGCCTGCGATGATTTTCTTGTCCCTGTAGCGAGCGGCGATGGCCTTCCATAGCGCCACGGTGCGCTTGATATAGGCCTCGGATTTGTAGAACTCCGATCCATCCGGATCGTTCACGAAGACGCCGGACTGACCCCCTGGTGCGGAGTGCAGATCGAGAACCGCATAGACATGGTGCTTTTCGCACCACGCAAGCAGACGATCAAGCTGAGCCCATCCGGAAGGTTTGTACTCGAAGGGCCGTGCGTCATCTTCCAGCAGGGTGTGATTGAACGGCACCCGCACGACGTTCAGCCCCATCCCGGCGATCATCTCGATATCGCGTTCGGTAATGAATTCGTTGTAGATCTGCGTGCGGAATCGCAACGCCTCCTTCTCGCCAACCAGCTCGGTGAGCTTGTTCGATATGGCGGTCTCGGAGGTCAGGCCGGCGCCCCACAGCGTACCGTTCCACATCAACCAGCCCTCGAGCAGCACGCCGCGCAGTTTCAGCGGCTTGCCCTGCCCATCAACGATGATCGCGCCCTGCTGGTGCACCATCGGATTCGCTGTGGCGAGTTCGATCGACGACGACAGCAAAACAAGAACCGCCAGCAACGATCGGCACATGATTGCGGCGCGACGGCGCCGTCGCCCGGCCACGTGTGCGGCATGCTCATTGGGTTGGGTCATGAGGGCACTCTACACATGGACGCGTGCTGAGGAAAACGTGATCGAGCATGAGCACGACATCGATGCGTTTTCCAAGACGAGGTATGGCGTATTCGAAGTAGTCCGCTCCCCGATGCTCGAAGCCAGTCAGGGTCTGCACGAGCAGCACGATTTGCTGCATCCATGCGTGCTTCTGTGCTTCTTCGGCAGGAAAATCTGATGCCTCGAATAGTTGCCCGAGTAGCGTGAGTGCGTCGCCAGCAAGGAACGAGTCTATCGGAGACATGCAAGCCCAGCGTTGCCATCGGCGTGTTTCCACGATACGTCTCCCTCTCTGCCGTCGTATGGGCTACCAGGTTGGCCAGGCGAAGTGGCTTATGGCAAAGAGGAGCCGACGCTCTCAGCACATCCTGCGTGTGCCCGAACATTGCCGGATTGGGCATTTCGGGTGCATTGAGCCATTGCGGTCAAACTTGGATTTGACAGCCTCTGATTCGAACCGATAATCCATTCGTACCCAAATTCGACGCTTTGGATACCCGGAATGAGCATTTCGAACGAAACGAGCTTTCGTGCCTCGATTTGGGGGCGGTTCCTGATTCTTTTGGCGTTCCTCATCAGCGTAAATCTCCTGGCTGGGTTTGTGGCTGTCATGCTGGGCTACGAGTCCCTGTACAACGTCAAGGCGAGCTTTGCGGAGTACGCCTTGCCGCTGCCGTTTTTCTGGGGGCTTCTTCATATGCCGTCAATGCTTATTTACGGCATCCCGCTGGTTCTTCTTCCCGGGCTACAGAAGAAGTACGTCGGCTATTTCCGTGCCTTTTGCGCCGTGTCGTTTGTCCTTCTGCTTTTGGAGCTGGACAAGAAAATTCCCTTTCTGTTGTTTCCAAAAATCGATGCGTTGACGGCGCTGGTCTTCAGTTTGTTCGTTGTTCCACCGAATCGGAAAGACAATCCTCTGCTGGTGGCGGCAAGCATGTTGTCGGTGGCTCTCGGCATCCTCGTGCTCGGCTATTTCGGCTTCTCCTATTGGACGCACCGGACCCCCACGATTGCGAATACGCAATATGGAGTTGGGGTGTTCGAGCTGAAATCGATCTCGGTCATGAACGACTACCACAAGAGCATGGATTTCGCCGTCGATCTGAAGAGGCGGCTTCCCACGGACCAGATCTGCGCGCTGGCGCAGACGCTGGCCGTGGAGTTGTTGCGCGACTACCCGTTCGACGATACCTACAGGAAGGAAATTGCGGTCACCTTGAATCCCTCAACGCGAGAGCCCGACCTGATTCAGTATGTGATGGGAATAGTCGACCTGAATGATCGCACCAGGGAAAAGGATGGCCGCTATTACTGCTACATGACGTACAGGCCTGATGCTGCGCAATGATGCAAATGGGGGCCGCAGTCACTGTCCGGGAATTGACCGGGTCGAAGCATGCAGGTCCGCCACGCGGGTTGTCGATATGCAAGGCATCCCTCGGTAGTCGACTACCCCTTTCCGTCGTCCCGGCGCAGGCCGGGATCCAGTGCTTGTACTTCTCGATACCAACGGTCAACCACTCCCAGGCGGTTGCACTTCATGCCGGTGCCTTGATGTTGTCGACCTCGCCGAGACTCTGCGGTTTGAAATGCACTGGATCCTGGCCTGCGCCGGGATGACGGCCAGGGGGTTCCGGGAGTTTCGGCCTGATTGCGCTTTCCATCCCCAGCGGCAGGAAGGTGCGACGGGGAGCTTGTGCGATTGCGAGCCTGTACCGGCGGCCATGTTCCCTTGCCCGCCTTGTCGGGCGTTGGCAAAGTTCCGATGGCGGGGTGGCGAGCACAATGACGGAACTGCGCGAATTCCTGGTTCGCACGAGGTCGGTCGCTTCGACATCTCCTGTCGGCCAAGGTCGGCAGGAATGCCCGTAACAAAATCCGGGCCTCACGCTTCGGCTTTGGTCACGACGTGCCAATCACGGCCGATCCCGTGAGCCAGGATCCGGCAAGCAGGAAGGCGACGGCTGCGCCGATCAAACCGACCAGGATGCTGACGATGAATCCCTTGAGCATTGTCGTATCGAGGGCGAATGCAAATATCACGGTTCCACCGAGGACGCTGACGATCATCGCGACAGTCGGGTTCGAGACGAGCAGTAGCAACGCCGTTGCGAGTATCAACTGCAAAAACACTGCGAGAACAGCGGCACCGAATCCGGTCTTGCGCGCGCCAACCAGGCGCGCCGCAATCATGACCGGAACCACGGTGACTGCCAGCAGGATTACAAGTCCAGTCAGTAGCTGCGGCATGGGTCTGCCCCCCTCCCCCTGTTCGCAAGCGTGAGCACTTGTTGCTGGGCAGGCAAAGGGCCAGCAACAAGAGAAACGAGGATGTCGCCAACGATCTTGAAGGTGAAGGATCAGTTGCCGCCCGCTGGTACAACACTTAAGCCTAGTCGAATGTTCCATACAGGATCAGATCCGCTAGTGGCGTGCAGCTGCTGGGGGCCGGCGCGACGGCCAGGGTGGCGCAGTCGTTGACGATATCGAAGAGGTAGGCCGATCCGCTGCTTTCGCCGAGGTCGTCGTCCTGGACGGATCCGACAACGACTGTTTTGCCCTCGATCGCGACATCCTGACCGAACCAGTCGCCGGCCGCCGCATCGCTTGCGGTCAGGATGCCGGCCGGGTCCCATGAGGTTCCGTTGAAGTGGAACAGGTAGGCCGCGCCACTGTCGCAGTCCGGGTCGGTCGGGCATGCGCCGTCGGCGCGTCGTGCGGGGACGACGGCTGCGTTGCCGCTGATAGCTACGCGCAGTCCGAAATTGGCGTTCGAACTCGCGTCGCTGGCGCCCAGTTTGTCTTCCTGCTGCCAGATGCCGTCGATCTCGCGAAAGATGTAGGCAGCACCGTTGTTGGTGTTGGGACCGTCGTCCTCAAGCCACGCGCCAACGACGGCGACCTTCTCCGAGACAGCAACCCAATAGCCAAAGCCATCGCCTTGCTGTGCGTCATTGGCGGTCAGGGTCTGGGTTTGAACCCAGGCATCGTTCTGTTGCTTGAATACGTAAACCGAGCCGCCGCCACTGTTGGGGCATTGCGGATCGTTCTGGCAGGCAGCCTGCACATAGGGTGCACCCACCAGGACGGTGTCACAGTTCAGCGCGACGCTGGTGCCGAAGCCTCGCACGAGGGCTGCATCGTCGGGCGTCAGCTTGGCCCGCTGATTCCACTCGCCATCCTGCCGGCTGAAAACATAGGCCGCACCGTTGTCCGCTGTCGCACCCAGATCGGCATCGCGCGAACCGACTACGGCGATGTTGTCGCAGAGCGCAACGTGAAACCCGAACCGGTCCCCGTTGGCGCCGTCATCGGGAATCAGGGTGGATTCGGCTTGCCAGCCGAGCGGGCCGTTGCGAAATACGTAGGTGGCGCCCGGCGAGGCGTTGTCATGGAATGTGCCGGCGACGATGACGTCACTCTTGATATCGGCGTTGAAACCGAACTGGCCCGTCGGTGAGGAGTCCGGTGGCGTGAGGATGGCCTCTTCGGTCCAGTTTCCGTCACCCTGTGTATCGCGCAACACATGGATCTCGCCGCTATGTGTGCTTCCGGCGTTGACGTGTTTGGGTGCGGCGACGATCAGGCGCTGGCCGCTGATGGCCACGTGCGAACCGAACTCCTCGCCGGCTTCACCGACGGAGGCGAGCAGCTTGGAGTGCGCTTGCGCGACAGGTTCCGGCGTCGGGATGCCGATCAGATAGGCCGAACCGCTGTTGACAGCGCCGCCATTGCCGGCCAGTGCGCCGACCAGACCGGTGTCGCCATCGATCGCCAGCCCCCAGCCATAGGCGCCGAACGCGTTCGAATCGCTGGCGGTGAGCGTCGCGACTTCGGTCCAGATGCTCAGGCCGCGACGGAAGACCGTGACCGAGCCGGTACCCAAGGCCGTCGAATCACTCTTGACGGCGGCGACCAGTGCGCGATTGCCGTCCAGCGCCACGCGAGATCCGAAGCTGTCGTTCGGATTGCCAGTAGCGGGCCGCAACTCGGCCTCTTGCTCGAACTGCGCATTCTTGCGATGAAATACGAAGGCCTTGCCGACCGTCGTCGAGAAATCATCGTCGCCGGGCGCGCCCACCAGCAATTGCTGATCGTCCATCGCCATGCTTGCGCCAAAGTGATCGCCTGCTTCCAGCGTCGTCGGCGACAGCGTTTGCTGCAATGGCCAGGACGAGCCCGAGCGCTGGTAGACGCGAACGATGCCAGCGGATGTCTCATCAATGCCTCCGGCGCCAACCGCAATGATGTTGCCTTCCACCGCAACGCTCATTCCAAAGATGGTGTCGTTGTTCGAAAGGTCGCCGACGATACGTTCCTGAAGTTGCCACAGACCGCCCACGTTCTCGAAGACGTAGGCCGCACCGGAAATGCCCGCAACGTAGCCGAAGGGCGCAGCGACCACCAAGGTGTTTCCTTCGAGTGCGATCGCGCTTCCAAAAAGACTTGTGGGCTGATCCGGAACGAGCTTGGCTGTTTGCAACCAGGCTCCGAGGATGTACTCGAATACATGCACGGCGCCGGCATCGGTGCCCGCTGCATTGTCATCACCCGGGGCGCCGACGAAGGCAACGTCACCCGCAATCAGGACTGCTGCGCCAAACTGATCGAGCACATCCGGATTGCCGGCGACGAGCTTGGAGTCATACTCCCAGGCCATGCCCACGCGCCGGAACAGCGTGGCTGATCCGCTGTACAAGCCGCCATCCTGATCGCCGGTGCTGCCAACAATGGCCCGATCCCCGTCGATGGAGACGGCGATGCCAAACTGATCGTACTGAGCCGCGTCGGGCGCGTTCAGTTCGGTGATCTCGAAGGCGCATTGAGGGACCTGCGCCAGGGCATGGCTTGCACAGCCAAGCAGGAGCACCAGCGCACAGAGCAGAGTCTTGAGTTTCATCGTTTTGGTTCTCCAGCGTCCATACGGACGGGATCCTGGTTATTCGCCGGGATGACGAAACGTAGGGTTTGGCCTCAAGTCAGTGCCATTCGACCCTGACCCCGCGCTCCAAATGCGCAGGGCCTGCCTAGTCGAAGCCATCGGAAAAAATCACGTCGGAAAGCTCATAGGCGCCCATGTCCACTGCGCCTCCCTGGACGCGTGTGAAACCTTCGAGATCCACCGAGGTCAACCCGCCTGGAGCGGCATTGATGCCGGCATCGATCAAGGGTGAAGCAGGCCCGAGCCTGAAACTCTGCGGCGCGCCACCGGAGAAGCCTGGTTCAATACTGACATTGCCGGCGCTCAATACGCTGGCCGTTCCCGTAAGCTGGCCAAAGTCGTTGTGGTAGAGCACTGCGCCATTGTCGATATGCAGGTCGGGGCTCGAATTCCCCCAGAGGATATTGTTGCTGACGAAGATGGAATCGCTGAGAGCCGTGCCGACCTGTATGCGAAACCCGCCGGTCAGCGCGCCATCCCCGCCGTTGCCGCTGGCGGTGTTGCTGGTGATGTAGGCCTGGCTGGCGCTCCCGTTGAGAAAGATCGCAGCCGCACTTGCCATGCCCCCGGCATTGTTGACGAACAAGTTGTTGCGGACGCGCAGAAAGCCGTTCTCGGTTGCCGCCGACAGTGCGGCGCTGCCGTTGTCGAAGCCGGCGTCAAGATCGGCATTGTTGAAAAAGCCATTCAGCTCAACCGTGACGTTGCGGCCGAAGTTGGCCAATCCATTGACCTGAAGACCCGCCGAGCCGTCGCTGCCGGTACGGCGGCCATTGACAAACTGCAGACGCTGCACGGTCAAGTCGCCAGCGGCGCTGTACAACTGCATGACGCGCTCGACCGCAGCGCCATTGAGCGTGGTGTCGCCCATGCCGCGTGTAGAGGAACAGCCAGCATTCCACCTGCCTGATATGCGCAGGCTGTTGGGCTCGGTGGAAAAGAACTGGAATCCACCCGAACCTGGTGGAACCACGAACGTGCCGGCCCGCAGCCGAATCTCATCGTCCTGACCGTTGTTGCTCATCGTGTTCAGCCAGAACTCGAGCGTCGGACTGTCGCCTCCATCAATGCAGACAGTGGCCGCCTGGGCTGAGAGGGGCGCAAGGGCGGCGAGAAAGACCAGAATCGCCAACGCGGAGATCGGCGCAACGATGATCGTTCCACCTGATGCCAGGTAGCTAGCTGACGTGAGACGAAAGTGCATGGTGCGCTCCGCTTCAGGGCTCGGTATTTCCCTTTAACGAAGTGCAGGTGGCGATTCGCACAAACGGCACCATCGAACTCGCCCGAAGGCCTGCAAGAACCCGTCATCCCTTGCTCGGGCTGTCGCTCGCAGTATGGGCATCAGCGAGGTCCGAGGCTCCAATCGTCGTTCGAGAGAACCAGCCGGCCAGGAGTTCGGCAATTATCTTGATCAGCACCAGTACGACCAGCGCCCATAGCGGTTGCCCGGACAGTCCCGCGATGATTCCGCCGCCAATCAGGACGAACTGCATCAGGACCACGCGACCGAACGGGCCCATGCCCAGGGTATGGATGGTTTCACGCTGACGCCCCCCGCCAAGAATGAACTCGCGGAAGAATGCATAGGCATGTCCTGCGAGCAGTGCGGCCAACGCCCAGAGGAATCCGTCCAGACCGGAGTGGCGTGCAAATCCTTCCGCTTGCGCCAGCGTGCCGCCATCGAATGCGATGACAAAGTAGGCGGCCACCAGGGCCATGCCCTGACACAAGGTAAACGTGCCGTAGAAAAGCGGGAAATCGCTGATCAACTCCTTGTCGCGCTTCGATCGTGGGCGTCGATCGGGATTGCAGGTCAGCAGTTTCACCCAATGAAAGAGCCCGATGGCCACGGATTCCAGCCAGAACAGGGCAATCACTTCGCTGATCGTCCAGCGCGCGACCAGCACTTCATGGAGCGGAACGAGGTTGACCACCAGGACCACAAGCAACGTGGACAATCGAGTCTCATGGCGCGGATTCGGCTTTCCGGGCTTCATGAAGGGATCCTGCCACACAGTTCATCGAAACAACCGACTTCTGCGTGATATCAGTTGACGATGGGCACGACACTTCGCCACATGGATTCCTCGACCTTGAATGCGCCGGATTCCTTGATCAGAAGTACGGAACCCGTCATGGGCATGCCATCGGTCCTGGCGGTCAGCTGCAGTCGTACTCCACCGTCGGCGGGCTCTTCTCGCTGAAGCGCTACCTCCTTCAGGGCCAGGCTCGCCTTGCGGATTCGACTAACTGCGGCCGCCTTGTCTTCGGCGCTGGCCGATTGTTGGCGTTCGTTCCACCAGGATGGCATATACCCGCCGACATCCACGATGTCCTTCGCGGTGGCGGCGTGTTCCAGATAGTCCAGATAGAATTTGAATGCTGGCGATGCCGGATTCGCAGCCGCAGCAGAACTCATTGCAAGTAAGAGGCTGACGCCGAGCACAACGCTGGCGAGTGGATTGAATGATTGCCTGGACATGTCGGTTGCTCCGATAGTTGTCATGTGTTGCGAGTGGCATGCGAACAATTGCACGGGCCCTATCCGTCAAAATCGTCGGCGAAAATCACATCCGAGTTGTCGTACGGCACGCAGGCAGAGAACTCAGAGGTGTTGCCGCTGCTGTCCGTGGCTGCTGCGCTGACCCAGCCGCCGAGCGTGGCGTTGGCGATCTGGACGGTTGCCGTGAAGGCCACCGTCTGCTGACCCGGCACGTTCGGAATGGTGACCTGTGAGGCGCCGATGGACGTAGCGCCCTCGCCGTGACCCGAGGCATCGCATGAAGTGTTCATGAAGTACTCGATGCGATATCCGCCGCGCGTGGTACTGAGGTTTCCGCTCACGCTGCCGCTGGTATCGCCGCCGATCGCGCTGAGCAGGGCCGGGAAATTGAGACCTCGGTTGGCGTAGTCGGCAGGTACAGAGTTGGCGTCGTTGTCGTTGAGATTGACTCCGTTCTCCGCAAGATCGATGCCGAGTTCCGAGTTGCCGAAGATTCGATTGCCGCTGATCGTATTGCGTTGACCGGACTGGACGGCGACGCCGTCACCCCCGTTGGCGGCGATGATGTTGCTGGAACCACGCAAGGTGCCACCAATGCGGTTGTCATGGGCGCCAGAAGAGACAATCACGCCGGCTGTGCCATTGCCCCGCGGAAAGGTTCCGGACGCCGTGTCGCGGCTGACCCCGATATGGTTGTCGGTTATCTCCGTATCGGTGGTTTGCGCGCCGCTGAGCAGGACTCCGGAGAGGGTGTTGCCCGAAATCACATTGCTGAAGATGCGGGTATCCGAAGCATTCTGCACGAATACGCCGACATTATTGGGCGAAGCGGCAAGGCCATTCGGATCGGTGCCGATATAGTTGTTGCCGATTTCGACACCGTCGCTGCCGTCGATGAAAATGCCGGCAAAGCTGCTGTTGGCGATGGTGTTGCGCAGGGCTGGGGAGTCGCTTCCGCCGATCTTTGCGCCATTGCTTCCGGGGCCGGAAAGCACTCCGATACTGTTGCTTGGCAAAGGCGCTCCAAAGCGATTGCCCTGGATCAGGTGACCGTTGCCGCCGGCCAGTTCGATGGCATTGCCGAAGCCGCCGAAGCCGATTCCGCGCAGTATCAGGAATGCATCGCTGCTTGGCGGAACCTTGATCGCATGGCTTAGGCTGCCGACCTGGGAACTCTTCCTTAATTGTATGCAGATGGAAGCGTTGTTGCCGTCCACGAGCGTGTTCACGCTGCTGCCTGGCTGGGTCTGACCATTGATCAGCAGCAGGCCGTCATCGGTAATCGCGGGAAGGGGCGATTGCAGGAAAATGCTCTGCGGGCACGAACCCGGAATATTGAAGGTGATGATCTGTGCGTTGGGTGACGCATTGGCCGTGATGATGGCCTGGCGCAAGGTGCCGGGGCCGCTGTCGTTGGGGTCGGTCACGCTGAGCACGGCGATATTGGAGACATCGGTCTCGTAGGCGCCGCGATCGGGCGCGCTGCCAATGACTCGGGAGTTGCCTTCGATATCGGTTCCCGGAAGGCCGCCCGGAACAGAATTGCTGGCCGTGTTGATCACCGGTGACCCGGGCTCGACCGGCCTGCCATTCGACTGCAATTGAGGGTCGGTGGTTACGTTGTTGCTGCTGCCTGGGCTCAGGCCACCGCTGCCATCAAAGTTGATCTCTCCCCAGTTGTTGCCGATGGCCAGGACAGAACTCTCATTCTCGATGAATACATCGTCGCCGGCATTGCCGTAGATGATGTTGTTGTACAGCTCTATGAACGAGCCTTCTTCAACCAGGCGACCCAGAAACAAACCCGTATCCACGGCGCCTGTAATCGTGTTGTGGACTATTCTTACCGGCGGCGGATTGCCGCCATTTGCAAATTGCATGACGCCGCGTCCACCCAGCACCAGGCTGTTCTCGAGGATGACAGCGTGGCAGAGATTGGCGAAGGACAAACGTCGGTCTGACGATGTCCCATCGAAGATGCTTCGACGAACAACGAACTTCTGGCCGGATGGCGTGCAGTCATTCTCTATGTAGTCCTGCAGTGCGACCTTGACGACATTGGAGAATCGAATCTGCTGGATCGTGATATCGGTTGAACTGGCGTTGAGCGTCCACTCGGAAGAGCTGGCGCCCAAGCCGTCGATCACCGTGCTGTAGGGTCGGTCACCACGCACTGTGCAACTGGCATTCCAGTCGCCGCTTAGAAACAGGTCGCCTCCAAATACGTTCTCGTAGGTCACGCCGTTGGGCATGTTGTAGGTCCCCGGCCGCAAGCGCAGTGAGTTGCTGCCGGGAGTAAACTGCGAAAAAATCAGGGCATCGGTCAGTTCGGCGGGCGAGCTGATGCAATACTCTTCTGCACGAACTGGCGATATCGCTGTCATGACGGCGAACAGGATCAAGCCGGGAAATACGTGCCATAACAATTCGTGCGAAAACAATCGATTGCAGGGTGCCATGACAGTCTCCGTTTCCAGGGGTTCTGTCAGCTACAACGACGGTGCGCAGTCCGATCGCACACCAGCGTGCGCCGATCTGCTGCATTCGAAAGGCTGCTAGCTCCGAATTCGAGACCCCACGGTTGGCGCAACCTTGCGCCACGAAGCAGGTCGCGGACCCCGCATCGCCAAGTAATCCGGTCGTGAAGAAAATCTCAGTCGGCAGAAAGTGTCAGCAGATGGACTTCGACGCCCGCTTTCTTCGCGAATGGTTCGACCAGTTTGTCGAGGTCGCCTTGCCCGAGTGAATTGCGCTGGACGAGTCCGCCAATGCCACGAACCCCTGGATCACTGGCGGCAGCCGACTCCCCGGCGCGCGACCAGTCCAGCAGCCGTTGTTCGAGGTCGCCTTGCCGTTCGATCGCAGCGATGACGGCAAAGCGTTCCTGCGCGCTGGCCGAATCGACTTGCCAATCCATGGCCTGGCCCGCCACCCGACCGGGCAATTCGATGTGCTTGCCGGCCGGTATCGCTTGCGCCATCGACTCCAGCGGATAGAGCACGTGGCTGCGGCCCTGATCATCCTGGTTGAGGACGTACACAAACAGCGGACGCGTGGTGGTGAATCTCAGCGCCAGTGGCGCGCCGACACGCAAGGGTCCGCTGATCGATTGTGCGGTTCCGCTGGCGTCGCGGGTTATCAGGGAAATTTCCTCGAGCAGCGGGGCGTGGCGCTGCATCCAGGTGCGCCCCGCCCAGATCGACCCGACCAGCACCAGGCCGGCCAGCGCAATGACGGCTGCCAGCGACATCGGCAGACGTTTGCGGACTTCGGCCGGGCGTGCGTTCTGCAAAGCGCCGAGGGCGGCAGCCAGGGCGCCAACCGCGGGCGGACGTTGCCGCGCATCGGTCGCGCACGCCGCATCGATGCAACGGGCCAGCGCCGCAGGAAGATCGGGGCGCAAGTCCAGCAAGGTGCTCGTGTTCGAACCCACCTCGGGTGCCCGGCCGGTGAGCAGGAATCTCAAGGTCATGCCGAGCGCGAACATATCGGTGGCGACGTTGGGTGGACCACCGTCGAGCAGTTCGGGAGCGAGGTAGGGGAGCGAGCCGGTTGCCAGCGACTCCGCACCGAGTTCACGCGAAGATCCGAAATCGAGCAGGACGATGCGCCCGCCGGTTTCGCGCAGGATATTGGCCGGCTTGATGTCGCCATGGATCAATCCCGCCGCATGCACGGCGGCCACCGCGGCACACAGCGATTCAGCGACGGCGATCAGCTCGCCGGCACCGAGGGGGCCGTGCTGCGCGATCCATTGCTGCAGCGACTGGCCCTCGATCCGCTCGAACCAGATGCCGGCCCGACCGTCATGGATTTCAGCGCCATGGATCGCCACCACGTTGGCATGCGAGATCCGCGACAGGCGACGTGCTTCGTTGAGCCATTGCCGCGCCTGGCTGCCTTCGATTTGCGCGAGCTTCAAGGCGACTTCGCGTTGCAGCAACGGGTCGAAGGCGCGATAGACCGTTCCGAAGCTTCCTTCGCCCAGTGGTCCCGAGCAATTGCAAGGTACCCCAGGTCTCACCGTTCGCAGCGCCAGGGGCGTCGACCCGGCTGTCCCGAAACGTGCGCGAAATCGTATCGAGCAGTTGCAGCGCGGCGTGCCGGTTCGATCCGGAAGTTTCCGACAGACCGCGGCCACTGGATCGGCTCGCCGTCGCAAATCTGTTCGGCCAGGGACTTGCCTTCAGGTACGGAGCTGTTCGACATCGATGATCTCCGCCAGTTGTTCGATCGCACGGCTGATGCGCATGCGCGTTGCGTTGGCCGAAGGCAGGCCCAGGTCAACGGCGATTTCCGCGTACTCGTAACCAAATTCCAGACGCATCAGGACGGCCTCGCGATCGAGTGCCGGCAGTTCCGCCAGCGCGGTTTCATAGGCCTCGAGCGCCTGCTGGCCGACCGCCGATTCCAGCGGCGAGCCGCTGCCGGCGAGCACCGCGACATCGTCGATCGAGGCGCGATCAGGCGCGCGCACGGCGCGACGCATCTCGTCGCGCATCTGGTTGAGGAAAATGGTTCGAAGAAATGCAAGAAACGCCCCTTCTCGTTCCGGGACAAAGTCGTCCAGATGAGATAACGCTCGAACGAGGGTCAACTGCACAAGATCGTCGGTCGCCGCGTTTTCGCGCGCATGCTGGGGCAGGCGGCCGCGCGCCCAGTTGCGCAGGATCGGCAGGAACCGGCGCATCAGTTGCTCGCGCGCCGCGTCGTTGCCGGTTCGGCACAGGCCCAATAGATCGGCGGTGGACTCGGAGACGGGCGCCATGGCCCTAGCTTAGCGCGCCGGGCGTGCCGCGGTCGGCCCATCCCAAGTGATTGGGCCCGCAACCAGTATGGATGCAGCGCAACAAACTCTTCTCCCGCTGGCGGGAGAAGTCCCCAACGGGGGATGAGGGTGGTTCGATGGGCGTCGCCGGTCGTTCATCCCGATTGAATTCGCCCGCAAATGGAACGAACGCGACGCTTGAAACTCTTCTCCCGCTGGCGGGAGAAGTCCCCAACGGGGGATGAGGGTGGTGCTCTTGATTCGTGCTCGTTTACTCGGCGCTTCGTCGATCCACGCCGTACAACTGCGCCACGAGCTACCTTGTCGGGCCCATCCCTAGTTCCCCGTCGCCACGAACCCTGCCCAATGAATGGGATCGAGATCGGCCTTGGCAGCGCGGCGCGCGGCGAGAACTTCGGCGGTCGCGGCCCATGCGGCGAGCCCGCTGGCCTGGCCATTCGCCGCATGCTGGGTATAGAACGCATGCACCCAGGTCCGCGCATCGTCGTCGCCGACTTTCCACAGACTGCTCACCAGGCTGCGGACGCCGGCCAGCCGGAAAGCCCTGCGCAGTCCGATCACGCCCTCGGTCGAGGTCAGCGCACCGAGTGCGGTATCGCAGGCCGAGAGCACGGCGAGCTCGACGCCGCGCAGGTCGAGCATGGCGATTTCCTCGGCGGCCAGGATGCCGTCGTCGTCGGTCGGTCGTTGCGCGCGCTGGTTGGCATGGGTCAACGCCAATCCGGCCAGGGCGACCGAATCGCGCGGTTCGCGTGCCACCAGCGCGCCGACGCCGCGCGCGGCAAGTCGGCTATCGGCCAGACAGCTTTGCGGATCGACAAAGAACGCGTGCGTGGCCAGATGCAGGACGCGCTTGCCGGGCGCTTCCATGCGGAAGTTGCGCTCACTGGCTGCGTCGCCGAGATGGCTGGTTACCGGTTCGTCGGGGCGCCAGCCCGGCCAGTCGCGCTGCAACTCGGCGACTTCGGCGATGCTGCCCGGCAGCCCGGCGAATTCGTGCTCGCTGAACGAGGCACACGCGCTGCGCGATGGTTTCGCACTGCGCTTGCCGAATTGCGCGCCGCCAAGCGCGAGCAGGCCGTTGCCGGTCTTCGGCAGTGGCCGGATGGCTGTTGTCCTCGTCACGGGATTGATCAGCTCGGCCTCGCGATGCAGCAGGCGGATGACCGGACCGCGTTCGACGAGGAACTGGCCTTCCTCCACGGGCAGCGCAGCCCAGGGCAGCAGGTGCAGGGCGCCGGTCGGCACCAGGAACAGTTCCGGGGCATCGCCGCTGGCTGCCAGCACAGGTTGCAGCACACGATCCGAAAGCTTCGCGCCGGCATCGCCTGACGACAGGTCGAGTCTCCAGCCACGCAGCAGCGCGTCGATTTCCGCAACACGGCCGAGATCGATTCTCAGCGGCTCCAGCTGCTTGCCCACGACCAGGGCGGAATAGTGGCTGACGTCGCCTTCCTTGCCGATCACGAAGCTGACCAATCGCTGATTGTCGGTCAACTGCGTTCGCAGCGATTCCAGGGTCGGTGCGTCATTGACTCGCATGGCAACCATGGAGCCGGCCAGCGCGCGCTCGGCGCTCTCGCGCTCGCTTCGCGCGCTGGCCAGTTGCTTGCGCCATGCATCGTGATTGCCGCTTTCCGAATCGAGCAGGAGCAGGCGCACATAGCGATTGCTGCTGGCCTCAAGCCTGCCTGCCGCGGCCACGGTGAGCGGATCGGCAGACGCCTTGCTCAAGGCAACGCGACTGGCCACACGGCGCAGGACGAGATCGTGCATGGCCAAGAGACGGTTCCAGACCGGTGCCAGCGGTACGCGGTCGGCATGCCGGCCGGCCAGCGAAAAGGCCAGGTCCAGCGCCGGCACGTCGTCATCGGCATAGCGCAGCGCCTCGGCCTCGCTGAGCCCCAGCGTGGTTTCGGCCAGCACATGCAGACGCACGTCGACGGCGCGCAAGGCCATGCTGGCCGCTTCCTCGATTCTTGAATGGCGGTGCAGTCCGTATGCCGATCGCGTCATCAACTCCTCGAGATCGGGATGCAGGGCGCCGTAGTCCGCGGCGATCTCATCCAGCGCTGTCTGCACCGCGCCGAGCCGGCCCGCATCGCCGAGTTCGACCTGGAGCATCGCTACCGCGAACCGGCTCTTGGCGGTCAATGCATCGCCCGCCGGTCGATCCCTGGTCCGCTCCGCGAGGACCGCCTTGTGCAAGGCCAGCGATGCCGCAACGTTGCCGAGACTGCGTTCGATCTCGGCCATCATGTAGCGACCGTCCTGCCAGGAGTGGGAGGTATATTTTTGCTCCGTCATCAGGGCCAGCGACTTTTCGAGCAGGGCCTTGGCCGCGCGCCAGTCGCGCTGATCGACCGCTATGCCGGCCAGTCCCTGCCAGGCAATGAACTGCTTGTGGTAGTCATCGTTCTGCCCCGCGATCGCAAGCACCTTGCGATAGGCGCGTTCGGCACCGTCCTTGTCGCCCATGCGTTCGGCCAGGTGGGCGAGCTGTATGTATCCGGCTGACAGACTGGTGTGGCCCTGCGGCAACAGGCGGTCGCGTATTTCCACTGCCTGCTCGATTATTGGCTTCGCCTTGAGATAATCGCCGCGGATGGTGGAAATGACTCCGACTGCAAGCATCGACTGCGCCGTGTCGGTGTTTTCGGTGCCGAGCACTTTCAAGCGAATGTCGAGACTGCGCTGATACAGAGGCAGGGCCTCGTCGTAGCGGCCACGATCGGCGAGGCTGAAGCCGAGCAACAGCGCCGTGGTGGCAATTTCGGGATCGTCGGTGTCGAGCAGGCTTTCCTGCATCGCCAGCGCGCGCGTGAGCAGATCGAGTTCCTCGTCATAGCGACCCTGGCTGAATGCGACCTGCGAGAGGTTGCGCATGGCCACGGCCATCAAGGGATGCTCGGTTCCATGCTGTTCGAGAATGAGGGCTTGTGCTGCTTCGAGTCGCTTGCGCGCGGGTTCGAGTTGATTGGATTCGCGCTCGAACATGGCGATGACCAGCAGGCGTTCGGCCTGGCAGTCGCGGTCTTCATCACAAAGGACGAGTGACTCCTTCAATTGCTCGACAATCGACGGCTCCCGACCCTGTGCCATCCGCAGTTTGGCATCGACGAACTGCGCATCGGAACGATCGCGGCGCGTACCCAGGCGATCGGCAACCTTCATTGCTTCGGACGAGAGTCGAAGTGCGTCGGCCGAGCGGGACTGGTCGAGTCGCCGGGCGACGAGCAGCGCGCAGCGCGCCGCATCGAGTTCATCGAGCGCGTCGCGTCCCGCTTCGAAAATGGGCAAGGCTTGTTGCGGAGGTGCCGCGAGGATGCGTGCCTCGATCGGGCATGCCGCATGAACCTGTTCGCTGAGCAGACTAGCCGAACAGTGCCAGCATGAAGAGGGCTCGCTTTCCCGGCAACTGGAGCGAATCGCACATGCCCGGCAGTATGCGACGGGAGGCCGGTGATTCCAAACACACCCTGGCAGGCAAGAAAGGGGACGGAAGAATCATCCGTTCGAAAAGGCGCGTCGGCGACCGCTTCCCGTGCCGGATATTTTTCCTCGAGGCTTGCGCGGGTAGCCCCTGCATGGCCCGGGTTCGCGCAGGACGGGTTCCCAGGCGCTCTGCTGCTGGTATCTTCAGTACACGAGCAGGTTTGCCCCAGGTCTGGAATCCATGCGCACGTTTGTACTTCGGGCTCGATCGGCCCCCACTGACAGCCCAGGCCTGTTGGCCAATGTCGGCCAGGATGCCCATACCGAAATCCTCGCCCACACGCTGATGAACGCGATCTTCGTTGCGCAGTCGCATCGCGCCGATGTCGTCGTGCATCTCGTGCTCGAGAGCACGAAGGACTACTCGCGCACGATCCGCTTCAGTTCCAACGACATGCGCGACATCGGCGGATTCCACGAACAGGCCCTGCTCGGCAAGATCGCCCGGGCGCTGGATGCCTCACGCGGCATGGGCAAGGAAGAAAGCCGCCCGGTCGAATCGGGCATCATCGTGCGCACGATCAGCTTCGAGAAGCTCGTGCTCGAACTGGCCGCGGACCATCAGCTGTTTGTGATGGACCGCAAGGGCGCATCGATTCGCGGCAAGAAGTTTGCCGGCAACCCGTGCTTCCTGCTGACCGACCACATGCCGATGCCGAAAAAGAGCTTCAACACCCTGGCCCGCCTCGGCACCGAGAAGATCTCGCTCGGGTCCCGGATGCTGTTTGCCTCGCAGTGCGTCGTGCTCATCCACAACGAACTCGACCACGGCGAAAAGGGGACGGAGGAATCATCCGTTTGAAACGCTGATCCCGCGCGGGAAGAGCTTTCCCGCGGCCAGGCCAGCAGGAGTTCCGGCTCACCCGCCCCGTCCGTCAGAAATGGGGCGGGTGGTTGTCAGCTCGGAGGGGACTCAGTTGCCGCGGTCACCGCGATCGCCTTTCCTGTCGTCACTGTCCTTGCCATCGCGCTCGCCACGCTTGCCGCTGTCCCTGGCCTTTCCATCGCCATCTCCGCGCTTGTCGCGGTTCTGTGAATTTCCGCCGCGGTTGTCGCGCTGCTGGCGCTGCTCGGGCGCATTCGATCGTCCCTGCCGCTCGCCGCGGTTTGCATCGGGGCGCGAGGATGGGCCGGCGGGCGGCCCCTGGCGTGCGTCGGTACGCCTCGGTTCGCTGGATCTCTGTCGTGCCGGCTCGGATCCTTGCTGGCGACCCGAGCGTGGCGTCCGGTTGACATTGATGCTGTCGGTGTCGCGCACGGTCCGTCGAGTGTCACGCCGATCGTTGCTGTGTCCATCGGATCGACGATCGTTGCTGCGTCCGTCGTTTCGACGGTCATTGCGGCCGTCGCGTCTGTTGTCGCGGCGGTCGTCCCGACGGTCGTCCCGCCTCGCATCGCGATGCCGGGACGAACTGCGATGCCGGATCGGACGGTCGTACCAGCGGGCACGATCGCGATAGAACGAACGATGGTTGTAGTGGCTGCCCCAGTAGTCGCCGATGACGAAACTGATGATCGGAATGCCGATCTGGACACCGTAGCCATAGAGAGGAACGCGCCGGTTCTGGTACTCGTACTCGATGTAGTCGCCGGACACCCAGCCGCGTTCGCCGTAGGCGATCACGTCGCACCATGCGTAATCGTCGATGCAACCGCGCACCGATACCGCCGAGCCGGCGCGGATGGTCGTGATCAGCGGGTAGTCGATGTCCGGTGCGGCGCGCATGTTGAGATTGACCGTCACGTAGCCATTCTGTGCCTGGGCGGACAGCGAGGCAGCGGACAGCAACAGGGCCACGGCAAGCCAGGTCATTCGTTTCATGGGGGGTCTCCGGTGTCGTCAAAGATGACGCGCCTCGCCCGTCCTCGATGAAACGACGAATCTGCGCACCGCACTATCGCCGCCGGCTACGTGAACACCCGCTGATGCGCTTGTGGGCGTTCCGTTGGAGGCTGTCCGCGGAGTCGGCAAGGCTGGGCCAGGGCCAACAAGCCCCGCTTCGCCTGCACGCCCGATCAGTACGGGCGATGGATCGCCGGCATGGGCCGCAGGGGTGGTCCTGGACCGGGTTGACCACGGCACCCGGCCACGGCCGCGCGGCGCCGGTTAACTGCCCATTACACGGGGGCGGTTAAGCTGGCCGAGCTGGCGTGGCATCTTGCTGCGTCAGCATGGATTGAAGGAGAGACACATGCACAAGATCCCAACCGGTACCTGGGTCGTCGTTGCCGATGGCACGCAGGCCCGCCTGTTCCACAACATCGGCAAGCAGGATGCTCTGAAACTGAAGCAGGTCGATCTGATCAAGTCCGACGACGCCGATGCGCAGGGGCAGGGGCCGTCAGGCCATCGCCCGATCGAATCGAGCCAGGAACAGACCGAGGAAGCAACCTTCACCAAGCAGCTGGCCCATCGACTGAACGCCGCCGCATTGAAGCACGAGTTCGAACACCTGTTTCTGGTCGCCGACCCCACGACGATGGGCGAGATTCGCCCGCAACTGCATGTCGAGACGAGCAAGCGCATCAGCGGCGAGTTGACCAAGACGCTGACCAACTCGAGCGTGGAAGACATCGTCAAGATCCTGAAATCCCACGACTGACGCCAGCTGGCACAAGCGGAGCCGGCACGGCGCTGGAAACCAGGAGTGATCCGATCCTGGCGCGGTAGCACGCGTCGCCCGCCGGGATGGCGCCCGGCCTTGCTGCAGGGCTAGCGAAGGGTCTCCGTACGATCGCGGTGGCGTACTTGCAACCCGGTCGGCGTCGTGCCGGCCGGTCTCCGGGAACCCGGCACGGGCTCCCGGGTGATGTTCATTGGGCCGATTCGTTCGGCCGCGCCCGGCGTTGATGGCGAGTCCGCAGCACGTGGTCCCACAACGACGTGGTCACGCCGAAATTGGCATCCGGATGGAAGTGGTGCACGTGATGGCGCGCGGCCCACGAGCGCAGCCAGGGGTGCTGGAAACGACGTGCATGGATGATGAAATGGCCGAGTCCGTAGGCGACGTAGCCGAAGGCGATGGCGCCGCCGAGCAGACAGGCGTGGCTGCGCGGCATGCTCAGTGCGAACAGCACGGTCAGTGCGAGCAGGATCGCCGAAGGCAGGAAGAACGGCAGCGCATCGTAACCCTGCGGATCGCGGTGGTGGGCGGTGTGGCCGCGCGAGTACATCGAATCGGGACCGTGGAAGATCCAGCGGTGGAACACATACTCGATGAAGCTGAAAACGACCAGCCCGGCGAGCACGGTCAGGAAGGCGGCCAGCCACGAGCCGTCGTGGATGCGAACGCCGGCGCCGAGCAGGGCCGTAGCCAGGCTTCCGGTGAAGGCGAATTCAAGCCAGTAGTTGGTCCGCGTCGCCGACATCCGGATGATGCCGGCCAGTGTCGCGGAAGCAAGGCCGCGCAAAGCCGCGAACATCTCATGCGGGCGGCGGCGATTCGTCGATCTGCGCAGGGCATTCAAGCGGTGGCTTCCTGTTCGTGGCGGAAACACCTTCGCACTGGACGGACTCGGCGCCCAAGGTGCGTTGGCGTGCATTGTGACAAAAACGATGGGTGCTCTGCTGGCCATTCCGCAGGCCGGACACGACATCGCCGGTTGGCGTCGATCGCACCAGCGATCGCGCCGGCATGCCAGGCCCGCGAACAAGGCCAGACTGCGCCAGGAACATTTCGCCAACCTGTCGGAGTGACCGGCGATCAGGCTTCCCGTTGCGTCGTGCAGCGGGCATGGCCGTTTGGCCCGGTCCATACCCCTTGAAAGCGCCGCACAGGGTACACCGTTTCCGGGACGCCGCACCCCCGTATGGTTCCGCGGGTGCTGCCCGAGCCCGGGGTTATCGGCGGCGGGCGCCGCGGCCTGCACTTGACGCGACACCATGAACGACCGATCTTGCGCCAGATCCGAAATCTGGAACCCGCCATGCAATTCCTGCTCCTGATCTATACCGACGACGCCATGCTCGATGCCTTGCCCGAGGGCGAGTTCGATTCGCGAATGAAGCACTGCTTCGAAAATGCCGACGACCTGCGTGGCAAGGGCACCCTGGTCGAATCGCAGCAGCTCGAGGCGCCTTCGACCGCGAAGAGCGTGCGCATCCGCAACGGCAAGCTCGCCGTCGTCGATGGTCCGTTCGCCGAGACCAAGGAGATGCTTGGTGGTTTCAACCTGATCGAGGCGGCCGACTACGACGAGGCCGTGCGCATCGCCGCGACGTTTCCCTGGGCCCAGACCGGCTGCATCGAAGTGCGTGCCGTGCGCGACATGGACGCCGTGCGCCGGCGCGTGGGCGCCTGAGGTTCGCATCGGGTCACCGCGATATGGTCTCTGAATCGATCTTCCGGGACAGGGAGTCGTAATGTTCGCGTGTATCCAGTTGGCCGTCGTCATTGGTGTCAATTTCGACGCGAGTCAATTTTCCGAGATGGAAGTGTTCGACGCGCCGTGGCAGGCCGCTTGCCGGGTCGAGATATTCGACTGATTCAACCACCCCGTGGACGAAGCGCGTGCGCAAATCGATCCTGCCGTCGCCATCCGTGTCGGCATCGGCCGTCTCGACATTGCCGCGCCAGTACTTCAATCGGGTTTCCATCGTGCCGTCGAAATCATCGTCAGCCTCTGAAGTCTTGATGAGACCGCGGCGGTCATAGCGGAAAATGGCATCGACCTTGCCGTCAAGGTTTCGATCGGTCTCCGTTTTCAGCGCGAGGCCGGCGGGGGAATAGCTGGTTCGTTCATCGAAGAGGCCATCGTCGTTGTAATCGATTCCGCTGACATCCGTCGGCGACTGGAAATACAGGAAGGACCCTCCGATGCCGATGGCCAGTCCGGTCAGGAAGACGAGATAGGCCGAAGACAGCTTGCGCGGCGGAGACTTCAACGTTGGTGTGGAATGAGCCCTTGAAGCTTCCCAGTGCTCGATGACCTTGCGCGCGCGTGCGTGGTCCGCCTCGTCCACGGTGAGTCGCATGAGGCCGCCCGCGGGCAGTTCGCCAATCCCTCCCTGGAGATATTCGCCCTCGATGCGCGCATCAATGCCCTCGGACTCGAGCAGGTCGACCAGCAGTTGCGCTTCAATGCCATCGCTGGGCCGGTAGAGGGTCTTCAAGATCGGTCCTCCTTGACGGGCAGGGTGCGCGCTGCGAGCCGAGACTCAGCCGGCGCTGGCGAAGCCAATCATGGGATGGCCGGAATCGCCATGCAACCGGTCAATACGTGGGCGACTACAATCGCCGGTGTGCCGAAGGCGCGCCGGGCGGGCCCCCTGCTGGCATCCGCGGACCACGATGGCATGCCCGCTTGGCCTCGTCACCTAACCCCGTTTCACGGCAGCCGCGTATAGTGACCGCAATGCTCAGAATTCCGGACAAGGCGGGGCCAAGGGCTGCGAAGGCGGTCGGCAGTCACGCGCCAGGGACTCCGCTGCATTCCGCGGAAAAACCGCTGCGCAGCGTCGGCAAGAAGCAGGTGCTCGGCTGGAAGGAAGCGGTCGTGCTGACCACGCTGGGCGGCATCCAGCTGTTGGCCAAGCTCGATACAGGCGCACGCACCTCGGCCCTGCACGCGGTTGATATCATCTACATCAAGCACCGTTCCGCGATCTGGGTCGAGTTCGAACTGCCCGACATCGACCAGTCGAAGCGCCACCGCTTCCGCCTGCCGCTGGCCGAGCACCGATCGGTCAAGAGTTCGATCGGCAACAGCCAGATCCGCCCGGTCATCGTGCTCGAACTGGGCATGGCCGGCCAGGCCTGGTCGACCGAGGTCACCCTGACCGATCGATCGGACATGGAGTTGCCGATGCTGATCGGCCGTTCCGCACTGAAAGGCCGGTTCGTGGTCGATCCGGCGCGCACGCGGCTGGCCGGCCACGGTCCGGCCGCGCCGACCCGGCATCCGGCCAAGAAGAAGCCAAAGACCAGCACGCGCAAGAAGTAAGACCCACGGAGAATTCCAATGAAAATCCTGATGCTCGCGCGCAACCCCAATCTCTATTCGCACAAGCGTCTGGTCGAGGCCGCGGAGGCGGCCGGGCATACGCTCGACATCGTCAACACCTTGCGCTGCTACATGAACATCACCTCGCATCGCCCCGAGGTCTACTACAACACGCAGAAGCTCACCGGCTACGACGCGGTGATTCCGCGCATCGGCGCCTCGATCACGTTCTATGGCCTGGCCGTGCTGCGCCAGTTCGAGATGATGGGCGTCTATCCGCTCAACGAGTCGGTCAGCATCGGTCGCTCACGCGACAAGCTGCGTTCCATGCAGTTGCTCGCGCGCGATGGCATTGGGCTGCCGGTGACCGCGTTCGCGCACGATCCCAAGCAGACCGAAGAAGTGCTGAAAGTGGTCGGCAATGCACCGGTCGTGATCAAGCTGCTGGAGGGCACCCAGGGCATCGGCGTTGTGCTCGCCGATACGCAGCGTTCGGCCAAGTCGATCATCGAGGCTTTCCGCGGCGCGCACGTCAACATCCTCGTGCAGGAATTCATCAAGGAGGCCGGCGGCGAGGACATCCGCGCCTTCGTGATCGGCGGCAAGGTCGTCGCCGCGATGCGGCGTACCGGCGCCGAAGGCGAATTCCGCTCCAACCTGCATCGCGGCGGCAGCGCGAAGACCGATCAAGATCACCGCCGAGGAACGCTCCACCGCCATCCGTGCAGCCAAGGCGATGGGCCTGAATGTCTGTGGCGTCGACATGCTGCGCTCCAACCACGGTCCGGTGGTCATGGAGGTCAATTCCTCGCCGGGCCTGGAAGGCGTCGAGAAGGCGACCGGCATCGACGTCGCCGGGCTGATCATCGATTTCATCGCGCGCAACGCCAAGCCCGGCAAGAACAGGACCAAGGGGCGCGGATGAGCGCCGAGGCGCCGGTGCGCAAGTCCGGAGCCGCGGACCCGGCCAGCCATTCGTCGAGGTCCGCGCGGCCTGACTTCGAGATCGGCGAGCACCGCATCGCAGCCGGCACCCGGGCGACCATCGAATTGCCGGTCGGCGTGCTCGCCAACCACATCCCGGTGAACCTGCCGGTGCACGTCATCCATGGGCGCAAGCCCGGGCCGGTGATCTTCCTGTCCGCCGCCGTGCATGGCGACGAGATCATCGGCGTCGAGATCATTCGCCGCGTATTGCGCAGCAGCGGACTGAACCGCATTGCCGGCACCGTGCTGGCGATCCCGATCGTCAACGTATTCGGCTTCCTCAACCAGTCGCGCTACCTGCCCGACCGGCGCGACCTCAATCGCTGCTTCCCGGGATCGGGCCGCGGATCGCTGGCCGCGCAACTGGCCGACCTGTTCCTCAACGAAGTGGTCAGGCGCTGCGAGTTCGGCATCGACCTGCACAGTGCGGCCGTGCACCGCATGAACCTGCCGCAGATCCGCATCAGCCCGGACAGCTCGCCGCGCGTGGTCGAACTGGCGCGCGCCTTCGCCGCGCCGATCACGCTGAGCTCGAGCGTGCGCGAAGGCTCGCTGCGCGCGGCGGCGAAGACGCTGGGCGTCGAGACCCTGCTCTACGAGGCCGGCGAGGCGCTGCGCTTCGACGAGCTGCCGGTGCGCGCCGGCGTGCGCGGCATCCTGTCCGTGCTGCAGGCCCTGCACATGCTGCCCTCGCGTGGCCCGGCCGAGAAGCGCCGCAAGCCGCTGGAAACCTCGGAGAGCCGCTGGGTGCGCGCGCCGTGCGGCGGCATCCTGCGCATGTTCAAGACGCTGGGCGCGGCAGTCGAAAAGGGCGAACGGCTTGGCGTGGTCTCCGATCCGTTCGGCGATGTCGAAATGGACGTGCTGGCCAGCGTCGGCGGCCTGATCATCGGTTGCACGATGCTGCCGATCGTCAACAGCGGCGATGCGCTGCTCAACATCGCCCACATGCACGACCCGACTGTCGCCGAGGAACACGTCGAGAACGTCCACGATGCGCTCGAAGCCGATCCGCTGCTGGTCGACGACGAAGGATCCTGAGCCGGTTGGTCGACGACGAGGGCTGATGAGGGCGGGAGCAAATCCGGCAACCCGGTCCTGAAATTCGGTTTGCTGTCGCAGAAGGCCAAGTTCAGCACTGGCGCATCGAATTGTGCCAATCGTCACCGCGCGAGGGCCGCCGTCCGGCGCTCAGTTGGCCCGGGTGAGGATTTCGATGGAATGCCCGTCAAGGTCGCGGAAGACGCCGTCGAAATAGTCGGCGCCAAACTGTGGCCGCTCGGCGACTTCGCGGATGCACTCGGCGCCTTCGTCGAACGCGGTGCGCTGAAACGCGAGCGCGGCAGTTCGATTGGCGGCGAGCAAGGCAACATGCATGCGTGCGCCGACGGTCTGCTGGTTGATCGCGGCCGGATTTAGAATGAACCGATACTCATCGGCGGGGCCAAAAGCCGATTCCTCCGCATCGCTGCGCTGCATCGTGTAGCCGATCGCAACGAGCACCCTGGAATAGAATCCGGTCGCGCGTTCCAGATCGTGCGTTCCGAGCGAAACATGATCAAGCATGATGGCGAGGTCCTTTCAAGGCACAGTTGCGAAGTTGCGCTGAAGTCCGCGGCTCAACCGAGCCAGGCAGCTACCTGATCGCGGGTCAGATTGGATCCGGTAAGGACGGTGGCGACGCGGCGCCGCGCGAAGCGCAGCGGATGCGAGGCAATCGCGGCGACGCCGGTGGCGGCCGACGGCTCGACGATCAGTCCGGTGTCCTGGTGTATCCAGCGCATGGCGCAAAGCAACTGTGCGTCGTCGACCAGAAGCACATCGTCGACCAGTCCCCGCAGATCGTTGACGGCTGTCGCGACAGGTACGCGCACCGCGATGCCGTCTGCAATGGTTTCGACGCGCGCATCATCTGCGGCGGGCGGAACGGCGCCCAGTTGCCAGCTTGTGGTCGTGGACATAGACCGTGAAACCGCCGCCGAGCTGGACCGCTTCAAGTCACGCATGCTCGCCTGCCCCGAAGTCCAACAATGCTATTACGTGACGGGCGAGGCCGATTTCATTCTTGCCGTACTGGTTGCCGACATGGAGGCCTATGACGCCTTCACGCGCGCCCATCTGCTCGAAGATGCCAACGTCCGCAGCTTCACCACGCATGTCGTGATGGAGCGCATCAAGGCAGGGGTGGGCGTGCCGCTCAATGCCTTGATCAGGTAACGGCGCCGTGGCAACGCGAATGGCGGGGTGTCGCGGTGGCAGTCGCGCAGGTTGAAGTGGGAAAAGGGGGGGGCTGGACGTGAGGTGCCGGAGGAGGGGTGGAACGCCCGTCGTGCGCCAGCGACCGGTCCCGATCCTGCCCGGGTCCTTTCGTCGCGCCGATTCGCCCCCATCTCGTGGGATTCGAAAACTCTGACACAATGATTCCTCGACATGATTGCGCACAAATCCCCATCCACGGCAGGCAGTGGCAGCACGGCGCGCGGCATTCGCGGCACCTTCCGTTACAGCCGCCGTGCGGTGGAACTGGTCTGGAGCACGAGTCGGCCGCTGACCGTGGCGCTGGCCCTGCTGACCCTGACCGCCGGCCTGCTGCCGGCCGGCATCGCCTGGGTCGGGGCGCAGATCGTCGATGCCGTCGTGTCAACCGCGGCGATGGTGCGCGCGAACGGGCAGGCGCCTCTCGCGCCGGTGTTCTGGCTGGTCGCGCTGGAGGCCCTGCTGGTCACCGCGATGGCCGGGGCGCAGCGCGGCATTTCGTTCTGCCAGTCGCTGCTGCGCGCGCAGCTCGGCCAGCGCGTCAACGTGATGATCCTCGAGAAGGCACTGACGCTCGACCTGTCGCACTTCGAGGATTCGGAGTTCTACGACAAGCTCACGCGTGCGCGGCGCGAAGCATCGAGCCGGCCGCTGTCGCTGGTCAACCGCACCTTCGGCCTGGCCCAGAACCTGATTGCCCTGGTCAGCTACGGCGTGCTGCTGGTCAGCTTCTCGCCATGGGCGATGGCGGTGCTGCTGCTCGCCGGCCTGCCGGCGTTCATCGCCGAGACCAAGTTCTCCGGCGATGCCTTCACGCTGTTTCGCTGGCGTTCGCCGGAAACGCGCATGCAGCTCTATCTGGAAACCGTGCTGGCGCGCGAGGACGGGGCCAAGGAGGTCAAGCTGTTCGGACTCGGTCCGATGCTGCTCGACCGATACCGCTCGATTTTCCACAAGCTGTACAAGGCCGACCGCAGCCTGACCCTGCGCCGCGACAGCTGGGGCCTCGGCCTCGGCCTGATCGGCACGCTCACCCTGTATGGCGCGTACGCGTGGATCGCCTTCACCACGGTGATGGGACGCATCACGCTCGGCCAGATGACCATGTACCTGATGCTGTTCCGCCAGGGCCAGTCGGCGGTATCGGCGATCCTGTCCTCGATCGGCGGCATGTACGAGGACAACCTGTATCTCTCGACCTTGTACGAATACCTCGAGACGCCGGTACGCATACCGGGCGGCAAGGCCGTGGCCGGCACCGATCCCAGCGATGGCATCCGCTTCGAAAACGTCAGTTTCACCTATCCCGGTGCCGAGACGCCGGCGCTGATCGACATCAACCTGCACATCCGGCCCGGCCAGTCGCTGGCCCTGGTCGGCCAGAACGGTTCCGGCAAGACAACCCTGATCAAGCTGCTGACGCGACTGTATGCACCTGACAGCGGACGCATCCTTCTCGATGGCCTCGATCTGGTCGAATGGGATGAAACCGCCCTGCGCCGGCGCATCGGCGTGATCTTCCAGGACTTCGCGCGCTACCAGATGCGCGTCGGCGAAAACGTCGGCGCCGGTGACGTCGCCCACTTCGAGGACGAGGCGCGCTGGCGCGATGCCAGCGAGAAGGGCATGGCCAGCGAATTCATCGACAAGCTGCCGGCCGGCTACAACACGCAGCTCGGCAAATGGTTCAACGACGGTCGCGAACTCTCCGGCGGGCAGTGGCAGAAGATCGCCCTGGCGCGCGCCTTCATGCGCTCGCAGGCCGACATCCTCGTCCTCGACGAACCGACCGCGGCGATGGATGCGGAGGCCGAGGCGACCATCTTCGAGCACTTCCGCGCGATGTCGAAGAACCGCATCGTCATCCTGATCTCGCACCGTTTCTCCACGGTGCGCATGGCCGACCAGATCATCGTGATCCAGGACGGGCGCATCATCGAGCACGGCAGCCACGCCGAACTCGTGCAACAGGAAGGCCACTACGCGCACCTGTTCTCGCTGCAGGCGCGCGGCTACCAGTAGCCGAAATGCGGGGACGGGCGCACTCAGCCCGCGACGGGTCTGTCACCGGTCTGCCAACACACATCGATTGCGCCCGGCGGACTTCGCCCCATACAGCGCGACATCGGCCCGGGCGACCAGTTCGTCCGGCGATTCGCCTTCGGCCAGGGTCGCGATGCCGATGCTCGCGGTAACCCGAAGCGATGTTTCCGGCACCTCCACGCTGAATGCGGCGATACCTTCGCGGATCCGCTCTGCAGCCCTCCTGGCCTGTTCGCTGGATGCGCCGGGCAGGATCACGAGGAACTCCTCGCCGCCGTGGCGCACG
The DNA here is from genome assembly GCA_963822465.1 of uncultured Gammaproteobacteria bacterium. GTDB lineage: Bacteria > Pseudomonadota > Gammaproteobacteria > Xanthomonadales > Rhodanobacteraceae > Dokdonella. Next base: position 80,790 of record CAWGHP010000011.1, on the reverse strand, counting down.
CCGAGATCCGCGCCACGCAGTTCGTCGTGCAGCACGCTGGCGGTCGCGATCAGCACGCGGTCGCCGGTGGCATGGCCCCAGCGGTCATTGACCTGCTTGAAATGGTCGAGGTCGATCATCAGCACCGACAGCGGCTGGGACTCGCGAAGCGCGCGCGCATGATCGGCGGCGAGGCGGCGCGTCCCCGAACGGCGATTGGCCAGGCCGGTCAGCGGATCGTGGAATGCATCGTTGCGCGCACCCAGCAGGTCGACCAGCAACCTCAGTTGCGTCTGGCTGGCCCAGGCAGCCAGGGCGAGGATCAGCATGAGCAGCCAGAGTTCGTTCCACAGCCCGGTGTCGACCGCGCGGGAAGCGAACAGCACCGACGCAAGAAGCAGGGCGGGCGCGGCCAGCGCTGCGCGAAACAGGCTTCCCCAGGGCAGGGGCAGGATCGCCAGTTGTGCGGCGAGGACGAACGGAAACAACCCGTAACCGAGTCGAAGCAGATTGGACTTGGCCGGATCCAGGCACAGTTGCATGGCGGCATAGGTCGCGGCCTGCAGCCAGAACAGCAGCAGCGACGCCGTGCCTGGCGACAGGCGCATGCGCTGGAAGGCAAGCAGCAGGAGAGCGCCGGCGAGCAGCAGCCGCAACAGCGACACGCTGACGACTTCCGCCGGGCCGAGGCCGAATGCATCGACCGGGATCCAGGCGATCGTCAGCACGGCGATGACGGTCGCCAGCGTGCGGATGCGGGCGCGTATCAGCGCGGCGTGGCGCGGCGCGAATGCGCCGCGGACCGGGCCGCCGCGCGCGATCGATATACGGACGGCAGCAGCCATGTCTTGCAATACGTGCATGCTCTTTCGCAATTTCAAAAACGGATACCAGGGCGTGGCAACCACGACCCCGGCCGGTGCAGTCTAACCCGCCGCGCTGCCGGGCCCGGCCAACCCTCGCCAGCGCGCGCCGCAATGCCGTATCGTTGGCGCACCCGTCTGCGTGGCGTTTCCGCGCGCACGCGGTCTTCGACCTGGCAGGGCTCAGCATGGCCGCACCGCGCAAGCGCGTATCCCGCCGCACTCCCCGGCCCGCAACGGCGGATACGGCCAGGCCGATCAATCTCGCCCTGCAGGGCGGTGGCTCGCACGGCGCCTTCACCTGGGGCGTGCTCGACCGCCTGCTTGAGGATGGCCGGGTGTGCTTCGACGGCATCTGCGGCACCAGCGCCGGGGCGATGAATGCCGTGCTGGTCGCGCATGGGCTGATGCACGGCGGCCATGATGGCGCGCGCGCCAGCCTGGCGGGTTTCTGGGAGCGCGTCGGCAAGCTCGGCGCGATGCTCAACCCGGCGGCCGCGCTGGCCGCGCGTAATCCGCTCACGCATGGCGGCAAGGATCCGCTGCTGGCCGCCCAGCAATGGGCCATGGAATCGTTCACGCGCACGTTCTCGCCCTACCAGTTCAATCCACTGAACGTGAACCCGCTGCGCGACCTGCTCGCGGCCTGCGTCGACTTCGAGGCGCTGCATCACTGCGGCGAGGTCAAGCTGTTCCTGTGTGCGACCAACGTGCGCAGCGGCAAGGTGCGCATCTTCGACAACGCATCGATGTCGGTCGATGCGGTGATGGCCTCGGCCTGCCTGCCGCACCTGTTCCAGGCCGTCGAGATCGACGGCGAGCACTACTGGGATGGCGGCTACATGGGCAACCCGGTGCTCTATCCGTTGTTCTACCAGACCGACACGCGCGATGTGGTGGTCATCATGGTCAACCAGATGCATCGCGACGAGGTGCCGAAGACGTCCGCGGCCATCGAGGACCGGGTCAGCGAAATCAGCTTCAATTCCTCGCTGATGCGCGAGATGCGCGCAGTCGAATTCGTCAGCCGCCAGCTCACCGAAGGCTGGCTCAAGCCGGAGTATGCCAAACGCATGCGCCAGGTGCTCGTGCACCTGATCCGTGCCGATGCCTTCATGGGCACCCTGTCCGCGGCGACCAAGATCAGCACCGACATGCGCTTCCTGCATGGCCTTCGCGACCGCGGGAGGGCGTCGGCCGGACAGTGGCTGGAAAGGCACCACGCCGATCTCGGCCGGCGCAGCACGATCGACCTGCGCAAGGAATTCCTCGACTGAGCCGCGGCCACAGCCTTCCGCGCTGAACCGGCCTGCACGACTCCTTGCGACGGCGCGCACCTGCGTGTGCCTTGACGGTTTGCCGTCGCGAGGAAATCCACCTGTTCGCATTCCACGTCCTGCGGTGTTGATACCGGTAGGACGACTTCTTCCTTGATGGGGACGACCGGAATGCGCAATCCAATCCACTCCGCTGCGTCGACTGATTCGCCGCGCAGGCCACGCGCCTTGTTGCACTGGGGCTTGTTGGCGGCTTGTTGCGCCTGGTCGACATTGCCGGCTGGATCGGACGTGACCGTTACCGCTTCGGTCATCGCCGGTGGCGGGGGAACCAGCCAGTCGTCCGGCGCGTGCTTCGCAGCTCGATGGAACCATCGGCCAGGGCGTGGCCGGCCTGGCTTCCGCTTCGAACCTGGAACTTCACAGCGGCTACTGGGCAGGCATCGCCGCGAGCCGGCGCGACTCCCTGTTCATCAACAGTTTCGAGGAGTGCCTGTGATGAAGTACCCACCGCTTTCGAACCTTGCAGCCCGCCCCGGATGCGTCGATTCCGATGGCAAGCTCCTGCGTCCTGATGACCATGCTGCTGTCGATCTCCGCTGCCGCGGCACCGCAATTGCCCGATTTCACCTACCAGGGCTATCCTGCGCCAGAACGGCGCACCGGTCAATGGTGACTTCAACTTCACCTATTCGCTGTTATGCGCCATCGAGCGACGGAACACCAGGTTGGAGTGACGGTGTCGCTTCCGTCGTTTCCAGTGGTCGATGGCGTGTTCACCGAGTCGCTGGCATTTCCAGGCGCCTTCGACGGCACCCAGCTCTGGCTGGAAGTCACCGTCAACGGCGTACCGATGCTGCCACGCCAGGCCGTATCGACCACACCGGTCGCGCAATTCACCCTGTGCGGCACGACCAGTGGCCCGGCCGGCGGCGACCTCAGCGGCAGCTATCCGAATCCGTCGATCGCGAATCGTCTGCCATTACCAACTCGAAGATTGCCAGCGACGCCGTCACCAGCAGCAAGATCGGCACGTCGGCCGTGACGACGAATGCGATCGCCCGGAGCAGTCACGCAGTGAACTGGCATTGAATGCAGTGACCGCCGGAAGATCGCACGACTCGGTGACCCTGGCCAAGATTCGCCAGCGGCCGAGCCACCGGCAATATCTCGATCCGGGCAGGCGGGCAATGTGCCGACGGCAACATCGCGGTTCCCGGTGCGCAGATCGGCGACATCGTCGTCTTCAACATGGCGGCCGCGGCAACGGTTGGCGCGAATATCCTGATCTGGCCGATCAAGGTTTCATCGGCCGGCAACGTATTCACCCGCTTCTGCAACATCGGCACCACGACGCAGTCGATCAGCAGCCAGGGCGTGAACATCCAGACCTTTCGCTAGACCCCGGCCGGCGGAGGCTCTCCACGTTCGACGTCGCCCGCTGCGCAGGTCTCACAGCGTCTTCGTCATGAACACGCTGTACGGATCCTCGGTGTAGTCGGCGAACGGTCCGCAGTATTCGAAGCCGAAACGCGCGTACAGCGCGCGCGCCGGCTCGAACGCGGCCATCGATCCGGTTTCGAGGCTGAGCCGATCGTAGCCCCGCGAGCGGGCTTCCTCGAGGATGTAGCGGAGCATGTCGGCCGCGACGCCCTTGCGCCGGTGCAGCGATGCGGTGCGCATCGACTTGATCTCCGCGTGGCCTGCATCGAGGTGCCTGAGCGCGCCGCAGCCTAGCAACTGGTCGCCCTCCCAGGCCGTCCAGAAACTGATGTCGGCTCCGCGCAGGGCCTCGATATCGAGGGCGTGGATACTTTCCGGCGGCGAGTGCAGCGCCATGTTGCGCAGGTGCTCGCTCAACAGCTCACGAATTTCGAGGCCGCTCAGGTTGTCGCTTCGGATGCGCATGGGTCGCGAAATTCGAGTTGGGCCGATACGTCCTGCGGCACACCTGCGTTGTTTGGGCGGATAATCGCGCCTGCACGATTCAGTGGCACGCAGGGACCGGAACCATGGATATTCTGCAGCAGACCATCCCGCCGGGTACAGCATTGCGAAGCGGAACCCGGGGGCGTCTGACCAGTGTCCGTGCGGCCATGCGCTCCGCCTGCATATTCCACCTTGCCACGGCGAACTCCGGATCATGCTGACGCTGCGCAGCACTGCCCTGACCGTGCTCGCCATGCTCGCCTTCGCCGGCAACTCGCTGCTGTGCCGGGCCGCGCTCAACGACACCGCGATCGATCCGGCCAGTTTCACGACGATCCGCCTCGTTTCTGGCGGCCTGGTGCTGTGGCTGATCGTTCGCGCGCGACGTGGCAGCCAGGCCGGGCGCGGCAGCTGGCCGTCGGCTTTGGCGCTGTTCGCCTATGCGGCCGCATTCTCGTTCGCCTATGTCAGCCTGCCGGCGGCCACCGGTGCACTGCTGCTGTTTGGCGCGGTGCAGGCGACGATGATCGGCCATGGGCTATGGGCCGGCGAACGTTTTGGCCGCGTGCAGATCCTCGGCCTGGTGCTGGCGCTCGCCGGGCTGGTCGCCCTCCTGCTGCCGGGCCTCAGCGCGCCACCGCTGGCCGGAGCGATGCTGATGGTCGGCGCCGGAATCGCCTGGGGTGTCTACTCGCTGCGTGGAAAAGGCGCCGGCGATCCGACGCGGGTCACGGCCGGCAATTTCCTGCGCGCCATCCCGATCGCCGCCATCCTCACCGTCCTGACCCTGCACGACGCATCGCTTGATGCCGCCGGAGTCGTGTATGCGATCGCATCGGGCGCACTGGCATCCGGCCTCGGTTATGCAATCTGGTACAGCGCATTGCCGGCGCTCAAGGCGACCCAGGCGGCGACCGTGCAATTGAGCGTGCCGGTGATCGCCGCGCTCGGCGGCGTCATGTTGCTCGGCGAGACGATCACCCTGCGCTTCCTCATCGCGTCGGTCGCTATACTGGCCGGCATCCTCATGGTCATCCTGGAAAAGCGGACAAAGCCCAGGGTGCCCTGATACGGAGAGATCGATGAACACGAGCGTGTGGGGCAAGGCCTACGTCCTCTTTCTCGCCCTGGCAGCGGGCTATGTGTGGATATCGAGCCGCGCATTGCCAGATGTCGTCGCGTCCCACTTCGGCGGCTCGGGCCTGGCCAACGGCCATATGTCCCACGATGGCTATCTCGCCTTCATGCTCGCCATGCTCATCGGCCTGGCCGTCGTCGTCGTGCTCCTGCCCAACTGGCTGATCGGCACACCCGGCGCCCGTATCAACGTGCCGAACCGGGACTACTGGCTGGCCCCCGAACGGCGCACCGAATCGGTGGCGAGGCTGCGCGGCGTGATGCTGCGCATCGGCTATCTGCTGACCGGCATCCTCGTCTACGTCCACTGGCTGGTGGTCGAGGCGAATGCGGTGACGCCACCGCGCCTCGACAACACCTGGTTCCTCGCGGGCCTGGCGGTGTTCCTGCTGGGGACCCTGGGGTCCGTGCTCGGCCTCGTCCTGCACTTCGCACGAGTGCCTCCGAGCCGGCCGCAATGAGCGGATCTGGCCGTCCGGGCCGTGCGCTGGATCGCGGATTCCGCTGGCGGCCCAGCTGTTAAGATGCCCGATTGACTTGGGGCGGGACCGATCTGATGCGTGCTTTGCTGATCACTGCAGTACTTGCCGTGGGCGCAACCGCGCCGGCGCTGGCCGAAGACTGGGCAATCGACGCGGACTGGCAGACGCCGGCCGACCTCGCGCGCATCGCGCCGCATTTCCAGCACATGAAGGTCGATCGCAAGCGGCATACCGTGGGCCTGATCGCCGACGACGCAGACCTCGCCGTGCTCGCCGATCTCGGCGTGAGTTACAAGGTCGATGTCGCTGCCACCGCCAACCTGCGCACGTTCTACGCCGAGGCCTTCAACCCGAACCGCAGCATCCCGGGCTTCGCCTGCTATCGCACGGTCGAGGAAACCTACGCCACGATGGACCAGCTCGCGGCCGCGCATCCGAGCCTGGCCCAGGTCATCGACATCGGCCCGACCTGGCAGCGCACGCAGAACGCGACGCAGGGTTACGCGATGCGCGTGATGCGCATCGGCAACACGGGCACCGACGCGAGCATCCCGGACAAGCCGAACATGGTCGTGTTCAGTTCGATCCATGCGCGCGAATACGCGCCGGCCGAGGTCAACACGCATTTCGCCGAATGGCTGCTCGACAACTACGGCAGCGATCCCGAAGCGACCTGGCTGGTCGACCACCAGAACTTCCACCTGATCCTGCAGGCCAATCCCGACGGTCGCAAGAAGGCCGAGACCGGCCTGTCCTGGCGCAAGAACACGAACACGGTCGCGGCCAGTTGCGGCAATGATTCCGGCGTCGACCTCAACCGCAACTTCCCGTTCCACTGGGGCATCGTGCCGAACAACGGCGGTTCCAGCGGATCGATCTGCAACGCGACCTATCGAGGACCGATCGCGCGCTCGGAACCGGAAACGACCAACCTGGTCGCCTACGTGGCCGGTACCTGCGGCGATGATGGCGTCTGCGTCGGCGGCGTGCTGCCCGACCTGCGCGCCGGGCCGCTGCATCCGGCCAACGTCAATGGCGATGGCGGCGCCGCGGCGCCGGACAGCTATCCCGGCATGTTTCTCGACATGCACAGCTACGCATCGCTGGTGCTCTGGTCGTGGGGTGATACGTCGGCTGCCGCGCCGAATGGCACCGCACTGCAGACCTTCGGCCGGCGCATGGCCTGGTTCAATCAGTACTCGCCGGAGCAGTCCGACACGCTGTACCCGACCGACGGCGCCACCGACGACAACTTCTACGGATCGCTCGGCGTGCCGGCTTATACCTTCGAGCTCGACCAGTCGTTTTTCGAACCGTGCACGCCGCTCCTGAACAAGACAATTCCCGACAACCTGATGGCGCTGCGCTATGCCGCGCGTAGCCTGCATGCGCCGTATCGGCTGCCCGGCGGGCCCGATGTCACCAGCCTGACGGCAAGCCCGGACCTGGTCGCGGCAGGCACGCCAGTCACGCTCAATGCGCGCCTCGACGACAGCCGTTTCAGGCAGACCAATGGCACCGAACCGGTGCAGAACGTCGTCTCGGCATCCGCGTATCTCGATGGCCTGCCGTGGGAAGGTGCGCTGCCTGTCGCCGCCCTGTCGGCCGATGATGGCGCGTTCAACAGTTCCGCCGAGAACGCCAGCGCCAGCATTTCGACGACGGGCCTGGGCAGCGGCAAGCACCTGCTGTTCGTGCAGGGCACCGACGCCTCGGCCCAGGCCGGCAGTCCGAATGCCGTTTTCGTCGAAATTGCCCAGCCGAACGAGATCGCGACGCTGACCGGCACGATCACCGCGATCGACACGGGCACGCCGCTGGCGACCACGCTGCGCGTGACCAACCCCGGCACCGGTGAAAGTCGCGCCGCAAGCAGCAGCGCCGTCGACGGCGGCTACCTGCGCACGATGCACGGCGGCACCGTGGACATCCATGTCGATGCGCCCGCGGGATACCTTTCCGAAGACGTCACCGGCGTCAACCTCGTCGGCGGTGCCGCACAGACGCGCGATGTCGCGCTGTACCGTTCCTGCACCCTGTTCGCCGACGACGTCGAATCCGGCGCGAACGGCTGGACCGCGCAAACGCCATGGGTGCGCAGCACGACGTCCGGAAATTCGACCACCGTCTGGGTCACGCCGAACTACGGCAACAACCTCAGCGCCAGCCTGTCACGCTCGTTCAACCTGAGCGGCTACTCCGAAAGCACGCTCAGCTTCGATGATCGCTGCGCCACCGAGGCCGGCTACGACTACGGCTACGTCGAGGTATCGGTCAACGGCGGTGGCAACTGGACATCGCTGTACAGCTGCAATGGCCGCAGCACCTGGCAGAACAACCGCCTGGTCCTGCCCGCCAGCACCGACAACCTCGCCGACCTGCGCATCCGCTTCCGCCTGAGCACCGACGTCAACACCAACGCCGCCGGCTGGGCCATCGACAACTTCGTGCTCGAATCGGGCGGTGCGCAATGCCGCGCCGATCAGCTCGACCGGATATCGTTCTTGAATCGGGAGGTGCGCAATGCCGCGCCGATCAGCTCGACCGGATCTTCGCCAACGGATTCGAGTAGGGGGCGCAAGGCGGTTGCAGGATCGAACGCAGCGCCGGGATGAATCGCAGTCTGGAATGATTCGTTGGGGTTCGCTGACGCTCACCTCCAACCTACAAGGGAGTAGCGTGACGCCGCGCTGTAGTAGGTAGGTGGTGAGCAAAGCGAACCCCAACAGCTCCGTGTCCCGTTGGAACAAACTTGAAACGCCCACGGAGGGGTCCATGAAGTACCGACTGCGCTCACCTCCAACCTGCGAGAGCCTGGTGCTTTCACTCGGTCGTAGGTTGGAGGTGAGCGTCAGCGAACCCCAACGGCTTTCGCACATCATTGTTTAGAAATAACGCAATTTCCAGGGACGGAACCATGAAGTATCGACGCGCGGATGTCGCTGGAGGAACGTACTTCTTCACGGTCAATCTTGCTGATCGAGACAGCACGCTTCTTGTCGATAACGTGGCTGAACTTCGCGCTGCGGTCGCGCGGGTGAAGCAGCGCCATCCATTTCAGATCGACGCCTGGGTTGTCCTTCCGGACCACCTTCACGCCATCTGGACCTTGCCGGAAGGCGACCATGATTTTGCCGAGCGTTGGGGTCTGATCAAAGCTAATTTCTCGCGGAACATCGAGCGGATCGAACAGATAGGCGAGAGCCGCAAGCGAAAGGGCGAGCGCGGCATTTGGCAACGCCGCTATTGGGAGCACCTGATCAGGGATGACGAGGATTTCGCGAGCCACGTCAGCTACATCCACATCAATCCGGTCAAGCACGGCCACGCATCCCGGGCATCCGATTGGCCCTGGTCGTCGATCCACCGATCGATACGGAATGGCGAAGTGTCGAGCGATTGGGCGTGCGATCCATCGATGCTTTCCATTCGGGATGGGGATGATCGCTGACGTTGGGGTTCGCTTTGCTCACCTCCAACAACGAAGCGGTAACGCCACGAACGGCATCGAAGACCGCGCCCGGGTTCGGCCTCGGTTCGTGTCCGCAGGATTTGGCGCCAATTCGTTGGGGTTCGCTGCGCTCACCTCCAACCTACGAGAGCCTGGTGCTTTCACTCGGTTGTAGGTTGGAGGTGAGCGCAGCGAACCCCAACGGCTTTACCGCATAGCAGGCTGGGCCCGTGCGCTTCGCATACGCGAATGGTTCGCCCTATCGAATCGGATTGGCTTCCCGGAACAGCATCCAGTCGCGGATCGTGATTTCCACGAGATCGGCCAGTCGTTCGGCCCCGGCCTTCGCATCGGGCGAGGGTGCCGCATCGGCCCCTTCGATGGAATAAAACAGCTGGCCGAGGGCGCGGTCGAGATAGGTCAGGGTGCGCGTGGACTTGGGCGGGAAGGCCCAGGCGTTGATCGGATTGTGTGCGGGGGTGTTGCCGGTGACGGCATTGAGGCGCGCCTCAAGGGCATCGAGTTTCCGCTTCTCCGACGCGCTGGTCGCGGATTTGCGCTTTTCATCGAGCGTGGAGCGCAGCGCATCGGCAGCATGTTTTGCCTCGTTGATGCGGACCTGCAGCGCTTCGACCTTGCGCGCCAGCGCGAACGCATCGGCATAGGCAGTGGCGGGCAAGTCCACGCGCGGATCGGGCGCGACGGTCAGCATTTGGGTGTAGCTCTGTCCATCGACGGTCAGCTCGACCGTGTACTCGCCGGGCGGCGCCCATACCCCGTCGGCATACGGATCGGCGGCATCGGTTGCCGAGGGGTAGTGCAGCGACCATGCGAAGCGGTGCATGCCGGGAGTTGTTGCCAGTGGCGTCGGCTGTTCGATCCACTCGGGGGCATTGCCGATTTTCGCAAGATCGATCTTCGCGGGCACCTGCTCGCTGGACCACTGCCGCACGAGCTGACCGTTGGCGTCCTTGACGGATAGTTTCACGGCGCCCTTGCTGGCTTCGGCCAGCAGGTAGTCGATGTGCGCGCCGCTGACCGGATTGGCCGCCATCGGCTCATCCTTCGGAAACGGCGTGCCGGTGAATTCCGCAGTGCGATGGCGAATCGCCGTGGCCGGTGCGAACAGGCGCGTGGTCGCCGGCTTCGCGGGATCGAGCTGGCGCAGCGCGCTGATGTTGTCCATGATCCAGATGCCGCGGCCGTGCGTGCCAATGACGAGATCGTCGCCGTGCACGTCGATGTCGCGCACCGAGGTGCGCGGCAGGTTCTGCTGCAGGCCCTGCCAGCGCGCGCCGTCGTCGAACGAAACATACATGCCGAGTTCGGTGGCCGCGTAGAGCAGGCCCTTGCGCTTCGGGTCCTCGCGCACGGCGTTTACGAAATCGCCGTCGCGGATGCCGCTCACGATCAACTGCCAGCTCCTGCCGGCGTCGCGCGTGCGATAGATATAGGGCTTGCGGTCATCAAGGCGGTGGCGGTCGATGGCCGCGTAGGCGACATCGGCATCGAAATGCGAGGGTTCGAGGATGCCGACCTTGGACCAGGCGGACAGCGCCTTCGGCGTGACGTCGATCCAGTTCATTCCGCCATCGTCGGTGCGCCAGATCAGGCCGTCGTCGGTGCCGGCCCAGATACGGTTGTCCCGGAGCGGCGAGGAAGCGATCGCGTAGACCACGCCGCGACGCGGGCCGATGCCGAGGTGATTGGCCGCGGTGACCTTGTCGAGGTTGCCCGGGACGCCGGGGTTCTCGCGACTCAGGTCCGGACTGATCGCCTGCCAGGTTTCGCCGCCATCGCTGGTGCGCCAGATCTTCTGGTTGCCGTAATAAAGCTTGCCCGGATCGCGCCGGTCGAAAGCGAGCGGCAGGGTCCAGGTGTTGCGATAGAGATCTGGCTCGGCCAGGGTCGGATCGACCGAGCGGGTCTGTTCGGTACGCAGGTCGAGCTTGTCGACGCGGCCGCCGTAGACGATGTCCGGATCACGCGGATCGGGTGCGATCATGCCCGATTCGCCGCCGGCGGTGACCTCGCGGAAGTTCTCCATGGTGATGCCGTTGCGCGCGTTGCTGCGGTTGGGCAGGGCGATCGCGCCGGAATCCTGCTGCGCGCCATAGACGTAGTACGGAAAGCGGTTGTCGGTGGCGATGTGATAGAGCTGCGCGGTCGGCTGGTTGTGCCAGCTTGACCAGGTCGCCCCGCCGTTGAGGGTGACGATCGCGCCCTGGTCGACGCCGAGGATCTGGCGTTGCGGATCGGTGGGATCGATCCACATCTCGTGGAAATCGTCGCCGGTGTTGTCGCCCTTGAGCGGGATGAAGGTGCTGCCGCCGTCGTCGGAGCGCAGCACGATCGTGTTGAGCGCATAGACGCGGTCGGCATTCTTCGGGTCGACCGCGATGCGGCCGAAGTACCAGCCGCGCGCCCAGATGCGGTTGTCGTCGCTCGTGCGGCGCCAGTTCGCGCCGGCATCGTCGGAGCGGTACAGGCCGCCGGCTTCGCCGTCGACGATGGCGTAGACCCGTTGCGCATCGCTCGGCGCGACGGCGACGCCGATGCGTCCGACCTTCGATTCGGGAAAGCCATTGCCGCGGATCGGCATCCAGCGGTCGCCGCCGTCGGTCGACTTGTACAGGCCGGAACCCGGGCCGCTGGCCGGCGGATAGATGTTCCACGGCGTGCGCCGGGCCTGCCACATCGCCGCGTAGATGACCTTCGCGTTGCCCGGCTCGAAGGCGAGGTCGATCGCGCCGGTCGCATCGTCATTGCCGAGGATCTTCTTCCAGTGCGCGCCGCCATCGCTCGTGCGGAACACGCCGCGTTCGGCGTTCGGCCCGTAGGGATGGCCGAGGGCGGCGACAAAGGCGCGATTGGCGTCGTCGGGATCGACCAGGATGCGCCCGATCTGCTGGGAGTCGGCGAGACCGGAATGCTTCCAGGTCTTGCCGGCGTCGCGTGACACGTAGAGGCCATCGCCCTGGGAGATGTCCGAGCGCATGTCGGCCTCGCCGGTGCCGACGTAGAGGACCTTCGGATCCGACGGCGCGACCGCGATGGCGCCGATCGAGCCGACCGGCTGGCCGTCGAAGATCGGCTGCCAGGTGCGTCCGGCATCGCCGGTTTCCCAGACGCCGCCGTTGACCGCTCCAAAATAGAAGTGCTGCGGCTGGCCCGGCACGCCGCTGACCGCGAGCACGCGCCCGCCGCGGAACGGTCCGATCAGGCGCCAGTCGAGATCCTGGTAGGCGGAAGGATCGACCTGAGCCGTGGCCAGGCCAGTCGCGCCGATCAGGGCAGCGAGAACGACAACGCGCAGGTGCATCGCAAATCCTCAAGGGCAGGGATGCCGGCGATTGTAGCCGTTCGACTGCAGGCATCGAGGGCGATCCATCGTGGCAGCGCAAACATTGACGGATACGATGGCCATCGATACGTCTGGCACTGGTAATCGCGACGCCTGCGCGTCGTTGCAGCCGCCGTCGTGGCCGGCTGCGGCCACCAGGCTCAGGGGACGCGTGCGTCGAACGGAAGGCTTGCAACTGTTTTCGCTGTACGAGGTGTCCGCCGTGCGGCAGGCAAGTGCACCGGCTCACGCCGGGCCTGATCGATATGTCCGGCGTGCGCGCAAAAAAAATTGAACAGTGCGGGGCGCTTCTTGCGCGCGTTCCACCTGCCCTGATCCACGAATCGACCCGCGAAGTGCGCTGAAAGCCAGCGCGCTTGCCCGGATCAGGCGCTGATCACGCTGCGCTGCTGCGAACGGAAACGCTGCAGGGATTCCTCCAGGGCTTCGCTGCGGTCGCGCATCAACTTCAGTTTCGTGCGCGCGGCGATCACCCTCACCCTGAACTCCTCGCTCTGTTTCCATTCGTCGCAAGCCTGGTGCAGGCTCGTCGGTCGATTCACGAGGGTGTTCGACTTGCCTCGGCCGAGCTGGCGCAGGGCGGTGCTGAATTCCTGGGCGTCGAACCTGGCTGGCATGGGTGGATCCTCGGCAATACGGGCGACTAGTGGCATCGCCCGGGAAAATCGGTTCTGTGCGTGCAATCCGTGGGCCGTGCTGGCGACGCGGGCTTCATGCAGGCGGGCGCACTGCCAATGTGCCGAAGGAACGGCCCGCAATGTGTGATCGACGCCACGGATCAGATGCCGGCCCGCTGCATTCAGCTTTGCGGGGCCTGTTCCGCCTGCAGGCGGCTGTCGTGGTGTTCTGGCGGCTCCCTTGCGGTCCGGTACCCCGCGTCTGGCGTCGGCGCAGGGGAGATGTCAAACAAAGTGCTGATGTACACCTTGTATTGACAGGCGTGCGGCGTATGCTCGGAGGCCGCAGCACTCGTGGGGAGTCGTCATGCAGATCGAAGACATGGTGCGTGCCGTGCAGGCGAAGCTTGGTGTCGGCGTCGATGGGCGCGCCGGGCCGCAGACCTGGGGCGCAATCTACAAGCGCATCGTCGATCGCGGGGCACCGCCCGACGTGGCCCTGACCGAGGTAGGCGATCTCGCCAATGCGCGCAGCGAAAAGGCGATCGGCAGGTTGCATCCGCGCGTGCAGCCCTATGCACGGGCACTCTACTTCAAGGCCCGCGAGCACGATCTCACGATCAACATCATCAGCGGATTGCGCACGTATGCCGAGCAGGATGCGCTCTTCGCGCAGGGCCGTACGCGCCCAGGCAACGTTGTCACCAACGCGCGCGGCGGCTATTCCAACCACAACTTCGGCATCGCCTTCGACATCGGCCTGTTCGAGCGCAACCAGTATCTTGGCGAGTCGCCGATGTACAAGGCGGTCGGCACGCTAGGCGTCGAGCTCGGCCTGGAATGGGGCGGCAACTGGCGGACCATGGTCGACCAGCCGCATTTCCAGTTGCGACCCGGCTGGGCGGCCGACCTCAGCGAGCGGCAGATGCTTGCCGGGCTGCGCGAGCGCGTCGCCGCGGGGATCGACGTCTATGCCTGAGCCCTGGGGCGACCCGCACGCGCGGCTCAGTCGATCAGGCCCTTGCGGATCGCGTAGCGGACGACGTTGGCGACATTGCGCGCCTTGAGCTTGTCCATCACGCGCGAGCGGTGGTTTTCGGCGGTCTTCACGCTGACCTCGAGCTTGCGCGCGATTTCCTTGGTCGTCATGCCTTCGATGAGCAGGTGGAAGACCTCGCGCTCGCGCGGGGTCAGCGAACCATAGGGGTCGTCCAGCACGCGGTCGGGCTGATGCACCTGTTCGGCCAGGATGCGCGCGGCATAGGCGCCGTAGTGGCCGCGCCCGCAACGCAGGTCGTTGATGGCGGCGATCAGCTCGGCCGTCGGGCTGTCCTTGAGAAGGTATCCGGAGGCGCCGGCGCGAACCGCGCGCAGGACGTATTCCTCCTCGTCGTGCATGGTCAGCACGAGGGTGCGGGTTTCCGGCGCTTCCTCATGCAGGCGGCGAACCACCTCGATGCCGTTCAGGCCGGGCATCGCAATATCGAGAATCGCGATGTCCGGGCGCAGGGCAACGGCCTTCTCCACGGCTTCGATGCCATCGGCAGCCTCGGCGACCACGTCGCACTGGTCGCTCGCGTTGAGCACGGCGACGAGACTTTCGCGCACCATCGTGTGATCGTCTGCGATCAGCACGCGAAGTCGACCGAGCCCCAGAGCGACATGTTTCATCCGTGCAGTATGCCCTCAGGCAGGGCGACGCGCAGCCAGGTCCCGCCTTTGCCGGATTCCACGCTGAGCTTCCCGCCGTAGAGCATCGCGCGCTCGCGCATGCCGGCCAGCCCCGAACTCTGGCCGCGGCTTGCCGCCGCCTGCGCGGCATCGACATCGAATCCTTCGCCATCGTCCCAGATGGTCAGGCGCAGCCAACCCGCACGCACGCCGAGCTTGATCATCGCCTCTCGCGCACGGGAATGCCTCAGCGTGTTGCCGAGGGCCTCCTGGGCGATGCGGAACAGCACCGTCTGCACGTCGCGGTCGAGTGCCGGCAGCGGATCGACATGGACCTCGATCTGCAGCTCGCTGCTCTTGACGAGGGTGCGAACCAGCCAGTGCAGGGCGGCCTCGAGGCCGAAATCATCGAGGATCTGCGGGCGCAGCAAGCGCGACAGCTCGCGGGTATCGGCCAGCGTGTTCGAACACAGTTCAAGGGCCGCGCTCATGCGTTCGCGCGCCTCGGTCTGGTCGGGCTGCAGCGCGTCCTTGACCAGGGAAAGCTGGTTCTTCAGCGCGGTCAGGTTCTGGCCGAGCCCGTCGTGCAGCTCCAGCGCCACGCGGCGCCGTTCGGCCTCCTGAACCCGGTAGACGGATCGCGCAAGACGGTGCAACTCCGCCTGGTTGCCTTCGAAGCGTTTCAGCAGTTCGGTGTAGCGCTGGCGAAGGTCCTCCAGCAGGGCCTGCGTGGCGTGGGCTTCAGCGGTCATGCGCGGCCCCTTCGAAGGCGGCAACCACGGGGTCGGCGTCGATGCTTTCCCTTTGCGCCGGCGTTGCGCCTTCGCGCAAGACCTTGAGCGCCAGTCCGGCATCGCGTCGTGCCTCTCCGGCCAACGCCGGATCCGAATCGAGCAGGACACTGCTCCCGAGGCGATGCAGGTCGAATGCAGCCAGGGCGTCGGGATGATCGCGCAACAGGACCCGCGCATCGCGATAGAGCTGGGCGGCTCGCGACTTGTCGGTGGCCTGGAGCGCGCCGATTTCCGTGGCCAGCCAGTCCAGTTGCAGGGGCAGGTTGCCGAGCGCGCGAACCTCGTCCGCGCTGGCCTGGCGCAGCGCGATGAGCACCTGCACGAGCAGTGCGCGAGCGCCGGACTTCTCGGCGAGCTTGCGCGCTGCCTCCAGCGTATCCGCATCGCCGTTGCCGGCCTCGGCGCGCAGGAGCAGGGTGCTGGCTTTCTGCTCGGCCGACGCTTCGGAGGCGGACTTGTCCAGTTCATCCAGCGTGGCCAGGGCCGCTGCACGGTCGCGTGCGCCGAGTTGCAGGCGCGCCTGCAGGAGGCCGATGTCGACGAGGCCGCGCTGGTCCTCGCGCTCGGTGAACAGGTTGTGTGCCCGGCCGATGTGTCCTTGCGCATCGGCGAGGCGTCCTTCCAGGATCTCCAGTTCGGCGAGGTTGCGACCGCTGACCGCCGCCTCTTCGATCATTTGTCGTTGCTGGGCCGTGGCCAGCGACTCCTCGAGCAGCGCCCGTGCTTCCTGCCAGCGTCCGCGCTGCAGATGGAGCAGGCCGAGGTTCTGCTGGGCGCGGACCGTGCCCGCGGGGTCATCGAGTTCGTTCGAGGTGGCCAGGGACTGCTGCCAGAACACCTGGGCGCTGTCGTAGTCGCCGAGCACGAAGTGCGCGTATCCGATGTTGTTCTGGCTTTCGGCAATCCCCTGGCGGTCTCCTTCGCGTTCGCGCATCTGCAGGGCGCGCTTGAAGGCGGCCAGTGCATCGGCGTACTTGCCCTCCTCCTCGGCGAGCAGTCCGATTTCATTGTCGACTGCGGCAGAACCGGCCTGGTCGCCGAGGCTCGCAAACAGGTCGCGTGCCTCGGCCAGTTGCTGCTGGGCCTCGGCGAACTGGCCGCGGATCGTGGCGAGCTGGGCGAGGTTGCGCAGGGTCGTGGCGACACCGCGCGTGTTGCCAAGCGCCCGCCGCAGTTGCACGGCCTTGCGATACTGTTCCTCGGCATCGGCGGTCTGGCCGAGGCGCGCATAGCCGACGCCGAGCGCGTTGACGGTTTCCGATTCGCCGTAGACGTTGCGGCTGCGCTTGAACAGCACCATGGCCCGCACCAGGTAATCCTCGACCGCAGGACGCAGGTTGCCGTGCAGGATCGAATACTTGCCGAGCAGGAACCACAATCGTGGATCCTCCGCGTCGCGACGCGAAAGGGCCTGCAATCCCTCCAGGGCTGGCTCGAAGTCGCCGCTCTCGCCCTGCAGCGTCGCCAGTCGTCGCCCGGCGTCGAGATCGTCCGGATGCACGGCAAGGTACCGGGTCAGGCTGGCGATGGCCGCGTCCGGATCGCCCTCGACCAGCGCCTTCAACTCGAGCATGGCCGGACGCAGGGTCGCCGAACCGCGAGCCTGCAGGCCCTTGTCCAGGGCGTCCAGCGCGGCATCGGCACGACCGCTGTCGCGCGCGGCGCGGGCGAGGCCGAGGTAGGCGGCGGAATAGCCGGCGTCCTCGGCAATCGCCGCGCTGAACTGCGTGATTGCGGAATCCATGCGTCCGCCGCGGCGATCGAGGAGGCCACGGCCATAAGCGGCGAGCGCGGTCTCCGAGCGCGGCAGCAGGTCGGCCGGAAACGCCTGGCCCGGACGCCAGGCAGTCGTGACTTCGGCATCGAACGCACGCGCGGCCTCGATCACGTCCGCATGCGTGGACGCCGGCGCGATCGTGATCGGCTGGCCTTCCGCGGACGAGATCGTCGCGCTGAACTGGTAGCCATCCGCGACATGCACCAGCCGTGTGCGCAATACCTGGCTGGCAGCGGCAGCTGCCAGCAGGGCAGGGTCCTTTGCCACGCTGGCGGCAATGCCGATGCGCGTGATCGCATCATTGGTGCGCTCGCCGTCGACGACGATTGCACCATCCAGGGCGGCGAGTCCCTGGCGCAGGTGTTCGGCATAGCCGGCCAGCGCAGGTTCGAGTACCGCATCGCCCTCGTCGCGGGCGATCGGCATGACCAGCAGCCGGTCGGGCGGCGGCGACAGCAGCAGGCCGCGTTCGGGCCAGTACCAGAAGAGGAGCCCGCCGAAGCCCAGGCCGAGCAGGATCACGGCAGCGATCAGGCTGCGTCGGCCCGGTCGCAGGTCGCGCGGAACCTTGCGCTGGTCGATCGCGGCGACGACCGCTTCCGCGTTCGGCAGCCGCTGCGCGGGCGATGGCCTGAGCAGGCGGTCGAGCAGGGCTTCGACCCACGTCGGCACGTCGCTGCGCAGTTTGCGGATCGGCGGCGGCGGCCCGAGCAGGCGCTGGGTCAGCGACTCTGCCGAAGTGCCGCCGGAAAATGCCGGCTTGCCGGCGAGCATTTCATACAGGAGCAGGCCGAGCGCATAGAGGTCGGAGCGGCCGTCGACGGGCGCCCCGCGTGCCTGCTCCGGCGACAGATAATCGGGCGTGCCGACCACTCCCCCGGTATGCGTGAGACCGCTGATCCGCAACGAACGGGCCACGCCGAAATCGCTGATGTAGGCGGTTCCGTCCTTGTCCAGCAGGACATTGGCCGGCTTCAGGTCGCGGTGGATGACGTCGCGCGCGTGCGCAGCGGCGAGTCCGACGGCGAGCTGGCGCGTGATGCGCAACGCGTCCTCGACATCCATCGGACCGCTGCTGTCGATCACCCGCTCGAGCGATTGCCCGTCGATGTAGGCCATGCTGATCAGCCATCGGCGATCGTTGCCCGCGCTCTCGTGCACGGCGATGTCGTGGATGCGAACCACGTGCGGGCTGGAAACTTCCCGCGCCAGCAGCAGTTCCTGCTTGAACCGTTCGAACGACTCGGGGCGCTGCGCGGTATCCGGCCGCAGCAGCTTGATCGCCACCTTCACGTCGAGCGCGATGTCGGTTGCCAGGTAGACGACGCCCATGCCGCCGATGCCGAGCTGGCGCTCGATGCGGAAGCGCTCGGCGACGAGCGTGCCGGCGGCCAGCCCGGCCTCTTCATGGATGCCGGTGGCGGTCACCATGAAGTCGCGATCACGGGTCATTCTGACCTTCCACCACCAGCGATGCGAAGGAGCCAGGCGTGGCCTTGCCCAGTTGCGCGGCACTGACGCCGGCGAGGATTTCCTGGCCGCGGCGCGCCTCCATCCAGAGCGCGGCACGCTCGACGAAGGCGACCAGCAGCTCGAGGTCGAGCGCGGTTATCGTCGAGCCCGAGCCACGACTGTCGGCATAGACGACGCCAACGACGGCATCGCCGATCCTGAGCGGCAGGCAGACCAGGGCGCGCAGGCCCGCATCGAGTACCGATTCGCGTTGCGCGAGGTCGGCATCGGCGGCGACGCCATTGTGGACCACGGCCTTGCCCGTCGTCAGCGACTTCATGGCCGCGCCCATGCTGCCGGCAAAGCGGCGCGTGCGCAGTTCGTCCATGCCGAGCCCGTGGCAGGAGCGTACGCGCAGCCCATCAGGCCCGTTGAGCAGGATGAACCCGCGCTCGCACTCGGCCAGCTCGACCACGGAGCGCAGGGTCTCGTCGAGCACATCCGGCAGCGCCGTATGCTGGGCGACGCGTCCCGCAAGGGTGACGGACGACTGGCGCCGTCGTGTCGCCCGCTGCTCGATGCGCTCGGCCGCATGCGTGTCCAGCGGCGTGAATTCGCAATGGATGTCACCGAGGCGCAACCAGGTCGGCTGATCAAGCTTCGCATCGATGGTCCGCGTGCCTTCCACGAAGCAGCCGTTCTTGCTGCCGCTGTCGTGCAGGCGCCAGGCATCGCCATCGCGCAGGATCTCGGCATGCACTCGCGAAATCGATGGATGATCGAGGCACCAGTCGCACTCGCTGCCGCGGCCGATCCGGACCCGTTGCTGGTTGCGCAGCAGGCAGGTTTCGGCGGCGGCGGCAGGAAGAAACGCGGTCAGGATCGCGGGCATGGCTTCATAGTAGCGCCAGTCATCGCCAAAGCTGAACGCCATGGATGCCCGGACGGGAATGCGCCGGCATCAAACCGGCATGTGCGCATCACACTCGCGATCGGGCATTCGCGATCAGCAGGACGCGGCGATGCCGCCAGGAAGGCCGATTGCGCCAGGTCCGCGACCGCCGGCGATGGCGGGCGGACCGTTGCCCCAATGCGCCTTCAGTGCCTCATGCCGTCGGCGCGCAGCCGTTCGGCACGTTTGAAAGTCCGCTGCTGCCGCTGCTCCTGCGCAGCGATCAGTTGCCGTAGTCGCGCAGGAATCCGATGCTGAAGGCGAGGGTATCCGCACCGGCCAGCAGTTCGCCTGCCGTGTTCTGCGTATCGTGCAGGGCGCGCCATTCCTGGGGAATGCTGAGCCCAGCCTGGCTGGCTGCCAGCGAACGGAATGCATCGAGGCTGGTAATCGCCGCAGGGAAGTCGGCGGCTTCCACGCCCGCCTGGACATCGTCCAGATAACCGGAAAGCGACGTACGCAGCGGCAACTGGACAGCCGCGACCTGATCGCGCAGCTTGGCCAGCTTGGTCACGACCACGTTGCTCGTCGGACGTGGATCGGCGAGGACGAGGAACTGCGAAAAACCCGGGGTTGTGCCGCGGGTGCGCACGCTGCCGGGCAGCACGCTGCCGGTAATGTCGAAGAACGCCCCGCCCAGCGGCGCCTTGAACAGGCGAAAGCGCGAACCTGGCGTGTACACCAGCGCATGGGTGTGGACCTCGACATTGACCAGCCGGCGGAAGGAAAGCCCGCCAAGGGTCGGTGGCTCGACCGTGATCAGCACCGGCAACGAGGCCGGCACCGTCTGCAGGGACAAGCTCGAGAGGCGTGCGAGCAGCGCCGGATCGCTGAGGCTGACGGTTTCCGCGCTGATGCCGAGGCTCGATACGGACAAGCCGCTGGCGTCGTCGAAATTCAGGCTGAGGTCGGCGATCGGCATGCTTGGCGTGCCGATCCGCACGGTGGCGGTATTGCCGCTGACGACAATGTCGACCGGCAGGGACTGCGCCTGTACCAGCGAGGCGAGGCTGGCGACGGCGATGGCGAGCAGCCAGCGTACGGGGCGGCGGGAAAGCAGGAACATTGGGTAACCTCCACGATGGATTGCCAGCCCGTTCAAGGACTTGCAATGCATGGTGCGGCCTCCCTTCCGCAGAATGAGCACCGAGAATAACCGGTCCGCATTCGAATGTCTCTGAGGGATTTCACCTATGCCATGACCGGGTTTTTCCCCATTCAGGAATCCGCCCCGGGGCGGGATGCTGTGCCCACCCCAAGCCCATGTCGGGTTTCCTTCCGGAGCAAGTCCATGAATTGGTTCGATTCGAATGCCGCCGCCGAGCGGGTCACGACACATCTGAAGAAGACGTCGCGCTCGCTGCGACTCTCGGTTCTCGCCGTTGGCATGCTGGCCAGCGGCCTGGCCCTGGCCGATGCGCACATCAGCCCTGACCTCGTCCAGCAACTCAATACCACGCTGCCCGGCGAAGAGCTGACGGTCGTCGTTTCCTACGAGCAGTCCACGCCGCTGAGCGCGGCCCAGGTCGCAACGCTCAGCTCGCTCGGCGTGCACAAGGCGATCACGATGCGTTCGCTGCCAATCGCCGGCGTGAAGGCCACCCCGGCCGTCATCAACGCACTGGCGCAGCAGCCGGATGTCTACTCGATCCACCCGAACCGCGAACTGCGCTACTTCAATCACGAGGCTCGCCAGATCTCAGGCGCAGCCCGCGTTTCCGAGAATCCCGGTGATTTCGGTCGTGCCGTACCGTACAGCGGTCGTGGCGTGACCGTGGTCATCAATGATTCGGGCATCGATGCCACCCACATGGACCTGCAGTTCGGCAACCATGTCGTCGAAAACGTCCAGGCGCTGACCAACCTCGCATCCTGGGACAGCATTCTGCCGATCACCTACCTTGAGGGGCAGCCAAATACTGATTTTGGCTCGGGTCACGGTACCCATTGCGCGGGCACCGTCGGCGGAACCGGCGCGCGTTCCAACGGACTGTATCGTGGCGTTGCTCCCGGTGCGGATCTGGTCGGCTATGGCTCGGGCGGCGTCCTGCTGATCCTTGATGCCGTCGGCGGCCTCGACTACGCGGTCACCAACCAGTTCAGCTTCAATTCCCCGATCCGCGTCATTTCCAATTCCTGGGGCACTTCCGGCACGTTCGACGAGACCGATCCGGTCAGCATCGCTTCCTACGAAGCCTTCAAGCGCGGCATCGTGGTCGCCTTCGCGGCCGGCAACGACGGCCCGGGCGAAGACACGCACAACCCGTATGCCCAGGCTCCGTGGGTGATCTCGGTCGGCGCCGGCACCAAGGATGGCAACCTCGCCGACTTCTCTTCGCGCGGCAAGCGCGGCGAATCGCGCAGCTTCACCATGCCCGATGGCCACCAGTGGACCTATTACAACGAGCCGACCATCGTCGCCACCGGCGTCAACGTCATCTCGACACGCGACAGCACCGGCTCGCTGCCCGTGCTCAGCCTGCCCGCCGACGTCGAGCAGATCGATCCGGCCTACCTGCCGTTCTATGCTTCGATGGACGGCACCTCGATGGCAACGCCGCACGTGGCGGGCGTCATCGCCCTCATGCTCGAGGCGAATCCGAACCTCACCCCGCTGCAGGTCAGGGACATCATCGAGCGCACGGCAACCAACATGACCGGTCGCGAGACCTGGGAAGTCGGCGCCGGCCACATCAATGCCTATGCCGCCGTGGCCGCGGCCCAGGGCATCCGCAACGACTACGGCAGCACGGTCAATGCGCTGCGTCCGTTCAACAGCAATGCGATCGTCGTTCCGGGCGGCGCGCCGATCCCGTTCTCGATCGACTTCGCCCCGGTCGGACCGGTCACCGAGCAGTCCTTCACGGTCGGCCCCGAAGTGGCCTACGTCAGCGCCCGCGCTGAAGTCTGGGACAACACGGTCGCCCTGGTCCTGACCGATCCCGATGGCGAGCGCTACGGTTCGTCGATCGCCCTGCCGGTCCTCGGCGAGACGATCACGGTTGGCGCGGCGGCCAAGCCGGGCGTCTGGAAGATCACCGTGCGCGGCATCGGCTCGGTGTCCGGCGTACCCCTTGATCCGGCTGGCGCCACCAACGGTTATGGCCTGCCGGGCACGATCGAAGGCAACATCAGCTTCCTCAACAGCGGCGGCTACACCGGACTCGACGACATCGCCGGCCATCCGGCCAGCGCGGCCATCCAGTACGCGGTCGCCAACCGCCTCGTCGATGGCTACAACGACCATCGCTTCCGTCCGGACCAGAACATCAAGCGCAGCGAACTGGCGCAGTACCTGTTGATGGGGTCCAACGTACGCCAGGCCTTGCCGTTCTCCGGCCAGCGCAGCTTCACCGACCTGTCGACGAGCAACCCGGCCTATCCGTTCGCCGAGGCGGCCGTTGCCATCGGAGCGCCGCTGCGCAACCTGTCGCAGCAGCAGGACGGCGTGATGAAGCTGATCGGCGGACAGTTCAAGCCGAACAACAACGTCACCCGACTCGACGTGGCCTACGGCCTCGTGCAGAGCCTGGCCCTGCAGGATGAAGCGCGGGCGTTCAGTGGCAACATGACCGCGTTCTTCATGGGCCAGCGCGTTCCGGTCCTCGATTCGGCGAGCGTCCCGGCTTCGATGCGCGGTTATGCGCAGTACGCCCTCGACCTCGGCCTGCTTAACGCCCGCTTCGTCATCACCCAGGGTCCGTACGACCTGCAGCCGACCGTGCAGGCCTACTTCGATCCGAACGCCAACGTGACGCGTGCCGCCTACGCGGTGGCCGCCGGTCGCTACCTGACCGCGTTCGAAGGCGTCCAGTAAAGCGGCGACCGTCCCCCCACGCACAGGACCACGGATGGACCTGTGCGTGTTTTTTTCCCAAAGCGGTCGACGGTGTCGGCCGCTTTGTCGTTCCGGAATGACTGTCCGCCTGCTCCGCGCGGGCCATGGGCGCAGCGGACGGACCTGAGCCGACGATCCCCGCAGGGCGCCGGCGCAGTTCGCGGCCTCAGGCCGCGTTGCGGCCCACGGAAGGATTCCGCCACGCGCTGAGCAAATCGTCCTGGCGCTTCATCGCATCGGCGTGGAAACGCTCCTTGATGTGGCCGTAGCCGCGGATGTGCTCGGGCACCGAGGCGATGTCGACCGCCAGCGCATGGTTCTCGCTGTCGAGGCCGGCCAGCAGTTCATCGACCTGCCTGAAGTAATCGACGATGAGCTGGCGCTCCATCCGGCGTTCGGCGCTGTAGCCGAACACATCGAGCGCGCCACCGCGCAGGCCCTTGAGTCTGGCCAGCACGCGAAACGCCTTGAACACCCAGGGGCCGTATTCGGCCTTGCGCAGATGGCCATCCGCATCCTTCTTCGCCAGCAGTGGCGGAGCGAGATGGAAGTGGATCTTGTAGTCGCCCTCGAAGGTCTCGCGGATCTTCTTCTCGAAATCGCCGCTGGTGTAGAGGCGGGCGACTTCGTACTCGTCCTTGTAGGCCATCAGCTTGAAGGCATAGCGCGCGACGGCCTGGGTCAGGCTGGTGAAAGCCGGCGTCTTCTGCTGCTCGACGCTGCGCACCTTGTCGACCAGCGCCTTGTACTTCTGCGCGTAGGCGGCGTTCTGGTAGCCGGTCAGGAATTCGATGCGTCGTGCGATCTGCTCGTCGAGCGAGGTGCTGAGGCTGAGATCGTCGAGTGCCTCGGCGCCTTGCGGCGAGGCGGGTGATTCGGTCTTTGCAGCCGGCCGGGCCGGATGCATAGGGAGATCGAGCGGGATCGCGCCGGACGGCAGCCTGGCCGCGCCGACACCGGCGGCCTTGCGCACGAGGGCAACGTCGTGCGCGCCCATGCGACCCCAGTTGAACGCGGTCTTGTTCATCTCGATGGCGGCGCCGTTGAGTTCGATCGCGCGCATCAGCGAATCGAGGCTGACCGGCACCCAGCCCTTCTGCCAGGCATAGCCGAGCATGAACAGGTTGGCCGCGATCGTGTCGCCGAGCAGGGCGGTGCCGAGCTGGGTGGCGTCGATCAGTTCGGGCTCGTCGCCTTCCAGCGCGGTGCGCACGGCATCGATGATCTTCTGCGCCGGGAACTGCATGTCCGGATGGGTGGTGAACGTGCCGGGCATCGCTTCGTAGGTGTTGAGGACGACGTTCGAGCGCTTGGCGCGGATCTTCGACAGCGCCCAGTAGTCGTTGACCACGACCATGTCGCAGCCAAGCACGAGATCGGCCTCGCCGGCGGCGATGCGCACGGCGTGGATGTCGGCTGGATCCTTCGCGATGCGCAGGTGGCAGGTGACCGCGCCGCCCTTCTGGGCGAGGCCGGTCTGGTCGAGCACGGTACTGCCCTTGCCCTCGAGATGCGCGGCCATGCCGATCAGGGCGCCGATCGTGACCACGCCGGTGCCGCCAATGCCGGTGACGAGGATGTTCCACGGGCGATCCAGGTTCGACGCCATCGTCGGCATCGGCAGGCTGTCGAAATCGACTTCGCCGGCCCCGGCCTTCCTTGCTTTCTTCAGGCCGCCGCCGTGCACCGTGACGAAACTCGGGCAGAAGCCCTTCACGCAGGAGTAGTCCTTGTTGCAGCCGGACTGGTCGATCTCGCGCTTGCGTCCGTATTCGGTGGCCTTCGGCAATACCGACACGCAGAATGACTTCTCGCCGCAGTCGCCGCAGCCTTCGCAGACCAGCGAGTTGATGAAGACGCGCTTCTTCGGATCGTCGAGCTTGCCGCGCTTGCGCCGGCGGCGCTTCTCGGTGGCGCAGGTCTGGTCGTAGATCAGCACCGAGGTGCCCGGGATCTCGCGCATGCGCTTCTGCACGGCGTCGAGTTCGTCGCGATGGATGAATTCGACGCCGGCCGGGAAGATCTCCGGACGCGACCATTTCTCGATGTCATCGGAGACGACGATGATCGCCTGCACGCCCTCGGCGCGCATCTGGTGGGCGATGTCGGGCACGGTCAGGGTGCCGTCGACCGGCTGGCCGCCGGTCATCGCGACGGCGTCGTTGTAGAGGATCTTGTAGGTGATGTTGACCTTGGCCGCGATCGCCTGGCGGATCGCCAGCGAGCCGGAATGGAAATAGGTGCCGTCGCCGAGGTTCTGGAACACATGCTTTGTTTCGGTGAAGGGCGCCTGGCCGCACCAGGTCGCGCCTTCGCCGCCCATCTGGGTGAAGGTGTCGGTGCTGCGGTCCATCCAGGTCACCATGTAGTGGCAACCGATGCCGCCGAGCGCGCGCGAGCCTTCCGGCACCGCGGTCGAGGTGTTGTGCGGGCAGCCCGAGCAGTAGTGCGCGGCGCGCGGGAAATTCGCGCGTGGCAGGGTCAGTTCCTGCTCCTTGGCCTCGATCCAGGCGACGCGCGAGCGGATCGCTTCGCTGGAGAAGAAGCGCGCGAGGCGTTTCGCGATGACCAGGGCGATCATGGCCGGGGTCAGTTCGTTGGTCGAGGGCAGTACCCAGTTGCCTTCCTCGTCGTACTTGCCGACCACGCTCGGGCGCGTCGGCCAGTTGTACATGTATTCCTTCATCTGCGATTCGATGAACGAGCGCTTTTCCTCGACCACGATGACGTCTTCGAGGCCATTGGCGAATTCGCGGATGCCGATCGGCTCGAGCGGCCAGGTCATGCCGATCTTGTAGACGCGGATGCCGATCTCGCGGGCGTCGCGCTCGTCGATGCCCAGGTATTCCAGCGCCTGCAGCACGTCGAGGTAGCTCTTGCCGGTGGTGACGATGCCGAGCCGCGCCTTCGGCGAATCGAGCACGATGCGGTCGATGCGGTTGGCTCGTGCAAAGGCGGTGCGCGGCTTGCACGGCATAGCGGTGCAGGCGCATTTCCTGGTTCAGCGGCGGATCGGGCCAGCGGATGTTGAGGCCGCCTTCGGGAAGGACAAAGTCCTCCGGCATGATGATGTCGAGCTGGTGCGGATTGACGTTGACCGAGGCCGAGGACTCGACTGTTTCGGCGATCGTCTTGAAGCCGACCCAGCGTCCGGTGAAGCGCGACATGGCCCAGCCGAGCAGCCCCAAGTCGAGGATGTCCTGGACGCCCGCCGGGTTGAGGATCGGCATCATCGCCGAGACGAATTCGAGTTCCGATCCGTGCGGCAGGGTCGAGGAGCGGCAGGCATGGTCGTCGGCGGCCAGCGCCAGCACGCCACCGAATTTCGAGGTGCCGGCCGCATTGCCGTGCTTGAACACGTCGCCGCAGCGATCGACGCCGGGGCCCTTGCCGTACCACATCGAGAACACGCCATCGTATTTGGCGCCTTCGAACAGGTTGGTCTGCTGCGTGCCCCAGACCATGGTCGCGCCGAGGTCCTCGTTGAGGCCCGGTGTGAATTCGATGTTGGAGGACTTCAGGTGCTTCTTCGCCTTCCACAGCTCGAGGTCGAAGCCGCCGAGCGGCGAGCCGCGATAGCCGGAAATGAACCCGGCCGTGTTGATGCCGGCGGCGCGGTCGCGCATCTGCTGCATCAGCGGCAGGCGCACCAGGGCCTGCACGCCGGAAAGATAGATGCGGCCTTCGCGGCGCGTGTACTTGTGGTCGAGCGTGTAGTCGGTGTCGATCGACGGGCGCTCGGCGGCTACGGATGGGACGGACATGCGATGGACCTCAGCGGCGGCAAACGGCGCGCCGGAACGTGGCCGGACGGGTGTCGGCGGACCGCGAAGTTTATCAGGTCATCCGGCCTTCCTGCTGGCGCGGCGCACGCGCGCCGCCTTCGGGCGGGGCGCCTAAGGGCGCAGGCTCAGCGCGCAGTTGAAGGCGACCGTGATGCGCTCGCCCTCGCCATAGAACGGCAATACCTGGTGCAGCAGCCAGGACGGGAACAGCACGAGCTGGCCGGGCTGCAGCGCGAGGCCGTAGTTCTGGATGCCGAACGGCGGTTTGAAATGCTCGTTGCCCGGATCGATGTACATGGCCTGGCCGATGTGCGGATGCAGGAAGTTGAGCAGGCCGCTGTCGGGCTGGTTGGCGTCGTGCTGGCCGGCGGTCACGCAGTAGACGCCCGACCAGCTCGCCAGCGGATGGTTGTGTACGCCGAAGAAGCCGTTGCGGCGGGTCACGTGGAACCAGGCATCGGTTTTCAGTTCGAGGCGCCGGCGCGTCGCCTCGTCGTAGCCATTGAGTTCGGAGACCATCTGGGCGACGCGCGACAGGCAGAAATCACGCAGCTCGGCGATTTCGGGCTCGGGCCAGGAAAACAGCTGGAAGTGGCTCTCGAAGACCTGCTCGTTGCGCAGCGTGATCGGGCCAGGATTGGCATGCCGCTTGCCCTCGTTCTCGCGCGCGATGAACAGGCGGCGCAAGGCCGCGTTGAGGGGCGTCGGGTTCGGATGCTGGTCGTATCCGAACGGGACCGGGAACAGGCCCTTGATCTGCATCGTATGCGTCTATTGGATGGGAATCGGGATGCAACTTTACCTGCAAGCCTGCGCGCCTGCCGAACCCGTTGCTGCCGGGGGCCTGGCCGCGGCGATATGGCTCAGGCCTGGGGTCGGGCCCGGAACGGGAACATCTGCTGGGCGACGAAACCGTCCGGCATGTAGTCGCCGACCACGCCGTAGTGGTTGGGCAAAGGCCGGTCCGCACGGACCGCCGTACCGAACAGGTAATCGAGGAACGCGTAATGGGCCGCGTAGTTGCGGTCGATCGCCTCGTCGTCGGAGGCGTGGTGCCAGTGGTGGAAATCCGGGGTCACGATCAGGTAGCGCAGCGGGCCCCAGGGCACGCGCACGTTGGCGTGGTTGAGCACGGCCTGGAAGCCGACGATGATGATGTAGGCGTTGACCACGGCTTCGCTGAAGCCGAGCACGAACAGCGGCGCGACCACGAGCACGCGCGTGGCGATCACTTCGAGCACGTGCTGGCGCGAACCGGCCAGCCAGTCCATGGTCTTGGTGCTGTGGTGGACCGAATGGAATTTCCACAGGAACGGGATCTCGTGATAGGCGCGATGGGTCCAGTACTGGGCGAGGTCGGCGACGAGGATGCACAGCAGCAGTTGCGGCACGAACCAGATGCCCTGCACGACGAGCTGGAAGTCGTGCTGGACCATCCAGCCGAAGGCATGGTGGATCGTGAAGTTCACGGTCAGCAGGATCAGCCCGACGAGGAAGTGATTGACCGCGAAATGCTTCATGTCGGTCTGCCACTCGCGACGGAACACCGGCTGGCCCCTGCGCAGCGGCAGCAGTTTCTCGATGGCGACGAAGATCAGGGTCGAGCCGAGCAGGTCGAGGATGAACCAGTCGAGGCCGATGTAGGGCGTGTTGTCCGGGAAATTGCCGACCGGCACGCGCGAACCGCCAAGCGCGACGGCGATCACGACCAGGGCAAACGCCAGCAGGTTGAGGTTGCGGCGCACGCCGATCACGAGGTTCGCCAGCGACAGCGCTCCGGCGACCAGCAGGGCGATGAACATGGCCTGGCGCAGCACGTCGACCGAATACTGGTGACGCAGCTCCGGCGTGGTCAGGTATTCGGGGAAATGGAATGCGAGCACGCCGAGCAGGCACAGGAAGCCGAGGCCGAGGGCGGCGATGGTGGCGATCAGGCCCTGGCCGAAGCGCAACTCGCCGCTGCTGGCGAGCAGGCCCGAGGTTTCATCGACCGCAGAGCGCAGCAATCCGGATGGTTTCCGTTCCGCGCCTTCCAGCGCATACGGCGTACGGCTGACCGAGCGTTCTGTCATGGCACCTGCTCCCGCGGGGCTGTGCCGTGATCCGGCAGTTGCGGCGGATTCTAGCCGTAATGCGCCGGGTCCGGTGCAGGCGGGCTCCCGCGCTGCAATGTGCCTTGCATGGGGCCGCGCGCGTGCTCTAACCTCGACGGCCGCTTGAGGGGATATCACCCATGTTCGACGCTCTGGGCCACATCGCGTTTGGCCTGTTCGGCCTTGCCGTACTGATTTCGATTGCCGTGCTGTTCTCGGCGAACCGCCGTGCGATCAGCTGGAAGCTGGTCGGCACCGGCGTCCTGTTGCAGATCGTCTTTGCTGCACTCGTGCTCAAGGTGCCACTCGGGCGCGAAACCTTCAACGGCATCGCCACCGGCTTCGTCAAGCTGCTCGACTACGTGCGCGCCGGCTCGGATTTCATCTTCGGCGGCTTCATGGACACCTCGAAGTTCGGCTTCGTGTTCGCCATCCAGGTGCTGCCGACCATCATCTTCTTCGCCGCGCTGACCGGCGTGCTCTATCACCTCGGCATCATGCAGATGATCGTCAAGGGCATGGCCTGGGTCATCACCAAGGTCATGAACGTGTCCGGCGCCGAGACCACCTCGGTCTGCGCCAGCGTGTTCATCGGCCAGACCGAGGCGCCGCTGACGATCAAGCCCTACATCGAGCGCATGACCCAATCGGAACTGATGACAGTGATGATCGGCGGCATGGCGCATATCGCCGGTTCGGTCATGGCCGCCTATGTCGGACTGCTCGGCGGCGATGACGAGGGCCAGCGCATCTTCTTCGCCACCCACCTGCTTACCGCCAGCATCATGGCCGCGCCGGCGACACTGATGCTGGCCAAGATCCTGATGCCCGAGACCGAGGAGCCGCTGACCCGCGGCCAGGTCAAGCTCGAGGTCGAGAAGACCACCGCCAACGTCATCGACGCGGCAGCGACCGGCGCCGCCGACGGCCTGCGCCTGGCCCTCAATGTCGGCGCCATGCTGCTCGCCTTCATCGCCCTGATTGCACTGCTCAACGCACCGTTCCAGTGGCTTGGCGCGCATGCCTGGGGCGCCGATCCGGCATCCTCGCTGAACGGCTGGCTGGCCGTGCAGTTCGGCCATCCGGTCGAGCTTTCGCTGCAGACACTGTTCGGCTGGGTCCTTGCGCCGCTCGCCTGGATCATCGGCGTGCCCTGGCAGGACGCGACCCTGGTCGGCAGCTTCATCGGCCAGAAGGTCGTGATCAACGAGTTCGTCGCCTACGTCGACATGGCCAAGCACATCGACCAGATGACCGAGCACAGCCGCCTGATCGCGACCTATGCACTGTGCGGCTTCGCCAATTTCTCGTCGATCGCGATCCAGATCGGAGGCATCGGCGGCCTCGCCCCGAGCCGTCGCCCCGACCTTGCCCGCCTTGGCCTCAAGGCCGTGCTCGGCGGTTCGCTGGCGACCTTCATGACGGCGACGATCGCGGGGGTATTGAGTCTGCTTTAGACTAGCGCCTGCGCGACCGCAGCAATCGGTCATCTGAACTGGCGAGTGACTCAAATGGATTTGAATCGATCGGTCTTCCCCATGGCTGCGGCGGCGCTGCTCGCGATGTCCTCAGCCGTTGCCCAGAATCTTTCCTGGCGCTCCCCGGTGAGTGTCGACGTTCCAGCCGGTTCGGGTCTCCGTCTGGCCGATACGGCGCGGGATGACGCGGGCGCGAGTCTCGCTGTCGCCATGGTCTTGCTCGAGGGCGAAGGCTCGGAGGATTACCGGTACCGCGCCATCGCGACCAGCCCGACTACCGGCAATCTGGTCTGGTCCTACGAATTCGGAGACGACTGCGCGACCAACAGTAGCGCCTACAGCGCCGTCGTGCCCATGACCGGCGGCGATGTCGTGGTCGTGGCGCAAGCGATCGAATCGGCTGCCGTTGGCCAGGGCAGGACCTGCATCCGGCGTCTGCACGGAGCGGACGGTGCCGTCGTCTGGTCGCGCTCGCTCGGAGCAACCGGGTCGTTCCTCTACATCAATGATCTAGTGCCCGACGCCGATGGCCACTTGCTCGGCGGCGGACGAAAGGGTTCCAACGCCTATGCGATGCGGCTTGATGCCGACACCGGGGGTACCGACTGGGAGCGGGAGATTCCGCCGACGACGGGCTACTACGCGCCGAGAGTCGTCGCCACCGTCGCGGGCCCCGGCGACGTCGGCGTGCTGCAACTGTACGAGCCGGCAGCGGTCGGCGAGCCGATCCAGCGGCTCGTGGGCATCAGCCCGAGCACCGGCGACATCCGATGGAACCAGTCGCGTTGTGCCAGCGGCTCGATGGCCTACCGCCCCCCCTCCAGCGAAACGAGGCTGCGCCTGCTGGCCGATTCCACGGTCGAGTTTGCCAATCCGTGCCTCAGCGGGACCGAATGGAGAATCGACCTCGGCCGTATCAATGCGCTGAACGGTGCAATCGTGTGGCAACGCGTACTGCCACAGTCGAATCTCTACCGTGCCGTCATCGACGCCGCCGGCAACATGCTTCTGGACGGCGCATTGCTGATCGATTCGAATGAAATCGGTATCGCGCGCCTCGATCCGATGTCGGGAGCCCTGCAATGGTCCCTGCCGAGGCCGTCCGAGCCGCCTGGCATTCCGCCTTACGTCACCGACGTACTGGTGGCCACCGACACCTACGTCCACGTGCTCGAGTTGCGCGTCGAGATTTCGGGATACGTGTCCTCGGCGTCGTTGGCGACCTACTCGGCAACGACCGGCGGATTTCTCGGTCGGTTCGACGCGGGGTTTCCGGGCGCCGGACGCGCCCTGACCAACACGGTTGCAATGCGGAGCAGGGGATCTGGCGAACTCGTGGTCACGGCACTGCGTGCGCAGAATCTAAACGCGGGCGCGCGTCTGTTCGAAACGCGACTGAATGCCTCCATGCAGGCGTCCTTGTGGTCACAAACGCATTCGCTGATGGCGTCGAGACCATTCGTCCCGCCAGCGGCCGATCAGTCGATCCATCAGATGGCATGGAGCCCGGTCTACGAGCCCGGGGTCGTGATCGGTGGCAACGGAGTCAACCAATCCAGCTATACGTTTCCGCGCGCGGCGAAAGTCAGTGCGCAGGATGGCCGCGTGCTCTGGCGCTGGCAGCCCGATCGTGGCGTTCGTGGATTCGTGTCCACGGTCCTCACGGCTGGCGATGGCCATGCCATCGTCGCCGGATCGAACGGCTGGGACGATCCGACCCTGCTGTTGATCAAGCTCGATGGCGCTGACGGACACCCGATTTGGACATCGTCATCGAATGAGTCGCGTCCGGCGCTCGACGGGGCGATTGGCTCCGGTGAAACGATACTGCTCTTGCTCGGAAATGACGAAGCCCAGCCAGGCAATCCGATCCGTGTCGCCAAGTATTCCGCCGTGGATGGCAGTCAGCTCTGGAGCATGTCGGTTCCCGACGGCACCGAGGGCTGGGGTGGCGGAGCCCGCGTTGCGGTCGGTCAGGATGGATCCGTTTACGCGCTCTCAGCGTATCAAGACGCAACGACGGGAATGGGCGGACTGCAGGTCGCCCGCTTCAGGAACGATGACGGCACGATGCTCTGGCAGCGCCGGCTGCCTGGCAGCAATGTGGCGGGTACCGTTGCTCTTTTGCCTCTCGCCAACGGAGACGTCCTCGCGGCCGACCATGGGATCGCGTGGCGGGTCGGTGGCAGCAACGGATTGGTTCTCTGGCAACGATCACTTGCGGGCTGGACCTGGACCATGAGCCTCGATGCGCAGGGTCGCCTCTACGCCGGTGGGCAGCAGAATGGGCAGGGAACCGTCTGGCGTCTCGATCCCGCCAGCGGGGCCGTGTCGTGGACGGCCTTGCTGCCGATCTCCAACGGCGTCGGCCACTCCGAATTGATTTCCAGACTGGGCATTGCCAGCGACGGCAATATTCTTGCCGCGGCAGGTGATGGTTACGGTGGCGACGCGCTCGCCAAGCTGTCGCCGACGGGTGCCCTGCTCTGGCAAGCGGTGACCGCCGCCCCCGGAACATCCTCGGGTAGCTCGCGCTATCCGGCTGCCTTGCTCGAAGCGCCTGACCGCAATCTCTTCGTCGGCGGGCTTGGAAGCGACTGGCCGGGTACCTGGACCGTGAGCCGGGTGACAGGCAGCTTTGCCGACGGCATCTTCGCGACCGGCTTCGACTGACCGGGCCATCAAGGCTCGCTGGTGTTCGATTCCTCGAAGCCATCATCGAAGAGCGCGTCCTGCGCGATGCGTACGGACATCGTCGCCACGTCGCTGGCGCCGACCGAATCGGTCACGCGTACGCCGACATGGATCGAGATCGGCTCCGTGCCGTCGACGTCGTAGTGGCGTGTCGCGGTCGGACCGTCGTCCTCGTCGAGTTCGCCATCACCGTCGAGGTCCCACGCATAGCCCAGCGTCTGCGAGTCCGGGTCGATGCTGTTGGCGGCACTGAACGCGATGGTTCTTGGTGGACCGTCGGCGGTGGATCCATCCTGCAGCGCGATGGCGGCCGACGGCGCGAGGTTGCGGTTGGCCGGGTCGGAGTCCCAGGAAATCCGGACGATACGACCGCTGTTGATGTCGACATAGAAGAGATCCCTGCCCGGGCCTGCGAGGAGGTCGACGACGGGCAGGTTGCCCATGCCGAAAACCGGCGCGCTGCTGTCGGCGACGGGGTCCGGAAGTCCGTCCTGGTCGGTGTCCTTGATGACCCAGATGCGGCCGGAGACGTAGTCGGCAAAGAACAGCGCGTGACGGTATTCAGCCGGGTACGCCTCCCCCTCGTAGAACGCTAGGCCTGATATCGCGTTGCCGCTGGTGTGCCGGTAGGCATAGAACGGCATCGAAACCGGCGTGCGCCCGCCGGCGTCGCCATCGGCATACAGGCTGGAGCAGAGGGGGCGCAGCGCGTACTCGTCGAGATGCGCGCGGTTCTCGAAACAGGGCCAGCCGAAATTCCCCAGCGACGGGCTCGGGCCTGGTTCCGCGATGACGTTGATTTCCTCCCAGTTGCGCCAGCCGACGTCGCCGATCCAGACTTCGGAAGTGCCCGGCCGCATCGTGAAGCGAAACGGATTGCGCAGGCCGTAGGCGAGGATCCGGCGTGCATTGGGCGAAGCGCCCGTGGCAGCGGACAGCGGGTTTCCCGGCGCCCCGTCGCCGGTGCCCGGGTCGATCCGCACAATCGTGCCGTCGAGCCAGACGTCGCTGGTGTAGAGCGCTTCCACCTCGAGGCCCTGCGCGCGCAGCGCGCCACCCTGGTCGACGGGTGACCGCTGATCGGGCCAGTCGGGATTGCCGCGCTGGCCCCAGTCGCCGCCCGAGTAGCTAGCGCCATCGCCACCGCTGGCATAGAGGTAGCCATCCGCACCGAAGCGGACCGTCCCGATCGAGTGGCTCGGGTATTGCTGATACCAGTCTTCAATCAACACGCGTTCGTCGGTGGCGAGGTTGCCCGCCAGAGTCAGTCGCGACAGGCGGCCACTGATCACGCAACCGGCGAAGTCTGCGGTCGGATTTGGACAATTGCCTGGCGGCCAACGTGGCGGCGTATCGGCGAACAGGCCGCCGTTGAATGAATACAGCACGTACAAGTAGGGCCGTTCGGGAAAGCGTGGATCGAGTTCGAGGCCGAGCAGGCCGCGGTCCTGGTATTGATGGACGATACCGGCGAGATTGGCGATCTGCTGCGGCGCCGCGTCGAGAAGATTCTGGTACATCCAGATCGCGCCGGATTTTTCGGCGACGAAGATGCGGCCGTCGTGGGCGAAGCGGACCTGGGTAGGCTGGTCGCGCGCGCTGATGGCGACGCTGCCGTGGAAATTCGTTGTAGGCCAGGCCTGCGCGAAGGCGCAAGTCGGCGCCAGGGCCAGCAGCAGGATGTTCAACCAAAGTGGATTGCGCACGTGCGCGTTGCAAGCCGGACTGGCCGCACATTCATGCGCGTGGCGAAAGCGCGTCCTGGTGTCCTCCGCCATTGCGGCGGCAGGCGACAATCCACTGGCAGGAGGAACCGGCATTGGTCGTTCGCGCCATCGCGGGTGGCATCTCTCGAACCGTGGAAGGTAGCACCGAAATCCATGTTCCGCGGCGATGACCCGAGCTATCGGTCATCGCCGCGGAGAATCCACTGCGGTCAGTGGGCGGCATCCAGGCCTGCGGAATCAGAAGCAGCCGGGGGGAGGCTCGTGATTCCGGGAGAGCCCGTCAGAAGTCGTAGCGGACCCCGAACTGCACGTAGCGTGGCGCGCTGTAACTGCGCACGCGGCCCCAGCTCGGGTTGACCGTGGTCGACGAATTGTCGGTGTTGTAGCGCTCGTAGATGTTCTGCGCCGACTGGCGGTTGAGGACGTTGTAGATGTCCGCCGACAGGGTCAGGCCGTTCGCCCACTCCGGCGAATAGCGCACGCCGAAATCGAGGCTGTAGCTGGCCGGCAGGCTGCCGAACCGGCCTCGCGGCGATGGCTTGCCGTTGCAGTAGTAGTAGTACGAGCCATATGTCGAGTTCGGATTGTCGCGGTCCGGATAGGAGCCGATGCAGTTGCGCGGGCGGCCGGAGGCATACAGGAAGCTGCTGCTCAGCATGAACTCGGGCGTCAACTGGTAGTAGCCGCGGGCCTTGAACTGGTGCTTGCGGTGGTTGGGCAGCAGGCCGTTGGCGTACTCCATCAGCTCCGGGTTGTCCCAGGTGACCGTCTGCGAGACATCGTCCTGGCCGTAATCCGACTGCAGCTGGCCTTCGGTGTTGCCCCAGTTGCGCGAATAGGTGTAGTCGACGCGCGCATACCACTTGCCATCGAACGGACGCTCGAGGAACAGGTCGATCGCGTAGTACTTGCGCTTGAGCTTGTCGAATCCGATCTCGTCGGCGCTGAGCTTGTATTCCTCGAGTACGCCATCACCGTCGACATCCTGCATGAAGGTATTGCCGACACCCGGATTGAACAGGGCACAGCTGAACTGCCAGGCGTTGGCGACATCTTCGTCGATGCCATTGGCGATGGCCTGGTCGCGGATGGGTTGCCCATCGCAATAGTCGTCGATCGCGCTGCGCAGGGTCCGGTAGGTCGCCTTTGCGCCAACGTTGAAGCCCGCCATGCTGCGCTCGGCACCGAAGGTGAAGGCATCCTGGAAGTGCGAATTGAGGTTCTTCGCGGCGACCGTACGCGGATCCTTGGCCTGGCCGAACTCGTTGTTCTCCGACCAGACCGGGCCGAGCGGAGTCAGGCCGGTCGGTACGCCGGTAACCGGATCAATCCCCGTGTAGACGAACGCTTCCTGCGTGTTGACGATGCCGTCGGCGCCGCGATAGGCGACGTTGTTCGGCAGCGACAGGTGGTAGCGGCCAGCCTGCGC
Organism: uncultured Gammaproteobacteria bacterium; assembly: GCA_963822465.1. Lineage (GTDB taxonomy): Bacteria > Pseudomonadota > Gammaproteobacteria > Xanthomonadales > Rhodanobacteraceae > Dokdonella. Next base: position 44,001 of record CAWGHP010000011.1, on the reverse strand, counting down.
GAACACCTTGAAGCTGCTGTCGCCATTGACATCCCAGGTTGCGCCGACGCGCGGAGCGAGCTGCTTGTCCTTCTTGACGAAGGCTTGCCCGGAGCTGTTGTAGTTGGCGAATTGCTCGTTGCGCACGCCGAGTTCGAGCAGGACGTTGTCGCTGACCTGCCAGATGTCCTTGATGTACTGGGCCTTCTGCTCGACTTCGAGGTTGGACACGCCGTAGTTCCTGTAGCGGATGGCGTAGTAGCCGTCCAGGCCATAGCCTCCGCCGGATGCCGGCGATCCGACGCCGTCCGGCGCGGAAATCGGCTCGTTCGGGTTGTCGCTGCGATAGAAATACCAGAGCGACCCGCCGCCGTACTGTTCCTCGCCCGTCCTGGACTTGGCATCGTTGTAGTCGTAGCCGGCCTTGAGCGTGTGGTCGCCGAGGCGGTACTCGACGTCGAAACGACCGGCGAGCGTCTTGTCATTGGCGCCATCGGCGATCAATGGCCCGACCGCGTACTGGCAGGTCCTGTAGTCGAGCCCGGGGACTTCGGCGCCGGGATTGACCGAGATCGTCGGACAGTCGGCTCGATAGTCGGACGGCGTGTTGACGTGATCCGTCTTTGACTCGCCGAGCATGGCCGATACCGTCAGGTCATCGGTGATGAAGCCGGTGTAGTTGCCGATCCAGGTCTGTGTGTCGTCGTCGCGGTAGAAGCCACCGGCCTTGATGTTGTTGTGGCTGAAGTCGTCGTAGTCGAATCCGGTGTAGTCGACGCTCTGCTTGCCGCGATCGGAGAAGCCGGTCAGCTCAAGGCGATGGTTGTCGCTGATGTTCCAGTCGAGCTTGGCCAGCCAGCGGGGTGTGCGGTTGACGTAATCGCTCCAGCCGCTCTCGCGTGCCGCCTCGATTGCCCCTGCGGAGCGCGCCAGTCCATTGACGTTGGTGCCGCCGCCCTTCTGCTCGATGTACTCCACCGCGGCAAAGAAGAACAGGTTGTCCTTGACGATGGGGCCACTGGCATAAGCCGAAGTCGTGGTCATGTCGAACTGGTTGTCGTTGCGGTACTGGTAGATCGTTCCGGCGCCGCCCGGGCGATTCGGCGAAACGCCATTGTCCTTGCCGTGGTAGATGTTGCGCGGCGATTCACGCAGGCTCGACGGGCGCCAGAGGACCTGGGCGCCGGCTTTCCACTCGTTGCTGCCGCGCTGGGTGATCACGTTGACCACGCCGCCCGTCGCGCGCCCGTACTCGACGCCGTAGCCGCCCGTGGAAAGCTGGAACTGGTCGATCGAGTTGAACGGAAGTTCGGTGAAGCCAATGCTGGTCAGCGGATTGGTGACCGGGAATCCATTGATGTAATAGGAGTTCTCCGATACCGCGGAGCCGCCGAAACTCGGCAGTGCGTTGAAACGCGGCGGATCGGAATAGGCCGAGTCGCCGGCGACCACGCCGGGTGCCAGCAGGGCGATCGCCGTCGTGTTCGGGGCGATTGGCATGTTGTTCAGGTCGCTGGCCGAGATCGTCACCGAGGACTCGACCCGCGACACATCGATCGCGTTCGCGCTCGGTGCGGTGACGACGATGTCGTCCAGGGTCGAGACTTCGCCGCCGGGCAACAAGGCAACCTCCGTGCCCGCGCCGATATTGACCATGGCCGTGCTCTCGGAGATGGTCTGCCCATCCTGCGACAAGGTCACCCGGTAGTTGCCGTTGGGCAGGCCGGCCAGGCGGAAACGGCCATCGGACTCGACGGCGACTTCGCGACGCAGGCCGGTGTCGACGTTCTGGACGATGACCGTGCCGGTGCGACCCTCGGGGACACGACCGAAAATGGAACCGGAGGTTTCCTGGGCCAGGGCGCCCTGGCTCATGGCGATGCCGAGTGCGACGGTGAGGAGTGAGCGACGCATCAACGAACGTCGCCGCTTGGAAAGGTGCGGACTATTCATGTGGGGTTCTCATGCAGTTTCGGGGGCAACAGTGAAAAGGCCCGCGGCACCCGGGCTTGCCGGATGCGGATGCGGGTCGACCGAGACTAGAAGAGCGCGTGTCCGCGAGTGGGGCACGGCAAGTTCGTTGGCGTATCGAAAATTGCGCGTTCGCGTGCTCGCTTCGCAAGTGGATTGCATGGAGCCTGTTGGCTGGCATTTCCCTGGCGGAACGTGCCGGCGCTGATGCCGAAATGGCGACGGAACTGGCGCGCGAACGAGGAACGGGATTCGAACCCTGCCGCAAGGCCAACTTCATTGACGCCGAAGGGACTCGTGCGCAGCAGCTGGCTGGCGAGAATCAGGCGCTGGCGCGTAATGAAATTCTGCGGCGTCTCGCCGAACACGCGATGGAACACGCGCAGGAAATGGCAGGGTGAATAACCCGACTGCCGCGCACCTGCCTGCACGCCGATATCTTCCGCGCAGTGCGCACGCAGGAAATTGCGTACGCGCTGAAGCCGCGAAAATACCCGCCGGCGCTGCTCGAGCGTGCGCCCCGGGCATCGGTTGACCCGATCGTGCAAGGGTCCCTGCAGGGGCAGCACGCGGTCGAGGATGGCATTGACCGCGGTGCGTTCGTCGGCGCCACCATGCCGGACCAGTTCCAGCAGGGCAACGCGATCTTCCTCGCGCAGTTGCAGGCGTCCGGGCAGGATGGCGCGCTGCAGGAAATGAATGCGCGGTGAGAGCGCCTCTCTCCACGATTCTTCCGTTCCGCAGACCATGAGCCATCGTGGCGCGACGTCGTCGCGCAGCGGCTCGACCAGCAACGACCCCTCGACGACCTCGGCCCTTCCGGCTGCCAATTGCGTTGACCCGGTCGACTGGTGCAGGCGCAGGCTGCCATCAAGGCATGCGAGCAGGCAGGTACCGCTCCCGCCGACGCTGTCGCTGCCGCCGAAGGTGCCAACCAGGGGCGGGGCCTTGGCCGCCGGTTTGGCCAGGCTCGCCAGGGTGCGTGCGTGGCGGCGTTTGATCAGGGCTTCCGGTTGCATGAAAAATTCACAGGAGTCGAGGGGCTTCCTGTGTAGGCCAGGCGCAGATGGGAGTCCTGATGCGGCCGGGAAATTTCGATGAATTTTCGCTGATAGCCTCTTCACCCGGGCCTTTTCGGCGCGTCACTGCGGCGCAGGCGGAAGCTGCCGATGTCAGCCGCCTGGTCATGGTTGACGGAAAACAGTGCCCTGGAGCCGTCGGCGCTGAGGCTCACGCGACTGGTGGCAATGCCGGTTTCGATGCGGGCCGCGACGTCATCGCGGCCGGATTCGATATCGACGGCGTGCAGTTCACGACGCGGGTAGACGCGGGACAGATAGAACACCCGGCTGTCGGCGAGATCCCACGGCATGCTGGAAACCATGCTTGGCTGTTCGGCAATGAAGATGCCAGGATCGTCGGCACCCCTTATGCGGTAGATGCCTGGCTTGTCCGCGAAGTTGACGATGAACTCGCCGTCCACGCCGGTCGAGCGCGCAAACGTGACCTCGCGCGCCAACAAGCTGGGATTCAGCCTTTCGTCCAGCCCGAACAAGCCGGTCGATCCGTCGACAACCGCGACGAGGTAGATCCGGTCGGATGGCGTGTAGGCAACGAAGCGCGCATCCATGCCCGCTCGCGAGAGCCGGCGCATCTTCCGGCTATCGATGTCGATCTCGAATGCCGCAGCTTCGAGGCCGTCATCGACGACAAATCCGATCGCGGATCCATCGGGACGCCAGACCGGCGCACTCAGGTTGACGTCAGGCAGGTCGGTCAGGCCAAAGGTGTCCCCGTTGCGCAGGTCGTGCACCCAGATTTGCTCGCTACCCGAGCGCGTCGAGACCATCGCGATGCGATCGGCTGCCGGTGACAGTGCGCCATCGTGGTCGTTGGTGGTCGACGCCGCGACTGGCACTCCCGGCTGGGCGCCATCGACAGGCAGCATCAGGAATTGCAGGTGCAGGTCGGGGACGATATAGACGCCGCGGTCGGCATTGCGGGCCATGTCGGGCAAGTACGCCGGCTCGATGCCGAGCGCCTGCGGCGTAGCGGTGTCGACATCGACGACATAGAGCGCCGGGACGCCGGTGTGGTTCGAGGAAAACACCAGTGCGCTGTTGTCCCGGGTCCAGCTGAAGCCGACGATCGATGAACGCAGATGGGTCAGCCTGCGCACGGCGCGCGGTGCCTGTGCATTCATGATGTAAAGGTCGTTGACCGGCGCACTTCCGCGCAGGAAGGCGATCCGGGTTCCATCCGGCGAATAGCGCGGCGCCTGGTCGACGTCGCCCGGCGCGCGCGGATAGTCGAAGATGCGCACGGGGCCGCCGCCGATCGGCTGCAGCGACAGGGCCGTCGATGCGGGCCCCGATCGGATGAAGTCGGCACCAAGCAGGTACTTGCCGTCGGGCGTCCAGTCGAAGGTGGGCACGGCGCCCCGCTCGCAGTTGCCGAGCATGCGCGCGGCGCCACCGAGGGCCGGGATGCCGACGATCCTGCAGTCTCCGTGGGTGCGACGGATCAAGGCGATCTCGCGTCCGTCGGGAGACCACTGCGGAACGTCATCGAACTGTTCCGGATCGCCGATCGGATGCGCGCGCGAGGCGGACAGTCCGCTCAACATGAGCTCGATGCGGGATTGCGCCTGGTCGGCACGCAGATAGGCCGTCTGCGTGCCATCGGGAGAGATCGTCGGCATCGATTCGAGATCCGGCGAGGTGGTTACGCGGGCAATCTCGCTGGCGACCCATGGCTTGCGCGCGTTCCAGGACGCGCCCGCCTGGACCGCGAGCACGCCTGCCACGGTGCAGAGCACGGTGATCGCGACGAACATGCGCTTGAGCCGAGTCGGGTGCGCGGCCTTGCGGGCCGGACGTCGCGCGGGCTCGGCAATGGTCGGGACGGAAATCGCGATTTCCGCCAGCGACGCGGGCGGCTGGTGCTCCTCGAATGCCGTGCTCGCGATCAAACGATAGCCGAGCTTCGGCACCGTCTCGATGTACTGCGGAATCTGGGTGTCGTCACCGAGGGCGCGACGCAGTTCCTTGATCGCCTGCGTGACGACTTCCGGCGTCGGCATGGTGCCGCGCCAGACCGTATCGAGCAGGTGGGCGCGGCTGAGCGTCTTTCCGGCATGCGCGCAAAGTTCGAGCAGGACCTGCGCGCTTTTCCGAGTCAGGCGGCCGAGCTCGGGTGCATCGATGAAGCGCAAGCTGCCGACATCAAGCCGGCGGTTGCCGACCAGGAGAACCCCGGCAGTCGGCCACTCCGCTGCCCGGCCGGAAGGTTCATTCGTGCTCGCAACTGGAGCGTTCATGCAAATCAGGACGGAAAACCGTTCCGCTTGCCATCACGCGACTGCCGACCGCCATGGAAAATGCAGGCCTGGCCGAACGCCGGACCCGGCCCTCCGGGGAATCGGCCTACTCGCCGAGTTCCTCGCGCATGAACTCGGGCATCGACAGCGCCGCCTTGTGGATATCGGCGTTGTAGTAGCGCGTGTCGAACTGCTTGGTCTGCGCGCCGCGCTCGCGGAAGCCGGAAAGGTCGGCGCCCTTGCGCGCGAGGGTCGCGCTCCACCAGCCGGTCGGATAGCAGGGCTGCGGGAAGGTCAGCGTGCGCACGGCCTGGAAGCCGGCGGTGCGCATCGCCGAACGCATCGACTTGATCAGGCCCAGGTGGGCCAGCGGCGATTCGCTCTGCTGGACGAAGATGCCGCCGCTGCGCAGCGCCTTGAAGCAGCTCGTGTAGAACGCCGCGTTGAACAGGCCTTCGGCCGGGCCGACCGGGTCGGTTGAATCGACGATCACCACATCGAGCGAATCCGGCTCGCAATCGGCCATGTACTTGATGCCGTCGTCGAAGATCAGCTGCGCGCGCGGATCGCCGTTGGCTTCGCAGAGCTCGGGGAAATACTGCTCGGCCAGGCGCGTCACGCGCTCGTCGATCTCGACCTGGACGGCCGATTCCACGACCTCGTGGCGCAGCACCTCGCGCAGCGTGCCGCAGTCGCCGCCGCCGATGATGACGACGCGCTTCGCCCGCGGATGCGTGAACAGGGCCGGGTGCGACATCATCTCGTGGTAGAAGAAGTTGTCGCGCGTGGTCAGCATCATGCAGCCATCGATGACCATGAGCTTGCCCCAGTCGGTCGAGTCGTAGATCTCGATGTTCTGGAACGGTGTCTGCTCGGAATGCAGGCGGGCATGCGTGCGAAAGCCGATGGAGGAGCCCGAAGACTCGTGCGCTTCGGTGAACCAGCTCTGCTCTGACGTGGACATACGGACTTCCCTGGGTGCAGTTGGATTGCCGATCGGCGCAGCCGACGGGCGCATGAACCCGGATTGTAGCGGTTAGCGGCGCGACTCGCGCGGACCGGGCCAAATTGCCGCGCCTGCGCGTTCCGATGTGCAATCGACACGCAGCGGCGCGGCGGCTTGGTTACAATGCGCGCCCCGATCGATCCCGCGGCATGCGAGGCTCCCGATCATCGGGTCCATGCGTCCAGGCCTGCCGCTGCGACGTCTCTGCCATCCGGAGGAAACCATGAACACATCCTGGAGCACAGACGACGCCCGCCATACCTATGCGATCGAGAACTGGGGCGAGGGCTATTTCGACGTGGGCAAGGACGGCGGCATCGTCGTGCGCCCGCGCGCCGACGCTGCCGAATTGAGTTTGCCCGAAGTGATCGCGGCGGCGCGGGCTCGCGGTTCACGCCTGCCGCTGCTGGTGCGCTTTGCCGACATACTCAACGATCGCCGCGCGCGCCTGCAGGCCGCCTTCGCCCGGGCCATGGCGGCCTGGGACTATTCGGGCGGCTATACGGCCATCTATCCGATCAAGGTCAACCAGCAAAAGAACGTCGCCGGCGAGCTTGCCGCTGGCGGCGGTGCCGGATTCGGACTCGAGGCCGGTTCGAAACCCGAGCTGATGGCCGTGCTCGCGCTGGCGCGGCGCGGCAGCGTGGTCATCTGCAATGGCTACAAGGATCGCGAATACATTCGCCTGGCCCTGATCGGACGCAAGCTCGGCCTGGAGATCTTCGTCGTCATCGAGAAGCCCTCCGAGCTGCGTTTCGTCATCGAGGAGGCGAAGTCGCTCGGCGTCGAGCCGCTGCTCGGCGTGCGCATGCGGCTGAAAAGCCTCGGCGCCGGCAAGTGGCAGAACTCCGGCGGCGACAAGGCCAAGTTCGGCCTCACCCCGCGCCAGCTGCTGACCCTGGTCGACCAGCTGCAGGCCGCCCGGCTTTCGCACACGCTCAAGCTGCTGCACTTCCACATGGGTTCGCAGATGTCCAACGTGCGCGACATCTCGCGCGGCATGCGCGAAGCCGTGCGCTATTTCGTCGAGCTGTCCCAGCTCGGCCTGCCGATCCGCTACATGGACGTCGGCGGAGGCCTCGGTGTCGACTACGAGGGCACGCGCTCGCGCTCGGAATGCTCGATCAACTATGGCCTCGACCAGTACGCCTCCAACGTGGTCGGCGCGCTTGCCGAGGCCTGTGCCGAGAACGATCTGCCGCATCCGCACGTGCTGACCGAATCGGGCCGCGCGCTGACCGCGCACCACGCCGTGCTCGTGGTCAACGTCAGCGAGGTCGAGCGATCGCCGGCCGGCGCGGTACCCGCGCCAAGCGAGGACGAGCCCGCGGTGCTGCGCCGCCTGCGCGAGGTGCATGCGGAAATCGGCGTGCGTCCGCCGACCGAGCTCTACCACGAGGCGCAGTACCACCTGGCCGAGGGCCAGTCCCTGTACGCGCTCGGACAACTGTCGCTGGCCGACCGCGCCCAGCTCGACGACCTCTACTACGCGGTCGTCAATGAAGTGCGCACGCGGCTGAAGCCCGAGGAGCGTTCGCACCGCGCAGGTGCTCGACGAGCTCAACGAAACCCTGGTCGACAAGTACTTCGTCAACTTCTCGGTATTCGAATCGGCGCCCGACATCTGGGCCATCGACCAGGTGTTCCCGATCGTTCCGATCAGCGGCCTCGACCGCGAACCGGACCGGCGCGGCGTGATCGCCGACCTGACCTGCGATTCGGATGGCCGCATCGACCACTACGTCGATGCCGACGGCGTCGACGTGAGCCTGCCCCTGCATGCGCCCCGCGAAGGCGAGAATTACCTGCTCGGCCTGTTCATGGTCGGCGCCTACCAGGAAACGCTCGGCGACATCCACAACCTGTTCGGCGACACCGATGCCATCAACGTCCGCCTGACCGACGATGGCTACGCGATCAGCGACCAGCGCCGCGGCGACACCACCGACCTCATGCTCGATTACGTCGGCTACGATCTTGCCGCGCTGCGTGCCGAGTATCGCGACAAGATCGCCGCGGTCGGCATCACCGGTGACGAGGCACAAGTCCTCGAAGCCGCCCTGGAAGCCGGCCTGACGGCCTACACCTATCTTGCGGAGAATGCAGAATGAGCGACATCAGGGCCGGATTCGTCGGACTCGGGGCGATGGGCCAGCCCATGGCCGGACATCTTTCCCGTGCCGGCCTGCTCGCATCGGTATGGACGCGCACGCCGGCCAATACGCGGGCCATCGCCGCCGAGTTCGGCCTCGCCGAGCCCGCTTCGCTGGCGGAACTCGCCGCGCAGTGCAACGTGATCGCGCTGTGCGTGCCGGCCGACGCCGACGTGCTGGCCGACGTCGAGGTGATCGCTGCGCACGCCCCCGCGGGCACCGTCGTCATCGACCACTCGACCGTTTCATCGGTGACCGCCACGGCGGCGCGCGCGCTCATGCTGGCGGCTGGCGGCGAGTTCATCGACGCGCCGGTTTCCGGTGGCGTCGAGGGCGCGCGCAACGGCAAGCTGTCGGTCATGGTCGGCGGAGAGGCATCGGCGCTGGCCCGGGCGCGGCCGGTGCTGGACTGTTATGCGGCGAAAGTCAGCCACATGGGGCCGATCGGATCCGGCCAGAACACCAAGGCGGTCAACCAGGTGCTGGTCGCCGGAATTGCCCAGGCGGTCTGCGAGGGCCTCGCCCTCGGCGAAAAGCTCGGCCTCGATGCCGACACGCTGATTCCCACCCTGCTGGCCGGAGCCGCCGGCAACTGGTTCCTCGACAAGCGCGGCGCAACGATGTTGCGTGGCGAGTTCAAGGTCGGGTTCAAGCTCGCCCTGTTGCACAAGGACCTGAAGATCGTCCGCGAGCTCGCCTGCGAGGCCGGCACCGACCGCAGCGTCATCGAGAAGTCGCTGGCCGACTATGCGGTGCTGATGGCGCAAGGCCACGGCGATGAGGACATTTCCTCATTGATCCGCCTGAAGCGGGGCAAATAGGCCGCCGTTGCGGCTTCCTCCTGCGTCCTCCGGGTTCGCCCCGGGGTCCCCGTCGCGCACCTGAACGACGACGGCGCGTTGCCGGAATGCCGACCTGGCGCAATGAAATTTCAACGTGTTGCGTGTTAGAAAGCGGGTCAATCGTAGCCAGGAGCTCGCCCGTGCAACTGAAACATTTCCTTCGTGGCCTGTCCGGATTGATGCTCGCGGCGCCGCTGATCGCCGCGGCCGCCATCGTTCCCGCCGATCTCCAGCTCGTGCGCTGGCCCGATGCCAGCACGTCCTTCGCGGAACCGATCGGCATCCGCGCACCCCTCGACGGCAGCGGCCGCGTGTTCGTCATCGAGCGCTGCAGCGCCATCCGCATCGTCAAGAACGGCGTACTGCTGCCGACGCCGTTCCTCTCGATCAATGTCAGCTGCGCTGGCGAGCAGGGCATCCTCGGCCTTGCCTTCGATCCCAATTACGCCAGCAACGGCACGTTCTACGTCTCCTATTCGGCGCCCAACGGTACCCAGCTTGGCGCCAGCAACGATCACGTGCTGGCCCGCTACACGGCGACGCCGGCCAGTTCCGACGTGGCCAATCCGACCGGGCAGATCCTGCTGCGCGTGCCCGACATCGCCAACAACCACAATGGCGGCGACCTGCACTTCGATCCGCAGGGTTACCTGAACTGGTCGATCGGCGATGGTGGCGTGCAGAACGACCCGAACGGATTCGCCCAGTGCACGGGACGCAAGAAGGCCGACAACAACCCGGCGACCTGCTACACCACGACCGGCACCGGCCCGACCTACTACATGCTCGGCAAGATCCTGCGCCTGGACGTGCACAACACGACGGCCTCGGCGACCAACCTCTGCGGCGTCGCCGCAGGCCAGCCTGCGCCCTACGCCATCCCGCCAGGCAATCCGTTCGCCAATGCCGCCTCGTTCCCCAATGATTGCGCCGAGATCTTCAACTGGGGCTATCGCAATCCGTTCCGCTTCAGTTTCGACCGCGAGACCGGCGCCATGCTGATCGGCGATGTCGGCCAGAACCGCTACGAGGAAGTGAGCTACCAGGCCCCCGCCAGCGCCGGGCAGAACTTCCAGTGGAACCAGTGCGAGGGCTTCCATACCTTTCCGGGCAATGTGCTTGGCTGCACCGGTCCTGCCGGCAGCGTGCCGCCGAAGCTCGAGTACGCGCACGCTTCCAGTCCGTTTGGCTGTTCCATCACTGGCGGCTACATCTACCGCGGGCCGCTGGTGCCGCTGCGCGGCCAGTACATCTTTTCGGACTACTGCACGGGCGGCATCTACATCGTTGCCAACGCGGGCGCAGGGGTCAGTCCGTGGACCTACGAAACGCTCGGCGGCACGCCCGGCATGAATCCGATCAGCTTCGGCGAGGATGCCCAGGGCAACCTTTACGTCGCCGCACAGGGCGGCAACGTCTACGTCTTCTATTCGGCTACGGCGAGTGACCCGATCTTCGCCGACGGCTTCGACTGAACAGACCCTCGCGATTCCGCCCGCGTCTGGGTCGATGCGGGGCTGCGGCTTGTGCTGGCGAGGCGGCAAGGGCAGGATCAACGCATCGCCGCTGCCACGGACGAGGGTCGATGAAGACCGCTGTCGCGAAAGGCCTGCTGTTGCTGGCGGGCTGCGCCGGCCCGGCCTGCCCGGCGCTCAAGGCGCAGTCGCTGCCCGCGCATGCGCCGGTTCGGATCCTCCTCGTCAGCGACGAGGTCAATCCGCACGGGCTTGCGCCGCCCGAGTTGACCCAACCCGGGGACATCCCGGCCGCATTGTCCGCCACGCCCGCCCTGCGCATCGACACGGCAGCGGACTCGCTGCTCGAGATCCCGACCAACCAGATCGAAGAGGCGACCGCGCGGCTGCTGGTTTCGCCCGAACAGCCGGCCGGCTACGACGTGCTGGTCTACTTCGCCCATCGCACGCCGGACAACGGCGCAAACGACCAGGCGCGTCAGGAAGCGTTCGTCGCCGCCGTCGCGCAATTCCTGGCCGCGGGAGGTGGCGTCGTCTCGTTCCATCACGGCATCTATGAGACGCCGGGCAAGGCATCGATGCAGGATCTGCTCGGCGGCCAGGCCAGTGGCGCGGTGCCGTGGGATACCACCCAGGGGCAGAACGTCATTGCGGTCAGCCCGTACCACTTCGTCTCGCACCACGCCGTGTTGTATCCGGCGATGCGGGCCTACGCGGATGCATCGCTCGGCATTCCCTCCGCGTCCTATCCGTTCTTCAACAACACGCCCGACGAGCGTTACCCGAACCTTGCTTGCGCCCGGGAGCGGACGGCATCGCGGTACTGTTCGCGAGCGACTACGCTCAATCCGGCTCGACCCACCTGCTCGGCTACGTGCGCAGCCGGGCACAGTGGAACGGGGTGGTTGTCGTCTACCAGCCGGGCGAATACCAGCCCAATGCGCTGGGTCCGGGCAACAACTTCCAGATCCTGCTCAACGCGATCCTCTACGCCGCCACTATCGCTGCGGCGACTGGATCCACATTGACGGATTCGAAGGTGGAACCGGCACCTGAGCAGACGCCTGCATTTGCTCCATGACGCAAGCGACGGCCGCGCGACGCGGGACGTTCGTGCACGGTTGCCGCTTTCTTCCTTCAATGCGATTGCATTGAAGCCGTTGTCGGCCAGCGCCGCCTTGGTGCTCTCGAGTTCGCTGGCGCTGGCATAGGGGCCGAGCCGGACGCGGTTCCAGGTCTTGCCGTTGATGGTCACCGGGTAGACCTGGGCGACGAAGCCGAGGATCGCGAGTTTCGCCTTCACTTCGTCGGCTGCCTTGGCGGTCGGGTAGGAGCCGGCCTGCAACAGGTAGCGCGCATTGGGGGAGGCTGCCGGCGTGGTGCTGGGCGTCGCTTTCTGGGCCGCTTCGGCACGCGCCTTGGCGGAAATCTCCGCATCCGGTATCACCACTTCCATTTCCGGAAGCACCGAATAGAAATCGTAGTTCTTGCGCGGCTTTTCCTTGGCTTCGACCAGCGGCGGGTCGGTCTCGCGCGGGGCCACGGCTTCCGGGTTCGGCTGCGGTCCGGTCTTCTTGCGCAGCATCGGCGCCCAGTCGCTGCCGAGGAACAGCATGGCGACGACGAGGCCGAGCACGACGCCGACGCCGAGCCAGATCCATGCAGGCACGGCCGGGCGGGAGCCGCCGCGAGTGGCCTGTTTGCGCGAACGTGAAGCCATTACCTGTTCTCCGGGCAGATCATTGCGAACCGCGATGGGCGGGTGGGTGTGGCTGATGCCATTACATGCTTTCCGGCGCCGAAACGCCAAGCAGGCCGAGGCCGTTGGCCAGCACGTGACGCGCCGCATCGGCAAGGGCAATGCGCGCGTCGCGCAGGCTCGCTTCCTCGACGATGAACTGGTGCGCGTTGTAGTAACCGTGGAATGCCGCAGCCAGTTCGCGCAGGTATTGGGCGACGAGCTGCGGATCGAGGTTCAGTGCCGCCGCCTCGACGACTTCCGGATAGCGCGTGATTTCGCTCATCAGCTCGCGCTCGTGTTCGCTGTCGAGGCGATCCAGCGCAGCCAGCCCCGCACCGGTATCGGTAGGGATGCCGCGTTCGGCGAGCTGCCGGTGCACGCTGCACACGCGCGCATGGGCGTACTGGATGTAGTAGACCGGGTTGTCGTTGGTTTGCGCGCGGGCCAGATCGATGTCGAAGATGAGCTGTGAATCGGTCTTGCGGGCGACCAGGAAATAACGGGTCGCATCGCAGCCGACCTCGTCGATCAGGTCGCGCAGGGTAACGTAGCTGCCGGCGCGCTTGGACAGCTTTACTTCCTCGCCACCGCGCATCACGGTGACCATCTGGTGCAGCACGTACTCGGGCCAGCCCTTCGGTATGCCCACGTCCAGCGCCTGCAAGCCGGCACGCACCCGCGTGACCGTCGAGTGGTGGTCCGCGCCCTGTTCATTGATGACGCGCTCGAATCCGCGCTTCCATTTGGTCTCGTGATAGGCGACGTCGGGCACGAAATACGTGTACCCGCCATCCGACTTGCGCATGACACGATCCTTGTCATCGCCGAAATCGGTGGTCTTCAGCCACAGCGCGCCATCCTGCTCGTAGGTGTGGCCCGCCGCGACCAGTTCGCGGACCGTGCTTTCCACCTTGCCCTCGCCGTACAGGGAGGACTCGAGGAAATAGACGTCGAAATCGACGCCGAAGGCGCGCAGGTCGAGATCCTGTTCGCGGCGCAGCCAGGCCACCGCAAAGCGCCGGATCGCGTCGAGGTCGTCGGCGTCGCCGGCGGCGACGACGTCCCTGCCATCCGCGTGCACGGTGGCCCCGGCGAGGTAGTCGCGGGCGACATCCTTGATGTAGTCGCCGCGATAGCCATCGGTCGGCCAGTCGGCATGCTCGGGTTCGATGCCCTTGCAGCGCGACTGCACCGAGCGCGCCAGGTTGTCGATCTGCGCCCCCGCATCGTTGTAGTAGAACTCGCGCGACACGTTCCAGCCGTTGGCCTCGAGGACGCGGGCCAGGCTGTCGCCTACGGCGGCGCCGCGGCCGTGGCCGACATGCAGCGGACCGGTCGGATTGGCCGAGACGAACTCGATCTGCACCTTGCGCCCGGCACCCGCGGCGTTGCGGCCGTAGTTGCCACCGAGTTCGAGGACCTGCCGGATTTCGGCATGCGCCGCTGCCGCCCCGAGATGGAAGTTGATGAAGCCGGGCCCTGCAATCTCGATGCGCTCGATGCGCGGGTCGTCGATGGCCTCGATGATCGCGACGGCAATGTCCCGGGGCTTGCGCCCGGCAACCTTCGCCAGCGTCAGCGCGACATTGCTGGCGAAATCACCATGTTCGCGATTGCGCGTGCGTTCGACGACGAATCCGGGGGTGGCGTCATCGGGCAGGACTTTCTGCGCACGCAGGGTAGCGAGCGCTCCATGGATCAGCTCGCGCAGGGCGTCTTTCACGGCGGGATTCGATTGGCAGCGGGTTGGCTATTGTAGGGTGCGCACGCGAATCCCGAAACCACAGACGCCGGCAGCGGTGGCCATGCGTGCCAGGAAACTGCGGCCCGGCTTGAGCTTGGCAAAAAGTCCGCGCGGAATCGGCAGGAATGTCCGCCAAGCGATTGTCCGGAAAGCCTTGCGCGCAGCCAGCGCCTGCTGTGGATAACTCTGTGGGAAAGATGCTGCTCTGCAGCGTCAAATGTGCGGCTCGATCCGTCCGCGAACTGTCGCCATATAGCAAGCGATATTCCAACGCATTGATTTTAAAGAATAAATAAGGGGCCGGAATGTGCGGCTACGAGGTTCGGGCAATCCGCCACGGATTGGGCCGCGCATGTGTATAGTTTTTGCGCGTGGTCGGCCCGCTGGGCCAAGTAATACCGGCGTTTGGCTCCTGCAATGCGCGTCCATCGGGGGGCGATCCGGGCTGGTCCGCAGCCAGTCGAGGCCCGTTTGCCGCAAGCTTCGCCAGCGCCGCGCTCGTTGCGGACGGGCCGTTCAGATCAATCCGGCCACCGTCTCCCCGTAAGCCTGCAGCACCTGCCGGCCGTTTTCCGGCCTGCCGCGCATGGCGATGCGGGCGCGCAAGCCAAGGCTCAGGGATTTCAGGCGCGAGGCGTTGTCCTCCTTGGCGGATCCGAAGGCTAGACGCCCCAGTTCCGAATTGAACCGGTGCAGGTCGAAGAAGAAGCGGTCCTGGCCATCGGTGAGGAAACCCAGGACGGGTTGCGCGCTCTCGCTTGCATCGAGACTGCGTCGACACAGCATCTCGCGCTCGAGGCAGAGGTTTTCCGCGCTGGCGGCAAACCGGGCGAACGGCTCGGCCACGTTGGCGGTGTCCAGATCGGCGGCGACCAGGGCCAGGTCGTGGGCGTGCACCAGTCGCGCGTCTTCACGCCATCCGGGCCGATGCTTGTCGAGCTTCTGCGCAAGCTTGGCCGCCAGTGCGCCACCCGATTGCACGAGTTCCGCGGCATTGAATGCGGCGCCGCCCGGCGGCGGCCGCGCATCGAACGTGCTGCCGCCAATGGTCAGGTCAAGGGCGAGGTAGATGTCCGCGTCGGCCTCGCGCGAGAAGCCGCAGTGGTCGAGCAGCCGGAAGGTTTCCTCGAGGCTGGCGCGCTCGTTGGCGCCCACGCCGGCCTCGTAGAGGGGCTCCTCGCGCTGCCGCAGGTCGTGGCAGGCGGCGAAAAGATCGAGGACGCACCAGTCGCGCAGGCCCAGCGCGAAGACGCCGTTCGCCTTGATCAGTCGTCCGATGCGCCCGCGCAGGATGTCGAGGATGTGCTCCTCGTTGTGGTAGGCATGGAAATCTTCGCTCAGGCTGCCATGACGGCACGCCAGGCGCACGAAGGCGATGCGGATGACATCGGCGCATCGTGCCAGCAAGGCCTCGGCATTCGCGTGCGTCGGAGTCAGCGGAGCCAGTTGCTCGTGCCGCTCGGCCAGTGCCTCGTCGAGCGGACGCAGTCGATCGCCGGCCAGTGCGCGGGCAGCGGAGACATCGGGCACGGCCGTTTCGACGGCATCTGCGATGTAACTGCGTGGGAAACCGAATATCACGGGGCGCTTCCGCCAGCTGCCGATCCTGCGCCGAGTATAGTGCGAGCCCGCCGATCGGGCATCCACCGACTCCCTAGATCCAGCCGCGCCGCGCCAGCGAGGTCGGCGCACCGGCACCAATGACGAAATGATCGAGCACGCGTACATCGACCAGGGCCAGTGCGTCGCGAAGGCGCAGGGTGATTGCGCGGTCGGCGGCGCTCGGCTCGGCGACGCCGGATGGATGATTGTGCGCAAGGATGACCGCAGCCGCGTTGTGCGCAAGGCAATGGCGTACCACTTCGCGCGGATGCACGCTGGCCCCGTCGATGGTGCCGCGGAACAGCTCCTCGAAGGCGATCACGCGATGACGGTTGTCGAGGAAAAGGCAGGCAAAGACCTCGTAAGGGTAGGCGGCGAGGCGCGATTTCAGGTAGCGCGCGCTGGCCCCGGGATCGGTCAGTGTCTCGGTCTCGCGCAGTTCGGAGTCGAGGTAGCGGCGACCGATCTCGAGGGCGGCCTGCAGGCGGCACCAGGCCACCGGGCCCAGGCCCGAGGCTTTCTGCGGCGCATGCAGCAGCGCCTTGAGGCTGCCGGCACTGCCGAGCAGGTTGCGGCCGAGGTCCACTGCGCTGGCGCCACGCCTCCCGGAGCCAATGAAAACCGCGAGCAATTCGGCATCGGACAAGCTGCCGCCGCCGCGCGCGCGCAGCTTTTCACGTGGGCGTTCGCCGTCTGGCCAGTTGCGGATGCTCATCTGATTGGGGGTCGCCGATGGGGGAATCACCACTTTAGATGTCGAAATAGCAATCCGGCAGCGGCCAGACGCCCGATTTTGGGTAAGCTTGGGGCTCTTCGTGACGTCAGAAATTTCCTACATGAGTGAAGCCACGCTGGAGCGTGTCCGTGTCCTGCTCGGAGTCGGCGGCGGCATTGCCGCCTACAAGGCTGCCGATCTCGTGCGCCGCCTGCGGGATGCGGGCGCCGAGGTTCGTGTGGTCCTGACTGAAAGCGCGGCACGCTTCGTCACGCCATTGACCTTCCAGGCCCTGTCCGGCAACCCGGTGCGCACAAGCCTGTGGGACGAGGCGGCCGAGGCCGCCATGGGCCACATCGAACTGGCGCGCTGGGCCGAGGAGATCCTGATCGCGCCGGCGACGGCCGACCTGCTTGCCCGCCTGGCGCACGGTCGCGCCGACGACCTGCTCAGTACCCTGGTGCTGGCCTCTGCTGCACCGGTTTCGGTGGCGCCGGCGATGAACCAGCAGATGTGGGCGCAGGCGGCAACGCGCGCCAACGTCGAAATCCTGCGCCAGCGTGGCGTGCGTGTGTTCGGTCCAGACGCCGGCAGCCAGGCCTGCGGGGACGTCGGCGAAGGCCGCCTGCTCGAGCCGATGGCGCTGGTTGGCGAATTGCTCTCGGCCCGCGGCCCGCGGCCGCTGCTGGGCGTGCGCGTAATGGTCAGCGCCGGCCCGACCTACGAGGACATTGATCCGGTCCGCTTCATCGGCAATCGCAGTTCGGGACGCATGGGATTTGCCGTCGCCGCCGCAGCGGTCGCGGCTGGTGCGCACGTGCGACTCGTCGCCGGGCCGGTTGCATTGCCGACTCCGCCAGGTGTCGAACGCGTCGATGTGCGCAGTGCGCGGCAGATGCGCGATGCAGTCGTCGCCGCCGCGGGCGACACCGATATCTTCATCTCCGCGGCCGCGGTAGGCGATTACCGACCGCAGACGTTGTCGGCCACGAAGCTGAAGAAATCCGGCAAGCCGCTGGCGCTCGACCTCGTGCAGAATCCCGACATCCTGTCGGAGGTGTCGGAAATGCCGGAACGGCCGTTCCTGGTGGGCTTTGCCGCCGAAACGGACGACCTCGAGCGCTACGCGCGCGACAAGCTCGAACGCAAGGGACTCGACATGATTGCGGCCAACCGGGTGGGCGGGGACCTCGGATTCGAATGCAGCGACAACGCCCTGACCCTGCTCTGGTCCGACGGGCGCGAGGAGCTCGGACAAGCCGACAAGCGCGTCCTCGCCAGGTCCCTGGTCGAGCGGATTGCCGCGCGATTCAATGCAGCAGGCCCCAAGCGGAGCCGCCAGTGACGGTCCCGGTCGAGCTCATGATCCTCGATGCGCGGCTTGGCGAGGAGTTTCCGTTGCCCGATTATGCGACGGTGGCCTCCGCCGGCATGGATCTGCGCGCAATGATCGATGCCCCGCTGGAGCTTGCGGCGGGCGACTGCGCGCTGATCGCCAGCGGCATTGCCATCCACCTGCGTGATCCCGCCCTTTGCGCCATCGTGCTGCCCCGCTCCGGGCTCGGCCACAAGCATGGCATCGTGCTCGGCAATGGCGTCGGCCTGATCGATGCCGACTACCAGGGCCCGCTGATGATCTCGTGCCTGAACCGGTCTGCGGCGTCGTTCACGATCGCCCCGGGCGATCGCATCGCCCAGCTCGTGTTCCTGCCGATCGTGCGCGCCTCGCTCAAGATCGTTGCGTCATTCGACCCCAGCCAGCGCGGCAGCGGCGGGTTCGGCAGTTCCGGACGCAGGTAGTGGACCGCAGCGCCCGGTCCGGGAGAGACTCGGCCGCGCCCGCTGCGAGGTAACGGGCTCCGGATCGAACCAGGCAGCGCTGGCCTGTCCTGTCCGGGGCCTGCGTCCGTCGCCATTGTCGCGGCCGCGATCGAGAGCAGGCATTCGTTGGCAGTGCGATTTGTGCGGGATATTCGGCAAAGCGGGAAGAAGCATGCTGCATGCGCCCGGTGGCCTTGCTAGGCTATCGGGTCGGATCAAAACCGTGGGCGAGGCGAAAATAGACAGGATGGCCGAAACAGAACAGCCTGCGAAAGCAAAGAAGAAAGGGAAATCGCGCGTGGCCGTCCTGTTCGCTGCCATGCTGCCGCGCCTGAAGATCCTGCTGCCACTGGCCGTGGCCACGCTCCTCATGGTTCTCGGCTTCTTCCTGCTCTGGCAGACCTCGCTGGTCTACAGCGAGAGTGGAAGCATCCAGGCGGCCGAGACGGCAAGAACCCGGGCAGTCGCCGACATCGGCGCGAAGATCGCCGGCTTGAACGCCAAGGCACAGGAAGTCGTCCAGTCCGCGCCGGTACTGCAGGCCCTGGGCAGCGCCGACGAAGCCGGACTTGCGGCCGCCGCGGAAGCCGTGCGCGTCGAATGGCCCGAACTCCTCAACGCTTCGTTCTACGGCGCGGAACTGCCGGAAATCCGCGAGCGTGACCTGCAGCGATTCGGCTATTCGCGCGCGCAGATGCTCATGCAGGCCCAGGTCAACCGCAAGCCCGCTCCCGCGCAGATCCACAGGGTTGCAGGCGAAGGCCAGCAACTGGTGCTGGCATTGCCCGTGCCCAGCGGGGCTGCGCCGCTTGCCTATGCCTATCTCGCCCTGCCCTCGTCGACGGTCGTGGATATCCTCCAGGCCATCGGATCCAGCGGCGGAACGCGTATTGATCTTCGCCAGGGCGACGGACGCGGCGACCTGACGGTCGCCAGTTCGAGTTCGACGCGCGGCAATTCGCTGGGCGATCTCGGCGTGCCGATCCAGGGTTCGGAACTTCGCCTGGCGATCGCAGCGCCTGACGACCAGATCCTTGTCACGCGCAACCTGTGGGCATTGATCGCCATGACGACATTGAGCCTGCTCGGCGGGTTCGTGGCCCTGTGGCTGCGCCAGGTTGGCATGCAGGGTGCGACGGCCGCGCTTCGGCCAGGGAAGCGTTCACAGGTTCAGGAGATCACCTTGGCCGAGGCCATCAGGAAGCAAGCGGAGAAAGACAAGGACATGGCAGTGGCCCGCCCGGCTGCGGCACCGGTCACCGCCGATCCCGCCACACCGGTGGCGAAAGAAAAGAAGATCAGCGTCAATCGCAGCATTTTCCGCGCCTACGATATCCGGGGCGTACTCGGGCAAACCCTGACCAACGACATCGCGCGCCAGATCGGCCGCGCCATCGGCAGCGAAGCGCAGCACCGCGGGCTGCGCGAGATCGTCGTTGGCCGCGACGGTCGCTTGTCCGGGCCGGATCTGTCGGGAGCATTGATCGAGGGCCTGCGCGCGGCCGGTTGCGATGTCATCGACATCGGCGTGGCGCCTACGCCGCTGACCTACTTCGGCGCCTACCACCTGCAGACCGGCTCGTGCGTATCGGTCACGGGCAGCCACAACCCTCCCGACTACAACGGATTCAAGATCGTCCTGGGTGGGGAAACCCTGTCCGAAGGCGCGATCCAGGATCTGTATGCGCGCATTTCGGAGGAACGCTACAGCAGCGGCTCGGGCGGGCTGCAGGTCATGAACCTGCTGGATGACTATGTCGCCCGCATTACCGACGACATCCAGGTCGAAAACAAGCTCAAGGTCGTTGTTGATTGCGGGAACGGGGTCGCCGGCGCGGTCGCGCCTGCCGTGCTCCAGGGCATCGGCTGCGAAGTCCACGAACTCTATTGCGAAGTGGACGGCCAGTTTCCGAACCACCATCCGGACCCTTCCGATCCGAGGAACCTGCAGGACCTGATCCTCTCCGTCAAGCAGACCGGCGCGGACCTCGGCCTGGCCTTCGACGGCGATGGCGACCGCCTCGGCGTCGTCACGCGGACCGGCGAAATCATCTATCCGGACCGGCTACTCATGCTGTTCGCCATCGACGTGCTCAGCCGCAATCCCGGCGCGACGATCATCTACGACGTCAAATGCACGGGCCACCTGCAGCCACTGGTCCTGCAGCATGGCGGCAGCCCGATCATGTGGCGGACCGGGCATTCGCTGATCAAGGCCAAGATGCGCGAAACCGGTGCGCAACTGGCCGGCGAGATGAGCGGGCACTTCTTCTTCGCCGAACGCTGGTATGGCTTCGATGACGCCATCTACGCAGCCGCCAGGCTGCTCGAGATCCTTGCCGGCGATCTCGAAAGCCGGACGCCGGAAGCCATCTTCAATGCCCTGCCGAAAGGCGTTTCGACGCCCGAGCTCAAGATCGAACTGCGCGAGGGTGAACACTACCGGTTCATCGAGGCATTCAAGGCCAAGGCTGTTTTCGACGGTGCCCGCCTGACCACGATCGACGGCGTCCGCGCCGACTGGCCCGATGGCTGGGGCCTGGTCCGCGCCTCGAATACCACGCCTGTGCTCGTGCTCCGCTTCGATGCCGACAGCGAAGCGGCGTTGAAGCGCATCCAGGGCGTGTTCCGCGAGCAGCTGCTCGCGCTCGACCGGGCCTTGCCGTTGCCGTTCTAGCGACTGGGCATTGCGCTGCGGTGATTCGGCGGGCGTCTGCTCTTGCGTCGATTGCAGGCGGCGCTTCGGCCCTGATGCGGGATCGCCGGCCGCCTGTCCCGGCCGCCGCAGGTTCTGCGGCCAGCGCGCGAAGGGAGATCGCGCGGTCAGTGCTGCTCGTATTTCGCGCGCAACGAGCGATAGTGGTCGAGCTCCACGGCAAACCCCTGGACAACTGACGCCCGCTCCGCGCTGCGGCGATCGATCGCCGCATGCTGGTCCTCGATCTTCTTGCGCATGTCGGCAATCTGGTTCGCCAGTTTCGCCGGAACCGGACGATCGCCTCGCTCCAGTTCCGCTGCCCGGCCGAGCAGGTCCGTGAGGCTCCGCTCGAGGCTTTCCAGGCCCGACTGCAAGCTGGCGATCTGCTGGTCGATCATCGCGATCTGCTGGCTCTGGGTTTCCTTGAGATCGTCCTCGGTCGGATTCGCGGCCAGCAGTTGCTGGTCGGCACGCATCTGCTTCTCCGCGGCAATTTTTTCAGCGCGGGCTGCTTCGTCCGCGACCTTCGCCTCGGCCTTTTCCTCGGCGGTCTTCGCCGGCTCGACACGCTTGACCACGATGCCCTGGGCATTGATCACGTCGTATCCGCGTATTCCGGCATCCGCGGGCAGGCTGTCGGTGTAATGCAGGTTGCCTTCACCGTCACGCCACTTGTAGCGGACATTGCCGGCGGCAAGCGCGGTGATCGCGAAGATCGCCGAAAGCAGGACCAGGACAGCACGTAATTTGATGGTATGCATTGGGGGCTCCTGACCGTCGAGTATAGGCGAGCGGGCGCCCGCAATGCAGTGGCGTCCATCACACGCCATATTGCCGGCGGTAGTTCTCCAGACGGGGCCGAACGGCGGCGAGCTCGGCGCGCTCGCTGGCAAAGGTGAGGAGTTCGCCGAGACGCACGATGGAGATGACCGGGATGCCGAATTCCGCAGCGACCTCCTGTGCGGCGGACAGGCTGCCAGCGCCACGCTCTTCCCGATCCAGCGCGACCAGCACGCCGGCCGGCACGGCGCCGGCCCCGCGGATCAGTTCGAGCGACTCGCGCACAGCCGTACCCGCCGTTATGACGTCATCCACGACGAGGACGCGCCCGCGCAACGGTGCACCGACCAGGTTGCCGCCTTCGCCGTGGTCCTTGGTCTCCTTGCGGTTGTAGGCAAACGCGCGATCCTTGCCGTGGCGCTCGAAAAGTGCGGCAGCGGCGAGCGCGGCCAGGGGAATGCCCTTGTAGGCAGGCCCGAACAACAGGTCGAACTCCACCCCGGAACCGGCCGCCGCCTCGGCATAGCAGCGTCCGACGACGCTCAGCGCGGCACCGGAGTCGAACAGTCCCGCATTGAAGAAGTACGGACTGATGCGCCCGGACTTGAGCGTGAAGTCGCCGAAGCGCAGCGCATTGCGCTGCATGGCGAGATCGAGGAATTCGCGCTGATACTCGTGCATTGGCCTGGAGACGGGGCGGGAGCAGGGAGTGGATTGTGCAAGACTCCGCGCAACGGTGAAAGCCGGCGGTTCCCGGATGAAACCCGCACCCGCGGCAAGCGGCACTTCCGGTAGGCTTGCAACCATTCCCCATTCCCCATTCCCCATTCCCCTCTCATGAGAATCGTCACTTTCAACGCCAATGGAATCCGCTCTGCCGCCAGCAAGGGCTTCTTCGACTGGCTGAAGCGGCAAAAGGCCGATATCACCTGCATCCAGGAAACCAAGGCGCAGGAGCATCAGCTGACCGACCCGGAATTCCGACCCGACGGCCATCACTGCTTCTACAGGGACGCCTCGACCAAGAAGGGCTACAGCGGAGTGGCCATCTATTCGCGACGCGAACCCGACGAGGTCCGCACCGCCCTGGGCTGGGCACCTTTCGATGAGGAGGGGCGCTATATCGAGGCCCGCTTCGGCAATCTCAGCGTGGTTTCGTTCTACATTCCGTCCGGCTCGTCCGGAGACCTGCGCCAGGAATTCAAGTTCGAAGTCATGGCCTGGCTCAAGCCCATCCTCGACGAATGGCTTGCCAGCGGACGCGACTATGTCCTTTGCGGCGACTGGAACATCGTGCGCAGCGCGCTCGACATCAAGAACTGGAAATCCAACCAGAAGAACTCGGGGTGCCTGCCCTCCGAGCGCGAGTGGCTCAACGGGCTCTGCGCCGGCGGCGACGATTCCGCGGCGGGCTGGATCGACGCCTATCGCGAACTCAATCCGCAGGGGCAGGACTACACCTGGTGGAGCAATCGCGGCGCGGCGCGGGCCAACGATGTCGGCTGGCGCATCGACTACCAGCTGCTGACTCCCGGCTTGCGCAAGCGGCTGAAGGCCTGCGCCATCGAGCGCAAGCAGCAGTTCTCCGACCACGCGCCCTTCATCACGGATTTCGCGCCGTGACCGGCGATGCCGCCAAGGCACCCCGCGCCTGGCGCAAGGCGCTTTCCGCGTTTGGAAACCGCTCGGCGATCACGCTGTTCTTCTTCGGATTCGGTTGCGGGCTGCCGTTCTTCCTGATCGGCAACACCCTGGCGATCTGGTTGCGCGATTCCGGCTGGGCGCTCGGACCGATAGGCCTGGTCAGCTACCTCACGTTCTTCTATGTCTTCAAGTTCATGTGGGCGCCCCTGCTGGATACCCGGCGACTGCCGGTATTCGGACGCCTCGGGCGCCGTCGCGGCTGGCTGTTCGCGGCACAGCTCGCCATTGCGGCCGGACTGGCAGCCCTGGCAATGACCGGGCCGATCGGGTCGGTGCCCCTGTTCCTCGGACTGGCCGGATTCACCGCGTTCGCCGGCGCCACCCAGGACACGATGGTCGATGCCTATCGGGTCGAGATTGCCCCGGTCGAATTGCAGGGCGCTCTCGCCGCCACGTATACGCTGGGCTACCGGATCGGGTTGCAGCTCTGCGGCGGGGCGCTGGTTCTCTATCTGGCGGACTTTGCCGGCTGGCGAACCGGCTATCTGTGCATGGCCGCGTTTGCGCTTGTCCCGGCCGTGGCAACGCTGTTCGCACCGGAGCCCCCCTCGAGCCAGCGCATCGAGTCCGAGGCCCGGCTCGGCGTCGTCGAGGCCTACATCAAGCCATTTGCCGAATTCTTTCGCCGCAACGGCTGGCTGCTCGGCCTGGTCCTGCTGGCCTTCGTTGGCCTGTACAAGTTGCCCGACCAGATGCTCAGCATTACCGGCGCCTTCTATCTGGACACCGGATTCAGCAAGAGCGACATCGCCACCGTTTCCAAGCTTTATGGCGTGTGGATGGGCATTGGCGGCGCCTTTCTCGGCGGCATCGTCGTCGTCGCCATCGGCGTGCGCAAGTCGCTGCTGATCGCGGCACTGGCAGTCGCCCTGTCGAACCTGCTGTTCATCCTGATGTCGATGCATCCCGGCGCGTTGTGGACGTTTGTCGCCACCATCTCGGGGGACAACCTGTCGCAGGGATTTGCCGGAACGATCCTCGTGGCATTTCTTTCCGGGCTGGTCGACAAGCACTACACGGCAACCCAGTACGCCCTGCTGTCCTCGCTGGCCAATCTGCCCGGCAAGCTGATCGGCGGGTTCTCCGGCTATATCGTGGAAGCCTCCAGTTACACGGTTTTTTTCGTGATCAGCAGTGTTTCGGTGATCCCGACCCTGCTGCTGCTGGCCTGGCTGTGGAAGCGCATTGCGCCACGTGAGGATGGCAATGGTTTGCCCGCCGGGCCCTGATGCGTGTCCGGTTACGCTGAAAAGTGCGGCGAATATTGCGACAATCCTCAGCCAACCGGGCAGCGACAGCAGGCCATGGCCGAGATCCTGATTTCAAACATCGACAGGGCAACGCTGGCGAGGATGATCGAACTCGCCAACGAACGCGGCTGGTCGACCAACGAGGTCGCGCTGCGGGCCTTGCGCTATGCGCTCGGATTGAGCACCGAACATCTCGGCGGAACGGATCGCCAGGACATCGCGACGATGCGCGGCGTCTGGAACCAGACCGAAAACCTGGCATTCCGTGAAGCCATGGATGCGTTTCGGCAGATCGAGTCGGGCCCGACCTTCGAGACTCCCGAGTCGCGCAGGAAATGATCGCCGGCTTCAGCGCGGCGCGGCGTAGACCGCGCCGAGCAGTCGCGGTCCGCGTGCCCCGCTGACGCTGGGCCGATTGCCGCTGCGGCCTGCCAGCCGTTCGCGGGCCAGCCAGGCGAACAGGGCAGCCTCGACGAAATCCGGGTCGACGCCGGCGCTGGCAGTGCTGCGCAGGGGAATCGGTGCGATGGCCCTGGCCAGTGCCGCCATCAGGACGCCGTTGTGCACGCCACCGCCACATGCAAGCACCTCGTGTACGTCCGGGCCAAACGTTGCGAGGGCATTCGCGACGCTGCGTGCCGACAGTTCCAGCAGCGTGGCCTGCACGTCGGCCGCGGCGATCGTGCGATCGGGCAGGCGGGCGTCGAGCCAATCCAGGTTGAAGTGCTCGCGACCGCTGCTCTTGGGTGGCGGTGCAGCGTAGTAGGGATCATCCAGCAGCTGGGCGAGCAGGTCGGCATCGATTTTCCCGCTGTCGGCCCAGGTGCCGTCGAGATCGCACGGCGAGCCGTTGTGGCGTTCGTTCCACGCATCGAGCAGGCAGTTGGCCGGCCCCGTGTCGAATCCCAGTATCGAGCCATCGGCATTCAGCAGGCTCAGGTTGGCGATGCCACCGAGGTTGAGGATGGCGCACGGCGCGTGTCCGGCAAAGGCGGCCGCGTGGAAGGCCGGTGCCAGCGGTGCGCCCTGTCCGCCGGCGGCGATATCCGCACGGCGGAAATCCGCGACCGTGCAGATGCCGGTGCGCTCGGCGATCACCGACGCATCGCCAATCTGCAGCGAGAACGGATGGTTGCCGCCGGGGCGATGGCGCACGGTCTGGCCGTGCGATCCGATGGCGGTCACTTCGTCCGGTGCGATCCCGGCGGCGGCAATCACGTCGAGCGCGGCAGCGGCGAAGCACTCGCCAACGGCGACATCAAGCGCGCCGAATTCATCGAGGGGTATGGACGCGCCAGCTGCAGTCAGGGCGAGCAGGCCAGCGCGCAGTTCGGCCGGGTACTTTCGGGTGGCCGCAGCGAGCACGGCGAATTCCGGCTCGAAGCGAAGCAGCGCGGCGTCGACTCCGTCGGCACTGGTGCCCGAGATCAGGCCCAGGAACAGTGCCGGCATGTGCGGACTCAGTCCCGGCGTGCCAGGCGCAGGGAATCGATCTGCCGGAGCTGGGCGAGCAGTGGCGTCGCATCCTTGTTGAAGCGGGCCAGTTCGCTGGCCGGCAGTGGCTCTTCCTTGGGCAGGGTGACTGTCAGCGGATCGCGGTGCTTGCCGTCGATCCGGAATTCATAGTGCAGATGCGGGCCGCTGGCGAGGCCGGTCATGCCGACGTAGCCGATCACCTGGCCCTGGCTGACGCGCTGGCCCACTTTTTCGGCGGCGAATCGCGACATGTGCCCGTAGAGCGTCGTGAACTTCCCGCTGTGCTGGATGATGACGGCGTTGCCGTAGCCGCCCTTCTTGCCGCGGAAGACGATCTTGCCGGCGCCTGCCGCCCTGATCGGCGTGCCGCTGGGCGCCGCATAGTCGACCCCGCGATGCGCACGCATCTTGCCGAGAATCGGGTGCATGCGGCCGCTGCTGAATTTCGACGAGATGCGCGTGAATTCGACCGGCGTGCGCAGGAATGCCTTGCGCAACGGGCGGCCGTCCTCGGTATAGAAGAGTGTCTCGCCCTTCGCGTTGGTATAGCGGATGGCGGTGAACCGCTTGCCCTGGTTGATGAAGGTCGCGGCGATGACATCGCCAGCCCGCAGGCGCTCGCCTTCGCGATAAACCTCGTCGTAGATCACGCTGAAGCTGTCGCCCTGTCGCAGGTCCTGGGCGAAATCGATGTCGTAGCCAAATGCATTGGCGAGTTTCAGGGTCATCAGGTCGCTCATGCCGGCCTGGTCGCCGGCCTCGAACAGCGAACTGGTGATGACGCCGTGGGCCACCTCGACACGGCGCTCCACGGCGCGGTCCTGGATTGCCTCGCTGACCCCCGTGGCCGAAAACTGGAGGGTGACACGGGTTTTTTCGTCGCGGTCGAAACGCAGCGCCTTGAGCGTTCCATCGCTGTCGAGGTCGAAGGCGAATTCGTCGCCAGGGCGGATCCTGCGCAGCGCGGACGCGTCGGCTTGCGCATCAAGGGCACGCTGCAGGTCGGAGGGACTGAGCCCCTGTTCGCGGAAGATGTCCGAAAGCGATTGGCCCGGCTTGACCTCGGCGATGGTCCATTGCGGCTCGGTGCTGCCATCGGCGGCCAGCGCCGCTATTGCCATGTCGGCGTCGGCGGGAAGGGGTGGAAGATCGAGTTGCAGGGTCTTCAGGACCATGCTGCCGGGTTCGCTGCGCGTGGCGCTGGCGAATGTCGGCATGATCATGCCGATCAGGATGGTCATTGCCAGGGCTGCGCCGCCGAAGATCCAGTGCTCGCGACGCCAGGAAGCGGGGGCGGCAGTGACGCCTTGCAGGAAGGTCCAGGCGGGGTTGCGCAGATAGCTCTTGAGATTTTGCCGGCGTGCCCGTCGACGCGCGGCAAGTCGTCTGGCGATCCGTTGGGCATTCGAGGTCGGCGGATTTGTCTCGATCACAATCGCGTTCCGTGTACTGGCGGCGTACCATAACGGCCCGCCGAGAGCCCCGTCAATGTCAATACTGGCGCGGGTTTGCAAAACATTTCTCGATTAACGAACAATTAACGCGAATGCCTGGCTCCAGCCCGGGCATGGCAGAAAGCTGTTGCGCCGCCACATCCGAATCCGAAACGCATGAGGAACCCATGACCGACATCCAATCCGCACTCGATCTGATCGGTCGCGGCGCCGAGGAAATCATCAAGCGCGAAGAGCTGGAAAGCCGGCTGCGGCAGGGGCGCCCGTTGCGCATCAAGGCGGGATTCGATCCGACGGCTCCGGACCTGCATATCGGACATACCGTCCTGCTCAACAAGATGAGGCAGTTCCAGGAGCTCGGCCATCAGGTGATTTTCCTGATTGGCGATTTCACCGGGATGATCGGAGACCCCACCGGCAAGAACGCCACGCGCAAGCCGCTGACCACCGAGGATGTCGCGGCCAACGCGCGCACCTATGCCGACCAGGTGTTCAAGGTCCTCGACCGCGAGCGCACCGAAGTGCGCTTCAACTCGGAGTGGTTCGGCTCGATGGGCGCGTCCGACATGATCAAGCTGGCCGGACAGTACACCGTCGCGCGCATGCTCGAGCGCGACGACTTTTCCAAGCGCTACGCCGCCCAGCAGTCCATTTCCATCCATGAGTTCCTCTATCCGCTCGTGCAGGGATACGATTCGGTGGCGCTGAAGGCGGACGTCGAGCTCGGCGGAACCGACCAGAAGTTCAACCTGCTGATGGGCCGGGGCCTGCAGGAGCACTTCGGCCAGCCAGCGCAGATCGTGCTGACCATGCCGCTGCTGGAAGGGTTGGATGGCGTCGCCAAGATGTCCAAGTCGCTGGGCAACTACATCGGCATCAACGAGCCGGCGATCGACATCGTCACCAAGACGCTCAAGATCGGCGACGACCTGATGTGGCGCTGGATCGAGCTGCTCAGCTTCGAGATATCGCTGGCCGAAATCGAGGTTCTCAGGCGTGACGTCGCATCCGGCCAGCTCAATCCGCGCGATCTCAAGCTGCGCCTGGCGCGCGAGCTGGCCACTCGATTCCACGATGCGGCAGCGGCCGAGCAGGCCATCGCCGGCTGGAATGCCGTCGTTCGCGGGCAGGGCGATACCAGTCAACTCCCGCTCCATGAGATTCCGGTTCCAGCCGAGGGCCTGCGCCTGGCGGCCCTGTTGACCGCTTGTGGCCTGGTGTCGAGCAATTCCGAGGCGAATCGCAAGCTCAAGGAAAACGCCGTGCGCATCGACGCCGAAGTGGTTGTCGATGCGCAGCGCATGTTCCAGCCGGGTTTCGAGGGGGTCCTGCAGGTCGGCAAGCGCAATTTTTCGCGCGTGCGCCTCACCAGCGCCTGAGCAGTCGGGCCACGGCGGGCCCACCAGGTGCGGCAAAGCGTCCTCGTGCAGGAAATTTCAGCGAAACCCCTACCGCAATCGCCGCGCTGCGGTTAGGATGCGCGCCCCCTGGTGCCGGGCACGACGAGCCGGCATGGGAGGGCCGCCAGAGGCGGGAGCGTGGATACGGCGTGACGGAGTGATAAAGGCCGTTGCGGGGTGTTGACGGTCAGAAAAATGGTTGTATGATGTGCGGCTCGCTGACGACGAAAGGTTGCCAGCGGCGGGGGTGAAGATTCCCGCACCGTAAATGATCTTTGACAGTGTGCGCAGGTATCTTGTGTGGGCGCCTTGCGGTGGATGAAAGTCCAAAGCAATACGAGCGTCCAAGCAAGAATCAAGCAAAAGCTATAAGCCATAGTTTGAAGATGCTTGGGTTAAACGTTCAGGAACAAACCTAGGGGGCAACCCCGATGGTTAGAAGGTTCAACTGAAGAGTTTGATCCTGGCTCAGAGTGAACGCTGGCGGCAGGCCTAACACATGCAAGTCGAGCGGCAGCGCGGGGGCAACCCTGGCGGCGAGCGGCGGACGGGTGAGGAATGCATCGGAATCTACCTCGTTGTGGGGGATAACGTAGGGAAACTTACGCTAATACCGCATACGACCTACGGGTGAAAGTGGGGGACCTTCGGGCCTCACGCGATGAGATGAGCCGATGCCGGATTAGCTAGTTGGCGGGGTAAAGGCCCACCAAGGCGACGATCCGTAGCTGGTCTGAGAGGATGATCAGCCACACTGGAACTGAGACACGGTCCAGACTCCTACGGGAGGCAGCAGTGGGGAATATTGGACAATGGGCGCAAGCCTGATCCAGCCATGCCGCGTGTGTGAAGAAGGCCTTCGGGTTGTAAAGCACTTTTGTTGGGGAAGAAACCGACCGGATTAATACTTCGGTTGAATGACGGTACCCAAAGAATAAGCACCGGCTAACTTCGTGCCAGCAGCCGCGGTAATACGAAGGGTGCAAGCGTTACTCGGAATTACTGGGCGTAAAGCGTGCGTAGGCGGTTAGTTAAGTCTGCTGTGAAAGCCCTGGGCTCAACCTGGGAACTGCAGTGGATACTGGCTAGCTAGAGTGTGTCAGAGGATGGTGGAATTCCCGGTGTAGCGGTGAAATGCGTAGAGATCGGGAGGAACACCAGTGGCGAAGGCGGCCATCTGGGACAACACTGACGCTGAGGCACGAAAGCGTGGGGAGCAAACAGGATTAGATACCCTGGTAGTCCACGCCCTAAACGATGCGAACTGGACGTTGGGCACACTTAGGTGCTCAGTGTCGAAGCTAACGCGTTAAGTTCGCCGCCTGGGGAGTACGGTCGCAAGACTGAAACTCAAAGGAATTGACGGGGGCCCGCACAAGCGGTGGAGTATGTGGTTTAATTCGATGCAACGCGAAGAACCTTACCTGGCCTTGACATGTCCGGAATCCAGCAGAGATGCAGGAGTGCCTTCGGGAATCGGAACACAGGTGCTGCATGGCTGTCGTCAGCTCGTGTCGTGAGATGTTGGGTTAAGTCCCGCAACGAGCGCAACCCTTGTCCTTAGTTGCCAGCACGTAATGGTGGGAACTCTAAGGAGACTGCCGGTGACAAACCGGAGGAAGGTGGGGATGACGTCAAGTCATCATGGCCCTTACGGCCAGGGCTACACACGTACTACAATGGTCGGTACAGAGGGTTGCGAAACCGCGAGGTGAAGCCAATCCCAGAAAGCCGATCTCAGTCCGGATCGGAGTCTGCAACTCGACTCCGTGAAGTCGGAATCGCTAGTAATCGCGAATCAGCATTGTCGCGGTGAATACGTTCCCGGGCCTTGTACACACCGCCCGTCACACCATGGGAGTGGGTTGCTCCAGAAGCAGGTAGCGTAACCGCAAGGAGCGCGCTTGCCACGGAGTGGTTCATGACTGGGGTGAAGTCGTAACAAGGTAGCCGTATCGGAAGGTGCGGCTGGATCACCTCCTTAAGTAAACGGCTTCGCCGCTGTAAGGCGTCCACACAAGTTACCTGCATTCAGAGTTCCGATGGGTCAGAGACCCATGCGGGAGCGTCCTGTTTTGGCGTGCTGGCCCACGGGTTGCAGCAGCCGAACGTTTGGGGCTTTAGCTCAGCTGGGAGAGCACCTGCTTTGCAAGCAGGGGGTCGTCGGTTCGATCCCGACAAGCTCCACCATCTGTCTTACTCCTGTGTTTGTTGGGTCTGTAGCTCAGGTGGTTAGAGCGCACCCCTGATAAGGGTGAGGCCGGAGGTTCGAGTCCTCCCAGACCCACCATTATCTTCACGCGAGTCCCTTCGCGAAGAGCAACGGCAGAACCGCACGTCCGTGTGCGGACTCTTCACCAACCGCTCGCTTCGATGAGAAGTCAGGCGGGGTGATTGCTCCGATCAAACTCTGAATGTATCTGCGTACACGAATCTATTTTGAAGCGATCAGGCGTTGAGGCCTGTTTCGTGTTCTTTGAAAACTTGGGACGTAATAAGCGTTTTGGCTCGAACGAGTCGAACGTGTCGTTGAGGCAAGTAGGCGAAGTAATTGAGATGAGTTGATGACGTGTGATCCCGAGGCGACTTGGGGTTATATGGTCAAGCGACTAAGCGCATACGGTGGATGCCTTGGCGGTCAGAGGCGATGAAGGACGTGGCAGCCTGCGAAAAGCTCCGGGGAGCTGGCAACAAGCATTGATCCGGGGATGTCCGAATGGGGAAACCCACTCCGCAAGGAGTATCCCGCGCTGAATACATAGGCGCGTGGAGGCGAACTCAGGGAACTGAAATATCTCAGTACCTGAAGGAAAAGAAATCAACAGAGATTCCCTCAGTAGCGACGAGCGAACGGGGAACAGCCCAAAAGTTGCATCAGTTCTAGAAGAAGGGTCTGGAAAGGCCCGCCATAGACGGTGATAGCCCGGTATTCGAAAGGGCTGATGCGATGAAAGTGAGTAGGGCGGGGCACGTGAAACCCTGTCTGAACATGGGGGGACCATCCTCCAAGGCTAAATACTCCTGACCGACCGATAGTGAACCAGTACCGTGAGGGAAAGGCGAAAAGAACCCCGGAGAGGGGAGTGAAATAGAACCTGAAACCGTATGCGTACAAGCAGTCAGAGCCCCTTCGTGGGGTGATGGCGTACCTTTTGTATAATGGGTCAGCGACTTACGTTGTGTGGCGAGCTTAACCGTCTAGGGGAGGCGAAGGGAAACCGAGTCTGAATAGGGCGCATAGTCGCACGGCGTAGACCCGAAACCGGGTGATCTATCCATGCCCAGGGTGAAGGTCCGGTAACACGGACTGGAGGCCCGAACCCACTCCTGTTGCAAAAGTAGGGGATGAGGTGTGGATAGGAGTGAAAAGCTAATCGAACCCGGAGATAGCTGGTTCTCCTCGAAAGCTATTTAGGTAGCGCCTCGTGTATCACTGTTGGGGGTAGAGCACTGTTATGGCTAGCGGGTCATTGCGACTTAGCAAACCATTGCAAACTCCGAATACCAACACGTGCAAGCACGGGAGACACACGGCGGGTGCTAACGTCCGTCGTGAAAAGGGAAACAACCCAGACCCGCAGCTAAGGTCCCAAAGTCATGGCTAAGTGGTGAACGAAGTGGGAAGGCATAGACAGCCAGGAGGTTGGCTTAGAAGCAGCCACCCTTTAAAGAAAGCGTAATAGCTCACTGGTCGAGTCGGCCCGCGCGGAAGATTTAACGGGGCTAAGCCATGCACCGAAGCTCGGGGTGTATCCACTCCACTTGAACACATTCGCAACGCTTTGCGGCGTAGCCGCACAAGCGTTCCCCACGTTGAGTGGGAAGGTTGAGTGTGTTCAAGGGAGTGGATACGCGGTAGAGGAGCGTTCCGTACGCCTGTGAAGGTGGATTGAGAAGTCTGCTGGAGGTATCGGAAGTGCGAATGCTGACATGAGTAACGATAAGGGGGGTGAAAAGCCTCCCCGCCGAAAGCCCAAGGTTTCCTAGCGCAACGTTCATCGGCGCAGGGTGAGTCGGTCCCTAAGGCGAGGCGGAAACGCGTAGTCGATGGGAAGCTGGTTAATATTCCAGCACTTTATCGCAGTGCGATGGGGGGACGGAGAAGGGTAGGTGTACCGGGCGTTGGTTGTCCCGGGGAAAGGAGGTAGGCATGAGGCGTAGGCAAATCCGCGCTTCTTTATGCCGAGCACCGAGACGAGTTCTTTTAGGACGAAGTCACTGATCCCACGCTTCCAGGAAAAGCCTCTAAGCTTCAGCTGCGATAGAACCGTACCGTAATCCGACACAGGTAGGCAGGGTGAGAATCCCAAGGCGCTTGAGAGAACTCGGGTGAAGGAACTAGGCAACATAGCACCGTAACTTCGGGAGAAGGTGCGCCCCGGACTGTGGCTACATGCGTAGCTGAGCAGACTGGGGCCGCAGTGACCAGGCCGCTGCGACTGTTTATCAAAAACACAGCACTCTGCAAACACGAAAGTGGACGTATAGGGTGTGACACCTGCCCGGTGCCGGAAGGTTAATTGATGGGGTCAGCCGCAAGGCGAAGCTCTTGATCGAAGCCCCGGTAAACGGCGGCCGTAACTATAACGGTCCTAAGGTAGCGAAATTCCTTGTCGGGTAAGTTCCGACCTGCACGAATGGTGTAACGACAGCGGCGCTGTCTCCACCCGAGACTCAGTGAAATTGAAATCGCTGTGAAGATGCAGCGTTCCCGCGGCAAGACGGAAAGACCCCGTGAACCTTTACTATAGCTTTACATTGAACGTTGAGTTCGTCTGTGTAGGATAGGTGGGAGGCATTGAAGTGTGGTCGCCAGATCGCATGGAGCCAACCTTGAAATACCACCCTGATGTGCTTGACGTTCTAACCTGGGCCCGTAATCCGGGTCGGGGACCATGTATGGTGGGTAGTTTGACTGGGGCGGTCTCCTCCCAAAGAGTAACGGAGGAGCTCGAAGGTACGCTCAGCGCGGTCGGACATCGCGCACTGTGTGCAAAGGCATAAGCGTGCTTGACTGCGAGATCGACGGATCAAGCAGGTACGAAAGTAGGACTTAGTGATCCGGTGGTTCTGTATGGAAGGGCCATCGCTCAACGGATAAAAGGTACTCCGGGGATAACAGGCTGATACCGCCCAAGAGTTCATATCGACGGCGGTGTTTGGCACCTCGATGTCGGCTCATCACATCCTGGGGCTGTAGCCGGTCCCAAGGGTATGGCTGTTCGCCATTTAAAGTGGTACGCGAGCTGGGTTCAGAACGTCGTGAGACAGTTCGGTCCCTATCTGTCGTGGGCGTTGGAGGTTTGAGAGGGGCTGCTCCTAGTACGAGAGGACCGGAGTGGACGAATCCCTGGTGTTCCGGTTGTCACGCCAGTGGCACTGCCGGGTAGCTACATTCGGAAGCGATAACCGCTGAAAGCATCTAAGCGGGAAGCGCGCCTCAAGATGAGACCTCCCGAGCCACAAGGCTCCTAAAGGAACCATGAAGACTACGTGGTTGATAGGGTGGGTGTGTATCGCAGCAATGCCGAGCTAACCACTACTAATGATCCGTGCGGCTTGACCATATAACTCCAAGTTGCTTTATGTGCATCGCTGCATCGCAGAAGCGGTTCCCGACCGCACTCTTCAGAAAGCTTCTTCGTTGAAGCTTTCAAGCAGGCGAATACCTACAGGCCTCAGCAACACCAAGACTCTCGAGCCAAAACGACTTATTACGTCCCAAGACCCCATGCGAGACTGGCGCAGACCATTGCGCTGTCTCCACCGCTTGCTCAGCGAACATAGCGCTGTGGAACCACCCGATCCCATCCCGAACTCGGAAGTGAAACGCAGCCGCGCCGATGGTAGTGTGGCTCAAGCCATGCAAGAGTAGGTCACCGCTGAGCGCTTTATCCCAAGCCCCGCCCGAGAAATCGGGTGGGGTTTTTTATTGAGCTCTTGCATCCAGCGGCGCAGCCGCGCGAACTGCAACAGGTCAGGCTTGAGCGCTTTATCCCAAGCCCCATCTGCCAATGCAGGTGGGGCTTTTTACTGCACGGAACTCTTGCATCCAGCGGCGCAGCCGCGCGGACGGAAACAGTCAGCTTGAGGCTTGTGTAATGACCCAGCAATTTCTGCACAGGTCTTGCGCCGTGCGCCGGGGCATCCATGCCGGTTGGTCATGACCGCGGCTCAACTGATAGGCTCCCGTCCCCACTCCAGTTCACGATCCTGTCATGCCGGACCTCACCCATCTCGAAGCCATCGAAGCCTACCTGACCGGGCTGCAAGACCGGATCTGCGGATCGATAGAAGACCTCGACGGCAGTGCGCGCTTCCGGGAAGACCTCTGGCAGCGCAAAGAAGGGGGCGGCGGAAGGACGCGGATCCTCGCCAATGGCCGGGTCTTCGAACAGGCGGGGGTGGGATTCTCGAGGGTATCGGGCACCACCCTGCCGCCTTCGGCCTCGCAGCATCGCCCCGAACTGGCCGGACGCAGCTGGACGGCCCTGGGCGTATCGCTGGTCTTCCATCCCCTCAATCCGTACCTGCCCACTACCCACATGAACGTGCGCTTCTTCGAGGCGGCGGCGGAAGGCAAGGCACCGGTGTGGTGGTTTGGTGGCGGATTCGACCTGACCCCGTTCTACCCTTTCGACGAAGACGTGCGGCACTGGCACGAGATCGCGAGAACAGTCTGCGCGCCGTTTGGCGACACCGTGTATCCACGCTACAAGAAGTGGTGCGACGACTATTTCTACATCAGGCACCGCAATGAAACCCGCGGCGTCGGCGGGCTGTTCTTCGACGATCTGCACGAGGGCGGATTCGACCGTTGCTTCGATTTCATGCGCAGTGTCGGCGACGGCTTCCTCGATGCCTACCTGCCCATCGCTGAACGCCGCGAGGCGACGCCCTATACGGAACGCGAGCGGGAATTCCAGCTATACCGGCGCGGCCGCTACGTCGAGTTCAACCTGGTCTACGATCGCGGCACGCTGTTCGGGCTGCAGTCCGGCGGGCGCGCCGAATCCATCCTGATGAGCCTGCCGCCGCGGGTGCGCTTCGAGTATGCCTACCAGCCAGCCGCGGACAGTGACGAGGCCAGGCTGGCCGAGTACCTCAAACCGCGCGAATGGCTGTGAACGCGTCCCCTGGGCCACTCAGTTCCATTCGTAGATCGTGAAGTAGACCGGCGCGACCGGGCCATCGAGCTCGTTGCGGTCCAGGCGGCCATCGCCATTGCGATCGAAGTAGGTCTGGGCCGGCCCGCTTTTCGGCACGATGCGGACCATGCGCAGCTTGCCCTTCTCGCGATACTCCTCGACGGTGTCGTCTCCCTGCTTGCGCTCGGTGACCGAATCGCTGCTCGCCTCGATCTCGGCGGCGGTGCGTTCCTTCGAACGCGATGCCTTGTCGCGCACTGGGCGGGTGTCGGGCATCGCAGGTTTCACCGATTCGGACTCGGGAGCCGCGGCCGGGGGGCTCGTGTCGACACCTTTCGCGTTGATGTCCGGTGGCGGTGGCGCCGACTGGGCTGGAGATGCGGCAGATGCCCAGAGCGGCGCCCAAAGCAAGGCTGCGGCAAAAAACAGGGTGTGATGTTTCATGGCAGGGCAACCTCGGGTGCGTGCAGCGGAACGATAAGCCGACTGTATACGCAATCGGCTGAAGCTTCATTGACAGGGATCAAACTCCAGGCCCCACACGGCTGGCCAGCTGCTCGGCCCTGGCTCGGCTGATTTCCGCCGGCAACAGCGTCGATCGCAATACGGGCAGGGCCAGGCCGAGCAGCCTGCGTGCCTCCTGCGGGCGGCCTTCGCGCATGCGCAACTCGGCGAGTTCGCTGCGCGCAATGGCAAGGTCCACCGGCGATGCCGTACCCAGTTCGAAGGCCGCAATGGCCTCGCCGAGCTCCTTGTCGGCTTCAACGTAGGCATGCCGAAGCATCGCGAACGCTGCCCGGGCGCGCCGGACGTGTGCAAAAATGCGATGCGTCGGGGGCACCAGCGCAGCCCAGCGGCGCTCCGATTCTTCCAGCAGTGGCAAGCCACGGACCGGGTCCTTCATGCGGCTGGCCAGCGACGCCAGTTGCCAGGTAAGGAAGGCGAACTCGCCGGAATCCTCGCCCTCGATCCTTGCGCAGCGGGCGCGG
This sequence comes from uncultured Gammaproteobacteria bacterium, assembly GCA_963822465.1. Taxonomy (GTDB): domain Bacteria; phylum Pseudomonadota; class Gammaproteobacteria; order Xanthomonadales; family Rhodanobacteraceae; genus Dokdonella. The sequence goes on along the minus strand of CAWGHP010000011.1, from coordinate 6,734 downwards.
AGGTCGGTGAACATCCGCCAGGCCTTGTCGTACTCGCCGACCAGACCCAGGGTGCGTGCATGCGAACGCTCGATGCGGCGGCGAACCTGATGGTCCGCGTCGACATGGTCTTCGTCGAGAAGATGGACGGCCTTGCCAATGGCCTCGAGCGCGCCAGCATAGTCACCTGCGCTCTCGAAGATGCCGGCGCGGTTTGACCATGAGACGGCTTCGTCGAGCTTGCCAAGGCCGACATCGTTCATCGCCTTGTCCGCCCGACCAAGCATCTCGGCTGCTTCCTGATACCGGCCGAGATCATTCAAGGTGAGGGCCAGGTCGTTGGTCAGGCTCATCATGCGGGCGCCTCCGGCGGCAACCACGCGCTCCTGCATCGCGATGGCGGCACGCAGCACCGGTTCGGCGGCGGCCATCTGGCCGCAAGCATTGAACGCGGATGCCTGCGCGCGCATCAGGGGCAGCTTCGACGGAGCATCTTCCGGAAGCTCGGCTTTCGCCAATTCCAGGCCTTCGTTGGCCACCTTGAGCGCTTCATCGCAATCGCCGCGGGTAGCCAGCAAATTGGCCAGAAGCTGGGCGGATTCGATGCGTATGTCCGCATCGGCAATGGATTTCTCGATACCCAGCCGGTATGCCCTGCGCAACTGGTCGATGGCATCCTCGTCCCTGCCATCGCGATGCGCAACCATGGCCAGCATCTGCAGGGAGCGCACCCGAAGCTGCTCGTCCTGGGGTGCAAATTGCTCCCGCCATTGCGCGGCGGTATTGGCCGCCGCCAGCGAAGCGGCGCCATCCTCGAGGAGGCCAAGGACTACCGAGTATTCCTCGTAGTCGTCGGCAAGACGCAGCGCTTCGGCGCCGTTCGCGGGCACGACTCCCTCAAGCCCGTCGCGCATGAGCTCGCGCGCAATGCGTGCCTCGCCGAGCTGCGCATACAGCGCGGCCAGCAGCCGCTGCATGCGTTGCGTGAAACTGCCATCGACGATGCTGCGCGCCTCGAGCTTCCTGCGCGCCGCGTCGAGCAGGTCGCGCACGCCGACTTGCCGGCTCATCGCAGCATCGGGCGCAGCAGCGGACAAGGCATCGGTGAGGAACTCCAGGGAGGCGCGGGCACTCGCCGCGTCGCGCTCGGACGCCGCAAGGGCGCTTTGCGCTGCGGACTCCGCCACCAGAGCGCGTCCGCGTTCGCGATCCAGGCGCCAGACGAATGCGGCGACGACGACCAGCGCGATCGCGGCGACAGCAACGCCAAGCCGATGACGACCGACAAACTTGCGTGCCCGGTAGGAACGCGACATCGCTGCCGCGCGGACCGGACGCCCCTGCCGGTAGCGATCGAGATCGTCGCGGAATTCGCTGGCCCCGGCATAGCGGTCGGAGGGATCCTGCGCACTCGCCTTGGCCAGAATCCCGGCCATCTCGGCGTCGAGCTGCAAGGCCTCGGGCAGGATGCCCTGCGATTTCTCCCCATCCCTGCGACCGGTGAGCAGCTCGCGCAGCATGATGCCGAGGCTGTAGATGTCGCTGGCCGTGGTGACGGTCCGGCCCTCGCGTTGCTCGGGACTGGCGTAGCCACGACTGAAGATCTGCGTCGAGGTCGCGCGCTGTCCGTCCTCGCCCACGTCAACCAGGCGGGCGATACCGAAATCGAGCAGCTTGACCGTTCCGTCCGATGTCACCATGACATTGGCAGGCTTGAGGTCCCTGTGGATGACCAGATGCTGATGGGCGTGCGCGATCGCGTCGAGCATGGCGTCGAACAGGCGCAGGCGATCCAGAAACAACGGCGCGTGCCGGTGCGCGTGTTCAAGCAAGGAGGCGCCGTCGACATATTCCATGGCCAGCCAGGGTTGCCCGTCATCCGTCTCGCCGCCATCGAGCAGGCGCGCAATGTGGGGATGGTTGAGGCTGGCCAGGATCTGCCTTTCGTGGCGCAGCCGACGCATGCTGTCGCGGGTCGGGAATCCGCGCAGCAGCTTGATGGCGACTTGCTGTCTGAAACTGCCATCGACGCGTTCGGCAAGGAATACCGTGCCCATGCCGCCGGCGCCGAGCTCATGCAGCAGGGACCAGGCTCCCAGCCGGCGCTGCCGCGTGCCATCAAGATCCGCCGCGACCGCGCCGATGGCCTCCTGCAGGGGATCCGCCGCCTCGCGGTCCGCGGCCAGCAGTTTCTCCAGTTGCGCCCGTTCGGCTGCATCCAGTGGCAGCCGCTCGATCTCGATGCGCTGCTGCTCGACTCCCATGCCGCTCAATCGTGCGAAGTGCTCGGCAAGGTGCTCGAGGGAGGAGGGATTCATGCCTGCAACTCCACTTTCAGCCAGGCCCGGGCCAATCGGAGGTCGCGATCCACCGTGCCTTCCGAAACATCGAGTGCCGCGGCCACTTCCATGCGGCTGAGTCCGCCGAAATAGACCAGCTCGATCATCTGCGCCCTTCGCGCATCGGCGCGGGACAACTCTTCCAGCGCCAGGTCGATGCGCATCAGGTGCGCGTCGTTGACCGGGATCGCAATGTCGCCGGCCGCATCCAGATCCACATGCTCGGAGCCGCCGCCGCGCTTGTCCGCCAGGCGCTTGCGCGCCGCGTCGACAAGGACCTGCCTCGTGGCCTGCGCGACGACATGGAAGAAGTGCTTGCGACTCTCCCAGTCCGCATCCGCTCCGAGCAGCCGGATCAATGCTTCATGGGCAAGGTCGGTCGTGCTGAGCGTGGCGTTCGGCATGCGCCGCAATGATTGCGCCGCGATCGCGCGCACATTGGCATAGACGCGTTGCATCAGATCTTCGCGCGCATCGACGTCTCCCCCGCGCCAGGCGGCCATCAGCCGGGTCAATTCATGGTCGCGGAATTCGGGCATCTGCATCGAGAATGTCTGGACGAGCCGTGCACGAAGTCTACTCGGGAGCCTTGCCAAAAATGCGGCCGGATTGGGACTTTCAGCGCGATCCTGCGTAATGGGCAATGTCATGCCCCCTGGAAACGGACATGCGCCTGACCCAAGTTCTCGTGTTCGCATTCGCCCTTGCCGGATCCGCGGTCGCCGTGCCGGCCTTTGCCCAGATGATGCCCGACCCCGTTCCGGACCTGCAGTTGCAAACGCCGGGCAGCGGTGGAGGGTTCCTTGCCGCCAAGGTTTACGCTTCGCTGCGACAACCCGACGGCAAGATCATCATTGCTGGCGACTTTACGCGGCTGGCCGACGGCACGCCGCGGACGCGCCTGCTTCGGCTCAACCGGGACGGGTCGCTGGATACGGGATTTGCGCCGGTCATCGCCCTGTCGCATCCGCCTGTGTGATCTATTCCCTGGCCTGGGCCAATGGCACGCTCTACATCGGTGGCACCTTCGACGCGGTGAACGGTGCGAGCAGCCCGAATGTGGCCCGCCTGGACAGCGCCGGCAATCTTTCCGCGGGGTGGAGTTCCCCGTTCCCGGCCGGCAGCCCCGGGCAACCCATCCGCGCGCTTGCCGCCTTGCCGGGCGGGCTGTTCATCGGCGGCAACATCCAGCTCGACGACACCTTCGCGCGCCGGCTCGACCGGTTTGGCGATGCCTTCGACACGGCTGGATCGCCAGACCCAGAATGGCGACCTCAACAATCCGCCCACCGGTGGCACGCCTGGCGCGTTAGGGGCACTGCTGGCGGTCGATGGCGATCTCTTCGTGGCGGGCGATTTCGTCAAGATCGCCAATGTCCAGGTGCGCGGCATCGCGCGCATTTCGCAAGCCGCACCAGTCAGCGTACGAGCCTTCGATGCCGGATTGTCGGGAAGTTCCTACCGCGTTTCGGCGATCCAGCGGTCGGGCTCGAAACTCTATATCGGCGGCAATTTCTTTCGCGCCCAGGCGCCATTCGTCAACTACCTCAACCGGGTCGACATCACCACCGGCGTACTGGATGCCACCTGGCAGCCGAACCCCAATGGCGGTGTCAATGCGCTGGCACTCGATGGCAGCTACCTTTACGTGGGAGGCGATTTCACCAATGCGATCCCGCCCAGTGGCGGCAATCGCCTGATTCGTTACGCGGTCGCCGGCAACGGCGCCGTCGATGCTTCCTGGAACACGAGCATGGACAATTCGGTCCTGAGCGTCGTCCACGATTGCCGGGTCCGGCTTATCGCGGGCGGCGCCTTCGAAACCGCGGGCGGCGTCAGCCGCAATGGCCTGGCCGGTTTTGCGGCGGCGACCGGTGACTGCCTGTTCTATTCAGGCTTTGAAAACCCTTGACGAGCCACGAGCGGGGCGTCCGGCGCAATCGAACTGACAGGCCTTGCCCTGGGCGCGGACGCCGGATCCTGCACAGGGAGCGCGATTCAAGCCTGCGTTGCCAGGCATGATCCGGCGGCTGTGCGCGGATTTGCATTCGGTGAATCTGCGCGCCAAGCTGCGGTCCCGGAACAGCCACACCCTGCCATGTCCCCTTCGCGCCCGCGCCTCGTTCTCATCGACGGTTCGTCGTATCTGTTTCGCGCCTTCCATGCCCTGCCGCCGCTGACCAATGCGGCGAGTCGACCGGCGCGCTGTTCGGCGTGTTCAACATGCTGCGCGCGACGCTCAAGGAACGCCCGGAGCTATGTCGCGTTCGTCAGCGATGCCCCGGGGCCGACCTTTCGCGACGAAATGTATGCCGAGTACAAGGCCAACCGCGCACCCACGCCGCCCGAGCTCAAGGCGCAGGTCGAGCCGATGCTCGCCATCGTCGGCGCACTCGGCTTCCCCATCCTGCGCGTCGCCGGCGTCGAGGCCGACGATGTCATCGGTACCCTGGCCAGGCAGGCCGAGGAGCTCGATGTCGACGTCGTCATCTCAACGGGCGACAAGGATTTCGCACAACTCGTCTCGCCGCACATTTCCCTGGTCAACACGATGACCAATACGAACATGGACCGCGAGGCCGTCATCGCGAAGTTCGGCGTACCGCCCGAGCGCATCGTCGATTTCCTCGCCCTGACCGGCGACACCGTGGACAACGTGCCCGGAGTGAACAAGTGCGGCCCCAAGACAGCGGCGAAGTGGCTCGCCGAGTTCGGCACGCTGGAAGCGGTCATCGAAAATGCCGACAAGGTCGGCGGCAAGATCGGGGGGAATCTGCGCGAGGCGATTGCCCATCTGCCCCTTTCGAAGCAGCTGGTCACCATCAAGACCGATGTCGAGCTCGAGGTCGGCGCGACGGACCTGGCCTTGCGCGAGCCGGACGTGGAGGCGCTGCGCGCGCTGTATCGGCGCTATGAGTTCAATGCGGCGTTGAAGGAGCTGGAGGCGAAAGCTGGCCTGCCTGCGGTCGGGGATCGGGGAGCGATCTTCAGCGGCAACGACAGTACCCCAGGCCCCGGATTCGATGGGGGCTGGGCCTGATATCGCACTGGTTGGCCCCGGCGAGTACGAGCTGGTCGTTGAACAGGCGCGCTTCGACGACTGGTTGCGGCGGCTCGAATCCGCCGAGCTGATCGCCTTCGATACCGAAACCACGTCGATCGATTCGATGCGCGCCGAGATCGTCGGCGTTTCCTTCGCCGTCGAACCCAAGGTCGCCGCCTACGTGCCGGTCGCGCACGACTATGCGGGCGCGCCCCGGCAACTCGCCCGCGACAGGGTACTTGCCGCACTGAAGCCGCTGCTCGAGGACGCGAAGAAGCCGAAGGTCGGCCAGCACGCCAAGTACGACATGAACGTCCTGTCGACCGCGGGCATCCAGGTGCGCGGCATCGCGCACGACACCATGCTCGAATCCTATGTACTCAATTCCACGGCCTCCCGCCACGACATGGACACGCTGGCCAGGCGGCACCTGGATTACCAGACCATCCACTTCGAGGACGTCGCCGGCAAGGGCGCCAAGCAGATCCTCTTCTCGCAGGTCGACCTCGACAACGCCGGCCCCTATGCCGCCGAGGACGCCGACATCACGCTGCGCCTGCACCAGGCGATGTGGCCGAAGCTGCAAGCGGAACCGAAGCTCGAGTCGGTCTATCGGGACATCGAAATCCCGCTCGTGCCGGTGCTCGCGCGCATGGAGCAGACCGGCGTTACGTCGATGTCGACGCCCTGCGCAGGCAGGGCCGCGAGCTGGCCAAGCGCATGCACGAGCTGACCACCCAGGCGCATGCGATCGCCGGGCGCAATTTCAGCCTCGATTCCCCCAAGCAGTTGCAGGCGCTGCTATTCGACGAACTCAAGCTGCCGGCAGTCCTTAAGACGCCGAAGGGCCAGCCCTCGACCAATGAAGAAGCGCTGGAAGCCATCGCCGAAGCGCACGAGCTGCCGCGCCTGATCCTCGACTACCGCGGCATCACCAAGCTGCGCTCGACCTACGTCGAGGCCCTGCCCGAGATGATCAACCGGCGTACCGGGCGTGTGCATTACCAGCTTTCCGCCAGACCACCGCCGCCACTGGCCGGCTGTCCTCCACCGATCCGAATCTTCAGAACATTCCCATCCGCACCGACGTCGGGCGGCGCATCCGCGAGGTCTTCATCGCCCCGAAAGGCTGGAAGCTGCTCTCCGCGGACTATTCGCAGATAGACCTCCGTGTGCTGGCCCATCTTTCCGGCGACAGGAACCTGACCGAGGCTTTCAGGAACGACGAGGATATCCACCTGCGCACGGCGTCCGAGGTTTTTCATTGCCTGCCCCAGCTTGTCTCCCCCGAGATGCGCCGCGCCGCCAAGGCCATCAATTTCGGCATAATCTACGGCATGGGCGCGTTGGCCTGGCGCGCGAGCTCGGCATCG
>CAWGHP010000010.1:480000-507845 GCA_963822465.1 uncultured Gammaproteobacteria bacterium | reverse complement strand
CCATCGGCCACGCCTTCGACACTGACGATCTCGCGGCCGACCACGGCGCCAAGCGGCAGCAGGCAGCTGTTGACGGCCTGATACTGCCGCTTGCCGCGCGCATCGCAGCCGACCATGGCGACCGTGCAGGCGCCGCAATCGCCATCCGCGCAGCCTTCCTTGGTGCCGTGATGATGATGGCGGTTCAGCCAGCGCAGCAACGACCCGGTCGGGTCGCTGCCGGCCAGGGTGACGGCTTCGCCATTCAGGATGAACGCTGGTTCGTCGGTCATGCGGCAAGTGTACTGCGCCTTGCCGACGTGACAGCAGCCGAGCCGCTGCGTCACTATGGCCATACCGCCACTGCCAATCGCGAATTCCCATGGGCAAACTGACCACCCACGTGCTCGACACGATGCGCGGAAAGCCTGGCTCCGGCATGGCCCTGGAACTCTACCGCCTGCACGAGGACCGTCGCGAGCTGCTCATGCGCGGCCTGACCAACCACGATGGTCGCAACAATGCGCCTCTGCTTTCCGACGATTCGATAAAACCGGGCATCTACGAACTCGATTTTCACGTTGGCGACTACTTCGCGACGCTCGGCGTGGCGCAATCCGAGCCGCGATTCCTCGACGTGGTGACCCTGAGGTTCGGCATCGCCGACGTGAAGGCCTCGCTGCACGTGCCGCTGCTGGTCTCGCCATACAGCTACAGCACCTACCGCGGCAGCTGAGATGCGTTCGATCCAGGTCGAGGCGCACGGCGTGCAAGCATGAGTGGATTCCTGCTCGAAGCCCTGGGGTTGTTGCTGCGCTGGCTGCACGTGGTCGCGGCGATCGCCTGGATCGGCGAATCGTTCTATTTCGTCATGCTGGATCGCGCGCTGAAGCCTCCGGCGAACGCGGCAGCTGGCGTTGCCGGCGAACTGTGGTCGGTGCACGGCGGCGGCTTCTACCACAAGCAGAAATATCTCGCTGCGCCGGCGAGCATGCCGGACGAACTGCACTGGTCGAAATGGAAGGCCTACACGACCTGGCTGTCGGGCCTTGCGCTGTTCAGCCTGCTTTACCTCCATTCGCCGATGCTCTACCTGGTCGATCCGGCCGTGGCTGCGTTGACGCCATCCCAGGCGGTACTCGCCGCACTCGCCTTCCCGCTGGTCGCGTGGCTGGCCTACGACCTGCTCTGCCGACTCGCCGGCTTCCACGATGCCTGGCTGGGCGGACTGGTCGGCCTGCTCGTGCTCGCACTCTGCTATGCGGCAACCCACCTGTTCGCCGGTCGCGCCGCGTTCCTCCTCGTCGGCGCGGCACTCGGCACGATCATGTCGGCGAACGTGTTCTTCGTGATCATTCCGGGGCAAAAGAAAATGGTCGCGGCACTCGCGCGCGGCGAGACTCCCGACCCGCTGCCTGGCCTGCGCGGCCGCCAGCGCTCGGTGCACAACACCTACTTCACCCTGCCCGTGGTGTTTGCGATGCTGAGCATCCACTACGCCACGGCAACCGTGCATGCGCACAGCTGGCTGGTGCTTGCGCTGTTCATGCTGGCCGGGGCGCTGATCCGCCAGTTCTTCGTGTTCTGGCATGGCGGCCGGCGGGCGTGGAGCCTGCTCGCGGCCGGCATCTCCGTATTGCTCGGAACCTTTGCCTGGCTTGCACCGCCCGTGGCGCCGGCAAGGCCCGCGACCGCTTCAGCGCCGGATACCGCAGCGATAAAGCGGATCCTCGAGAAGCACTGCACCGCCTGTCATTCCGCGCATCCCGGACTCATGGCCAGCGCACCCAACGGCGTGCAGTTCGACGATGCCACGCAAATCGAGCGTTATGCGCAGCTGATCCATCGACAAGTCGTGACACTCAGGACCATGCCGCCCGGCAACGTGACCGGCATCAGCGAGCCCGAGCGCGAGGAAATAGGCCTCTGGTACGAGGGACATGCGGCCAGCGACCCGTAGGCCGGGGTGGGCCTGCGAACCCCAACGTCGACGTGCGACCTGATGTCTTCGGATATCGGCCAGTTGCGTTGTTGGGGTTCGCTTTCGCTCAGCCCAACCTGCGATTCCGCGGGTGACTACAACCATCGGCGAGACTGTCCCGCAGGTTGGGGTGAGCCTGCGAACCCCAACGTCCACGTGTGACCTGATTTCAACTCACGCCTGGCTGCGCTCGATCCGCCAGATCGTATCGAGGGCCACCTCATCGCAATTGTGGCCCTCGCCGCCACGATCGATGACGAGGAAATCGCCGGCCCGGTCGAGGGTGATCAGCGGATGGTGCCAGGTGCCGCGGTGGTAGTTGACGCCCTGGCCGCGGCTGGCGCGAAAGGCACGCGGCGGCGAGCCGGGATCGTCGGCGACGACGACGAGAAACGTGATGGCGGGGTCCAGCGGCACGAAGGCCTGGCTGCCGAGCGGATGGCTTTCGAGCATGGCCACGTCGAACGGCAGCTCTCGCGGCTGCGCGCGGAATATGCTGAGCACCGGCTGGCCGCCATCGCGCGCCGTGTCGATATTGGCGAGGTCGTGGTAGCGCATCGCGGTGCCGTCGTTGACCGGATAGCGGTCGCTGGCCGCTTCGGCCTCGATGACGTCGCCATACGGCGCAAAGGCCGCGCGCGTCAGCGGCACGACCGGAAGTTTCCGCGCCAGCGCGCTCATGCGGCGCGACCGCGCAGGCGCAGGCGCGAGACGCCGCCATCCGGATGGATGTTCAGGCGCACATGGCTGATCGCCGCGTGCCTGGCGATTTCCGCGCGATAGTGGTGCTGCTTGTCCATCGCCATGCCCTGCTCGGGCAACAGGATGGGCCAGAACATCGACTGCGTGACCAGCGAATCGCGCGTGCCCTGCGGGACATTCGCGGCCTGTATCGAACAGCGGTCCGGGTAGTTGCCCTTGAAATGCGCGGTATCGATTTCGATCGCCTCGATCACGCCGGGTCGTGCCAGCGCGATGATGCACCAGTCGTGGCCCGGTTCGCGCCGGCGCCGGGTTTCCCAGCCGTCGCCCATGTCGACGCCGCGGCCGGGCAGCAGCAGGTTCGACGCCGAACCGAAATGCTCGTTGTTGGCCGCCAGCGCGGTGCCGCCGTTGAGCGCGGCGGCGAGGTCGACGAGGCCTTCGGCGTCGGCCTCGGCCGCCTCGAAAACCGGTGTCGCATGGATGCGCAGGCGCGCCAGTCCGCCATCCGGATACAGGTTGACGCGCACATGGCTGCAGCGGCGCGCCGGGCCCATCGCGAAATAGTGGTGGCGATTGCCGCCGAGATCGACGGCCGGCAACAGCGAAAACCATTCGCTGTCCGCATCGGGACCGCCTTCGGCCATGTCGCAGCCTTCCAGCGAGGCGGCGGGCGGATAGTTGCCGGTGAAGTGGCTGGTATCGAGGTCGACGCCGTGGACGATGCCGCGCCGCGCCAGCCGCACGATGCACCAGTCGTGCCCGCCGCCGCGCCGACGCCGGCTTTCCCAGCCGTCCATCCACTTGCCGTTGGCGTCGTACTTGCCGGGCACGAACACGGCCGGCGCGGGATTCAGCATGCGTCCCATTTCGGCGAAGAAATCATCGCTGCACGAAACCGCCACGGCGCCGAGACGTGCATCGGCGAGGTTGACATGGTTGCGCGTGAATTCCGGGGCATCAGGATCGGCGACTGGCTGGACCATGCGGGTTTTCCTTCGGGAAGCGGGAGGCAACGGGTATCAGCGATGATTCTCCGCGACATCGATGCGCTCGGCCAGCCGGAAGCGGGCAATACGCGCGATCTGCTGCAGCGCCTCGGCGAATTCCCGTTCCCGCGCCTGCCCCAGTCGCGTCGCCAGCGCATCGATGATGCTGGCGCGGGTATGTCCGCGCACCGCGAGTATGAACGGAAATCCGAAACGGGCCATGTAGGCGTCGTTGAGCCGGGTGATCTTCGCAAATTCATCGGCGCTGCACTGGTCGAGCCCGGCGCCGGCCTGTTCCTGCCTCGACGCATCGGTCAGCTCCCCGCGGATCGCCGCCTTGCCGGCCAGTTGCGGGTGCGCATCGATCAGCGCCTGCTGCTCGCGCGGATCGGCGTGCGCCACGACGCCGCAGAGGGCGCGGTGCAGCTGGTCGACGTCGCCGAACGGACGCTGCGCCCAGGCGCGTTCCGGAACCCACGGCGAATGCTCGAAGATGTCGGCCAGCGCATCGCGGAATCCGGCCTGCGTCATGCCATTGAGTTCGGCCAGGCGGATCATGCCGGATGCCGTGCCTTCCAGTGCCGCGCGATGTCGATGCGCCGGCACACCCAGACGCGATCGAAACCGGCGACGTGGTCGAGGAAGCGCTGCAGTCCGGCGAAGCGCCCCGGACGGCCGAGGATGCGTGCATGCATGCCGACCGAGAGCATGCGCGGCGTGCGCTCGCCTTCCGCGTAGAGCACGTCGAAGCTGTCGCGCAGGTAATGGAAGAAATGATCGGCGGTGTTGAAACCCTGCGGCGAGGCGAAGCGCATGTCGTTGGCATCGAGGGTATACGGCACGACGAGGTGTACGCGCTCGCTGCCGTCGGCCAGCGCGACGCGCGTCCAGAACGGCAGGTCGTCGCCGTAGTAGTCCGAGTCGTACTCGAATCCGCCATGCTCGACGACGAGGCGGCGCGTGTTCGGGCTGTCGCGTCCGGTGTACCAGCCGAGCGGTGCGGCACCGGTCAATTCGGCATGGATGCGGACGGCCTGCGCGATGTGTTCGCGCTCGATGTCTTCGGATACGTCCTGGTAGTGGATCCAGCGCAGGCCGTGCGAGGCGATTTCGTGGCCCTGGTCGAGGCAGGCGCGCACGAGGTCGGGATTGCGCTGCATGGCCATGGCCACGCCGAATACGGTCAGCGGCAGTCCGCGCCGCTCGAATTCGCCGAGGATGCGCCAGGCGCCGACCCGCGAACCGTATTCGTAGATCGATTCCATGCTCATGTGCCGCGCGGGATACGCGGCCGCGCCGATGATCTCGGAGAGGAACTGTTCGCTGCCGGCATCGCCATGCAGCACGCAGTTCTCGCCGCCCTCCTCGATGTTGAGGACGAACTGCACGGCGATGCGCGCATCGCCGGGCCAGTCGGCTCGCGGTGGATTGCTGCCGTAGCCGGTGAGGTCGCGCGGGTAGTCCGGGGAGGAAGTCATGCGGGCTCGCGCACCAGGGCGGTGGAATTCCGGAATGGCCAGTGTCGCCAGCCCGGCACCCGCTTGGCAAGTCGACGGGCCGGTACCACCAGGTTCCGGCACGTCCGCAGTCCGGCCCGACGCCCGGGCAGCCATCAGGCAACCGCCGGTTCGTTCGCGTGCATCCGCAAGCGCGCACCGCTGCCGACAAGCCCGGAGGTCCGCAATGCGGCTGCAGGCGGGATCACCAGCGGGCCTGTCATCCCCCTGCGGTTGCGATCGCTTGCCAGGTCCTGCCCTCGAGCCCGCGAATCGGCAGCCGGCGCCGTCCTGCAATCAAGAGCAGGACCCGCTCAAGTGTTGAACAGCGCCAGCGCTTCGGCATGCAGTGCAGGCGTGCCGGCCAGCGCATCGTGGACATCCAGCGTGACCGGGCCGCCATCCAGCGAAGTGAACACACCGCCGGCTTCGCGCACGATGACGACGAGGGCGGCGATATCGAGGATATTGAGATCCGACTCGATGACCAGGTCGATCGAACCCTGGGCGAGCAGGTGGTAATGGAGGAAGTCGCCATAGCCGCGGATGCGCCCGACGCGCCGGACCAGCTGGCCGAGCGCGGCCCAGCGCGCGGCATGACCGGCCATTGATTTGAGGTTCCCGGTGGAAACGGCAGCCATCGGGCCGAAATCAGTCGCTCCGGAGACGCGCACCGGCCTGCCCTCGCTTGCGGACCTGCCGAGGAAGGCGCCACCGCCGCGCACTGCCCAGGCGCGCTCGCCGTACTCGCCGGCGGCGGATACACCAAGCACGAGTTCACCCGCGTGCATCAGTGCGATCTGCGTGGAGAACATCGGATAGCCACGCACGAAGGCCTTGGTGCCGTCGATCGGATCGATCAGCCAGAGGAATTCGCTGTCCCCTTCGCGACCGTGCTCCTCGCCGAGGAAGGCGTGGCCGGGAAACGCCGCGCGCAGCACGTCCTTGATCGCGGTCTCCGCCTCGCGATCGGCTTCGGTGACCGGCGTCGCGTCGGCCTTGGCATCGACCGAGAAATCACGCGCGTGGTAGCGCGCGTGGATGCCGCGATGTGCGGCATCGGCGGCCGCATGTGCCGCAGCCAGCGCCTGTTCGAGGAATCCGGCGGAGATCTGCATGCTCAGAACAGCTTGAACAGCTGGCCATTGATGAGTAGGTGCGAGGAGCCGTCCGCCTGCGGCTGGCCGACGTAGCGAAGCGCTTCCTGCACGCGCGGGTCATCGTTGCGCGCGGCGAGGAATGCCTCGGCCTGGAATCCGGTGGCGGCGATGCTGAAGCTGCCGTTGACCTCGAGATTGCCCTTGCCGTCATCGGCGATCGTGCCGGCGACAGTGCCATCCGGCTTCGAAGCGAACTCGGCGATGATGTCCGAAAAGCGGGCCTCGGCCGACCCGCTGACGCCGGCGTCGGTCCACCTCGCGTTGCCGCTGGCGTCGGCGAGCAGGCCGTTGAACAGGGTGATTTCCCTGAATGTCCCGGTCACCGTGCCGAGCAGTTTCAGCGAGGGCACGTCGAGCGCCGGCGAGAACAGCGTGGCCGGCACGCGGAAGCGCACGTCATGGGCGCGGATGCGGCCATCGGAATCGCGTTCGATCAGGCCCGAGGTATCGATGTCGGCACCGCGGATGCGCAGATCGGCATGCACGCTGCGCATGAACAGCGGCGCCTTCTCGACGCGCCAGTCCAGCTCGCCGAGATCGCGTCCGAAAACGCTGACGCCATCGGCATGGCCATCCCAGACCGTGCCACGCACGCCGACCAGGGAAACGGGGCCGAGCCTGGACGCCAGGTAGCGGTAGGCCACATCAGCCGGCATGGTCCAGGCCACGACGCCGGCGACGACGACGAGGACGGCAAGAAGGACGAACAACCACTTGAGTATTTTCATTGCTGGATAGTGAGGGACTGAATGGCATGAGGCGCGTGTGAAAAGGCACGGGCCACGAAAAGTCAGGGTACGTCGTCGAGCGTTACGCGGGCGTTGACCAGTCCGGTCGCGTCGACCTGATCGGCGGAAAAGTCGGTTATCTGGACACCGTAGTCGCGAGCAAGGTTCTCGATCCAGGCGATCAGGGAGTCAAACGAGACGAATTCGAAGCTTGCGCGCACGCTGTGCGAGCCGATCGGCTCGAGCCGCTTGAGCACGCCTTCGAGCCCGGCGCCGCGCGCGCTGACATCGGCCAGGGCCAGCAACGACTTGCCCTGGCGATCCGCGCGCGAACGCACGCCGGCATTGCGCAGGCGCTCGACCTCGGCCTCGGCTATGCGCACATAGGCCAGGTCGCGGCGGGCATTGTCCAGTTGATCGCTGAGCAGCGCACGCTGCATGGCCAGCGGATGCCAGATGAACGACCAGGCCAGGAAGACCGCGACGATGACTGCACCGACCAGCAGCACGCGCCGATCGCGCTCGCCGAGCTGCTTCCACCAGGCGGCGATCATGGCGTCTCCCCGCGGATGCGGATGCGGCCGTCGACGCCGGTATCGGCGGGTACCGACGCGGTCACTTCGGCGCTCAGCCCGGGAATCGCGGAAAACTGCTCGCGCATGCTGTCGAGGGTGGCGACATCCGGCGAACGCAGGCCGACTTCGAGGATGCCGTTGCGGAACTCGAGTCCGCGCACCTGGGTGCGCGTGGTCCGGCCCAGCACCGGCGCGATCTGCGAGAGCAGGCGCAACAGCCCGCTGGATTCGCTGCCCCCGCGCAGGCGCTCGAGGCGGTCACGCATGACGCTCTGCGGGGCCCGCGAGCGCTCGGCAGCGCCGAGATCGGGAAACGTCTTGAGCAGGCTGTCGGACATGGCGGCATCGAGGCGATCGACACTGCGCGAAAGCTGGCGGACTTCGAGCCCGCGATAGACGAAGGCGACGACCACGACGGCGGCCGCGAGTGCAGCGGCGCGCCGCCACCAGCGCGCTCCGCGCGCCTGCCGGTGGCCGGAAGCGAACTCCCCGCTCAACAGATTCACCGGCGGCGTACGCAGGTGGCGGGCGAGGAAAGCCAAGGGATCGTCGAGCCCGGAATCGTGGCTGCCGATGCGGCCTTCAAGGTGCAGCGGCTCTGCCGGGCCGAATTCATGCACGTCGAGGACGCGATCGATGCCGGCGGCGCGGACCTGGGCCAGCCACGCCGGAAAGTCCTCGCTCGCGCAGGCCATCGCCGACCACGCGTTCAGCCGGGCCACCACGCGGCCCTTCTCGACCAGCGCGGTGGCGCTGTCCGGGCCGACCGGCAGGGCCATCGATTCGGGCAAGAGCACATCGGGCCGGATGCCGGCGGATGCCAGCTGAGCGAGCCAGGCGCGCATCTGCGCCTTGGCGACCACGGCAACGCCGACCTGGTCGTCGCTGCCGGCGTGAACGGAAAAGTGCTGGTCCTCTACGGACCCGAGCAGCTGGTCCTCCACGGCAAACGGCACGGCCTGCTGCAGCTGGGCGCTGTTGCGTGCGTTGATGCGGGTCTCGACGAGCAGGACCTGTTCGGCCGGCACCAGCACCACCACTTCGCTTTGCGCGCCGACAGCCGAGGCCGGCGGGACTCCGTGCTGGCTCGACGAAAGCATTCGGCCGTCCGCCGATTGCCGCAGCCAGGCCATGTTGCCGGTGCGGTCGAGGCGGAGCAGGAGTCGGTCAGGCATGCGCAATATCCTTGATAGCCGGGCGATTGTACGAGATGCGCGCCTTGCGCCGGAAATCCGCCTCGCCGGCAGGTCCGGTTCCGCCTGCCCGCCTGGCGGATGAGGAGGTCGACTGGCTCACAACAGGGCCGCGCGGGCGCGCGCATGATAAAGTCCTGCCCCGCACGGCTCATGCCTCCGCTTCCTTCCGTATCCCATGGTTTTAGACGCTTTTTCCCTGAACAGACGCCTGCCCCTCGTTGCGCTTTGCAGCGTCCTCGGGCTGTGCGTGGCAGCCCCCGGGCTTGCCCTGGCGGCCGACGCGGCGGTCAGTCCGGCAAGCGCCAAGGCGCTGCCCCGCCAGGCGGCGCGCGCGGCTTACGTGCCGAAATCGAGCATCGTCTGGCGCGGCGATATCGTGTCCGCCCGGGGCTTCACCAACGACCTGGTCGACGCCTTCGCCAGGGAACAGCAGGGCAAGTTGACCGTGCAGCCGTTCAGCACGATCTCCGGCATCGACGCCGTGATCGATGGCAGCGCCGATATCGCCGGCAGCGCGCGCGCCATGCACGAGAAGCGCGAAACCGAGCGCCAGCTGATATTCCAGCCCGTCGCGCTCGATGCCATCGTGGCGGTCACCCATCCGCGCAATCCGGTCAGCAACATCACGCTCGCGCAGTTGCGCCAGATCTACCTCGGCCGCATCGGCAACTGGAAGGAAGTCGGCGGCGCCGATGCGCCGATCAACCTGTACTCGATCGCCGCGCCGCTGGACGGCGTGGAATTCAGCTTCCGCAGGCTGCTGTACCGGCATGGCGACCAGCGCATCGCCGCGCCGCGGCTGTACCTCAACACCGGCAAGCTCGAGGAAGCGATCGCGATCGATCCGAATGGCCTTGGCCTGACTGCATTGTCGAGCGCCTACGCCAACAAGGGCATGAAGATGCTCAGCGTGGAAGGTGTCGCCGCGACCACGCAGAGCATTGCCGATGGCAGCTATCCGCTGTTCAACACCCTCTACATCGTGCAGCGCGAGGACGCCGCCAATCGCGCGGCCATCGACGATTTCGTGCGCTTCCTCGGTTCGCCGAGCGCCCTGCAGGTCATGCGCCGCCACCAGCTCGTGCCCTGGTCGGAAGCCGGCGACGTCTACAGCCGCGATGGCGCGCGCCTGGCCGTCATCGATGCGGCCATCCTCGAGGTCACGCCGGCCGACGTCGCGGCCATGCCGCGCGCACGCGAAGTACCGCCACCCATGTCGGCGCCGCGCGCCACCCTCGAATCGAGCATCGCGATCGCGCCTGCCTCGGAGACGACGCAGAAGGCCCGTGAGAACCTGTCGCGCGTGGAAGGGAAAAAGAGCGACAGCGACGCCACGACCGCGCCTGCATCCAAGTCCGACTGAGCGAACGCGGGTCGGCATGGACATCCGCGCGATTTCCCTGGACCTCGACGACACCCTGTGGCCGATCGGCCCTGTCATCGAGCGCGTCGAGCGAAGCGTCGACCACTGGCTGCGCACGAACTGCCCCGAGGTCGCCGCGGCATGGCCGGTCGAGGCCCTGCGCACCCTGCGCGACCAGGTCGCCGGCGAACACCCGGAACTGGCCCATGATTTCGGCGCGCAGCGCCGCCTGACCCTGCGCCGCGCCTTCGCGCCGTTCAACATGGGCGAGGACTGGGTCGAGCGGACCTTCGAGGTCTACGTGCGGGTGCGCAACGAAGTCGAATGCTATGCGGACACGACCGCGGCGCTGGAAGCGATGGCCGCGCGCGTTCCGTTGATCAGCATTTCCAACGGCACGGCCGATCTCGACCGGATTGGCCTGCATGGGCATTTCCGCTTCAGCCTGAGTGCCGGCGAAGTCGGCGTGGCCAAGCCGCACGCAAGCATCTTCCTGCACGCCTGCGAGCGCCTCGGCGTCGACCCGCAGCATGTCCTGCATGTGGGCGACGACCCGCTCGCCGATGTCATCGGCGCGCGCGAAGCCGGCCTGAGGACTGCCTGGCTGAACCGCAACGGGGCGGCCTGGTCGCACGAAGCGGCCCCCGACATGGTCATCAACGATCTCACCGCGCTGGCGGACTGGCTTGCAGCGCACACCGCCACCCGCGAGAATCCCTGCCCATGAATTCCACTCCATTCGACGCCTGGATCCAGCCCGGCGACAACGTCCCGGCGACTCCACTGGTCCTCGTCGGCAGCAGCGAGTTCGAAGCCGTCCTCGGCCCGTTCGGCGATGACATCCGCCGCCTCTGTGCCGCCAATGACTTCCACGGCGAAAGCGGCCGCTTCCTTGGCGTTCCGTCGGAAACCGGCGAAGGCTCGATCATGCTGGCCGGCTGCAATGGCCGCGACGGCCTGTTTGCGCTGGCCTCATTGCCGGTCCGCCTGCCCCCCGGAAACTACGCAATCGATCCGCGCGGCATTACCCTGGATGCGGACCAGGTTGCGCTGGGCTGGGCGCTCGGCGCCTATCGCTATTCACGCTACCGCAAGCCGGCCCGCGCCGCGGCGCGACTGGTGGTCGAGGACAGCGTCAGGGCGCGCATGAAGAGCCTGGCCGAGGCCGCCTACCTGACGCGCGACCTGATCAACGCACCGACCCAGGACATGGGCCCGGCCGATCTCGCCGCCGCGGTCCGCAACCTGGCCGAGCGACACGCCGGCGAGTACCGCGAATGGGTCGGCGACGCGCTGATCGAAGGCAACTTCCCGACCATCCACGCGGTCGGGCGCGCGGCGGCTGATGACCGCGCTCCGCGACTGGCCATGCTTTCACACGGGCCCGCCGATGCCCCGCATCTCGTGCTGGTCGGCAAGGGCGTGTGTTTCGATACCGGCGGACTCGACCTGAAGACCGCCGACGGCATGCGCTGGATGAAGAAGGACATGGGCGGCGCCGCGCACGCCATCGCCCTGGCCGGGCTCGTGCTCGAGGCGAAATTGCCGGTCCGCCTCAGCCTGCTCATCCCGGCCGTCGAGAATGCCGTTTCCGGCAATGCCTTCCGCCCGGGCGAAGTCATCCTCACGCGCGCCAAGCTCAGCGTCGAAATCGACAACACCGATGCGGAGGGTCGCCTCGTGCTGTGCGACGCGCTGGCCTATGCCGGCGAACTCAAGCCGGACCTGATCCTCGATTTCGCGACCTTGACCGGCGCCGCGCGCATCGCCCTCGGCGCCGACCTGCCCGCCCTGTTCTGCAACCGCGACGACATCGCCGACGGCCTGCTCGCGGCCGGCACCAAGACCCAGGATCCGCTCTGGCGCATGCCGCTATGGCGGCCCTACATCACGATGCTCGATTCGTACATCGCCGACCTCGCCAATTCAGGCTCGTCGCGCCACGCCGGCGCCATCAGTGCCGCGCTGTTCCTCGAGCGCTTCGTGCCCGAAGCCACGGCCTGGTGCCATCTGGACGTCTATTCCTGGAACGATTCGGAGCGTCCGGGCCGGCCGCGCGGCGGCGAAGCGCAGGGCCTGCGCGCCTATCTGGAATTCCTCAGGCAGCGTTATGGATAGGAACTGGGGATTCGGGATTGGGGATTAGGGATTCGATCATTCGCCGCGCGGTGGCGGGATTCGGTTTTTTTCGAATCCCGGTGTTCAACAGCCGAATGGCTGCACTTCCCGAATCCCAAATCCCCAATCCCGAATCCCGGCGCCCAATCAATCCACGTTCGCGGCGGACTCGTGCGGCAGGATGCGGGCGGCGAGCTTGGTGTCGCTGCGGATCAGGTCGATCTCGTCGGAGAGTACCTGGGCGGCTTCGTTGAGCACGATATCGGGGCGCGCCTTGCGCTTCTCTTCGCGCGCCAGGTCCTTGGCGATGCTGCGTTCGTCGGGTTGCAGGCCGTCGTCCTCCAGCGTCACGGCCGACGCGCCAGGCTCGCTGAACGCAATGGGCTGCTGGGTGCCATCCATCGGCACGCGCTCGATCGGAGCCTTTCCGGAATCCTTTAGCGTGTCGGCACGCGTCTTCGCGGCCGGATCCTGCTTCGGGAACGCATCGCCGGCCAGCGCCTCGCGCGTCTTGCGCCTGGCTTCCTGCTCGTCACGCTCCTTGATGCGCACCTGCTCGTTGAGTGAAATCGTCTTCTCGGCGCGGATGCGCTTCGCATCGGCGATCTCCTCCACGAAGTTCTTCCACTCCGGATCCTTGGCGGTTCGCGCTTCGTGGCGCGCAACCAGCATCGGGATGACGGGCTTGAGGTCGGCGACAGGCTTGTAGTCGGCCTTGCTGATCGAGGTCCACGGCAAGGCGTTGTCGTAGCTCGACTCGCCGAACTCGTCGCTGGCGACGGTCAGCGGGAAACTGATCTCGGGCGTCACGCCGCGCAGCTGCGTGGAACCGCCGTTGATGCGGAAGAACTGCTGCACGGTCATCTTCAGATCACCGTAGGTCGGCTTCTCGTTGCGCGCCATGTCATCCATGTTGAGCAGGTTCTGCACGGTGCCCTTGCCGAAGGTTGGCTCGCCGATGATGACGCCGCGGCCGTAATCCTGGATGGCTGCCGCGAAAATCTCGGAAGCGGAAGCCGAGGCGCGATTGACCAGCACGGCCAGCGGGCCCGTCCAGGCCGCGCCGGCGCGGCGGTCGCTCTTTTCCTCGACGCGGCCGCTGGCGTCGCGGATCTGCACGACCGGACCCTTGTCGATGAACAGGCCGGTCAGGTCGGTCGCCTCGTCGAGCGAGCCGCCGCCGTTGTTGCGCAGGTCGACGATGACGCCGTCGACCTTCTCGCTGCGCAGCTCGCCGAGCAGGCGCTCGACATCGCGCGTGGCGCTCTTGTAGTTTTCGTCGCCGCGGCGGCGTGCATCGAAGTCCTGGTAGAACGTCGGCAACGTGATCACGCCGACCCGCCGCGTGGCATCGCCATGCTTGACGTCGATGATCGATTTCTTCGCCGCCTGCTCCTCGACGCTGACCTTGTTGCGGGTCAGGGTCAGCATTTCGTGCTTGCCGTCCGGGCCGGCCGCGTCAGGCAGGATCTCGAGGCGCACGATGGTGCCCTTGGCGCCGCGGATCTTGTCGACGACGTCATCGAGGCGCCAGCCGATCACGTCGACGATCGGTCCGTTGGCGCCCTGGCCGACGCCGAGGATGCGGTCGCCGGGACTGAGCTTGCCGGACAGGGCGGCCGGGCCGCCCGGGATGATTTCGCGGATCGCCGTGTATTCGTCGAGGCGCTGCAGGACCGCGCCGATGCCTTCCAGCGACAGGCGCATGGCGATGTCGAAATTCTCGGAAGCGCGCGGGCTGAGGTAGTTGGTATGCGGCTCGATGGCGGTCGCATAGGCGTTCATGAAGGTCTGGAAGACATCCTCGCTGTTCAGCTGGCGGACGCGATCCATGTAGTTCGTGTAGCGCTTGTCGAGCGTCTCGCGGATGTCCTTCGGCGCCTTGTTGGCGAGCTTCAGGCGCAGCCAGTCGTTCTTGACGCGCTTGCGCCAGAGGTCGTCCAGCTCGGCGCTGTCCTTGGCCCATGGCGCCTTGGCGCGGTCGTACTGGTAGCTTTCGTCCTTGCTGAAATCGAACGGCTTGGCCAGCAGTTCGCGCGAATAGGCGAGGCGCTCGGCGACGCGCTTCTGGTACACCGAGAAAATGGCGAAGGGCGCGGACAGGTCGCGTTCGAAAACGGCATCGTCGAGCTTGTCGCGCGCGCTGCTGAAGGTGTCGATGTCGGCCTGGGTGAAGAACAGGTGGTCGCCGTCGAGGCTGTCGAGGAAGCCGTCGAAGATCTTCTCCGACATGGCGTCGTCGAGCGGCACCGGCTTGTAATGGAACCGGGACAGGAAGCGCATGGCCCAGATCGCAGCGTCGGCCTGGTCTGCCGTCGGCTTGAGGACCAGGGGCGCTCCGGCATCGGCTACCGGCTTGGCCATTGCGATGCCGCATGCCGCCAGCAACATGAAAATCAGGGAAATGCGACGCATGCAACTCTCCATCAATGCTCGGTGACGCCAGTCTGTGGATACTCAGGCAACTTCGACGAATCCGGCGGCATGCGCCATTTCGTCCGCGTGGTAGGACGAACGCACCATCGGCCCCGACGCAACGTGTTCGAAACCGAGGGCCATGCCGTATTCCTCGAGTGCCTTGAACTCTTCCGGCGACCAGTAGCGCAGCACCGGATGGTGGTGGGCCGTCGGCTGCAGATACTGGCCAATCGTTACCATATCGACCGCATGTTCACGCAAATCGTTCAACGTGGCGTGGACCTGGTCGAGGGTTTCGCCGAGCCCGAGCATGATGCCGGACTTGGTCGGGATGCCCGGATGCTGTTCCTTGAAGCGCTTGAGCAGTTGCAGGGACCAGGCGTAGTCGGCGCCGGGGCGCACTTCGCGATAGAGATCGGGCACGGTCTCGATATTGTGGTTGAAGACGTCGGGGGGATTCGTCGCCAGCAGTTCGAGGGCACGGTCCATGCGGCCCTTGCCGCGGAAATCCGGGGTCAGGATCTCGATGCGGATGTCGGGATTCTCGAAGCGCACGGCGCGGATGCAGGCGGCGAAATGCCCGGCGCCACCGTCGCGCAGGTCGTCACGGTCGACCGAGGTGATCACCACGTAGCGCAGGCGCATGTCGCGGATCGTGCCGGCCAGCTTGGCCGGCTCGAGCGGATCGGGTGCCTTGGGCCGGCCGTGGGCGACATCGCAGAACGAACAGCGGCGCGTGCAGACCTCGCCGAGGATCATGAACGTGGCGGTGCCCTTGCTGAAGCATTCGTGGATATTCGGGCAGGAGGCTTCTTCGCAGACGGTGACCAGGCTGTTTTCGCGAAGCTTGGCCTTCAGCTGGGCGACCGCGTTGCCGGGCGGGATGCGCACGCGGATCCAGGCCGGCTTGCGCAATTGCGGCGCATCGGCGAATCCGGCGCGGTTGCGCGCGATCTTGTCGCCGCCGAGCTGTTTTTCGCCGACGACGGCGAGTGGAATGGTCTTGATCGATTCGTTCATGCGACACGACTGGCCGCATCGGCGGCGGCGGAAGACGGAAGTTCCGCAGCGGCTGGCTGCGGCGTGAAACCGAACTGCCGGGACAATTCGAGAACAAGCACATCCTCGACCGCTGCCAGCGACCCCGGACCGCCCAAGTCTAGCACCTGGGTCACCTGCAAGCCCTGATAGCCACAGGGATTGATGCGCCTGAACGGCTCCAGGTCCATGGCCACGTTCAGGGCCAGGCCATGGAAGGAACAGCCACGGCGAACGCGCAGGCCGAGCGCACCGACCTTGGCATCGGCCACGTAGACGCCGGGCGCTCCCGGGCGGCGTACGGCCACGATGTTCCAGTGTTCGAGGGTATCGATGATGGCCTGCTCGATGCGCTCGACCAGTTCACGCACGCCGATGCCGAGGCGGCGCAGGTCGAGCAGCGGATAGCCGACGATCTGGCCGGGCCCGTGGTAGGTCACCTGGCCGCCGCGCTCGACCTTGAGGACCGGGATGTCGCCGGGCGCAAGCACGTGTTCCGGCTTGCCTGCCTGGCCCAGCGTGAATACCGGGTCGTGCTCGAGCAGCCAGAGCTCGTCGGGCGTGGTCTCGTCGCGCCCGTTGGTGAAATCGCGCATGCCCTGCAGCACCGGCTCATAGGGCTGGCGACCAAGGCGGCGGACGAGCAAACGGGAGGTCATGGGGGCGATATGGGACCGGCAACAACGTAAGCAAGCGGCATGGTGACGCGAATCCGGCCCGATTTCACCCGGGCATGCCTCGACCGCCAGGGATGGCGCCCACTATCCTAGAGGGTCCAGCGAATGCCCAGGTCGGCGCGCAGGGCCGCGTGGGCAGCGTCGTAGGAATCCCGGTCCGGGCAGGTAAAGGTGACCGACACGGAATGATAGTTGCCTTCGCGCGATGGGCGCGAGCGCAGGCTGCCGGTGATTACGCCGAGCCCGAGACCCGCGAGGATCTCGGGAACGCGGTGCTCGAGGTCGGCATCTGCGCGGCCGAGCGCGGTGATCTCGAAAGCACCCGGAAACTGGAATCCCTGGTCCGGCCGCTCCGGCTGGATATCGTCGAGATCGCGCATCACTGGCCGCTCGGCACGCTCGTCTGCGACGTCTCGCTGTCACCCTTGAACCAGAGCATCACGCCATCGCCGATGCGCTTGAAGAATCCGCCCTCCGGCGCATCGGCAAGCACGACGATCGGACGTTCCAGCAGGGCCTTGCCGTCCAGCTCGACCTTGAGGTTGCCGACCTTCTGCCCTTTCTGCAGCGGGGCGATGAGATGCGCGGGCAGGTCCATGCTGGCCTTCAGGTCCGCATAGCGGCCGCGCGGCAGGGTCACCAGGACGTCCTCGGACACGCCGAGGGCGACGCTAGGCGCCTCGCCCTTCCACAGTTCCGGCGTCGCCAGCGGCTTGCTGACATCGTAGAGCTTGTGGGTTTCGAAGAAGCGGAAGCCGTAGCTGAGCAGTTCCTGGTTGGCATCGGCCCGCGCCTTTTCGCTTTGCGCGCCCATGACCACCGCAATCAGGCGCTGGTCGCCACGCTTGGCCGAAGTCGCCAGGCAGTAGCCGGCGTTGCTGGTGTGGCCGGTCTTGATGCCGTCGACCGACGAATCGCGCCAGAGCAGCGGATTGCGGTTGTGCTGCTTGATGCCGTTCCACTCGAAGTCCTTGATCTTGTAGATATCGTACTCGGCCGGATAGTCGCGGATCAGGGCACGCGACAGCAGCGCGACATCGCGCGCAGTGGTGTAGTGGTTGTCGTTGGGCAGGCCACTGGCATCGACGTAGTGGGTCCCGGTCATGCCAAGCCGCTCCGCGTACTGGTTCATGAGGTCGGCGAACAGGGCCTCGGAACCCGCCGTGTGCTCGGCCAGCGCGATCGCGGCATCGTTGCCGGACTGGATGATCATGCCGTAGAGCAGTTCCTTGAGCGGGACCTGGCTGTTCAGCTCGAGGAAGCTGGTCGAGCCATCGGTGCCGGCACCACCCGATCGCCACGCGTTTTCGCTGATCGTGACCGGATCCTCGAGATGGATCTTGCCGTGCTCCATCTCCGCCGAGACCACGTAGGAAGTCATGATCTTGGTGATCGAGGCGGGTTCGACGCGCTGATCGGCATTGCCATCGAGCAGGACCTGGCCGGTGGCGTAATCCATCAGCACCCAGCTCTTGGCCGCGAGGGTCGGCGGCGGCGGCGTGGGTGCCGCAGCCACGGTCGGGACGGGCGGCTTCGGCGCAGGTTGCGGCAGCGGCTGGCTGGGCGTCTGCGCGCTGGAGACGGAGGCGCACAGGAGGGCGCCGACAAGAATGGATGCTGACAACAACTTCATGGGCAAAGCGGTTTCCTCAGGATAAGTGGCATGACGCCGGCTTGCGGTCGTCGACAGTCGGGCATTGTCGCCCTTTCAATCGTCGATCGCCACGCGGGGCGTTCCCAGGCCGAGCCGCTCGATGCGCGCAACCAGCGCATCGGCGGCCTCGACAGTTGGCAACGGGCCCAGCCGGACGCGATGGATTTCACGTTCATTGATGCGGGTGGTCACGATAGTGACCGTGCCGAGCCCGGCGCGTTCAATTTTTTCGACAACCCGCTGCGCGTTGCCGCGATCGGCGAACGCTCCAAGTTGCAGGAAGATGTGCGCATCCGCGGCCGACGCAGCGCTGGCCACGCCGGCTGCCGGGGCGTCGGCGGGATGCTCGGGATCGAGCACGCGGACCTCGACCAGCCCGGTTCCCTTCGGCCACACGCCGATGCGGACCGCCGCCGCATAGGACAGGTCGATCAGGCGGTTCTCGTGGAACGGCCCGCGGTCGTTGACCCGCACGACCACGCTCTTGCCGTTGTCGAGATTGGTCACGCGTACGTAGCTCGGCAGCGGCAGCGTCTTGTGCGCGGCGCTGAACTGGTACATGTCGTAGGGCTCCAGGCTCGAGGTCATGTAGCCATGGAACTTGTTGCCGTACCAGGAAGCGATGCCGCGCTCGACATAACCCTGGGAGTCGCTCATCACGGTGTAGGTCTTGCCGAGCACGCTGTAGGGCGACTTGTTGCCGTAGCGCGCGCGCGGCTCGACCCTTGGCACCGGTTCGCGCAACGTGCTGACATCGATCGCAGGCTGGGCCGGACCACCATCCCTGGCGTCACGGTAGCGCTCGGATTGCGGGCGATCCGTTTCCGGCCTTTCGCTCGGTGCGACCGGCCTCGGCAGCGCAGGCGATTCGCGTGGCTTGCGCGGCGCGCAGGCCGTCAGCATCAGTGCAAGCGCGACAAGGGCCAGCGTTGCCTTCACGGCGTGCTGCTGGCCACGCCACGGGCGATTTCGGTGGAAAGCTGCCAGACCGCCATCGAATACAGCGGACTGCGGTTGTAGCGCGAGATGACGTAGAAATTGTGGAAGGTCAGCCAGTCCTCGGTGCCCTTGCTGCCATCGAGCCTGAGCAGCGTGGCCAGCTCGGCCGGCTCGACGGCCTCCGCCGGAACATAGCCCCACGCCTGCAACTGCTCGACCGGGTAGACCGGGTCGAGCCCGCCGGGGCTGATCTCGCGCGCATTGGGCGCGGTATTGGAAGCAACCGCTACCAGCCCGCCCTTCTGCCAGCCATGCACGGCGAAATAATTGGCCACGCTGCCGACGATGTCGGGCAGCGAATTCCACAGGTCGATGCGTCCATCGCCGTCGTAGTCGCGGGCGAAATTCGCCACGCTGGTCGGAATGAACTGGCCCCAGCCCATGGCGCCGGCATAGGAACCGACCAGCTCGTCGATCGGATAGGCCATGTGCGAGTCGCCGAGCAGGAACAACTGGCGCAACTCGCCGCGGAAGAATTTCGCGCGCGGCGGGTAATGGAAGGCCAGGGTGACCAGCGCATCGAGCACGCGGTAGCTGCCGTAGTTGCGCCCGTAGCTGGTTTCCACGCCGATGATCGCGACGATGATTTCCGGCGCCACGCCGAACTCGTTGGCGGCGCGCTCGATCAGCTCGCGGTTGGCGGTGTAGAACGCGATGCCGTCGTCGCGTCGCTTGTCGGTGAGGAAGATCGGCCGGTAGTCCTTCCATGGCTTGGCTTCCGCCGGCCGCGACATGGCATCGAGAATGCTTTGCTGCACCTTGGCCTTGCCCAGCGTGGCGAGCACGTCGGATTCGGCCAGGCCCGCTTCACGATTCAGCTCACGAGCGAATTCAAGGTAGTCGGGATCGACACTCGCGTTCGCCGCAGCGGCGACCCCGGCAGGTTTCGCGTTGGCCGCACCCACACAACCGGTGATCATGAACCCGCTCGCCAGGGCGATGCCGGCGAGAATCCAGTGCGCGTATTTCAAGATCGACCAACCTGGTTGACAGAGGCAATTACTGTATCGCGTAGTACGCTCATCCTGCCACTCGCCTGCGTTGCGCGTGGATCGACATGAGCACGCCGAACCCGGCAAGCAGCGAGACCGCAGACGTCCCGCCATAGCTGATCAGCGGCAGGGGCACGCCGACCACGGGCAGGATTCCGGTGATCATGCCGCCATTGACCATGACATAGACGAAGAACGACATGCTGATCGCACCGGCCAGCAGGCGCGAGTAGGTGTCCTTCGCGTTGGCGGCGATCCACAGGCTGCGTCCGATGATGAAGACATACAGCAGCAGCAACAGGGAAACGCCGACCAGCCCCCATTCCTCGGCGAAGACGGAAAAGATGAAATCGGTGGTGTGCTCGGGCAGGAACTCGAGCCTCGACTGCGTGCCGTTGTGCCAGCCCTTGCCCCACATGCCGCCCGAGCCGACCGCGATTTTCGACTGGATGATGTGCCAGCCCAGTCCGAGCGGGTCGGATTCGGGATCCAGCAGCATGCGCACTCTGTTGCGCTGGTACTCGTGCATGAAATGCCAGGCCAGCGGCATGGCTGCGGCCACGCTGCCGATGATCAGGCCGATTCGCCACCAGGCGAGGCCGGAAAGAAACACCGCGAACAGGCCGCTGGCGACGATCAGCAAGGCCGTGCCGAGGTCGGGCTGCTTGGCGATCAGGGCCGCCGGTATCGCGATCAGGATAGACACGACGGCCAGGGTGGACCAGCTTGGCGGCAGGGGTCGCTGGTTGAGGTACCAGGCGACCATCATCGGCATGGTCAGCTTGAGCAGTTCGGAGGGCTGGAAACGGACGAGGCGAAGGTCGAGCCAGCGGTTCGCGCCGCGCCCCTCGCCAAGCAATGCCACCAGCACGAGCAGGACGACGCTCGCCGCAAACAGCCAGGGCGTCCAGTTGCGCAGGCTGGTCGGTGGCACCCTCGAGATCAGGGCCATGAGCAGGCCGCCGAGCAGCAGGCGGACGCCCTGTGCAATGGCCTGGTCGCGATCGAGGTCGCTCGCGCTGTACTGGGTGGCGAGCCCGATCAGCGCGAGCAGCAGGAGGGACCCGGCCAGCGGCAGGTCGAAGCGTGGCCGGCGGATCAGCGCCGTGGCCCGGTAGCGGAGCTGGGCGAGTATTCCGTCCATCACGGCTCTGCCTTCGCAGGGTCGGTGGTTGCATTTGGCGGAGGCTCCTGGCCGACAAGCCAGGCGTCCATCATCTTGCGCACGACCGGCGCCGCGTCGCGCCCGCCGCCACGACCGGCTTCCAGCGCGACGATCACGGCAATGCGCGGATCTTCGGCCGGCGTGAACGCCTCGAACAGGACCTGATGGCGCTCCTCGGCGACCTGGGAAATGTGCTGCCAGACCTCGTTGGTGCGCGAAAAACGCTCGGCGGTGCCGCTCTTGCCGGCAATCACGTAAGGGAAGCCATTGCCCATCGTGCGTGCCGTGCCGGTGGGGCCGTTGACGACCGCGATCATGCCTTCGCGCACGGCATCCCAGTTTGCCGGATTGCGAAAGTACGGCTTGCCCCCCGCCTCGACCGGAATGCGCACCGGATCGTCGCCAATACCCTTCTGCGTGGCGTACAGCAGGTGCGGACGCCGCGACACGCCGCCGGCGGCGAGCATGGCGACTCCGTGCGCCAGTTGCACCGGCGTGACCACCCAGAATCCTTGGCCGATGCCGGCGATGACCGTCTCGCCCGGATACCAGGCCAGGTTGAAGCGCCCGCGCTTCCAGTCGCGCGAAGGCAGGACGCCACTGGATTCCCCGACCAGATCGATGCCGGTCGGCTCACCGAAGCCGAATTTCGCCATCTGTTCGGTGAGCTTGTCGATGCCCATGTCGAGCGCCAGCCCGTAGTAGTAGGTGTTCACCGACTGCGCCAGCGATTGCACGAGGTCGACGCGGCCATGGCCGCCGGCTCGCACATCGCGATAGCCGCGCTTCTGGCCGGGGATGAAGAATTCGCCGGTGGAGAGCACCGTGTCGGATGGCCGCCGCAGGCCCAGTTCGAGCCCCGCCGAGGCAAGGAACGGCTTGATCGTCGATCCCGGCACGTAACTGCCACGCAGTGCGCGATCAAGCAGCGGCTTGTTGGGATCGGCCAGCAGGGCCTTGTAGTCCGCCTTGCTGATGCCGTTGACGAACAGGTTGGGATCGAAGCTCGGCACGCTGATCATGGCCAGGACCTCGCCATTGCGTGGATCGATCGCCACCGCGGCGCCCGGCCGGTCGGCGAATGCTTCCTCGCCCGCTTCCTGGATGCGCGAGTTGATCGACAGATAGAGATTCTGGCCCGGCGTCGGCGCGACCCGCTCGAGCACGCGCAGGGGCCGGCGGTCCGCGTTGACCTCGACCAGCTCGTAACCGGGTTCGCCGTGCAGCAGCTCCTCGTAGGAGCGCTCCACGCCAGTCTTGCCGGCATGCGTCGTGCCGGCATAACGCGAAGCGTCCAGGCGCTGGACGTCGGCGGCATCGATGCGCCCGACATAGCCGACCAGATGTCCGAATTCCTTGCCCTTCGGGTAGTAGCGGGTCAGGTAGGGCACCACGTCGACGCCTGGAAAGCGCCAGCGGTTGACCGCGAACAGCGCGATGTCTTCGTCGGTCAGCTTCAGGCGCAACGGCACGCTTTGATAGGAACGCTTGCTCTTGACCAGGTCCTTGAAGCGATCGATATCGTCGTCGCTGATCCCGATCGTGTCGCGCAGGTCGTCCAGCAGCTTCGGCATGTCGTCGACCTGTTCCGGTATCACTTCAAGCCGGAACGCCGCGATGTTCTCGGCCAGCAGTTCGCCGTTGCGGTCGTAGATCAGGCCGCGGGCCGGGGCCAACGGGCGGGTCAGGATGCGGTTGGCGTCCGACCGCGCCTGGAACTCGTCGTGCCGGACCACCTGCAGATACCAGAACCGGACGGCGAGGATGCAAAGGGCGACCACGATCAGGAAAAATCCGACCAGCGCCCTGCGCACGAAAAGCGCGGCTTCCTGGCGGGTGTCCTTGATCGGGCGGTATTTCATGACTCCTGTGCACGCACGCGCGCTCGCAGGTCATCGAGCAGCAGGAACACGAATGGCCAGGCCAGCATGCCGACCAGCGGCGCCACCCAGAAACCGACGGCCGGAATCGGGTCGCCGGAAAAGCCGCGAATCATCATCACGACGATCCGGTCGTTGAGCAGCAGGCCAAGCACCGCCAGCGTCTGCTGCCCCATCGGGAAGAACCGCAGGCGTGAGCGGAAGCGCAAGACGATGAAGGCGAGGATGATCAGGCGCAAGGCCTGCTCGCCGAGCAGCTGGCCGGCGAGGATGTCGCCGGCCAGCCCGAGCACGAAGGCGAAGCCAAGACCGACCCGATCCGGCGCCTCGATGGCCCAGTAGATCAGCACCAGCGCAATCCAGTACGGCTTGAACGGCAGGGCAGCCTGCGGCAGCGGCGCCAGCTGCAACAGGAAGGCGAGCAGGAAGCTGCACGAGAAGATCAGCAGTTGCGCACGACGACGGTTCATTGCCGGGAATCCCCCTCGGCGTTTGCTGGCGCGTCCGCTGGCGGCACATCGCCGCGCGGCGGCGCGGGCGGACCCATCGGCTGCGGAAGATCCTGCAACAGCAGGACCTCCCCGCTGCGGGCCAGGGCCGCTGCGGGTCGCGCGATCGCCGCGGCGAACATGCCGCTTTCGTCATTGCTGATCTCGAGAATCTCGCCAACCGGAAATCCGGCCGGGAAACGCCCGCCGAGGCCCGAAGTCACCAGCGCATCACCGACCTTGATGTCGGCACTGATAGGAATGTTCGGCAGCTGCAGCCGGTCGATGGATCCGGTGCCGTAGCAGATGGTGCGCAATCCGGTGCGCTCGATCATGACCGGGATCGCATGGGTCGGATCGGTGATGAGCATGGCCACCGAAGTATTCGGAAGGACCTCGACAATCTGGCCCATGACACCCTGAGCATCGAGCACGGGCTGGCCCACCGTGATCGACTGCGCCCTCCCCGCGTCGAGCACGATTCGATGCCGGAACGGATCGAGGTCGATGTCGATGAGGCGCGCCAGTTGTACGCCCAGGCCGAGCTCCTTCTGGACGTCCAGAAGCTTCTTCAAGCGTTCGTTCTGCGCGGACAGGGCCGACATGCGGTTGAGGCGGACCTGGGCGAGGAGCAATGCCTCGCGAAGGTTGCGGTTCTCGTCGACCAGCTGGCTCTGGGTGGCGATCGCCAGGCGTCCGGCGCGGGCCACGTCCGATGGAAGCGCGGCAACCCGGTAGACCGGCTCCACGACCGCGCTTGCAAGCACGCGCATGCGCTCCAGATAGGCTCCACGGTGGTCGATGACCATCACGATCATGGCCAGCGTCAGGTAGGCGATCAGGCGCGCCGTGCTGACCGCGCCTTCGGCAAACAGGGAGACCTTGTCAGTACTTGCCAGCGGCATGCGCGGAAATCACATGCATTCACTCGGATGCAAAAAAGTCACCGCCGTGCTGATCGACGAGTTCGAGTGCGCGTCCACCGCCGCGTGCAACACAGGTCAGCGGCTCATCGGCCACGTGCACGTGCAGCCCCGTTTCCTCGGAAAGCAGACGATCGATGTCGCGCAACAGGGCGCCGCCACCGGTCAGCACGATGCCGCGCTCGGCCACGTCCGAACACAGTTCCGGCGGAGTCTGTTCGAGAGCGCTGCGTACCGCGCTGACGATGCCGGACAGCGGTTCATGCAACGCCTCGAGGATCTCGTTCGAGTTGACCGTGAACATGCGCGGCACGCCCTCGGCGAGGTTGCGGCCGGATACCTCGATTTCCTTCACGTCCGACTGCGGAAAGGCGCAGCCGACCTCCATCTTGATGCGCTCGGCGGTCGCCTCGCCGATCAGCGTGCCGTGGTTGCGCCGGACATAGTTGATGATCGCCTCGTCGAAACGATCGCCGCCGATGCGAACCGACTGCGAATACACGATGCCATTGAGCGAGATGACGGCGACTTCCGACGTGCCGCCGCCGATGTCGAGCACCATCGAGCCACGCGCCTCGCCAACCGGAATGCCGGCACCGATCGCCGCGGCCATGGGTTCCTCGACAAGGAACACGTCGCGGGCACCGGCGCTTTCCGCGGACTCCTTGATGGCGCGTCGTTCGACCTGGGTCGAGCCGCAAGGCACGCAGACCAGGACGCGTGGACTCGGACGGAACATGCGCGAGCGATGCACCTTGCGGATGAACTGCTTGAGCATCTCCTCGGTCATCGAGAAGTCGGCGATCACGCCGTCCTTCAGGGGTCGCACCGTGACGATGTTGCCTGGCGTTCGACCCAGCATCTTCTTTGCGTCGGAACCTACGGCGGCGACGCTGCGCGGGCCACCCGGGCCTCGATCCTGGCGGATGGCGACCACCGACGGTTCGTTCAGGACGATGCCTTGCCCGCGAACGTAGATCAACGTATTGGCCGTGCCGAGATCAATCGACAGGTCGTTCGAGAAGAGTCCGCGCAAACCTTTGAACATGAGTTGTTTCGAGCCTGAAAGTGGAGCCGCAAAGAACGCGACAGTTTAGAGACGGCCATCAGTGCAGGCAAGCCAATTCGCCGTTAAGGAATGCTTATCGGCCGAGGGCCAATGCCCCCCCGGCACGAGAGTGGGACGGAGAAGCCGGTGCACTTTGGCCGGCCTCGGCGGCGCCCCTGACGCCCAAGCGCGCGGATGTGCGTGCGCCGCCCGGAAAACTCGGGCAAAATCGATCCTTTGTCCGCTGTTTCGCAGGGTCCGAGCCGGAGCGCTCGTTCCTGCCGCGGCGGCTTCAGGCTATTCAGGGGTTATCCGATGTCGGCACTGATCTGTGGTTCGCTCGCCTATGACACCATCATGGTTTTTCCGGACCAGTTCAAGAACCATATCCTGCCCGACAAGGTGCATATCCTGAATGTGTCGTTCCTCGTTCCGCGCATGCGCCGGGAGTTCGGCGGCTGTGCCGGCAATATCGCCTACAACCTCAAGCTGCTGGGCGGCGAACCGGTCCCGATGGCGACCGTCGGGCAGGATTTCGGCCCTTACCGCGAACACTTCGAGGAATGCGGCATCCGCCTGGACCAGGTGAAGGAACTGGGCGACCTTTTCACGCCCCAGGCCTTCATCACCACCGACCACGACAACAACCAAATCACGGCCTTTCATCCCGGCGCGATGATGCGTTCATATGAAAACCACGTCCGCGACGTACCCGATATCAAGTTCGGCATTGTCAGCCCGGATGGACGCGAGGGCATGCTTCAGAACGCGACTGAATTCAGCGAAGCCGCGATCCCGTTCATCTTCGACCCGGGCCAGGCCATGCCGCTCTTCAATGGCGAGGAACTGCGCCATTTCATCGATCAGGCCGATTACGTCACCGTGAACGACTACGAATCGAGCATGCTGCAGGAACGTACCGGCTGGGACGAGGCCGAAATAGCCAGTCGCGTGAAGGCCTACATCACCACCTGTGGCCCCAAGGGCGCGAAGATCCATGCCGATGGCCAGACCCTGAATGTCCCGCCCGCGCACGAACGCCGCATCACCGATCCGACCGGCTGCGGCGATGCCTTTCGCGCCGGACTGATCCACGGGATCATGAAAGGCTACGACTGGATGACCATCGGCCGCATCGGCAACCTGATGGGCGCACTCAAGGTCGAACACCCCGGCACGCAGAACCAGCGTTTCGATTACCGCCAGTTCTCCGACCAGTTCCGCCAGCAATTTGGATACGCGCTCGAGTGATTGCCTGCTGGCGAGGTTCCCGCGATCTCGCCAGACACGATCGAGTCGACCAGAGCCCCGCATCCGTCGGGGCTTTTTCTTGCCTGTGCATTCGCCAGTTCGAGTCGGCGGCCACTGGAAGTCCCGGCCGCGCAGACAATTGTGGCCGGATAGTTCAGTCAAACCTGGCCTGTTGCAGTTCGCGCGGCTGCGCCGCTGGATGCAAGAGTTCCGTGCAGTAAAAAGCCCCACCCGATTTCTCGGGTGGGGCCTGGGATAAAGCGCTCAAGCCTGACCTGTTGCAGTTCGCGCGGCTGCGCCGCTGGATGCAAGAGTTCAATAAAAAACCCCACCTGCGGGTGCAGATGGGGTTTCGGATAAAGCGCTCAGCCTGACCTGTTGCAGTTCGCGCGGCAGCGCCGCTGGATGCAAGAGTTCCGTGCAGTAAAAAGCCCCACCTGCATTGGCAGATGGGGCTTGGGATAAAGCGCTCAAGCCTGACCTGTTGCAGTTCGCGCGGCTGCGCCGCTGGATGCAAGAGCTCAATAAAAAACCCCACCCGAGTGCTCGGGTGGGGCTTCGGATAAAGCGCTCAGCGGTGACCTACTCTTGCATGGCTTGAGCCACACTACCATCGGCGCGGCTGCGTTTCACTTCCGAGTTCGGGATGGGATCGGGTGGTTCCACAGCGCTATGTTCGCTGAGCAAGCGGTGGAGACAGCGCAATGGTCTGCGCCAGTCTCGCATGGGGTCTTGGGACGTAATAAGTCGTTTTGGCTCGAGAGTCTTTGTGTTGCTGAGGCCTGTAGGTATGCGCCTGCTGAAAGCTTCAACGAGAAGCTTTCTGAGGAGTGCGGTCTGGAACCGCTTTTCGTGCAGGAATGCACATAAAGCAACTTGGAGTTATATGGTCAAGCCGCACGGATCATTAGTAGTGGTTAGCTCGGCATTGCTGCGATACACACCCACCCTATCAACCACGTAGTCTTCATGGTTCCTTTAGGAGCCTTGTGGCTCGGGAGGTCTCATCTTGAGGCGCGCTTCCC